>NZ_JADJPI010000020.1:0-32452 GCF_016713355.1 Candidatus Flexifilum breve
GGTCAGGAACACGGCGGCGGTCGCCAGCGTTGTCGCTTCGACCCCGTCAGCGGCCTCAGCGATCACTTTGAGCGTCCGCTGCTGCGGCGCTTTGATCTCAACAGCAGCGACAGCGCCTCTTGCGTGATCTTGTCCTGGGACAGCCAATGTTTGACCAGATGATAGATCGCGCGTTCACGCATGGCGGCGTCGGTCGCCCGGTCGCAGGCAGCGCGGAAATACTTCCACCTGCCCCCGACCAACCAGGATTCGGCGCTTTCGTCAGACCAGACCCGAACGGCGGCGCATTCAGCCCACCGAAGGGGCTCTCGACGCGATTGTGCGGGTGACGCAGGAGCGCCAGCCCGCCGCCAGCGGGATATAGGCTTCGCGCGGGGCGAGCAGCGCGGCTTTGTCGAATGGGTCGTAGGCGCGAAATGGTGAGCGCGTTTTCAGGTGTTCGCGTCCCTCGCGCAGCAAATCCTTGACGAGCGCGTCGCGCTGCCGCATAAGCTCGGCGCGCTGCGGTGCTGGATCGAGTTCCAGCAGTGCCGTGCCGATGAACTCATGCTGCTGTTCTGAGGTCGAGACCAAAGGTGATCTTGAGGATCAGGGCGTCGGCGTCATGCGGATGCGCGTCCAAGTGCAGTTGGAGGAGATCCAGAGCGTCATCCTGTTCGCCGCTTTCGAAAAGGCTTCGGATTTCCAACAGGAAGTCAGGCATAGCGGGCGACCTCGGGTCAACGTGCGGGGCAGATAGATCAGCTAGCCACCCGTTATGCTCGATCCGCAATCCAAAGCGCATTACAACTTATTTACCGAAAAGAGTAATACCTTGTATTCTTAGAACTATCGAGTTCTGTTGCACCTCTGCGCGATCATGTTTCGGAGCGATACAAATAACGTGCATGCAGCCCTTCCTCGATGGCCTGTCGCACCCCTGAGCATCCCCACAGCGGTTCTCCCAGATGAAGAGGATGTCTTCGGCTTCAAACTGCGGTCGCAGGTCATCGAGCACCGCTGTGCGCCGCACGGCCAGCGCGTGATCCTGCGCCGTGAAATTCTGCGTCGTGAAGCGCAGCCCGTTCGCGATCAGCGCGGCAGCGAGCGGCGTCCGTTCCGGCGCGAGGTTTTCCGCAGGGAAATCGTCTTTCGCCACCCATGGCTCCCGTCCATAGGCGTAGAAAAGCGTCAGCTTCCCACCGGGACGCAGTGCCGCCCGCCATCCCCGGACGGTGCGCGTGTAGTCGTTACTGAAATGAATCGAACGATGGAGATAATCGCGTCGTAGGTCGCTGCGGGCAGTTCCAGCGTGTTGAGGTCGCCAACCGCGAACGTGAGATGCTCGCGCTTGCCTGCCGTGCGCCGCTGCGCCTGGTCGACTCCCTGCGGGCTGTAATCCACGCCTGTGATGTGTGTACCCGTCTGCTCCGCAATGTATTCGGCGACCATGCCGTTGCCGCAGCCAAGTTCGAGGACTTGATCGCCCGGTTGCAGGTTGAGCGCGGCGATCAGCGCGTCTACCTGCTCCATGTCGGCGAAACCATGCTGACACAAATTGCGCCCGAACACCCGTCAGGACAGAATTCAGCGTGCGCGGCGCTGTGCTCCAGCAACTTTGTAGAAGGCTTCGTGAAGTCGTACATACCATCATCCTGCAAGCAATGCGGGTAGCTCCACCAGCCACCTAAACCGCCGACAATGGTAACGCTGTTCAGTCCGACGGGGTCAACTGAGGTTGTGCCAGCGCCGCGCCCATCAACCCCCACCACGCCGTTTGCATCTGGACCATCGTCCACGGGTAATGATCGAAGAAGCCGACGACGATCAACGCCACGGTGATCGCCGCCAGTGCGATCAACCCGGCACGGTCTTCGTGTGGCACCGTGCGATCTCGCAGGCGCTGCCCGATAGCGAGGGCTGCGAAGATCAGCGCGAGCAGCACCAGCACCAACCCGACCGTGCCGAGTTCCGCCCATGCCGAGAGCAGCACGTGGTGCACATTGTCGCCCCGCAGATCGTAGTGCGTGCCGACGATGAAGTAGCTCGCCCGCCACGGGAAATTGCCAATGCCAACGCCGAAGATCGGACGTTCGGCAATCGACCGCAGCGCGAAATCGGTGAACACCAGCCGATCCGAGATCGAGCGCAGTTCAATCGCTTCTTGCCCATCCCCAACACCCACCCGCGCGGCTAAGAAGGGACGATAGCTGATGAAGAAGAGAGCGCCAACCAGCCCTACCGTGCCCATCACGAGTAAGGCCCGCCGCGTGATCAGCGGGCGGGCGAACGGGAGCAGCAGCACCCCACCGAGCGCCACGGCGATCCACGCCGCGCGCGAAAATGTGAGCAGCAGCGCCCACCCGCCCAGCGTGACGATGCCCACACCTGCCAACCAGCGCCCGCGCCGCGCGCTGATCACCCACGCGCAGGCCGCCAGCACGCCGACCATCAACGTGCCCGCCAGTGCATTAGGATGCGGCATCAAGCCGTAGGGGCGCACATAGGTCAAGTCACCCGCGCGCAAAATGCTGATCCAGTTCGACTCCACGTTGTAAAAAAATTCGCCCAGCCCGCGCAAACCAAGCGCGCCCATATTCCACACCTGCCCGACTGTGATCAGCCCGTTGAGCGCACACACGACCGCGAGCGTCGCGACGATGTGTCGTGGACGCGGCGCGGCACACGCACACACGACCGCGAACAGTGCCACGATCCCGAATTGAAGCGCTGCCGTCTGCCCGACCTCCGGGTAATTGCGCCGCTGAAACGCCCACAGCGTCGAGGCGAACGCCCACAGGGGCCAGCAGCAGCAGCGCCAGCGTCCACCAGCGTCCCCAGCGCGAACGGCGCAGATCGCGCAGTCCCGGCACCCCCATGATCACCCACGCAGTGATCGTGAACAGCATTGGCAGCAGAATCAGGAAATTGGAGACATACAGCGGCGGGAACAGCGGCGGCACACTCGTGAAGCGATACCACACCGGGATGAGAGCGAACGTAGCTAATATCCCGGCATGGATGATGCGCAAACGATGCTGCTTGATCCAGCGTAGGGGCAAGGCAGGCCTTGTCCCTACAACATCGGCTTCATGTAGGATCGTCAAAGTGTTCAGTCTCCGCCTGTCTGGGTTGTAAGACCCCGTTACTATACATCGTCTCAGGTTTATAGGATGAATCTCATCCCTTTTTTACCCCTTGACCTTGTACCTAGTACAAGGTGTAGAGTTACCACCAAGTTGATTGAACGGGGAAAGCCATGAGCGACCTAACGCGGTGAGTTGGCGAAACAGAGCGGCGTCAATCGCGAAACCATCCGCTATTACGAGCGCAACGGCTTGCTGCCCACACCCGACCGCACCGAGGCAAACTACTGTCTGTTCGCGCCCAAAACGGTGCAGCGCGTGCGCTTCATCAAACGGGCGCAGGCGGTCGGCTTCTCACTCACCGAAATCAAGCTGCTGCTCGATCTCAAGTTCAGCGAGGAGGCAACCTGCGGCAGCGTACGCAAAGTCGTACGCGGCAAGATCGCCGAGATTGACGAGAAGATCGCCGCGCTGACAGCCATGCGCGATGTGCTCGTCACGCTGAATGACGATTGCCCCGGCGGCGAACACCCGATCAGCGAATGCCCGATACTGGAAAGTTTCTCGGAAGCTCAAGACATGGAACGCGCATTTGCCGCGTTGGAAGAGGAGTAGTATCTTGACGGAAGTACGTATCGATTTACCTGTGACGGGGATGACGTGCGCGGCCTGCGTGCGCAACGTCGAACGCGCGATCAAGAAGGCCGACGGCGTGGCCGAGGTCAATGTGAACATCGCCACCGAACGCGCCAGCGTCGTCTTTGACCCGACGAAACTCAATACCAATCTCTTGATCGACCGGATCAAGGATGCGGGTTATGGCGTAGCCACCGCGACCATCGAACTGCCGATCACGGGCATGACGTGTGCCTCATGCGTCCGCAACGTCGAACGCGCGATCAACAAAGCGCCGGGGGTGCTGGGTGTCAATGTGAACCTCGCCAACGAAAAGGCGACCGTGACCTATCTGCCCGGCGCGGTCCGCCGACCGGATCTCGTCAAGGCGGTCGAGGCGTCCGGTTACGGCGTGCTCGATCTCTCGAAGGCTGCGCCGGGGACAGAAGTCGATGCCGAACGCGCGGCGCGTGAGGCTGAAATCCAGCGGCAGGAACGCAACCTGCTCATCGGTCTGCTGTTCACCGTGCCGCTGTTCATCCTCAGCATGGGGCGCGACTTCGTCATGCAGGCCATGATGTCCGCGCCGACCGTTGACAGCATGGGGATGGCGATGGAACCCACGGTTTCGCCGCTGGTATCGTGGCTGCTGTGGGCGGGTTTCCCCTTCGTCTTCGGTTTGCTGGCAACCCCGGTGCAGTTCTACGTCGGACGGCAGTACCTCGTCGGCGCGTGGAAGGCGCTCAAGAACCGCACCACCAATATGGACACGTTGATCGCGATGGGATCGCTCGCCGCCTACATTTACAGCGTCGCCGTGTTAATCGCGATCGTGCTCGGCGTTCAGGATCAAGTGGGCGATCATGTGTACTTTGAGACGGCAGCAGTCATCATCACCCTAATCACGCTCGGCAAGCTGCTCGAAGCGCGCGCTAAGGGCAAGACCAGCGAAGCGATCAAGAAGCTGATGAATCTCGCGCCCAAGACGGCATTGGTACTACGCGCAGGCGTCGAAATGGAAATCAGCGTGGATGATGTCGTTGCGGGCGATACGCTGATCGTGCGCCCCGGCGAACGCATCCCCGTGGATGGCGTGGTGATCGAAGGCCGCTCCTCGGTCGACGAGTCGATGCTCACAGGCGAAAGCCTCCCCGTCAACAAAGCAACGGGCAGCCCGGTGATCGGCGCGACCGTCAACAAAAGCGGACGACTGATCATCGAAGCCACCCGCGTCGGCGCAGAAACCGCCCTCGCGCAGATCATTCGCCTGGTTGAACAGGCACAGGGCTCGAAAGCCCCCATCCAGCGCATCGCCGATCAGGTGTCGGCTGTGTTTGTGCCCATCGTCCTCGGACTAGCGCTGCTAACGTTCCTTGGCTGGTTGGTAATCGGTCAGGTTGGCTTCACAACAGCGATGGTCCACGCGGTCGCCGTGCTGGTCATCGCCTGCCCGTGCGCGTTAGGCCTCGCCACGCCGACGGCCATTATGGTCGGCACCGGGCGCGGCGCGGAGATGGGCATCCTGTTTAAGAACAGCGAGTCGCTGGAAAACGCGCATCGCTTACAGGTTATCGCCCTCGACAAAACCGGAACCATCACCAAAGGCGAACCGACGGTCACCGATGTCATCGCTACTGGCAACCTCAGCGCGGATGACGTGCTGCGCCTCGCGGCCAACGTCGAGCGAGGCAGCGAACATCCGCTCGGTCAGGCGGTGGTCGAGGCGGCGAAAGCCAAAAATCTGCCGCTCACTCAGCCGCAGGGCTTTGAGTCGGAGTCGGGACGCGGCGTCAGCGCCACCATCGACAGCAAGTTGATCCGTGTGGGCAGCCCGCGCTATATCTCCGCTGAGCCGAACGCGCATGTCGAAACGCTGCAAGCGCACGCCAAAACGGCGATCCTCGTTGCCGACGAGAGCGGCGTCATTGGCGTGATCGGCATCGCGGACACAGTCAAAGAGACCTCGCGTGAAGCGATTGCTACACTGCGCGGGCTTGGCTTGGAAGTCGTGATGATCACCGGGGATAACGCGAAGACGGCGCAGGCGATTGCCGACGAGGTGGGCATTACGCGGGTGCTGCCGGAGGTCCTGCCCGATCAGAAGGTGGAGGCGGTCAAAACACTGCAAGCCGAGGGTAAGAAGGTCGCGATGGTCGGCGATGGCATCAATGATGCGCCCGCGCTCGCCCAAGCCGATGTCGGCATGGCGATTGGCACCGGCACAGACATCGCCATCGAAGCGTCGGATGTGACGCTCGTGAGCGGTGATCTGCGCAGCGTGGCGCGCGCCATTCAGCTCAGCAAAGCTACCATGCGCACGATCTACCAGAACTTGTTCTGGGCGTTCATCTATAACATCATCCTCATCCCGGTCGCGATGCTCGGGTTGCTCGTGCCCATGCTCGCCGCGGGTGCGATGGCCTTCTCGTCCGTCTTCGTTGTTTCCAACAGTTTGCGCCTAAGAGGCAGCAAAAGGCAACATTCGGCAACTACCGATCCAGAGTGCAAGCCGTTAACTCAGCTTGCTTAGCTCGTCCAGCAGCGTGGGCTGATGCACTTGTGGGGCGAATCCGCACCCACTATGCCAATCGACCCGCGCTGCTTAACCAGGGTGCCTTGATTTTTGTATTTGATCACGTTATTGTGACAATATCCCGAATATCCTCCACCCCGAGCAAAAGCATGACCAATCGTTCTATTTGCAGCGACCAACAAGTGCTCAGCGGTTGCCCTAACATCAGTTCGGAGCGATACGCTTCATCCTCCAACCAATCCCTGTACCCGGCAGCGAACGAAATCCCGTTAATATAGAGTTCAAACTGTTCTATGAACTCGCTGTGTGATGCCGTTTGGACAACGAATGTCGGCTGAATCAGGGTCGGGGCAGCGATTTGCTTAAAGGCGGCGGTCATGACATCCTCGACAGAGTCCCATTCGGGAAAACCAGAGATTTAAGCCCGCTTGAACGACAGCGTTGACCGCATCTTCAACCGTTGCAAGGGTCGTGAAATCGATACACCAAATATCCACCATCAACTGGGCGACCGTGCGCCGTGCCCAATGGGGAGAAAGGTCGAGTTCCACGTACGGATCTTCATACACGGTTTTGAGGTCAACCTGAGGTGATGTGCTCAACCGCTCGAACGGCAGCCATTGAATCAGGTCCGTGGAATGAAATTTGTGGGCTAGATGGTTTATCAGGGTTTCAACCAAGTGCATTGCGTCTTCCGGGGTTTTCAGCGCCATCCAGCAAGTCAATTGCAGCGACTGTGGATGATTCAAACGGTCTACCGTACCCGTATTACAGTTAGTGTGAAACTCGTAAACCTGCTCAATTCCGCCAGTAACCAACGCTCTTAAGCTGTTATCAAGAGAAACGGGTGCGCCGATCTCGCACTGTCTGAAAGATGGCGCATTAACCTCAAGAATTTCCGCTTCCTGCAAGAATTGGCGCGTTTGATAAAGAATTTTGCTGCGCTTGATCCACCGTTCGCGCAAATCGATGTATGCTGCCATACTGAGGGAACGGTGACGATACTGAACTTCAGGGTCAGGAGTGTCCGGCAGTTCGCAATATGTGAGCGCAAGGAAACACCATGAATCGCTTAGGCCGGTGAGGCGTCCATCGATCCGGGTAATGGCACTGATATCAAAGCCCAAATAATCCCCTCGAAAAACGTGCGTGCGCAGCAGCGCGAGGCGTTTGCTCAAGCGATTGAGCGCAAGTCCAAGTTGAAGCCGTGCATCTTGATCTTCGATGGTCACTAGCACATACCCGGCTTGTTCGGTGATCGACATGACACGCCCACAAACAGCCAGCCCCTCCACAGGAATTGCTTCATTCAGCTGCACATACTCGTAGTTTTCGTTCACCTCGAACAATGTTTGAGAACGAGCGAAATATTTCGTCGGCACCTGAATACCGAGCTCAATCAATTCCTGAGCACGGCGAACAAAGCGGTTGTGCGGGTTGCCTAGGGCTAGTGATTGCATGATGACAGACTCCATAATTACACTAGTCCCAGTAAAGCACCGTCATCTTCCCTTTGGTTTCCCTTTGATTTCTCCTGTTGAATTTGAAATATATGTTAAGATAGCCGGATTATTAATCCTGCAATTATTCGTAGAGTCGATATGGAAACTCCCCTTCAACTATACCTGCTGCGCAAAGAACCAGAAGTTCGAGTGAATGGCGTTGTCTACACCTTGCCACCGCAACCGATGAAATTATTGACAGTCATGGGTGATAAGGGTGAACCCACATACTTTCGGGATGAACTGGTCAAACTGCTGTACGGTACAGCGAACCAACACCTCGCTTTCAGCAAAAAAGCACTTTACCCTTTACGCAGTACCCTCCCGATTGAATTCCGTTCAAGCACGCAGCAAAGACTTCATTTACTTGAAACGCGAATTTCTCTGGGTGGACAGCTTATATTTTGTTGATCGCGCCAACGCCTTGCTGACCAAAGCGCTGTTTTTCTCTGAAGAAGAGTATGGTGAAGCGCAAACCCTCCTCAAACTCTATCAAGACCCTTTCCTGAGTAATTTCCCAGCCTACTCATCGGACAATCGCGAATACATTGCTTGGCGGCATAGCCGTCGCACAGAACTGGCTGCGATTCAGCACGATCTGCTCGACCGCATGACGACTTACTGCTTAAGACAAGCAGGTCGACTGGCAGAAGCGCAGAATCTTGCCACTCTATGGCTGCAAAGCGAAGGATCGAACTTAAAGCCTCTGCAAATCTTGATCGGGTTAGCGCTGTACATGCGCAGCGATTCGGTCAATACATACCTGGAGCAACTGCGTCAACGCCAGAGCACAGGGCAAGCGCCAATGGGGCGCTCTTGGGAAGAATGGCAGCGACTCATCAAACGCAATAGTTCTGTATCGCCAAGCGCGTTGTTTCCGCTGACAACACCGCTCAGTCCAACAACCACAAATACCGAGCGAAAAGAAGTGCTGGAGGAAGTCCTAACCGTGTTGACTAGCTCCCGAGAACGGCAGGTATTTGGTCTGAGCGGGTTACCCGGCAGCGGCAAGTCCGAAATGGCGCGAAAAGCCGCACAGCTTTTGCTAGAACGAAAACCAGATACAGTGATCGCGCAGTTGAAACTCCCGACCCAACTCGACTTCGAAATGGTCGCCAATCAATTGTTGATTGAATTGCAGCGGCAGGATTTACTCAATCTGGATTACGGCAGCAAGCGCAAACGTCTGAAACAGATCCTGCAGCGTCCTCAGCTCGTCGTGATCGTCGATGAGGGCTATTCCACTCATTTGGCGAATTCAGAAACCCTCACTGCGGTCCTAGACTTGCTGGAATGCGCGCACACAATTATGTTCGTCGCCCGGACTCTGCCCGAGTTCAATCTTTATGAAGTGCAACTGCCGGGGTTTGATGCCGAACAAACGCGGAGCTTTTTGACGCAGCGCTTAGGCTGGCTACACGAAAGCGAACAACAACTGCTGCAAGAACTGGCAGCACTCACTGCAGGACTCCCCTTAATGCTCAATATCATCCTCAGCGGGTTGAAAAGTCAGCGTGGACGTGTAGCGGGTCTAATCCATCATTTACGTGAGTTTGAGGAAGCGGCAGGCCCGAGTCCGACAATCTTTCAACGCTATGAGCAAGTACTCGAATGGCTCTGGCAGTATCTGACGACTCCCGAGAAGAACATTTTATTCGCTATAGGATTATTTGCGCCGGATGCAGGGGTTACAGTCGCTTCGTTAGAAGAAGTTCTTGGCAAGATCACAGAAATTCACATTCCCTCACGACTGCGAAGTCTGGTTGAGATGCGCCTCATTGAACAACTAGACTCACCTGCGCCTGAGACCCGTTATGCCCTACACCCGATTGTGCTGTCTTTCATTGAGAAGCGCAACCCGACCGTAAACCATTTCACCCGGTTAATCCAACATGCGTTTGTCCGCTATCACCTCGACGTAGTTCGCACATCGTATCAACAGTTTGAACGTCTGGACGAATTCCAGCAGAATATCCTGCTGATGTTTGAAATGGTCGTCTTCACCGATCAATTTCCAACCCTGCAAGCACAAGCTGTCGAGCTATTACACCAAGCCTACGCGTATTTCGAACAGCGCGGGTTATACGCTAAGGTCTACACACTGCTGGTGTATGTTCATGAACACTTCAAGTTAGCACCGACACTACAAGTGCAAACCCTCTTCTATATTGGCAAACTCGCTAAATTTCAGGGCAAATTTGCTCGCGCCCTAGAAGCACTGCAGCTAGCATTTGAAATCGCCCAGCGTGTAGAAATGAGCGAACGCTATGCTTCACTCCATTACAATTTGGGCGATCTATACACGCAGACGGGGAAGCATGATGATGCGCTGTATCACCTTGGTGCAGCAGACAAATGGGCGAAGGCACATCCGCACAAGTTGCTGCAATACTCGATCCGATCAAACATCGCCCGTTATTACCTCAGCCTCGGTGAACTTGAAACGGCGCTGGAATACGCGCACGAATTATCAACCGAATTAGGCGACGACTATGCGTCCCTTGATGACAATCTCAAGGGCATTGCCCAGCACAATCAGAATGTCCTCGGCTTACTGCTCTTCGAAACCGGGAATTATGATGAAGCACAAGCGTATTTTCAGCGCGCTTTGGAGTTAGGGAATGCCATCAATAACCCCGAATCGACAGGGTACGCTTACCTCAATTTAGGGGTTACCTACCTAGAACGACGCGATTTCACCGCCGCGACCGGGTGTTTTGCCCAGGCCAAAGCGATTGCAGAACGCCTGAACCAACCCGCGCTAGTTGCGAATGTTATGGCGAATCTCGGCACGCTTATTTCAATGCGCGACCTCTCTTACGAAGCTTTTCAACTGTTCCGCAGTGCGCTGATTCTGATTGACGATAATCAGTTGGAAAGCATCAGGCCGCGGGTGCTTACCGCAATGGGTATTGCGTATCTACGGCAAGAAAACGTGGTCATGGCACAGTCGTGTTTCAAACAAGTGCTGCTCCTACCACAGCCATCGCTGAATTATAGTGCACGGGCGCTATGTGGGTTGGTGTTGAGCCGCTTGATGGAAATCCATCTGATTGGCAGCAATGATGTGGACGCCGCGTTACAGGCAGTTCGGTCGACAGTGGGAACACTTCCTCTGGGCTCGATGCCGCTGTTTAGCTTCCCAGCAGGAACGATTCTCCGCGCTGTGGAACGCGCAGAGGCCGCGCTGCAGCGTGAGTTACGTCGACTGCCAGAAATCTCGCGCTATCAAATTACCAAAGCGTTAAGCGTCTGGTTGTCGCAGTGATCATGAAAGTGGGCAGGTTAACGGGCTTTCCCACCCACTATGGAGAACTTTAGCTTAGCAGCCGGGGCACGGGCAGGAATTCACGTCGCCGCCACAGGCCTGGGCTGGCACCGAGGTCGCGGGACCGGCGATCAGGAACAGGGCAACGATCAAGGCGACAATCGTCTTGGCGATCTTGGACATGAGTATACCTCGCTATTTAGTTGGTCAAATCAAGCGGTCGGGAGAGTTGACTTATCTTTGCGAGGTGGGGTAGCATGATCTATGCAACCGTCACTCGCACGGTTGTGCTTCACTAAACGTATTCCCGGTGGGCGGTTACTTGGCGGTACGGTCCGCCGGGGATACCTGCTCGATCTTCTTGCCAGGGCGATCGCGGTTTTTTGCCAACGCTATTTATCCTCCTTTCGACTTCGGTGAATGTTGAGCCACTACATATCGACTTGGCTCTACACCCTCTACTCTAAGTTGTCATCAGCCGGGGCAGAAATGTCACAACTTTGCCAACGATCTGACATTTTAGGGTCACTCCGTTACACCATAGAATAATGGCACGGCGAGCAGGGAGATGCCGCAGTATATGGCTCACCGATCAGAGCAATCTGCGTGGCATGATTGTCCAGATCAAATCATTAAGGATCTGAAGCAGGGTGACAGCGCGACCAAGTTAAACGCGTGGCAGCGAGTCATGGAGTGCAAGAGCCGGGATTTGCTTGAATACATGAGAAGTGAACTGGAAAAACGACAGCTCAATCCCCTTCATGCGGAAGGGATGCTGGAGTCATTATTTGTGCGGGCGTTTACGCGCCTTGCAACATTTAAGGGGAATACCATCACTACTCTTTATGGTTGGTTGTGTGGTTTCGCCGTTAACGACGTCCGCAACCTGTCACGCAAAGTCAACCCACGAGAAAAGAATCCAACCGCCCCAGAGTCGATCGAGGCAATCAAAGATAAATATGAACTGGAAGACCTTGACGCCGCACAAGCCCTCTTCTCGACCGATGATGCGCTCTCGCCAGAAACAATCCTCTGCCAAAAGGAAACGCTTGAATTTGTAAACTTCATTATTGAGCTTTCGATCAGCCGTTTGTCCCCCGTTCATTCGGTAATCATTCGGGAAACAGTGTTAGAGAAAAATAGTTTTAAAGAAGCCGCGCTAAAGCACAGTTACAACCCAACCTATCTCCGTACCGAAGCACGCAAGGCGCAGCAAAAGTTTCGTGAAGAAATCCAGGTGCAGCTGAACAAACATAAACAAATCTACCCCGACCGTTACGATGACATCGTCAAAATCCAGCGTTGGATTGACCAGAACGGTGACTGAAATGGCTCATATTTTTATCTCTTATAAGCATCAGGATACTGCCACGCTGAAATCGCTCTTGGACGCGCTGATCGATACTGATATGAAAGTCTGGCTTGACCATGACCTGCGAATATTTGACCTAAATTGGGCACACACGATCAACCAAGTTGTGGACGAAGCTGCGGTCTTCATCCTTATGTTCGACGATCTAGAGGATGAACTGCCGCACGCATCCGAACGGCACAACCTGTCACTCCTCTATGTTTCGAGGGCACGATCAGCGTGCCCAGATGATTGTCCACCTTATTTCGAAATAGACAGTCATCGGCCATCCGATATTGACCGCGTATGCCAATATATTAAAAATCGTAATAATCCATCAATGCTCGGACTATTTGCGCGAGTAAACGCTGAACTGGCACGTTACGAGCGGCGCGGAGATCCTGATCCTATACGCGACACCTCTATAATCGGTGAACGCACAAAACATTATCTGGAAGCGCATAATCGAACAGCAGCAAGCCTAGCGCAACAACTTGACCTTGATGAAAACCTGTTGAACCTAATCATTGCCGGTGAATTCCCGCTCGATGAACTTTCAGGAGAGTTAATTGGGGAGATTGCCGAGGTCATTGGTTGCCAGGTCGAGGAAATAACAGAATTAGTCACATTGCCAGAAGATCAGGATGTGTTACCACCGCAACAGAGCGTTCTTGAACTGCTTCACTGGCTTAACGAAGAACACCATGACTTATCTCGACCAAAACTCGTTGAGCATTTATTGCAGTTGATGGCACAAAACCGCGATTGGAAGAGTTTCGAGCAAATCTGTTACTGGCAACCTGTTTCTGCGGCAAAGGCCCTATTGAACTACCGGTGGAACTTATCAGACCATCTCGTTGAAAGATTTCGTCTCTCATGGGACAAATATTTACTCGCGCAACCGAACGTAGACCATACCCAGCGACAACTTGTCTACCGAGCATTATCTCTCTACAACCCGCAAACTTTAGGGGATGAAACTACGTATCCTGAGAGTGTGAAAACGTGGTGGCTGCCAATCACATTCGAGATTGAAGATCATATCCGGCAGCAGCGTTATTTTTTTTGGCTTGCGAAATATCCTGTTACCAAGTCGGCGTATCAGGAATTTCTTAACACTGCGGGTCAAATGCATGGCTGGACGAAGCAAGCTTCAGTCAGAGGAGAAATTAGCCAAGCGCTGATTGAGCATAATTTCAGCAACAACTGGGAGTCAGGCTTGGAGTCCGTGGAAAGTACCTACGCGAATGCAGCAGAATTCTGTCGATGGCTAAATCAGTACTATCAGTTAGATGGCTACAATGTGCGTTTACCATCGCTTCAAGAATGGGAAAGTGTTGGAAAACTAAGGGTTGGAGTTCAAACGTACCCTTTCGCGCTTACTAGTACCGAACAACGCGAGGCGTCCGCTTGTTATTCGTCTATCCCGCTCATTGATTCGGCGGGGATCCCTCTTGGCTAGCATTAGCGGATATGGGCGGAAATGGATGGGAATGGGCAAAAGTGAACTACTCAGAAGCGACAAACGACACAACTTTCCTTACCCACTAGCAAGGATATTGAGAACAGACAGGATTACAGAGCCAAAACTTGAGTTTCGTTGCTCCGATTCTATACAAGAAATTGCCGGTTTCAGATTGTGTGTCGTAAAACAATTATCATTCGGCAATCGTCAGTCTGGACGAAGCGAGAACTATGGCAGAATAAAGGTGAATATCCGACCAGATATTGATCCTCCGGACATTAGTCGCCTGTTCTCAATGCATCAATCCACGGTTGGTTTGGTGAAGACAAGCCTTCATAGAAGAGCGTCCTAGTCGGTGTGACTGGCTCCGTTTCTCTCATATTTGCCAAACGAGCGCCCAGTAATGCCCGACCGGCTCTGTGATTTCGCACAGACTGAAACCTTCGTTCCGCAACCACAA
Source organism: Candidatus Flexifilum breve (assembly GCF_016713355.1). Classification (NCBI taxonomy): domain Bacteria; kingdom Bacillati; phylum Chloroflexota; class Anaerolineae; order Aggregatilineales; family Candidatus Flexifilaceae; genus Candidatus Flexifilum; species Candidatus Flexifilum breve. The sequence continues at coordinate 14,260 of NZ_JADJPI010000020.1, forward strand.
GATCTCGGCTTTTAGTTCGCGTTTGTGGTTAGGTCTGGATGTGGGAATGGCATAGTCCAACTCAGGGAGCGATGCTGAGAAAGCAAGCCTTCTGACTCGAGAACAGAATGACGTCCCTTAGGACTTCCGATTTCTAACCTCTAGTCACATCGCTAAAGTACTGAATTCAGCAAAGAGATAGACTGTGAATACCAAGTAGTGAAGCCGAATTTATAAAGAGTACGGCAAGATTAAAGCATATTTCAGAGCCGCCACTGCTATGGTGTTTCCAATTTCGCGGCATTTGTCGTCAGCAACAGTTTGCGCCTAAGAGGCAGCAAAAGGCAACATTCGGCAGCTACCGATCCAGAGCGCAGACCGTCAGCGCAGCTTGCTTAGTTCATCCAGCAGCGCGGGGCGATTGGCATATTGGGTACGGATTCTTCCCGCAAGCGCTTCAGCCCGCGCTGCTTGTCCAATTTGCTTCATCTGACGCAGATAGGCAACGGCCTGCCTATAACCTCCACGTCCAGTGGCGCTTACCAGAATTTCGCCGACAATTTTCTCATAGAGTTCGGCGACATCAGCCGGGAAACGCGACTCAAGCTGGGCGCGATACGGATCGATCAACCAATCCCTTGACGATCCGTCTTGACCAGCGTCAAGAGATCATCCCAGCGATTTTTCGCGTGCGTATAGCCAGGCCAGCTGCTCCGGTCGGCGAGTAGCCTTAACCAGTTCTTCGACAAACGCCAACCATTCAGCTGATGGCACCATCGAGTGCAGTAGTTCAAAATCTTCCTCAGCGCCGCGGTCCAACCACAGGGCGCGCGCGCCCTCAATCACCCCCGTCTTGTCACCTGTCTGCTGAAGCAGCTTCACCCGCAGCGCTTGATATTGGTTGGTCAATCCCCATACGTGGCGTTGATTGCTCGACGCAATTCCCGTCTGGATCTGACGCATGGCCTCTTCTAGTTCACCTGCTTTGATACACCTGTCAATTAACTCCATGCGGACTCGGTCAAGGTGGACATGGGCAAACAGGAATTTGCGCGCGGCTTCCGGCCCGTCAAATCGATCAATCAGCGCCAGTCTGAACAGCGCGACCTGTTCTAAACCGTAGTCGCTGATGAACCCGCCGTCGCTGGGTTTCGAAATTTCAGCTTGCAGACCATCCAACGCAGACGTAAACAAAGTGCGTTGTGGCGGGGTACTGACTAACTTCTCAGCAATCGCTAGTAAATCCCATCCCCAGTCCCAGTTATGAAACTCTTTCCTCCGAGCGCGTTCCAAACAATAGGTCAACAGATTCTCTCGTTCGTGCCCGCCTTGCGCAGCCACAGACTCGGCTAGGGATTCCAGCGCCAAACCAATGCAATCGCCGAGGATACCGCTCGAGTCATCTGCATGAGCCATCGTGGGCACAGTCTCATCGATCACCGCCTGATACACACCAATTGCTCTATCGAAGTCGCCGGCAGCGCGCCACTGCTCCGCCTGATGGAGCAGTTCACCGAGCTTGCGTCCAGCACGGTTGGATCCGGTATAGTCGAGAAAGCCATATTCGCCCCGTCCGGCGCGCAGGGCATCTTTGACAACGCGCCGATAATCCATCGGTTTGGAATCACCTGCATCCAAGTGAATGAGCAGTTGGTTGAGAAGTTCTCGATCACTTTGTGTTAATTCCAGCAGAATCGAAATCAGCCGTTCGCGGGAGGTCTTTTCGAGGCGCTGACGCAGCTTGTCGTGGCGTGTCTGCCGTTTTGCGGGTTTCTTGCGCGGTCTCGTTCCCAGTTGATCGGGGAAAGCGTCTTCAATAGCGTAAAGCACAGCGGCAACATGCTTGCACTGTTCACCCAGATCATAGGGGCAGGTACAATTAGTATTCAAGCTGCCGTTGACGAGTAACTCGATTCGCACATCATAGAGATCGGTGCCTTCCACCTGCGCTTCCCAAATAAGTTCTTCCTCGTCGAACGACAAATCAAGGATTTGACCTTGGCGCAGATACTCACGTCCACGGGTGAGAATTTGCGAAGGAATGACCTGCTTGAAATTGGCAAATGTCAGACTCACGGTCTCCTCCAAAAGCATGCGTCTTGTGACCACAAGATTATGCCAAGAGTTTTGGTGGCAAAACAATCACCTCAGCTAACGCCTGTCGCAGTCAGCCAAAAACATCACACACTTTCGGTCAAGCGTTGAGGTTACGACTCCGTAATCAGGCTGTAAACGTCTGTAATTCCATGATCTGCTATGATCAGCACAAAACAATGCTTGAGGCACAATCACCGTGTTACCACAATCGATTCGCTGGCGTTTGCCACTTACCTATGTCGGGATCGCCTTTATCGCAACGCTCATCCTCGGCGCGGCGCTGCTGGCGACGCTGCGGGGCTACTATGCTAATCGGGAACGCCTACATCTGGAAGATAATGCGGTGGTGATCAGCGAGACGGTCCAGCTCCTGCGCAGCACCAACCGTTCGAGCACTGAGATTGCCGAACAAATGCGCAGCCTGTCGTTTCTCATGCAGGCGCGGGTGCGCATTCTGGACACCGCCGGGAACGTGGTCACCGACAGCGGATCGCCGCCAACACTCCTTTCCCTTGGTACAACCGAAACCATGCTCGCCAACCCTGCCCCTTTCGACGGGACCTATGTCGCCGGAGGCATCGGTCAGATCATTGTCGAGGCCGCCCCGTCCGGCGACGTGATGCCCTTGATCGATATGGAGTACACTGAGGCCGTGCCAGTCGATACCATGGTGCCTGCCCGGGCGTTAAGTCTGGTTCAGAGTGACGTGAGTATCGGTCATCAGGATGTCATTACCTTCGCCGTGTCCAGCACGCCCTATGGCTTTGATCTCGCGGGTGAAGTCACACCCGGCGTGACCTCTGACCAGATGGTGCGGCTGCCCATTCAAACCGTGGACGGCACGCTGAATGGGTACGTGGAACTCTCGGAAGGAGCAGGATTTGGGGCGCATATCATCGAAAGTGTGGCGACGGCGCTGGTGTATGCAGGCGGCCTCGCTCTGGTCATCGCCGCGCTCATCGGTTGGCTGGCCAGTCGGCAAATCACCGACCCGGTGCTCGCGCTGACCGCGGGCGCGGGCCATATGGCGCAGGGCCAACTGCATACCCGCGTAGACTCCAAAGCGCGGGGCGAGCTTGGCGCATTAGCGACGACCTTCAATGAGATGGCCGCGCAGGTCGAAGCGACCGTGACAGCGCTGCGGCGCTTTGTCGCCGACGCAGCGCACGAACTGCATACCCCGCTCACCGCGCTGCGCGCCGATCTCGGAACTCGCGGCGACGGAGACCAACCCCGTTCAACAAACTGCTTATATTCGCCGGGCACACGCGCAAGTGCATCGGTTGGAAGTCCTGACCAATAATCTGCTCGATCTCTCTCGCCTTGAAGCGAAAACGCGGAGTACACCTTTCCAGCCCGTCGATCTGGCGCAGCTCGTGCGCGAACTGAGCGAAACCTACGCCTCCCGCGCGGAACAGGCGGGGGTGAACTTCGCGCTCAACGTTCCGGAAGGCGCGCTCACCGTGCGCGGCGATGATTTGCAATTGCGGCGTGCGGTCGGCAATCTGCTCGACAACGCAATCAAGTTCACGCCGGAAGGCGGCACGGTGGCGGTCAGCGCCGCCCGCAAAGATCACTGCGTCACGATCACCGTGAATGATACGGGCATCGGCATTCCCGCCGACGATCTGCCGGGCTTGTTCAGCCGTTTCCACCGGGCGCGCAATGCCAACACGTATCCGGGCAGCGGTCTCGGTTTAGCCATCATCCGCGCCATTGTTGATGCGCATCATGGCGGTATCAGCGTGGACAGCGCGCCCGGCGCGACTCAGTTCGTCGTGCAGCTTCCGGCGGCCTGAGCATGAAGAACGCGCATATCCTCCTCATTGAAGATGATCCTGCCGTCGCGCGCTCGCTCCGTGACGGGCTGGAACGCGAGGGCTACATGGTCACATGGAAAGATCACGGGCTGGACGGGGTGGCGTTCGCCCGCGAAAGCCTGCCACATCTGATCATTCTGGACGTGCGGCTGCCCGATGGTTCAGGCTTCGACTTCTGTCGTCAGCTGCGCGCCTCCGGCTTACGCCAGCCGATTCTCATGCTCACCGTGGAACGCGACGAACTCGATAAAGTGCTCGGTCTGGAGATGGGCGCGGACGATTACGTCACCAAGCCCTACAGCCTGCGCGAACTGCTATCGCGGGTGCGGGCACAACTGCGCCGCGCCTACGGCGAATTTTCCAACGCCGAAGCTGATTTGCTGTATGTCTCCGATCTGGTGATTGACCGCGGACGGGGGCAGGTCTGGCGCGGGACACAGTTCCTCGCGCTCACGCCGACCGAGTTTCGCCTGCTGGTGTTTCTGGCACAGCATGCGAATCAGGCGCTCAGCCGCGGGCAGATCATCGACGCGGTGTGGGGCTGGGATGCAGACATGGACAGCGAACGCGCGGTCAACGTGCACATTCGCCGTCTGCGCGAAAAGGTCGAGATCGACCCGGCGAACCCCGCGCTGATCCTCACCGTGCCGGGGGTCGGCTATCGTCTCGTCACCTCCCCGGTGCTGAGTCCCTAACCTCAAATTCTGATTACGACACCGTAATCGCGTCGCAACGCCGACGAAATCCGCCTCCGGCATGCTGTACCTCTGGTATAGAGGAGGCACTTGCTCATGCGTTGGAAAACTCTTTGGCTCATCTTGATCTTGGCGTTGGCCGTCACCGCTCCGGCGGTCATGCCCGCGGCGGCGCAAAGCGGCACGACGACGATCACGCTCGCGCTGACCGACTTTATGCGCAACCTGCCCGTCGATGACGCGCTGGCAGAATTTGAAGCGCAGAACCCCGGTATCCGGGTACAGCCCGTCTACCTGCCCTACCCGAACTTCTATTACACAGCGGCGGCAGAGAATATCGACGAACATCTCCAAGGGGCCGAGGCGCTTGCCGCTGCTGCCGATGTCGCGCTGGTCGACGGTGACAGCCTGTCACCTGAAGCCACCCGCGCGGGTAATTTCCTCGATCTCACCCCGCTCGCTGCGTCAGATGCGGCGCTCAACCCCGCCGATTTCATTCCCGCGGCGTGGGAGTCTTTCCGCTGGGACAACGGCTTGTGGGCGCTCCCCGCCAAAATCGAGCCGCTCCTGCTGACGTACGATCCGGCGCTGTTCGATCAAGCGGGGCTGGCCTACCCGGATGAGAGTTGGACGCTGGAAGACGTGGCGCACGCCGCACGCACGCTCACGCAATACGACAGCAGCGGCGCGGTGAGCATCCCCGGTCTGGTCACAAATGGCAGTGACGCCGCCTTGCTGCGTTCGCTCTATCGCCAAAGCCTGAACGACGAAGCGGGCAACCCGCGCTTGAACACGCCCGAACTGGCTGCACTGCTGGAAGGCTGGGCGGAATTGGTGGATGAAGGCGTCGTCAGCACCTTCACCACGCAAAACCTGGTCGATAACGCCATCCCCATGCTGATCGGGGGGAGCTTTGCGCTGGGGCCGGATCCGCTTAACCCAGATACGCCCGGTCGAGTGGCGGCAGCGCTGCCCGGTGGCAGCCTCGGCATCACCACGACTGGGTTTGCCGTGAGCGGCGGCACCGCCCACCCGACCGAAGCCTATCAACTGGCACGGTTCCTCACCGAAAATGCGACCTTTCAGTCGGCGCTCGTCGGCTACCGGTCGGCGCTGATGAATCCGCCCCTGCCCGCCGCCCCGGCCGCCCCGGATGAGAGCGGCCTTGTGCTCGCGGTGAGCGCGTTCGTCGATCCGCAGATCGCCGCGCAGATCGACGCGCTGCTCGGTCAGGCGCTCTCGGGCGCGGAGCTGCGCTATGCGGATTACCTGGATGCCGCAATCAAGGCGGTCACCGAAGGGACAGACGCGGTGACCGCTCTCAGTGACGCGGAAGTGAAAGCCGCGGCGAACCTGCAGACTGCGAGCGCGCTGCGGGGTGCCACCCCGCTGATCGTCGCCACGCCGATCCCCGAAGTCGTGCTTGCGCCCGGCGAGATTGAGCTCACGTTCAGCGCCGGGTTCGCCGCGCAGGTTGGCGATTGGGAACGCCTGCTGCGCGAATTTGCCGCGCTTGATCCGCAGGTCGGCAAGGTGACACTCACATCGGACTACGGCGTTCTGAGCGATTACGCCGAGCAGAACGACTGCTTCTATGTGAACTACAATGCCGTGCCCGCCGCCGACCTCACGCAGATCCTTGCGCTCGATCCGTTTTTGAGCGCCGACCCCGCGTTTTCGCCCGCTGATGTCGCCGGGAACACACTCGCCTTGCTCCAACGGGATAACCGCACGTGGGCGTATCCCTTCAGCATCAGCCCGACGCTGCTCAACTACCATGCCGATCTGCTGGCGCAGGCAGGTATTGCCGAACCGCGCACAGGCTGGACGATCAGCGCGTTTGCCGATGCCTTACGCGCCTTGGACGCCGTGATCCCCGCCGATCAGAAGCCCTTTACAGATCGCGGCTTTGGCGACTCCAGCCTACTCATGTTGATCGCCGCATACGGCGGCCTGCCCATCGACTACCGGACGACGCCGCCCGTCTTCAACTTCACTGATCCGGCGACCGTGGAGGCCATCCGCACCGTGCTCGACATGGCGAAGGCCGGGCTGATCGCCTATCAGGAACTGGCGGGCAATGGTTTCATGATCATGCTTGGCGACGGCGAGAACCCGGATCCGATCTACGCCGAAGCCAGCGGTGCGGGTCTCATGCTGGTGGGTGGTGATATTCAGATGGGCGCGAATCCGTATCGCATGACCACGTATCCGACCGGAACGTACAGCGCCGTGTCCTACGAGATCGGCACGGGCTACATCAGCGCGACCAGCCAGAACCCGGACGCCTGTTATCGTTTGTTCGGGTTTCTCGCTCAACATCCGGAACTGTTTGGCGGCATGCCCGCGCTGCGTTCGCAGTTCAGCAACCCGGCCCTGTTGGCCAGCGTGGGGCAGAGCGCCCTCGACTTCTACACGCAGTTCGACGCGCTCATGCAAGACCCGAATACGGTGATCATCCCCTCGCCCTTCACGGGTGAACTGGCGCTCATGGGTGATTTCATCACGCGCCGCTGGCTCGACGCCGCCTTCGACGACTATGTGCTGCACGATGCCGATCTGCTGGATGCGCTCACCGACGCCCAGACCAAGGTCGAAGCGTTTCAGGCGTGCGCCGCTACCGTGCCACCCTACGATCCGACGAACTTCAATGACTATGTCACTGGCCTGCAAACCTGCGCGAGCGCGGTCGATCCCGAGATGGGGTCGATGTTTGGCCCAGCAACCGGCGTAAGTCAGTGATGGGCAGCGCGTCTGCCCGGTCAGATTGAGGAATTACCGCATGCGTTTAGCTCAATCCACGGAGACGCCGAGCCTGAGCGAGCCAGTGCCCAGGCTCAGTGCCCACCGCAGCCCAACGTACCCGTTCGACTTGCTGCGGCTGGCAGTCGAACGGCTGTGGCAGCACCGCGGGCTCGCCGGGTGGACGCTGGTCGGGCTGCTGGCGGCGGTGACGCTGGCCGTCAGCCTGATTCTCTATGTCGATGCGGTCAACACGGACTTGCTGGCGTCCCGGCTCGGGGAACCGCCGTTCAACTTCCGCTATCGCTACCTGGGCGTGTGGAATGGAAACATCAGTCAGAGCCAGTTTGAGGCGGCCAGCACCTACATGCAGCGCGACTTCACGGCGAACATCGCGCTGCCGACTGCCCAGCTCACCGAATATATCGGCGCGGGCGTGTGGACGGTGAACTCAGAAGGCTACAACCTCGGCGGCTTGACGTTGGGCTCGCTGCCAGGCGCGGAGCACCTGATCGAGATTGTGGATGGCGCGTGGGGTGGCATGCCGACAACGGAGGAAGCCATCCCCGTACTGCTCTCCGCCAGCGTATTTGCGACGATGGGCGTGCAGGTGGGCGACCTGCTCACCGTGTCGCGCCCCGGCGGTGGGACGATCCAACTGCGCGTCGCAGCGACGTGGCGTCCGGTCGACCCGAATGACCCGGCGTGGCTGCTGCCGCCGCGCTTCTTTGAAACGGCGCTGCTCGTCGCGCGGGACAATTTCTGGCGCGCGACGAGTGCGCTGCCCACGCCCGTTGAAGAGGCCGATTGGGGCGTGATCTTTGACGGCGGCGGCGTTAAAACGGGCGACGTGTCCGCGCTGCTCAACCGGATTGAGACGACCGAGCGCGACGCCAGCAACCACATTCCCGGCGTCCGGTCGGATGTGTCGCCGGTCGCGGGGCTGCGCGCCTTCAACGCCGAGGTTGAGCGACTGACCGCGCAACTGGCGATCACCAGTTTGCCCGTCGGTGGGCTGACGCTGTACTTCGTGATGCTGGTCGCCGGGCTGCTCGTCGGGCGGCAGGCCGATGAAGATGCGGTGCTGGCCGCCCGCGGGATGAGCCGGCGCGTGGTGCTGTTCATCCACGCCGTGGGCTGGCTGATATTGGCAGGCACGGCGCTCGGGCTCGGGCTGGTGATGAGCCCGGCGGTGGTGCAGGTCGTCGGGCAAACGTCGTCGTTTCTGCGTTTCGACAACGCGGGCGCGCGGCTCCCGGTGGCCTTTACCGCGCAGACTCTGCTCGTCGGCGCGGCGACCGCGCTCTGCGCGGCGGGCGACGGCTTGTGGTTCTCGTGGCGGTCGACCCGCTACGGCATCGTCCATTCGTCCCCGGAGCGCGCGGGACGCGCGTGGTGGCAGCGCACCTACCTCGACGTGCTGCTGTTCATCCCGGCGGTCTACATCCTCATCACGCTGACGCGCTCGGGCGGGCTGACCGCGGCGGTGGCCGATCCGTTCAGCGATCCGCTCACATTGGGCGCGCCGACGCTCTTTTCGCTGGCGCTCACGCTGCTGTTTCTGCGCGTCTATCCGTTTCTGCTTGGGCTTGGGGCGCGCCTGCTCACGTTGACCCGCAGCCTGAGCCTGCTCATGGCGCTGCGCGAACTGACCCGGTCGCTGGATCGCTATCGCGGCACGCTGCTGATGATGGGTTTCACGCTCAGCCTGACCGGCTTCACGGCCTCGCTGGCGAGCACCCTCGATGCCAGCCTGCGCGACTCCATCGATTACCAGATTGGGGCGGATGTGGTGCTCGTGCCGCCGACCGACGCCGAAACCGAAGCCGAACGCAACAGCTCCGGTCAGCAAACGGGTGTAGATGTGCAGGGCTTCAACGTGCTGCCCGCCGATGATCTCGCCACGATCCCCGGCGTTGCGGCGGTGTCGCGCGTCGGGCGCTATACCGCGCAGATCGCTTTGCCGAACGAGCGTCCGCAAGGGACAGTGTTGGGCATTGATCGGGCAGCAATGGCGGCGGTCACACGCTACCGGGCGGATTTCAGCGCGGTTCCGCTGGCTGACTTATTCAACCAACTGGCCGCGCAGCGCACCGGGATCATTCTCAGCGCCGCCTTCGCTCATGCCCACAATTTGGCAGTCGGCGGCGCGCTGACCGTGCAGATCAACGCGCTCAACACCTGGGCGGAGATCACCGTGCCTATTATTGGCCTCGTCGATTATTTCCCGACGCTCGACCCCACAGCGACCACCACGTTCTTCGGGCTGATGAGTTTAGATGTGGTGTTCGAGACGGTGGGCAGCGAACTCCCCTACGAGTACTGGCTGGCGGTCACGGCGGACGCCGACCGGGACGCTGTTCGCGAACAAGCCGCCGCGCTCGGCTATCCGATTCTCGACTGGCGCGACCCGGAACGCGAACTGCAAACCGCGCTGCTCGCGCCCCTGCGCCGGGGTGTGCTCGGCTTCCTCTCGGTGGGCTTCCTCGCGGCGGTCGGGCTCACCCTGATCGGCGCAGTCATTCAAAACGCGGCGACGTTTCGGGCGCAAGCCACCCAGTTGGGCATGCTGCGCGCGATGGGTTTCGGACGGGCTGCCGCCTCTACCTATATTTTTACGGTGCAGGGGCTGGCGGCCTTCGGCGCGGTCGGCGGGGGCACGCTGATCGGCGTGGCGACCACGCTGCTGTACCTGCCCATTCTCGATTTCAGCGGTGGGCTGCCGCCGTATTTCGTCCGCGTGGCCTGGGGTGAGATCACGCTGGTCTATGCGGTGTTCAGCGGTGGCCTGCTGCTCGTCATCCTCACCACCACACTGACGCTGAGCCGGGCGAGCCTGAGTGCCGTCATCAAACTGGGAGATTAAGCCGATGACCTGTACGCGCAGAACGTTCGTCATGCTGTTATTTGGCTCGCTGCTCGCCGCGTGTACCGGACAAACTACCCGGCGCGGACTCGGCGGCGCAGAACCTCCCGCCGACCTCGACGCCCATCCCGACACCGCCCGCGCTGGCCCCGACGAACTATGTCGTGCAGCGCGGCGACGTCACGAATCTGTACGAATTCAAGGGCCGCTGGCTCCCGCGCGATCAGAATGCGCTCGGCTTCGAGACCGGAGGAACAGTGCGGCGGGTGCTCGTAGGCCGCGGGGATACGGTGACCGCCGGACAGCTCCTCGCCGATCTGGACATCACCGATCTCGAAGAAGCGCTGGCCAGCGCGCAGCTACAGCTGGACGCGGCAGAAGCGGCGGCCGCCGATGAGTCCGGCAGTGTGAACAGCATCGTCGACGCGGAGCTGGTGTTAGCGAACGCGAACTTGTCACTGGAATCCACGCGCAACAACAGCCCGTGGCAGCAGAGTCAAAATGCGCGCCTCGGGTTGGAAACCGCCCAGCGCCAGCTTGAGCAAGCGCAGCGCGCCTATGACGACGTCATCAGCCGACCGGACAGCCCGGCGACCGCGGTTGATTCGGCCTATCAGGCGCTGATCTCCGCGCAGGAGGGCGTGCGCAGCGCGCAGATCAGTCTCGGCTCCGCCGGGCAGGCGTGGGCGAACTATCAGGTGCAGTTGGAACAGGCCGAAAATGCAGTACGCGATGCCGAGATCAAGCTGGAGCGGGCCCAGGCCGGCGCGAGTTCGTCGGAAGATGCGCAGGCGCTGCAAACCGCGCAGCTCCGCGTCGATCAGATTCAGGCGGATATCGCCCGGTCGTCCCTGTATGCACCGATCGATGGGGTGGTCTTGGAAATTGCCATTCAGCCGGGCGATCAGGCGACTGCCTACAAACTCGCGATCACCGTCGGTCGCCCGCAGCCGCTGGAAGCGATTGCGAATGTCACCTACACCGATGCGCAAAAGATGGGGGTCGGGCTGGTGGGGGTGTGCAGCGTGCTGAATCAGCCCGCAACCGCCGTGCAGTGCATCGTCAGGCGCGTCCCGCTCACACCCAACGACGCCGATCAAACGGTGCGTGTGGCGGCGACCCTGCCCGATGTCCCGTCCGGGCAGATTATCCAGATGGCCATGCCGCTGGAGACGCGGACGAATGTGCTGTGGCTGCCGCCGACCGCGATTCGCACCTTCCAGAATCGCATCTTCGTCGTGCTGCAAACGCCGGAAGGTCAGCGCCGCGCAGACATCCAGATCGGTTTGCAGACCGACGAGCGCGTCGAAATTCTCAGCGGTGTGAACGAGGGTGATGTGGTGGTGGGCACATGATCACCTGTCGGCGGGTCGTCAAAGTCTATCGCGTGGGCGGGCACGAGCTCATCGCCTTGCGCGGCATCGATTTCGAGATGCGGCGCGGGGAAATGGTCGCGATCGTCGGGCCGAGCGGCGCGGGCAAAAGCTCGCTGCTCAACCTGATCGGCGCGCTCGACACCCCAACGGCCGGCGCGGTCAGCGTCGATGGGCTGAATCTGCTGGGGCTCACCCGCCGCCAGTTGGCCGATTATCGTCTGCGCCGCGTCGGGTTCATCTGGCAGCAGGTGAACAAGAATCTGCTCAGTCAGCGCACGGCGCTGCACAACGTCACCCTGCCGCTGCTGCTGGCCGGGGTGTCGCCACGCGAACGCAATCAGCGCGCACGGACACTGCTCGAACAAGTTGGCCTGAGTGAGCACCTGCACAAACGCCCAGGCGAACTCTCCGGCGGGCAGGGGCAGCGGGTCGCGCTGGCCGTCGCGCTAGCGAATCACCCGCCACTGCTGCTCGCCGATGAGCCAACAGGCGCGCTCGACCGCAGCACGTCCGCGCAGATCATGGCGCTCATCGCGGAACTGCGCCGCCAGCATGGTCTGACCGTGCTCATGGTGACACACGATCCAGAAATCGCCAAGCATGCCGACCGCGTGCTGACGCTGCGCGATGGCGCACTCGGGCAGGATGTCACCGACGACGAAACGCCCGTGCTGGACGAAGGCGGGCGCGTTCGCCTGCCGGATACGGCGCGCGACTACCTGAGCAGCGCCGCCCGCATCGCGCTCGAAATCCGCCCGGATGGTGTGCTGCTGCGTCCCGAAGCGGCTCTCGGCGACGACGACGCACTCCCCCCCGACGCGCCACCGCCCAAGCGGCGCTTCTCCCTGCTGCGTCGGGGACGGTCAGCATGAGCGTGATCGTCAGCGGTGTGACCAGGCATTACGGGGCGACGCAGGTCCTGCGCGGCGTTGACCTCTCTGTCCAGCCGGGTGAACTGATCGCCTTGTTTGGCGCGTCGGGATCGGGCAAAACGACGCTGCTCAATTTGATCGGCGCGCTGGATATGCCGACGGCGGGCAGCATCACGATCAAGGGCGTGGACATTACCCGGTTGGGCGAACGCCGCCGCATCCAGTTCCGCCGCCAGCAGATCGGCTTCATCTTCCAGAACTATACGCTCATGCCGACCTACACCGCCGCCGAAAACATTGACCTGCTGCTGCGTTTGCGCGGCATCAGCTACGGGGAGCGGCGGCGACGCACCGCGCATGCGCTCGAAGCGGTGGGCTTGAGCGCGTGGGCGGATCATCTGCCCGCGGAACTTTCCGGCGGGCAACGACAGCGCATCGCCATCGCGCGGGCGCTGGCCGCTCAACCGCCGCTCATTCTCGCCGATGAACCGACCAGCGGACTCGATACACAGACCGCCCGACGGATTCTCGCCCTGTTCCGCGCGCTGGCAGCGGCTCAGGGCACGACTTTCCTGATTGTCTCGCATGATCCGGCGCTGGCGGCGCGCGTTGATGCCGTCTATATCCCGCCGAGCACGCCGCTGGCCTCGCTGACGCCGACGCGCACGCTGCTGCCGCCGCCAACCTTCGAACCGCCGACGCTGACGCCCTACCCGACGAACACACTGCGCCCCACAGAAACGCCGACGCTCAACCTCGACACCGCGCTGGAAGGTGTTCACGGGCTGGAAACCCCATCACCCACGGCGACGATTGTCTGCCGCCGGCGCGACGACTGGGGCGGACGCTATACCATTCAACCCGGCGACGTACTGGTGAATATCGCCGCGCGCTTCAACACGACCGTACAGGAGATTGCCGAAGCGAACTGCCTGCGCGATATCAATATCATCTCGGTGGGAGTCGAACTGCATGTTCCGGGGAGCGTGGGCGGGTCGGGCATCGAGTGCGTGCCGTGGGAAGTGCTGACGCCGATGAACGGCACGCTGAACGTGAGCGGCACGGGTTCAATCACCTTCAATTGGCGTGGGCCGCGCGCACCGCGCAACCTCATTCGCATCTACAAGCCGGATGGGGGCATGTTCGAGCGAGTCGTGGAACTCCGGCAAAACGAAACGATTGACCTCGGCGAGCTGCCCGCGGGCGGGACGTATCGCTGGTACGTGTACCCACTCGACCAAAACTTCCGCCAGATCGAGTGTTTGGAAGGCGGGCCATGGGCGTTCACCAAAGCCGCGCAGCCCACGCCCGAACCACTGCCCGGTTAGCCTGACGCTGTCGGACGCTGATCAAGCGCGGAAAACACCGTACGAATATCGCGTGCTGGGTCGGACTGAGTCGCAGCAGCGCCGCCGGTTCTAGGCGACCGCTGCGCGGCTGAAGTAAGCTACCAAATTGTTCTTGTGTAGGGGCAGACCGACGTGTCTGCCCGGTTGTGGGCGCACACGCAGGTGCGCCCCTACACCCGTTCGTGGATTTCTTTCGAGAACCTACTTGAGAAAACCGCCCCTGCTGTTTCAGGCGCTTAATCCGACGTATTCGTGACGGCGATGACAAACGGATACACTGCTCCAGCCCCGTGCCGCTGGAGCAGATCGCCGAGTACCGTCAGCGTCCAACGCGAGTCGGCCACATCATCCACAAGCAGCACGGTTTCCCCGTTCAAGCCGTTAGTCACCGTGAAGCGCTCCAGCACATTGAGCGCCTGCTGATAGCTATTCCGCATCTCGGTTTGGGGCGGATGCTGCACGGTGTGCTCCAGAACGTTCACCAGCGGCAAACCGACCTGCTGGGCAAGCCGCGCGGCTAAGTCGGCGACCAGCGTCGGGCGGCGCAGCGAGGGCACGGGCACGATCACGCGCGGCGGCGTGGGCAGCGAGCGCAGGTGCTCGGTCAGGGCTTTGGCGGAGGCCGCGACGAGTTCGTCGCTGTAGCGGACGCTGTGCGTCCGTTCCCGTCGGACCAGCGCGCCATAGCCCTCATCGTAATAGGTACACAAGGCCAGGCCCGTCTGATTCACGCGGATATCGGTCGTTTTGGCGAAGCCCGGCAGTCCGGCTGACCAGCGGCGGCGCGGTTCAAAGGTGAGCGGTTTGCCTTCCCGCAAAAACCGCTGAGCCCGCGCGACGGCGCTGGCGTCCGGCTGAAACTTACTCGCGGCCGCGGTACAGTTTTTGCAGCGACCACACCGCTGCGGCGGGTGCGGATCATCAAGGGCAGCGGCGATGAAGCGCATCAGGCAGCCCTGCTCCCGCGTATACTCTTGCATATGCCGGAGTTCGGCATAGCGCATCTGCGTGACGGTGTGCCACCGCGCATAGTCCGGTTCAGTATTGCTCCGCCGCAGCACATAAGCCGAGTCCTGCTTCTCGATAATCCTTCAACCTCCAAGTGGGTCAGGATTTTCTCCAGGACGGACAACCGGGCGTTCACATCGCGCTGGAGTTCCGCGCGCGACTTGGGCTGCGCGCAGCGGCAATCACGGCCCTGACCTGCTCGGGCAGCGGGAAAGCCGTGTCGATGAAATAACGCTGAATATCTTCATCGCCGGGGCCATGCATGAGCACGATGTACGCCTTATCGATCCCACGTCCCGCGCGCCCAATCTGCTGGTAGTAGCTGATGATGTTGCCGGGCAGTTGATAATGGATGACGAAATGCAGGTCGCTTTTGTCAAAGCCCATGCCGAGCGCGACACTCGACACCAACGCCTTGACCTGATTGTGCATCAACTGCCGTTCCAGCTCCGCGCGATCCTCCGAGCCCACCGCCTCAACATCGGCAAAATATGGCTTGGCATTCACGCCATCCGCCTGCAGCCAATCCGCCACCAGCCGACAGTCGCGGGTCGTGGTACAGTAGATGATGCCGCTGCCGGGAATACTGCGTAAGAGATGGACAGCAGGGTCAGCCGGGTCGCCGCATCCAGCGGATCGGGATAGACGTACAACGACAGACTTTCACGGGTGAGCGATCCCCGCTGAATATGCAAGCCCGCGCCGAGGATTTCCGCGACATCCTTGACCACTCGATCATTGGCGGTCGCGGTCGTGCCGATCACCGGGGTGCCCGCCGGGATCTCCGTCAACAGATGCATGATGCGGCGGTAATTCGGACGGAAATCGTGCCCCCAATCGGAAATGCAGTGCGCCTCATCAACCACCAGCAAACCAACCTGTTGGCGCAGCCTCGACCAGACTTGCGCCTGAAAGCGATCATTGGCGAGGCGTTCAGGTGAAATGAGCAGCAGATCGATCTCGCCGCGCAGCAACGCCTGTTCGATGACAGGGTGGTCATCCGCGTTATCGCTGTTGAGCGTGGCCGCGCGCAGCCCCAGTGCGCCGCCAGACTCGATCTGGTTGCGCATCAGGGAGAGCAGCGGACTGATGAGGATGGTCACGCCCGCCCCTTGTGCGCGCAGCAGGCGGGTCGCCATGAAATAGACAAGACTCTTGCCCCAACCCGTGCGCTGCACTACCAGCACCCGCTGCCGCTGCTGGGCCAACGCTTCAATCGCTTCCCACTGCCCATCACGAAAACCAGCCTGCGGGCCGAGCACTTGCCGCAGCCACAGTTCAGCTTGAGGACGTAGAGATTGGCCATGTCACCGCCTAACTCCTGGGATCACGACCGCCATCCTATACTCCAGTGAGGGGAAGGTTGTTGAAGGCACTCTGGGGCAGCCCACTCAAAGTTCCGACGGCGCTGCCCGCTGGCGAATCCGGCTAAGCGCTGAGCATGGTCGAGGTGACGATGAAGACGGCTGGCGATCACGGCGATGACCACAGCGGCCAGCGACACGACCCGCGCCGCCGAGCGGACGATGATCGGCTGTTCGGCGGGCTGGGCGAAGCGCGGCGTATTGGAGACCACCTCGCCGATCTAGACCCGACGATTGAGATCGACTTCATGCCGGAAACCGCTCATCGCCGCGCTGCCTCTATGCCCAGAATGCGTGCCCCGCATCGTCTTTGATGAGAATGTTCTGGAGGAAGTGCGCGGCTTTTTCGAAACCTTCCTTCTGCGACATCAGCCGTCTTCATGCTCAATGGACAGCGCCCCATCGTATCAGACAAGGCGCAGATTGCTCACCATATCGCGCCACGCACTTTCGCTGTGACCGCAACCGACAGTACGGAGCATCCAACTGCGGTTGATGAAGTCACTGTAGCTCTTGGTATCCAGAACCCCGTTCACGTTGGCATTGACCGGATCGATCACTCTGCCTTCGCGTGAAAGTGGAAGATCGCATCGCCGAGGCGGCGAATAGCGAACACCGGATCGACACCCTGCCAGAAAAATGACTGGGATCGAAATTGGCACCGATATTCTTACTCGACCGCGTCACGGAGTGCGAGGACGGCTCGGCGCTGGCGAACTTGCCTGCAGCCGGGATGCATTTCAATGGCGGTGCGCACGCCGCGCTGATCGGCGAAGGCATTGATCTCTTTCCAATACGGGATCGTGACCTTTTCCCACTGGTATTTGACGGTTCGCTTAATCCGTCGGCCAGGGGCAGGACCCAGTTGGAGTCATGTCTCCGGGAGCGCCACCCGGGCAGCCGGAAAAAGTGACCGTCTCCACGCCGAGGATTTTCCGCCATCAAGATCCCGTTCTTGACCGCCTCTCGGTGCGGTTGACCGATGGCGGGGATTCGGGTGCGGCGGGTTGGCATGAGCACTCAACGCGCTGATTGAAAGCCCGCGCGCGGCGATCGCAGCTTTCAACTCCCGACAACCGCTACTCATCGTGCAGCATTTGCGCGGGTTTGAGTGCTTGCATCGCCACATAGGCACCGACGGGAATCTCGATGGCATTGACGCCGATCGGGGCGACATAGTCCAGCACTGCTTCAAATTCCATACTGGCAAAGGCTGCGATAAACACGCCAAGTTTCATGATTTATCCTTCGAAGTCTTCCTAGAGTCAGCGTGTGACTGGCGCGCCGGTCTTGAACATTTCCACCACGTCAAAAACAAACTCGACCGTTTTGACGTTATCCTGGCACGGTGTCCCCGGCATCACCGTTCGTGACCATCTTAGAATTCGTGCAGCAGATAAACTTGCGCCTGAAGTTCCAGAGGCACGAGCAGCACTTCTAGGAACGCGTCGTGTGTGGTGAAATGAACACCGCCGTGATCCTCAAGTCCCGTCAAATGCTGCACGTACACTCTGTCATCCTGCACGGTCAGCAGCACCCCGTTAAGCGCACCTCGAAGCGCCAATCCACGATCCCACGAGTTTTCCTGACCCTGTGAAACACCACGACCCCGTGTAGTTGACAACCGCCCCACTGCTGAAATGGGCGGTCACAGCGGCAGATGCATCGCTCTTGTACCAGCTCCACGGGGATTCCAGCTTTGCCATACACGCTAACCGGATCGGCATTCAGGAAATAGCGCAGCATGTCAAGTGATGCAGCGCCATATCGACAATGAGCGGATAGTCCATTTCGTCACGGAAACCGCCAAAATGCGAGGCCTTTGAAGAAGCGCGCTCACCGCGCACCGATGTCGCCCAAGTCCCCGACTGCAACACCCGCTTGACGGTCTGCGCGAGCGGTGTGTAGCGGTAATTCTGCGTGACCATGCAGGACGCCCGTTTGATCGCTTTTTGGCGACGCGATGGCGCGCGCATCTGCCCGCGTTCCGGTAGGCGGCTTTTTCCGACAGCACGGGCAGCCCGG
>NZ_JADJPI010000021.1:0-198292 GCF_016713355.1 Candidatus Flexifilum breve
TAGTCGACAACCTGTCCCTGAGCATCCCGGATAATCTCATTGATGGCAACACCCTTGTCCATCACATTGAAGAGGTTGCGGTAAAGGATCTTCGCCAGCCTCCAAGCGTTGATAGCTCAGGAGCTGTCGACAGGGCATCGGCCAAGCGCCGTTTTGATTTCTTTGAACAACCGGATCTTCTTCGAGGTCACACCCGCCCTATACGAGTATTGATGGCACAAAAGACCAGGCATTCCTGACCTTCGGGTAAAACGCCATGGCGATGAACGACTGGACGTGGAAAGCCGCTGCCATCTCAAAGGGAACCGGATGCATGGCCCCTGGACCGAACAGAACGGGGTCAGGGGAAGCGCGCAGGAGTCGGTAGACATGTGCGCCCACCGGATCAAGCGGGAGCTCTACGCCGATTGGGAGCAAGCCGGGGTATTCCGGACGGGTGCGCTCCATCGGCACACACCACAGGGGGGCCTCCGGATCACAGGGGTAAACAAATGACGCGCGATCACACTCGAAGATCGCCAGCAATGTATCCAATACATCCCGCAGCATCTGATCCAGATCATTAGTGCCCTGAATCGCGCGGTTAACCTGATCCATGCGTTCGAAGTAGCGAAGATGAGCGAGGCGTTCTTCCTCCGCTTGTTTACGCAGGGTGAGGTCGGTGACGACTGCAAAGCTCCCCCAGAAACCGCCCTTGGTCATCGAGGAAGGGCGTGCCTGAGACAAGGGTCGTGATCGGCGTACCGTCGCGCCGGATCCAATCGATTTGGTAGAGACTTTGTTTACCCTGTCGTCGTAGAACAATTTGAGCATCATAGACCGCCTGACTGGTCGTCTCCATAAACACATGGAGCGTTCTGCCAAACAGTTCTTCCGTCGAGTAGCCGAGCAATTCCGTGAAGCGGTGGTTGGCGTAGTTGATCTTGAGTTCGGCATCGATGCACACTAGTCCATCATTCATGGCTTCCACAAGTCAGCCAGCGTTTTTCGCTGGCTAGCAGCGCCGGCGAAGCCCGGCCTTGTCGGGTGGAAACTGCTGCAAAGCGTAAGAGCGATCACCACCCTGCGTCGTTTGCTGAGCCTTCGGCCATGAGAGACTACCTATCTGCCGTAAATCGAACGATAACCGCTGCGTCCTATTTTCATTATACGCCCGATTTACGCGGCGAACTTACGTCCGACGGGGAAGAGAGCGCTAGATTTTAGTCGCCGGGCAGAAGGAACAGATCATGACTGAGGAGTGGCAGGCGGGCAGTCACCGCCGCTAGCACAGCAAGCTCGCTACCTGCCGCGGACAGTTCTCACTCTACTTGGGCTAGTTCATGAGGGATAGATCACAAGCTTTCCTGACCGGTTTGACCAGTTTGATTCGGTTTGAGTTGTTTTTCCGCCGATCAGAGTCGCGTTTTTACGAGTCATCCGACTGGGAGAGCACTGCTTTGATGTCAATCACGGGCGTACCATCAATCGCTTCGATGGGATCAACTTTAGCTGCTTCCAGTTGATCTCAGCACAGTCACGCGATGTAGACCAATGGGAATAAGTTGCTTTCCTTATAGCAGAATTTGCAGTTGGGGCGCGTCCTGCGCCAGGAGAGCGATGAATGCTCTTTGAATCGGTGTAAATGGCTTCTCTTTATTCCACACCAGCAGCAGCGGCCGTTTGAGTTCGGTTTCGCTAAGCGGGATCAAAAGCAGCTCGTGGCGCTGCACCTCGCTCGACGGCATACCGGGGCAGAATGGCGTAACCCATTTGCCCCTCACTCAGCAGGGCATATTTAATCGCTCCGGGACTGTCCAATTCCACCACACTGGGCGCGTTCACACCGTAGGCTTGTAACTGAGCTTCAGCCAGCAGCGGGCGCGGCTGGTTGGCTGCCGATTGATCAGCGGCAACTTGCTGAGTTCGTGTATCGAGATGGCTGCCTGCGCTGCCAGCGGATGGTCGGCGCTCACCGTGACGAAATACTCAATATCCTGCACGCGCATTCGTCCGAGCGTCGCCTGATCGAGTTCAGCCAGTTCCCCTTCCAGAAAGCCGAGATCGTAGCGCCCGTTCAGGACGTCGGCGACAACGTCGACGGTAAGCGCCGTTTGCAGCGAGACACTGAGGCCGCTTTGCGTCCGCTGAAACTGCTGCAGCCAATTCGGCAGCAGGTAAACGCTCACACCGGGGGTCGCCCCCACACTCAACGACTGATGCTCGCCCAGCGGCATGATCTCACGTTCGGCTTCGGTCAGCAGTTGCAGGATACGACGCGCATACATATACAGCTTGTCGCCCGCCTCCGTGGGCTGCACGCCGCGCGGACTACGCTCGAACAGCTTCACGCCGAACGCCGCTTCTAGGCTTTGAATATTCTGGCTCACGGCCGACTGAGTCGTGTACAGTTCTTGTGCCGCTTGATTCAGGCTGCCGCGCTCGTACACGACGATGAACAGCTTGAGTTTATGCAGGGTAACCATAGCGTTATCACTTCATCTGATACCCCTATCATATCCTGATGTCTACTCAGTGACGATGAATGTCATATGATTCTCGTGACAAATGTCATACGGCAAATTGCATAGAGAGAACTTAACGGCGGAAGTCCATGCACAACGCCGGGAAATTGGCTTATTGGAAAGGGATGAAGATGCAGTCTCGAACGCATGTCTCGAACGTATTGGTGATTGGAACCGGCGCGGCCGGGCTGCGCGCAGCGATTGCCGCTTACGAAGCGGGCTGCGATGTGGTGCTGGTGGGGAAAAGCCTGAAGCGTGACGCGCATACCGTCCTGGCCGCCGGTGGGATCAACGCGGCGTTGGGCACGGTGGATCCTGAAGACACTTGGCAAAGCATTTCGTCGATACCTATCGCGATGGCTATGGATTAGCGAACCCGCACATGGTCGAACTGCTGGTGAAAGAAGCGCCGCGCGCCATTACGGAACTCGTCGATTACGGTGTGCAGTTCGCGCGGCAGCCGAACGGGGAACTGGATCAACGCTATTTTGGTGCGCATACCTACCGCCGCACCTGCTATGCGGGCGACTATACCGGACGCGCGATCCTGTTCGCGCTGGCGGATCGTGTCGAGGCGCTCAGGATTCCAATTCACGAGCAGCAGTACGTGTCAGCGTCTTGGTCGATGCGGGGTTGTGCTTCGGCGCGCTGACCTTCGATCTGCATACCGGGCAGCGCACGGTGTATCTGGCGGATGCGGTGATTCGGCCACCGGTGGGCACACCCGTTTATTGGCGCGCAGTTCCAGCCGTCGTGACGAGAATACTGGCGACGGACTCGATTTAGCGCTGCGGGCAGGTGCAGAACTCGCGGACATGGAACTGGTGCAGTTTCATCCGACCGGGATGGTCACGCCGGAGAGTATGGCGGGTACGTTAGTGACAGAGGCGGTCCGCGGCGAAGGCGGTCATCTGTACAACGCGCTCGGCGAACGCTTCATGAGCAAATACGACCTGAACGGTTGGAACTCTCCACCGTGACCGGGTCGCCATGGCAAATTACACCGAGATCATCGAAGGACGCGGTACGCCGAATGGCGCGGTGCTGCTGGATATCAGCCATCGAAGCAAAGAATACATCCTGCAAAAGCTGCCACGTATGTATCGCCAGTTCCTCGAAAGCCAGATGCTGGACATCAGCCAGAAGCCGATGGAAGTCGCGCCGACGGCCCACTACAGCATGGGCGGTGTGGTCGTGGAACCAGACACCGGAGCAACTCAGGTCGTCGGGCTGTACGCGGCGGGTGAGGTCACGAGCGGATTGCACGGGGCTAATCGCTTGGGTGGCAATTCGCTGGCGGAAACGGTAGTGTTTGGTCGGCGAGCAGGCGAAGCCGCCGCGCGCTATGCGCAGAATATCCCCGCGCAGCACCGTTCAAATCCAGTCATTCGGGCCGCCTATGAAGACCTCGATCACTTGATCCAACCCGGCACAGAGATTGCCCGTCCATTGCAGCGCGCCGTGCGCGACACGATGTGGGAGTGCTGCGGTGTCGTCCGCTCGGGTGAACGCTTGCAGGAAGGGTTGGAACGACTGCTCAACCTGCGCGCGGCGACCCAAGCGTTGGATGTGCGCCCTTCGGCGGAAGGCTATCAAGATTTGGCGCTGGCGCTGGATTTACGCGCGGCCCTCACGGCTGCTGAAGCAACGGTTCGCTCTGCCATTGAACGGCGCGAGAGCCGTGGAGCGCATCAGCGCAGCGATTTCCCCAACGTCGATGATACACTCCGCGTCAATTTCATCATCGGTTTGAACGGTGAACGCCAAATAGGTGCTGCGGACACAACCAGCGCTCGATCCTCCCACCGAACTGGAAATGTGGATGCACGACCATCCGCTGGAAGTGGCTGGTCGGCTTCTCGAATAACCCAAAGTCACCTTTTCATTCGGCGCGGTCGTTGAACGTTTCGCGTGGCCGCGCCGGGAAATTCCCACTCACTAAGCTCACGCCTGATCTGCAATTCTTGCTTGGCTTATTGGTGCATATCCTCCTCCTGCACCACAGATCTTCTGCAATGCGTTCCAGAGGGTATGACGTCACACTTTCTCAACAGCGCGTTGTCAAATAGCGCGTGGGTCGGAATACCGAGTCAGATGGGGACGGGGAAGAAAGAGCGATGACACACTGATGTTCACCGATCGCCAAGGGGCAAGCTTCGTCTGACCGTCGAACAACAGGCGCATATCTTGGGATATCCCGAACTCAAAGATCAGCTGGATCGTCTCAAAGAAACCATCCTCCACCCCAATGTAGTCAGCATTACTACGGTCGATGAGACGGTGCGGATTTGTCATCCGCATTATGCCTCCAGTTAGAATGTATAATGTGTTTGGCGAATGATCAGTTGGAGGCATTTTAATGAGTATGGAACTGAATCACCCCCCTTCTCAACAGGTGCTTCCCAAAACGCCTGCAAATAACCGTCGCCGAGGAGGAGTCTTACTACAAGAGATGCCTTACTGGCGGGGCTTTCCCCCTATGGATGAGACATTTCAGCTCGTCTCGAAAGAGGAATTACGCGACTATTTGCGTGATGAGGATCCTGTAGCAGTACGCGAGATGGAGTCCGATGTTGATTTTCTGGAGTTTGAGCTAATGCGGCTTTTTCGTGAACGCGATTACGCAGCGAAGCTCCAGCAGAATCGATATCGATTGTACGTTATTATTTTCTTACTGCTCGCTGCATTCGCTGCTGTCTTTGCGGTCATTATCCTGGCCTTGCTTATACTAATGCAACTCCAACTTATTCCCTTTGTTGCGCTCTTTGAAACAATTGTCGCCCTGTTGGGTATATTTCTTACTACCATTTCTGGACGGGAGCCACCTTTACAGCTTTGGTTGAGCTATCGTCGTCGGGCGGAACAACTCCGCCGCGAATACTTCCGCTATCTTTTCGGCTGCCCCTTATGATCGCCTAGTTGGTGTCGAGCGCAGACTAAAGCTCTCAGAACGTGCCGCTGATATAAACCGTGGTGTTTTTCCTGAAGAGCAGTCATTGCTGGATCTATAGAATTTATCCAGCAGAGTCATATGAATTTTCCTCGGCACTTAATGGGGGGACCGGGGAATCATCTTCATTAAACTCCGCTAATCTGGCGCTATCGCGAGCCTCTTCAATATAATTTTGGAGACGCGACGGTGTTTGCAGAGATTGCCCCCACTGATTACTTTCTTTCATCATCACATTCAATACAACCTGGGTGTAATTGCGATAGGCTACCGCATACAAATCTGGCGCCATTCCTGCAAGTGGGGATTGAGCATCCGCAACTTCTAGATTTTCCAATGCTACATCATATAGATTGGCAGTACGATCCCACTGAAAAAGGTCTGGTAACGCAGAGAACAAGCGCGATAATCGGGGAAAGCCCTGCAATTCCCGCTAAAATAATAATTATCGGTGTCCAGCCGCCACATTCAGGCGTAGCAATTCCACCATTGCACTGTTGACTACTGGTAGTGATTGCGAAGCCAAGGAGTGCTGACGCAAACCCGGTAAACAGAAGAAAGAGTGTTCGTAATCGATTAACCTGTGCGGCTGCTATCCGGCTTTTCCTAAGACGTTCTTTGTAGTAGGCACGTTGATCTTCGAGTACAAACCGATCGAAAGCAGAGTAAAGAGCATGGATCGCTTTAGCACTCATGGATGGACCACTAACATTTTCCGGACTTTTAGTTCGAGGGAAAGGCTTTTGAGCAGGTTTAACACTTTCGTCTATCTCTGTAGTGCGATGCTCCCACGGGACGTAAGTTCAGCAAGCGATCTAGAAAAGTCTCATAAGCAACAGTTAGAGATAGGCGGTCTGTAGTCTGTTCCCCGGAAGTATCAAGTACCGCAACCCGTTCACCGTAAGCAAAATCCGCATTATGCTGAATTTTGACTTGGTCGAAATATTCGGTTAGGTCACACGACTCTATTTGATAGACATCTTGGAAAAGTTTTGTGAATTGAGGTTGATAACCCTCTATACGTTCCGCTGGATTTCCAAGCCCCAACTACGTTCTGCCACGCTTCGGGTTGGGTCAATACGAGACACGAGAGGAAAGACAATAAGTGGACGTAGATCATCCGTCGAACGACGAAAGGATACCGCACGGCGCACAATGTCCAATACACCTGAACTACTTTGAAAATTGGGAGTAAAAACTGTAACTAGTCTATCGGGCATAAGCATAGTGCAAATGCCGCTGGTATCAGTTAACCCTGTACGGGAATCAATGAGAACGAAATCATATCGACGTGCTAGCTGTTGCCCAAATGCAAGGTATAGCCAGGGCGCTCTTTCAAATAAGCTATTCCAGGGGAAACTGTTAATCAAATTGGAGTAGGTATCGTCAAAACTGCCAGCTTTCAGAATTGACAGTCGGTTAATACTTGTTTTCAGGATATACCGTTCAAGCTGATTTTGAGAGAAGAGATTTTTGACGACACTCTGATTTAGAACTGGTCGATCTTCTGAAATACTTTTCTCAATTTCAGTAAACAAATTGATAAGCCCCGGGTGTCGATTAAGTTCAAACTCTCCCGATTCATTTAAAGGAAATCGTTCCTTAAGCAAAGGTCGGAAAAAACGATGTAAGCCTGGGGCTTCTAGATCCCAATCAATTGCGAGCACCGAATAACGCCGTGCCAGTAAACAGGCGATATTCGCCAGCGCCATACTTCGGCCTGTTCCGCCCTTGTATGAGTAAAATGTGACGATTTGTCCCCGCGTAGTGGACATATTTTCTCCTAGCTGCGGGTAGGGAGTGAAGTTCGACGATAACGCATTCGCGTCATGAACTGCTGTATCTGTTGCTCTTGGGATAAAGGTGGTTCGTCGCACTCCGAAAACACTTCAGGATGATCGAGTAATGCATAGCAGCATTCGGCGATGTGCTCAGCAATTTTCCACATATCTTTGTCAAAAACGCTTGATTTCATATCAGAATAGAGAAGAGTCTCTACTTCTAAATTATATGAACGAACTCGAATTTCCTCTGGAAGAAGTGAATGACCCCGAAGAACGACATGCAAAATTGAATCTCGGTACGGCCCCAACATCTCGGAGCGGTGCCGATGTAAGTTCTCCATCGTCGTATATTCGCGCGCACAGTCTCTTTGACCAAAATACATTGGGAAGCATATGACGAGCATAGATGCGCTTTGACATAGTTTTTGCGCTTTGTCTGAGTTAAAGAAATCTGAGGTACGCTCATCGTCCACGTATATTTCCTGCTTATCTGGAAATATCATCTGCATTGTAGTCTGCAATTTTTCGCGCAGTGCTTGCGCGAATGCAGTTGTGGTATCCCGAACATCATCACTAAATAAGATCGGCGCATAACTTATGTAGCATGCGTATTTGTACGTCTTTTGAGCTTCAAGCTCCTTTATTGATTCTAGATTATTCCAAGCTTGGAGGAGCAAATCTTTCGAGATCATAGCTCCAGCATTTGCTCGGTCAGTCCGAAAGGCTTGGGAGACTATTCCGATCACATTCTTCGTCTCATAATCATAGACCGGCGTCCCGCTATATCCCTGTTCGACAGGAAATTCACCTTCGTTGACTTGAAGCTGTACAAAAGTGTTTCCGAGCGGCCCGTGTTGTGTGGCATCAACCCATCTCCCAAACCGTTCCGAACCCTTAGGGAAGCCATAAACCATGACTCCTCTGCGGTCGTGAGGGTCAAAACTTTTGAGTGGGGCAGGTTGTACGTCTTCAGGAGCATCGGTCACAAGAGACAGACCGGCAATGTCGCCTTTTCCATCCGCTTGGGCTGCCTGCCAAACTTCGACACTGGCTTCACGGCGAATGTCTACTGATTTTGAGAAAGGAAACTCAATACGTAAAACCCCCTCAGGTCGATCTGGGCTTTCTTTTGGAACCCCTAACGCAAATGCAACAACATGCGCGCACGTAAATATCTGCCTCTTACCTACTAGAAACCCTGCACCTACAGTTGCGCCATCGGGACGGCAGATACGGACAATTGAAGTCGGCGAATATTGTTGCATAAGACCAGCCTCAGATAAATCATTAGCTATATAAGGCAACTTGAAATTGTATTACTCCTGTTTAGGAGTAGGTTTATTCCATACAACTTTCGCTTTGATATGAGCTTCAACGTCTGCCTGAGCCACCAATATACCTGCTTTTGAACCAACTTTGATCCCAAACTCAAGTTCGACTGTATCGGGCCTGTCATGTGCAGCATCCAACATCTCTCGCGCTTTTTCGGCCATCCAGCGCACAACATTCAATGCATTATCAACTGCTACTTTTGCCTGCTCGACCTGATCTTTTCCAAAATCGTTTATGCCAACCTGTTCCCATCCAGGTTCATCATACTCAACAAGTATCGAAACATTTTCGTCGTTCATAGTGGCATGTCCTTGAAATCTTGAAAAAGACGTCTTTTGACCTACTTTCTAAGAGCAGTAACTTTATACTACTCTATTTTTATCTAGACTTGCATTTCAGAGTGAGAAATATCGAGGGACTCAGAGAAGCGGGTGTATTGTCAAAGTCTAGCATTAATCAGTTGTAGTTCAGAATAGGTTCAGGGTGCTTGTTGAAAACGCGTAAAGCTGTCCAGTACTCAAGCGAAGTGGGGGATCGGAAAACCGCTTTCAACGTCAGGTCGCCGGGTCAGAGGCGAACCCGGAGGAGCGTTAGCGCGCATGCACCTATGATGAATTGTTGGCAAGTGATAAGGTCAGCTTGACATCTTCTGGCCCAAGGATGAGAGAGCCTTCAAGATACTGCCAGCTTGCCCGCGCCGGAGGTCATCGCTGAGGAAATCAAGGACGATCTGAGCGCCGCGCTTGAGCAATTCACCGCCATCACCAGGGATTTAAGGATCGAAGAGTAGGGATAAAAGTTCATGATTGCAAGGATTCACGGCGCTCGGTTGCCAATGGGACTTGATGTGCCCAAGCTTATGCTGGAAGCGATGGAAAATGCTAGGAGCCTTGACGATTAAGTTCGTTTCCTTTTGCGGTTGGGCATGGGACACCCTGCAACTATTGTCTCGGATTTTGGTTGCTCTGAGTACCTACCTGCACCATTGATATCGGCAATGGCGCAGGATTGCATTTAAGGCCGTCCGTATTTCCTGACCGGTTTGATCAGTTTGAACGGTTTGAACGGTTTTTTGGCGGATCAGAGTCACATTTTACGAGTCATCCGACTAGGATAGCACGGCTTTGATGTCAATAACAGGCGTACCATCAATCGCTTCGATGGGATCAACTTTTAGGCAGCTCCCGTTGATCTCAAACACAGTCACGCGATGTAGTCCAATGGGATTCGGGCGTGCCGGGGAACGTGTCGCAAAGACGCCTGTGAGCGGGTTTTCGATATCGCCTCGGGGATGCACTTGGAGCACATCACGCGGCGAACGATGCAGCCAGGTGAGAATGATCAGTTTCATCCTCCACGCCAATTCTATGAAGCGCCTGCTCAAATGGTGGATAGACTTCGATCCAAGCATCGGGAGCGCCTTCGTAGCCCTGCCGCGGCGCAGCGTCAAGCGCTGTGAGGTCAGAGCGAATAACGCCAACCGGATGAAGCGTGTAGCTGTTGTCCACCATCATTTGCCTTCCACGCTGACCTTGGTCACTCGTCACAAGTTGCTGCTT
Source organism: Candidatus Flexifilum breve (assembly GCF_016713355.1). NCBI lineage: Bacteria > Bacillati > Chloroflexota > Anaerolineae > Aggregatilineales > Candidatus Flexifilaceae > Candidatus Flexifilum > Candidatus Flexifilum breve. Next base: position 10,130 of record NZ_JADJPI010000021.1, read on the forward strand.
CCATTGACTGGTACCTTCCAGTTTTGCCGTACAGGGGCACCGCCGTCCGGATAAGTCGTCGAAAACGCACTTTCGACACTCAGCTCAAACAAAATGTAGCTGTCCTTCGGCTGGTAGCCATAGCGTGTGGCAAGTTCGCGCAGGACGGGATCATCGGTCAGAACCGCGTGACCTGACACAGCGAACTCCCCTGCACCACCACCGCTATCGGCGACCGCAGCGTGCAGTGCATAGCCGGAACCCCGTTGGAGATCGTGACCTTTGGGCGACGTTGGCTCCATAAACAACAGGAGGTGCCCCTCGGCGATAATCGGTGTGACCGGATGAACGCGGGGCAGTCCATTTGCGCGGACGGTTGCTAGATATGCCGGTGGGGTCTTGAAACGCTGTTCGCCAAAGGCCGCAAGTTCAGGTGCCGCATTTGCAAAATCTTGCTAAGAATGATTCATTAGTCCCCTTTTGTTTCACAAGCGATGGTAGGCTAGATGCCGATTTTGCTGCAGCGCGTCTGAATGTGCCTATACTCAATGATGATATAGCAGCCTCAGTCAGGAGAGAAGTGCATGTCAACCCATCCGCTCGACAACCCGTTGATTACGCCGATGCTGTTCTATCCGCGCGCAGATCGTCCGGGATACAGCCACATCGCCGGAGCGGTTGATGGCAACATTCCGATTGATGATGGAGTGTCACTTGGCTATCGCTTCTATGCTCATCAGCCTGACGCACCCGTCATCCTCTATTTTCACGGAAACGGTGAAATCGCCAGTGACTATGATGGGATTGCCCGCTTGTTTTTCGAGATCGGTACGTCCCTGCTGGTGGTCGATTATCGCGGATACGGGTGGAGCACGGGATCACCGCTCGCTAGCAAGCTGCTCAGCGATGCCGAAGCGGTAGTACCGGCGCTGCCTTCTATTTTGAGCAACGCAGAAGTCGACGCTGTGCCGCTGTTCCTGATGGGTCGATCTCTCGGCAGCGCGCCTGCTGTGCATCTAGCCTACACCTTCCCGGATCGTTTCAAAGGGCTGATCATCGAAAGCGGATTTGCCGACATGCCCTCAGTGATGCGACGGCTCGGTATCCAACCGGAGATGTTTTCAGTCCCTGAACAGCTTCTCGCGCCTATCGGTAACGCGCGCAAATTGCAAAGTGTGAAGCTGCCACTGCTGGTCATTCACGGGGAAGCGGATCAATTGCTGCCAATCAAACAGGGGCAACAGCTCTACGATGCCTCCGCTGCTGAGAACAAAACCATTCTCCGCATCCCTCATGCTGGTCATAACGACATTCTGATGGTAGGGATGGAGCGGTACTTTCAATCGATTTCTAGATTTGTCACCGACTTAGATTCTGTCATCTAACGAACCCAAGAGCGCAATCAGAGCTCTTCGAGAAGAGAACTAATGGCTTCTGCGATTCTTTTTGCCATAAGCGGTGGAACTGCCTCACCAATTTGGGCGCGAACCCCAGGGCCGGTGAAATGATAGTTATCTGTAAACGTCTGAATACGAGCACGTTCACGTAGTGTGAGTTGAGCACGATTGCGCTCGTAGTGGTAACCATGAGTACCACCCCCTCCGTAAGCGACAACCGTCCAAGCGGGCTTCAAAGGTGAAGAGCGGCGGTAAATGAAGCTGATACCCTTTCCTTCAACCTGCCACGGCGTTCCATGCACAAATTGATAGTTTTCGTCAGGGGGAATCATGAACATGCGATCCATCACACCTTGCGTAGTATTGGGATCTTCGACTGTATCATCCTCGATATCGAGACCTTCCACCGGTATGTCGCGCCAATTCATTTCCTTCAGCAGCGCTTCATGTTCATCCATTGCCTCTTCGTACTGCTTCACGCGAAATGGGGTTTTCGAGATATTGTTGGCTGTAAAATAATCTTCTAAGATGTCGAATTTCACATTCTTCCATTTGTCTTCCCGCCATGTGGTTACTGCCAATATAGAACTTTCTTTAGCCAAGTCTGCATAAGCTTGCATGATTTCTACATATTTGTCTTGAAGCTCAGGGAGTGGTTTGCCTTCGAATGCTTCAATCGCTGTGAGCGGAAAGATGGGAAAAAGCGTGTTTTTGCCTTGAAGTCGATGCTCAAACTCAGAACTATATTGGTACTGTTTGAGAATATGGAACCGGTCAAACAGATCACGGCGGATGCCAATAATGATCAATCGGCGGCGGGTTTGAGGTATGCCAAGATTAGGAGCATCAACAGTACCATCAAACAAAATATCGTAACCAGGTGGCGCATCAGATGAGCTGGCCCCAATATTCATTTCTGAACAGATTTCTTCGAAACGCTGCTTATCTCCAAGATTGCCTAAATCACTCCGGATTATGTTGTACACCTCGCCGTTATTTGCGCTCGCTAGCCCCGGCACATTCTCAAAAACGAAAAACTTTGGTTGCAGCTGAATAACGGCACGCATGAATTCAAGGTAAAGCGTTCCTCGTTTACCTTCTTTCCTAACTGCTTGCTGCCCTTTGAAATGGAGAAATGCTGACAAGCGGGACAACCAAATAACGAGGCTATCGCGTGTGGTATATTAGTCTAAGACATCGTAAAAACAGCTTTATGGTCTTTACTAATATTGTCGTGATAGGTGAACACTATGCTCGGAATTGAATTCAGCGAATTACCGATTTCCGATCTTTTTCTCGATGCCCTTTACAAGAGTGGTACTGCGGGTAATGCCGGAGATGACCCAATTCATAAACTTCTTGGCGTTGCCAATATGGGAGGATTCCGTTCCCGGCTGACATCTGATCGAAACGGATATGCTTTTATCGCAATTTACTCTGATAACTCAGACCCTGATTGGCCGGATTACGTTGATCTGGTTAATGGACTTATCACATACTATGGTGACAACAAAAAACCTGGTCGGCAATTGAGAATACACGGGCAGGCGGAAACAAAATCCTCAGTAGAGTATTTGAGCTTGCACACGGTGGAATGGGTGATAGATTGCGTGTTCCACCTTTTTTTGTGTTCACAAAAGGTGAGCAAAGACGAGATGTGATTTTTCGTGGAATTGCTGTTCCGGGAGCAAATTCAGTTTCACAAACGGAAGATCTTGTTGCAGTTTGGAAGATTAAAGACGGGCAACGTTTTCAAAACTATAGAGCGATTTTCACAATTCTTGATGTTGATCTTATTGCGTGAATGGTTAGACGATCTGATGAATTCTAATCCGTTAAGCCCCCATTGTCCTGAGGCATGGCGACTCTGGATTGAAACAGGTCATTACGACCCATTAAGGGCTAACGAGTCACGTCAATATCGTACAAAACAAGAACAGATGCCCTACAATAAACAAGAGGCCACCTTGCTTCAGGTCGTGTTGGATTATTTTCAGAACAATCCTTATCTGTTTGAGCGGTTTGCTGGCGAGATTGTGAAACTCATGGATCGAAATGTAACGGCGATTGATGTTACGCAGCCTTCGCGTGATGGTGGTAGAGATGGGATAGGTCAGTATCGCATAGGCGTTGAAGGAGAAGGCATCTATATTGACTTTGCTGTTGAAGCAAAATGCTATGGTGAGGGTAATTCAGTAGGTGTGAGAGAGCTGTCGAGATTAATCTCACGCCTGCGTCATCGACAGTTTGGGGTATTGGTTACAACGTCTTATGTAGCACAACAAGCATATCAGGAGATCAGGGAAGATCAGCATCCCATCATCGTCATTGCCGGTAGAGACATCGTACAATTGTTGATGTCGAATGGATTGGGAAATCCCCATGATCTGAAAAATTACTTACAATTTATGTTTCCGCTAGACCAGTAAAAACGGATAATTTCACCGTAAGCAACCAATGTTACCCTAAGTTCGGCATACCGTTCAAAATCGTGTTGTATCTCAACCAGGAGTGTGAAGTTGTGGATGTAGAGCTGCAGCCGCCCTTTGCTTACCTCAGAGATCTGGGGAACGCGGTGCGCGGTGGCAGCAGCGGCAGTCTGGGTGTTGATGAGGCAAAATCGAGGCAAACAAAAACCCGCTGTGTGGCGGGTTCTCAGGGTGTCCCCTTTTGCGTGCCTAGAGGGATTCGAACCCCCGACTTCTTGCTCCGTAGGCAAGCGCTCTATCCGCTGAGCTATAGGCACATTACATTGTGTCCATAGGATAGCACAGCTAGAAAGTCGGGTCAAGGCACGATTTTAGCCGGGATGAACACTCACGCGCCTATCCCCGGACTGGCGACTTAACGCAGGATCGAGACCGTGATGGCGAACTCGCCCGGGTTACCGTCTTCGCTCAACACCGAGACCGTATAGTCCCCACTCGCGCTGATCGGGAAGTTCGCAATCTGCGCATCGATGAACGCGAGCGTCACCGTCCGTTGACCATGATCGGTGTTTTCCGCCAGCACTGTGCCATCCGGCCCGATCAGCGCGACATAGGATCAAAGCTCCCGCTCAAGCCGCGCACACCGACGGTCACCCAGTCGCCTGCGTCAGCGCTGAAGGTCTGTTCGAAAGCTGACTGCCCGTTCGAGTCGCCCGTGTAGACCGTCTCATCCGGCGCGTTCGTCGGCGCATTCTGGGCGATCCGTTCGAGGGTCGTCAAACTCACCGCCGCCGCCATGATAACCGGAGACCTCCACGAAGTACCGCCCCGTCCCCGCCACAATCAAGCGGGTGACACGCGAGTCAACCCGTGCCAGATCCTCCGACGGATCACCGTGATCGTCGTTATAGGCCATTAAGTTATCCGCCTGATCATAAATCGCGATGATTGTATCCAACGCGTCATCCAGCGAGCGCGCTGATGGTGTACACATCACCGCTTCCGCATTCAGCTCGTAGGCGTAAGCTTCGTTCGGGTTGACCGTCTCCTGCAGCGTCTGGAAGTCCGTGCCATCGTCGATGACGGGCTGCTCACCCCCACGCACAATTTCGAGCGTGAAATCCCCGCCCGTATTGTCGTAACCGCTGATCACAATCGTGAAACTGCCACCCGCGGCGAATGTGAAATCGGCGATCCGCGAGTCGAACCGGCCAATGGTGCTGTCCCCCGTGCCATGATCGTCGTTTTCGGCCAGCGTGCGCCCCTTACTGTCGTTCAAGGTGACCCGTGGATCGAAACCGTTGATGCCGACCACCGTAATCGTGATGGTTTCCCCGGCAGTCGCGCCGATTTCGTAGGAAAACACATCGCCCTGCGCCACCGTCCCGTCGATGATTTCGCTGCCCTGCCCACCGTTCGTGTTCGGCTCCGGGGTCGGCGGCTGACATCGCCGTCGTCGTGAGCAGCACTTCGATGCTGCCCTGCGCCACGCCGGAGAACGTATCGACGACGATCACATATTCGCCCGCGGCGACGAGCGGCAAATCGGCGATGAGCGAATCCGTTTGCGCCAGATCCATCCGATCGGTATTGTGATCATCTTTTCGGCGAGGCTTGCGCCATTCGGCGCGATAATTTCGAGCGTCGTATCGGTTGATCTGCATCTTCGAGGCTGCGAACATAGACCGTGACCACTTCACTGCCCACGGCTATATAGCTCAATTGGATGGGTTTACCATCTGTCATTTCTACGATGAGCGGTGTATTCGGGCTGAGTGTACCACCTTGCGCGGCGACCCCGAACGGGATGAGAAGCAGAAGCAGGAGGACATAAAGTCGTGCATTCATGCGGCATGCCCCTTGATAACAGACTATTTCTAACATTATAGCGCATACAAAACGGGGCGACCGTGTTGGTCGCCCTGCAAGACATGCGCCTCAGGCTGAGGAGCGAAACGCTGGACGCAGGTTAGGAACCGCTTTCCACCATCGTCACGTTTTCCGGCACTTCAATGCTCACCGGCTGATCGAAGTTCTTCAGGTTGATGTCGAAGGTCAGCGAGACAACCGCACCCGGCGCGCCGAGAATCGCTTCCAGCGGCAGGTTGATCGTCAGCACCGTCTGGTCAACCAGTTCGGTTTCCACATTGACGTACTGATCGAGCGTGAAGGTCGCATCAGCGAACATCATGCCCATCATCTGGCCCATCTGCGCCGCCTGTTCGGGGGTCATCTCCGAGCCGCCGCCCATCGCGCCACCGAGCGCCATGCCGACCACGCCCGACAGTTCTTCCGAGGTGAGCAGGCCAGCGATATCCAGCGCGGTCGAGAAGTGCGCGCGACCATCCATGTCATCCAGCCGTTCCATCGACACGTATTCCGTGCTGTCCAAGGTCGCGAGGTCGCCCATCATGCCGCCCATGTCGCCCATACCAGAGAGATCGCCGCTCGCGAGGTCTTCCGGGGTTCACGGGCAGGCCAGCCGCACCACCCGCCGTCGCGGCGAGGTCTTCCAGCTTCGAACCCTGCCAGCCTTCGCCAATGTTGAAATACACCATATCGCCGATCACGCGCACTTCGACGATGGTCGGGGTTTCTTCACCATTCGCCGTCAGCGAGCCGGTGGTCGCCAATGAAAACTGCATATCCGCGGTGCTAAGTTCGCCCGTGCCGTTGATCGAGCCGCTCACTTCGGTGTCTTCGATGCCAGCCACCGTCAGGTCCAGCGTGAAATCATAGGCGAGGCTCTGAGCAGCAGCGCTGTTGGCGTTAGCCGCCGAGAATAGGGCGAAATCTTCCGGGCTGAGACCAAACGTCTCATCCTGGGCGAACGCCGGAACTACCGCGACGAGCAGCGCCAGAAGGCAGAACAGAACTGCGAAACGCGTATACTTCATAGTGGGTACTTGCTCCTGAGATCGTTTATCGCAAAAACGCACGCGGCACTACCTCGCGGTACTGCCACAATTTCAGTGTAATGGCCTCTAGGGACGCTTGTCAAAGGGCTAAAGTCGGAGAAGACATTAAGGTTTCGTGACAACTCCATATCTTTACCGTGATTTTCGCCCTGCGCAGGCGAAGAAGGGGCGCAGCACAACCCCTAAACCCGCGTGCAAAAACCCCTGATTACTCGGGGGTAAGCTAAGTCTATCGATCTTCAGAAGCAGTCACCGTGAAGTCCCTCGGCCGCCGTGGTGCTTTCGCAAACCTCCGCTAAGCTGCCGGGAATCCAACGCCATGCACAAGGCTTTTGCGTTCGTGACCGTTTGCTGCTATTCTGCATAGTTTGATGCGTCCGTGTTTTGAGTAGAGATGTTATGCGCTATATATCCTTGCTCTTCTTCGTGCTGATGCTCTTGGTTGCCGGGTGCGGTGGCACGACCGGCGGCAGAAGCGGCGATTGCTCCCCACCGCCACGCTCGCGCCCATCGTCAGCATGACGCCGCGGTTCACAGCCACGCCGATGCCCTCACGGACACCGCTGCCCTCAGCGACCTTCACCGAATCGCCCACGACGATTCCGCCGACGCCCTCCGAAACCTTTACGCCCTCGGCGACGCCGCCGATCATGGGCAGCGTCCAGTCGGTCAACAGTATTAACCTGCGTACGGGTCCCGATGTGACGTTCTCGGCGATCACCGCGCTGCGCCCGGGAACGCGCCTCGAAGTGCTCGGCACGAATCTCGAAGGTGACTGGTTCAATGTGCGCCTCGAAGATGGCACCGAAGGCTGGGTTTCCGCCGTGCTGGTGCGCATTCAGGAGACGCCGACGCCCTTCCCGACGCTAACGCCCAGTCCCAACCTGACCAGCCTCTTCCTCGGTACACCGCTTCCGACCGCCTTGTTCGGCGGTGGCACGGTCACGCCGACTCCACCGCGCTCCGTCGTCACAGCGACGCTGCCCGGCACAACCACGGCGGGTCTGCCGACGGTCACGTCCGGCATCCAACTGCCCACATTGAGGCGATCAACCTGACGGCGACCGCGCTGGCCGGGGGCGGTTCGCTCCCGCCGACCACGAGTGCCCTCCTCGGCGGGCCGACGGGTGGACCGCTGCCCACCGCTACACCGACCGGAGCGGTGGCTCCGCCCAGCGGCGATAGCTCCGTGCGCACGGGCGTCGATGTGCTCGCCTATTGCGATGATCGTGCCTTCGGTTCGCCCGCGCCGACCAACCTCCGCACCGGCTCAACGGTTGATGTGGTGGGCTGGTACGCGGCGACCGAACAGCAGGTGCGCGACCATATTGCCAATGCCGTCTATCAGGTGGCGTTGGATGGGGAACCCTACACCAATTGGCGGCAGTTTACGGGATCCATTGGACGCGATGCGGCGGGACACTACATTGTGTTCTGGTATATGCCGTCGTCAGAACCGCTGGCCGTAGGTGAGCATCTGATCACCTACAGCGTGACGTGGAACAACGCCATCAGCGATGGTTTCGCCCAGTTCGGCCCCGGCACGAGCAACCCGTCGCAGTCCGGCACCTGCCGTTTCACGGTGCGCTAACCGCGAGTGACAAACAAAATGGGCGCAGTGTTCGACTGCGCCCATCACACCATACGCTTTGAACCGGACGCGCAGTACCGCGTCCGTTGTTTTCAACGACTAGGCCCACTCTGCGATCGCAACTTTGCCCGAAGGGAAAGTTTTTATTCCGCGAATTCAGCGAGGATCAATTTGACCAGATCCTCGAGCGTCAGTTCCTGCGCCAAGGTGCGCGCATCGAGCAGTACGCGCGGGCAAATGCTGGCTTCGAGTTCCCGGAAGCGCATTTCGGCGATTTCAAAGGTGATCGAGCGCATCGGATACATCAGCGCAAAAGTCAGAATTTCGACGGCACGTTCGCGTTCACCCCGGTCGATCAAGTGATCGGCAATGTCAACCAGCAGATCGACCACCTTGGGTGTGAGTTCAGCGTTCATCGCTGTTTGGAGTTCGTCATAAATTGACTGCATAAAGCCACCTGCTGTGAATCATGATGGTTCTAGTATAAACGGATTCTGGCTAAAAAGTTGTACTAATTTGTTGCAATGGCAACAAATTTATCGAATTTATGAAAACGTTCACAGAGCTTTCACAATTCCATCAGGCATTGGCGCGTTTCCGACCAGCCATTTAACTGCTCAAATTGCGCTCGACCTTCCCTCAAATCCGCAGCAGATACGGCCGTTTTCGCTAAACTGAGCTAATCTCTAGTTCGATCGATTACAAGCGTTTGCAATGAACTTTTGGGGCTGAGGGTCAGCTTGAAACGCAGTCTGTTACCTGACGGTAAGCGTGCAGTACCGGGAAACCGTGGAAGCCACCAGCTGATCTACTAGCGCGCGGTTGGAATGGTGAACATGAATACGCCGCCCGCTTCTTTCGCAGTGGGCACGGTCCAGATCTTGCCACGATGCACCTCAACGATGCTGCGGGTCACGGCGAGACCCAAGCCCACGCCTTCGATCTTGGCGCGCTTGGCGTCCTCGGTGCGGAAGAAGGGCATGAACACCTTCTCGGCTTCTTCGTGATTTAACCCTTTGCCCTCGTCACGCACTGTGACCAGCACGGCGGGCAAATGCAGATCGTGCGGCGCGGCTTCCGGCAGCTCGCTTGTCTCGCGGATGAGACGGGTCGAGAGAAAAATGTTCCCCTTCTCCGGCGAATACTTGATCGCGTTGGTGAGCAGATTCGTCACCACCTGCGACATCCGGTCGATGTCCGCGTGGACGGCAGGCAGATCATCGTCGAGATCCATGATGACCTTCTGCTTCTTCGCCTTGTACTGCAATTGCAGGCGCGCCACCACGTCGATGATGACATCCGGCAGATGGATATCACTCTTATTGAGCTTCATCTCACCCGCATCCGCCCGCGTGATCTCGATCATGTCGTTGAAGACGCGGTTGAGATGCTTGCTGCTGTTGAGGATGATCTCGGTGTACTCCCGCGCCAGATCCGGCAGTTGATCGCCCGTCGCTTCGAGGATGAACTCGGCAGATCCGCGGATCGCCGTGAGCGGCGTGCGCAGTTCATGCGAAATGCCGGAGAGAAACTTGGCGCGCAAGCGCTGCGCCGTGCGTTCCGGCGTCACATCATGGAAGATGTAGATACGCCCCAGCACCGTTTTGTCCTGATACACGGGCGCGCTGTACCACTCGGTGTCAATCGGGTAGCCCTCGGTGTGCACCATGCTGAATTCACCGCGGTGGATCGCCGGGTCGTGCACGGGCGTGCTCTGCCATTCGTGGCGCAGATCCGCGCGTACGCCTTCCGGAACCTGCATCTCATTGAGCAAATCGAGCAGCGGAAATGCCGGTCGCGTCGGCTTCCAGCATGCCGAACAGCGTCAGAAAGCGGTTGTTCACGGTGAGCACATGCCCGCCCGCGCCGCCGGGCAGCACCATCAGCACACCGTCGGTGCCCGCTTCGGTCATGGCACTGCGCGCCTGCTCCACGCGGTCGCGCTGGCTGCGCAGCACCTGCGCCATCGCGCTGATCGCGAGGAATTCGCCGACCGTGCGGTAATTGTCGAGCTCGTGCGCGGTGAAATCATGCGGTTTATCCGTACCTAGCGCCAGCACGCCGAGCTTATGCGCGCCCGTGCCCAACGCCACCAGCGACAGCGCGCGCACGCGCTCCGCCCGCAGCAAACTGCGCGTCAGCGGATCGAAGCGGTCGAGCTTGGAGCGCACTTTCACCGTGACCACGCCGCGCTTCTCCAGCGTCGCCAGCAATTCGGGATAATCCTTCAAATACAGCTTGATTCCAGTCGCGATGCCGAACTCGTTGAGCCGCCGCGACCATGTACCACGTATTTCCAGATACTCAAAGGGGCTGTCGCCGCGCTGCGGGCCGTAGATCAGCATAGCGCAGGTGGAAATGTGCGGGTCGAACAGTGTTTCGCGCAGCAGATTGACCACATGCTGCGGGGACGGATTATCGGCAATTGCCCGCGCCGTTTTGAGGATCGATTCGGCAGTGGCATAGTCCTGCGCCAGCCGCGACACGGTGTAATGGTTTTCAAGCAGCGTGCAGATCACGTGCAGCAGCGGATGATCCGCCTGTGTCAGTGTATAGGCGTCGCCGTCCATTGAGCACAGGGCCAGCACGACCCGCACCTGAGCATCCACGACGAACGGAAACAGCAAAGCCGACTGAAACGGCGTCCCGGACAGTTCGTCAGCACCAAGCAGCTTGGGCGCATGGTTGACGAGTGCGTGGTCGGCAAAATCTTCGAAAATGCGGTTAATCGTCTCGCGGGTAGTTTCCACCAGATCGGTCACGCCGTGATGCACCAGTAGATGCAAGTGACCGGTCTCCGGGTGGTACTCATACACGCACGCCACATCGATCGGCAGGTTCGTTGCCATATTTTGCAGTAAGTAAGCGACCTGCTCGACTGGGAGTCCCTGGGTCGTATGCGTGGAGAGAAGCTGATTCACAATTATGTTCATTTCTCCCGCCGTAATTCTATTCAGAAATGCATTACGGACTAACGATCTGCCTAACATTATACCAGAGCGACATCTAAAACGAAAAAGCCCGCCGGGGGCAGGGAATGCCAAGGGGAAAAAAGCACCGCGTCTCGAAGGTGTCGAGGCGCGGTGACAAACTGGAGAAGGTTTAGTGGTGGCTCATATGCTGCCGTGAAATCGGTTTAGGGACAGCGGACGCAATGAATTGCATCCTTCCACTCAGACTGTGTTTCCGTAGGGCGCGATTTAGAGGGTGTCTAAAAAGGGTTTTCGACACCCCTCACCCTGCTTGCTCCGCAAGCCGTCCCTCTCCCACGTAAACGGGGAGAGGGACAAAAACAATTTTTCTCCCCTTCTCCCCGCTGGCGTGGGAGAAGGGGTCGAAATCGAGGGGCTTATTGGCACTCAGAGGCAAGGGTGCGGCCGGCACAACGCCCTTTTCTGCAATCAATTGCCGGACGGAGCACTAAATCGCGTCCGCAGCCCGGTAAAACTCCAGTTCGAAATCAACTTCACGCAATTCTACGCACTTACCGCGTTACCGCGCCGTGTACGTGTAGCTGATATCGGCATCGGTGACCGTCACAGCGGTCACCCGCCCGGTCGGCGCGTTCGCATTAACATAGCGCCGCCAAGACGAGTCGATGCTGGCGTTGATCTGGCTGATGAGCGAGGTTGCGGCGGGCTGCGCGTTCACGGTGATATTGGTCACATTCCACACCACGCGCCCATTGCTGATGCTCGGCACAATCGTCGCCGACACGGGATAGGAAGTGGTCGCCCGCCCTACACGCGTTGTATAGGTCGCGTTCAACACCACCTGAGTCGGCTGGAGGTCGACAAATACATTCGACAAATTGCGGTTGCGCGGATTCGATACAGCGTAAGCGCTGTTGACTTGTGCTTCGGTGAGCGTGAGCGTCCGCGAACTCTGAGCGAAGGCGGGGACGACTGCCCCAATCAGCAGGGTGAGCAGGGGGAGGAGCAGAGCAAGTTTCTTCATGGTAGTGGAACTCCTGTAACTCGTTGGGCGAACTTGTACATCCCCAGATTACGGATCAATTGTTACCAGAAATGCCGGAGGTTGTAAAAAGACTTTCTAAAAATGTTGCCAAAGTATGCACGCCCGCCAGCGGAATTTTCTGCGAATTTCAACACGCACGAAAGTGTTACGCTACGTTACAATAACAACGTTGTTGACACATAGATCCTTGAGCCATGAATCGCTTGCGCCTCGTCTGCTTTTTCACGCTGCTGCTGATCCTGACTACTGCGCCGCATGTGCATGCGCAGAGCGGCTACATTCGGTCGCCCTACCTCGGCATTACCTTCATCAGTTCCGCCGAACAACCCGCCAATGAAACGCGCTACCGCAACGCGCTCCTGCTCGGCGCGGGCTGGAATCGCTACCCCTTCTACTGGGATCACGTCGAGGCGACTGCCGGGAACTATGATTGGCACGCGCTCGACCGCGTCGTCACCGACGACATTCGCCACGGCCTCAGACCAACGCCATTCTGCTGGGCGTTCCGGGGCATGCGCGGCGGGGGGCGTTGATGCGCGGCCTCTACCAGCCGATCTTCAGCGACGGGTCCGGACTACCGGGCGCGGGCAAAGCGCCCAACCCGGCAGATCCGTGGGCGCAGTATGTGTTTGCCGCCGTCCAACGCTATAAGCCGGGCGGCGTGCTCGCGAGCCAGCCGAACTGGGAACTGGCCGGCGGTGTCAGCGTATGGGAAGTGTGGAATGAGCCGGATTTGCCGATGTTCTGGGGCGGCACGCCGCAGGACTACGCCCGCCTGCTCCGCGTCAGCTACGTGATGATCAAACACGCCGATCCATTCGCGACGGTCATGTTCGGCGGGCTGTCGTTCGCGCAGGCGAACACCGCCTTCTGGCTGCGGCAGGTGCTTGACACCATCGGGCAGGACCCATCGCGCGGCTCAAACAATTGGTACTTTGATCAGATCGCCATGCACAGCTACAGCAGCGCCCGCCGCACGGTGACGCTCATCGGGCAGGTGCGCTTCGAACTGTCGCGCTACAGCCTTGAGCGTCCCATCTGGCTCAACGAGCGGCGTCCCCGTGTGGGACGACTACCCCGGTCCGACGTGGACAGCCTTGCTGCCATCCGAACGGCGCTGGCGCGGCACGCAGGCTGAACAGGCGATCTACGTCATCCAGAACACGACTCTGGCGTGGGCGGCGGGCGTCGATGCCGTCTTCTTCCATCAGCTCTACGATGACTGTGGCAATCAGGCCGGCGGCACGGACTTCCCGCCGAACGATGGCAGTTTGTGCACGGCGGGTCAGGCGTGTTGGGGCGACGCGCACGGCCTCTACCGTAACGAACGCAGCTCCGTGTGCTTCCGTCAGCACCCGCAGCCGGGGACGCCCCGGATCGCCGCGAGCGCGTTCTATCTGCTGGCGCAGATTTTCGGCTCGCGCCCGTTTGTCGCGCTCGATCCGATTTATCTGGAAAACAACGCGACTGTGCTCATCTTTGAGCAGGCGAACAACGGCGTTGGACAGCGCATCTACGTCGTATGGAACGACACCGCCGACCGTACTGCCGTGATGCTGCCCGCCAGCAGCACGAACGCGATGCTCTACCGCATCGGCGACCAGCAGGCGATCACCCCGCTGGATGGGCTGTATCGTGTTGCCCTGGACGGCGCGACACGCGGCGAGCTCGTCGCGCTCACTACGCCCGATAACGCGCTCGGCGGCGAACCCGTGATCCTCGTCGAGGCGTACAATGGGCTGCCCGCCGACACCACGCGGATTATGCTCGAAGGCGGGTCACCACGCGCGCCGCTCACCACTACACCGGGCGCGATCAGCGTCATCGAAGCGGCAACCATCACGCCTGCCCCCACCGCCCGCCCGACCACCGATCCCGCGCTGGATACCCAGGCTCCGCTCCCCTATGTTGACCCGCTGCCCGACTCCAGTCCGGCGAGCTTCACCGTGCGCTGGGGCGCGACCGATAACAGCGGCGTCACCGAATATCTCGTGTGGGTGCGCGTCGACGGCGGGGAATGGCAGCCGTGGCAGCAAACGACCAGCCTCGAAGCGACCTATACCGGGTCGAGCGGTTCGCGCGTCGAATTTGCGGCCTGGGCAGTCGATCTCGCGGGCAACTGGTCGGCTAATACAGAACTCGCCCCCCAAGCCGCCACCACGATCCAGTAGAATAAAGCCTCACCCCTAAATTCCCTCTCCGAACAGAGAGGGGCTGAGGGTGAGGCTAAGAACAGGAGTCTGCTATGGGATTTGTCGTCGGCTTTGGTGAGATGTTCTTCGTCGCGCTGATCATCTTCGCCGTGACGTTCATGTATATCGTGCCCGCGCTGCGCCGCCGCGCCGCGATGCTGGAAAAGCCGAAGCGTACGGTGCGCACCAACAGCGCGGAGAAAGTGATCCGTGTGGAAGAGCGCGAAAAAGGCGCGTTCGTTTCACCACAGCGGCAAGGGGAGTTATGCCAGCGGCACGCTGACCCTCTATGCGGGCGTCTACCGCCTCGAATACCAGTTCCCGGAGGCCGCACCCGTCGCCCTCAAGCTGATCGATCTCGACAGCGCCGGAACAGGTGCTGCTCATCAAGTCGGGAGCGGATCGCAGGCGTTTCGCGTCGAAACCAATGGTCGCTTCGGCCTCAACATCGACCCGACCGACAACGTCCGCCCGTGGGAAGTCAGCTTCCGGCAGATGTAAAAACACCTCACCCCCTAACCCCGGCGAAGGGGATTTGGGGGGTGAGGCTAAATCACAACGAACGCGATCAATCGCATTCCTACGAAAACCAATTCGGTTTGACGAGGTGGTTGGTCCCCTCCCTGGGCGGTTCCGGCGGCATAAGTTCGGCCGTCTTCCAACGTCGGTGGGGACGCCCTGGCGTCCGCTCTCTATTGTTAAAAGTGTCCTGTCCTCAACTGAATTCGGGGAGGGGCCGGGGGCTAACTGGGGTAGGTTTTTAATTGTAGGGACGAGGCATGCCTCGTCCTCGGTTGAAAACCGAACAAGAACCGCTCCGCGTAATGCGTCGATTTCTCCCAGTTATGAGAGCAGATGACGGGTGGGTTACCCTATCCAGAAGAAAAACAGGACGAGGCATGCCTCGTCCCTACAGGTTTTCTGGCGAAGGAAACCTGTGTTCGATTAGGAAGTGTGAGAAGCTACCCCTGTCAGGGGGCCGGGGGTGGGGTCGGAAAGCCCAAAGTCGGGCAGACACATCGGTCTGCCCCTACAGTCACGGTTTGGACATTTGATCTTCAGCGAAACGGGATGAGGTCGGTTTACGTCGGCGGCACCATGTAGATGATCGTCACGCCGTCGCCACCCTCTTTCGGGGGCGCGCCGACGGCCTTCGAGATCAGCGGGTGTTCGCCGACGCGCTCCTGCACGGCCTTGCGCAGCGCCCCCGTCCCTTTACCGTGAATGATGCGCCCAAACGGAATCCCGGACAGATACGCCGCGTCGATGTAGTCGTCGAGCCGCGCCAGCGCTTCTTCCACGCGCGTCCCCCGCAAATCAAGTTCCAGCCCCGGTGACACGCCTTTCGGCACGGTCACATTCGCGTCGGATTCGTAAGTCGAGGCGTACTTCTTCTTGAGCGCTTTCTTCTCGCTGCGCGTCGGCTTCTTCAATTCGACGATCTTCGCGCGCACCTTAAGCGAGCCGACCTGTACGACCGCGTCGTCCTTGTCCAATTCGATCACCGTGCCTTCCGCCTTGAGCGCGTCCAGCCACACGGCGTCGCCCAAACGGGGAATCCAGGTGATGTCGGTCTGCTGCACCTTCGGCGACGCTTCAACGGGCTGATTCAGCGCCTTGTCGAGCGCATCGCCCGCCATTTGCACTTCGCGCAGCTTTTCCAGCGGCAGCGACGCATCGCGCAGATCACCGCGCAGGCGGCGCACTTCCTTGCGGAAGTCTTCCATTTCCTGCTGCATGCTGCGCCGCGCGGCGGCGATGATGTTGCGCCGTTCGTCTTCCGCGCCGCTCAACTGTAGGTGCAGTTCTTCGCGCGCCGCTTCAATCGCTTCGCGCTCCTCGGTGATCTGCTGCTGCTGGCGGCGAATGTCTTCGCGCGTGCGGTGAATTTCGTCGAGCAAATCATCCGCGATCAGGTCATCAATCGCGACCATGCCGCGCGCCTCTTCGAGGATTTCATCGTTCAGGCCAAGCCGCTTGGCAATCGCCAGCGCGTTGGAACGCCCCGGCAGCCCAATGATCAGGCGGTAGGTCGGCGCGAGCGTTTCGAGGTCAAATTCGACCGAGGCATTGCGCACGCCGGGCGTTTCCACGCTGTAGACCTTGAGTTCCGGGTGATGCGTCGTCACCATCGTTGTGACCTTGCGGTCTTTCAGATGCGTAAGGATCGCCCGTGCCAGCGCCGAGCCTTCGGCAGGGTCCGTGCCCGCGCCGAGTTCGTCCAGCAGCACCAGCGAGTGCTCATCACATTCCCGCAGAATGTGGATGGTGTTGGTCATATGCGACGAGAACGTGCTCAGCGATTGTTCAATGCTCTGCTCGTCGCCGATATCCGCGTACACACCTTCGAACACGCTCACGCGCGCTTTCTCGCACGGCAAATGCAGGCCGCACTGCGCCATCAGCGTGAGCAAACCGACCGTCTTGAGTGATACGGTCTTGCCACCGGTATTCGGCCCGGTCACGACCAGCACCCACGTGTTTTCATCAAAGTCGATGTCAATCGGCACGACATTGCCGCTCAGCAGCGGATGCCGCGCGCCCCACATGTAGATGGTGCTGCCCGGGTGAGCTGGATTGTGATGGTGAGCTTGGAACGGGACGAGGGCGGGTTCAACTGCTTTGAGGTCGTCGGCGTACAGGGCTTTGGCAAGGATCAGGTCGAGGTTGGCGAGGACTTCCACGGTGCGGACGATGCGTTCGGAGTCTTCGGCGACGCGCTCCGTGAGCATGAGCAGGATGCGGCGGACTTCTTTCTCTTCGTCCAACTGCAGTTCACGCCAGCGATTGTTAAGTTCCAGCGTTTCGAGCGGTTCGATGAACAGGGTCGCGCCGCTGGCGGACGAGTCATGCACGACGCCAGGGATTTTGCCCTTATGCTCGCTTTTGAGCGGCACGACATAGCGCCCATTGCGCATGGTGATCAGCGCGTCCTGCAGCAAAACCTGATTCGTGCTGCTGCCGATGATGCGCTGGAGCTTAGTCTGCAAGCGGTCAAACGCGACCTTCATGTCGCGGCGGATCGTCGCGAGCTGCGGGCTGGCGCTGTCTTTGACCATGCCGGTGCCTTCATCCAGCACGCGACCGATTTCTTCTTGCAGCGCCGCGCATTCTTCCGCTTCGTTGGCGTGATCCGACAGCAGGGGATACGTCCCCTTCATGCGTCCGAGCGTGCGTTTGAGCGTCAGCGCCCGGCGCAGCGTATTCTTGATATCGAGCAGCACCTGCGCCTCGATCATCACGCCGCGCGTCGCCGCCATCGCCGCTTCGCGCACATCGCGCGCGCCACCGAGCGAGGCATTGAACTGGTTTGCGAACATCAGGCGGGCTTCGGCGGTCTCTTTCTGCCAGAGCTGCGCCTCGTAAATATCGGTCGTGGGGCGGAGATCACGCGCCAGTTCCGCGCCAGCGGAAAACGTGCAGTAACCTGCCAACCGCGCGAGGATTTTCGGTAGTTCCAGGACATTTACCGTTTTTTCATTCATCAGGGAGATCAATTCAATACACTACAGAAGATGAAGGTAATTATAACCGAGGCGCAGGCGGCAAGCAATCCCGAGGTTCACAAAGGGCGCTTAACGGTTCATAACGGCGTTATGGCCTTTTCACTGGCTTACACAATTATGTCTGGAGATAGGCATTTATCACCAAAATCAGATGATTCGTACAGTTCTATCTGAATAAAACCACCAATTACTTGTGTAGTTTACCCAAAGGTTGTAGGATTGAGTTCGGCTATCACTTTATACATCGTTTCACTAAACTTGTTTCTTTGTGACTTCCGCTGATTCCGGGCGGATGATTTATTGGAGAGACCATGACTCTAACTGAGGATGTGAGCGACGCGCATCTCATCGAACAGTTGCGAACCAACGACCTCGATGCGCTCGGCGCCCTGTTTGACCGGTACTATACGCAGGTGTACCGAACAGCCGCCGCTATCACCCGCGATAATGCCGTCGCGGAAGACATTGCGCAGGACTGCTTTCTCAAGCTCCACCAGTACGCGCACCGCATTGATGTGTCTCTCCCCCTCGCGCCGTGGCTGTATCGCGTCACCGTCAACCTGAGCTACACGTGGATTTCCCGCCGTCAGAAACGCAAAATTTCCCTCGAAGCTCTCGTCGATCATCTCATGAGTCCCCCGTGGACGGCACCCGATCAGCAGGCAGAACACAACGAAACGCAGAACCAGGTCCGGCACGCGATCAGTGAACTTCATTTCAATCAGCGCGTCGTTATCGTGCTACACTATCTGTGCAGTCTCAGCCTCGAAGAGATCGCGGAGATGCTGGACTGCCCCGTTGGTACGGTGAAAAGTCGGTTGTATTATGCCCGCGAGAATTTGCGGCGGCGGCTCGATGATGCCGACCGCGTGCAAGAGATGGCACACGGATATGCAGGACTTACTTGAAAAGCAACTTGATGCGGATATCAGCCGCACGCTGAAGTTTGAGACGACCCTCACGCCCGGCCAAAAAGCGGCGGCGTGGGAACGTCTGCAAGTGCGTGCCCAGCAGCAGACCCAACTGCCGCCGCTGGCGGCCTCCGAAACGGCCGCGCCGCGCTGGCTGGACAAGCTGCAGACGCTGCGCGCCAGTTCGGCGAAACTGCTGCACTCCCTAATCCTCGATTCGTCCGCCTATGAACGCGCCAGTGCCCCGCGTTACTACTACCCGTACACGTTCTACAAAACGCAGGTGCGCTGGGTTGAACCTGCCAATAAACTGATGTGCGCGTAGACTTTTCGACTGCTCGGTGCAGCCTGTGCTCAATGCATTTCCGTGGCGCAGACTGCACCTACCATTGATAATCGATTGTTTCAGACTGTAAATTTCAATACTTCTCCGGCAAACATCAATGGTCTTACGGCTTTATTCGTTGGTGAATGCCTTATAATCGGGGTGTATGGTTACGCTAAATACACGGATTTCCTCATGGCTTCTTTGCCAAGAATTTTAACCGTAGATCCGAACGGAGATGCTGCGCGGTTCGTCCGGGCAGCGCTGGATCTGGCCGAACGTCCGGTCATCCTTGTCGACGTACCCACCGCGACCGATGCCTGGGAAGAACTGAGCAACAGTGAGTATCACCTGCTGGTGACGGCACTCGCCCTCGACAACGGGATCAATGGTGTCGATCTGGCGCTGCGCACTCGCCAACGCATGCCCGAAACGGGTCTGATCGTCATCGGTGAAGAAGACGAAGTCAGCCAGCTTGACGAGGAAAGCCTCCAGGGAGCACCATTCCTGCTCTTCAAGCGTCCGCTCGACCCGCAGCAGTTCGTCCGCGTGCTGCAGGCCGCCGTCGACGGCAATGACATCTACACGGCCTTTCCCGCCCCGACGGCGCAAGTGACGAGCGATCAAGACTACGGTCCCGCGCCGCAGCTCGACATGAAAGCCGCGCAGCAGCTCATCGACTCGCTGCTCACGGACGTTGGCGCGAAATCGATTTTACTGGTGGCGCGCACAGGTGAAGTGCTGCTCGAACGCGGCGCGCTCGGCTTCCTCAACCGGGACCTGCTCGCGTCCTCGCTCAGCCCCAATGTGCGTCTTATCATCAATATGGCGCCCGTCGTGGGTGGCGATCAAGTCTCGACGCTCCAATTCTTCGACGGCGATATCGTCGACGTGTTTGTGCTTTCGGTCGGCTTCCACCATTACATGTGCCTCACTTTTGACGGCAACGCGGGCAACCGCTACTTCGGCGCGGTCAACCGTTTTGGCCGCCGCACCGCCGAAGACCTGATCACGCTGATCGGCAAACAAGCTTTCATCCTGCAGACGGCGCCCACCGAAGACAAGCCGCGCCGCCGCAAGAAATCCACGATGGAAATGAAAGCGGTCGCCGCGCCCAAGCCGCTGCCCGAAACCGGGCCGCTGGCCAAAGCCGACGCGTGGGCCGATCCCGCGCCGCCGCCGGAGCCGGAACCGGACATCATTCAGCTCGAACCCATCGCCAACTTTGACGAGAGCATCTTCGACGGCATGCAGTTAGATACCTCGCTGGCCGATGAACTGTTCGACCCCGAAAAGCTGGCAGAACTGGCGAACGAAAGCCGCCGCGGGCGTGGCCCCATCTCCTACGATGAAGCGCGGGAGCTGGGTCTCATTCCGTGATTGGCAAGCGACTGGGTGATTACAACCTCGTCAGCCTAATTGCGACGGGGGGCATGGCGCGCATCTACGAAGGCGTAGATGTGCGCCTCGGTCGACACGTGGCCGTGAAAGTCCTCGAACTGGATCCCGGTCGCGAAGAAGTTGACGATGACACCCTGCCCGCGCGCTTCGAACGCGAAGCCCGCGCCGTCGCCAAACTCGATCATCCCAATATCATCAGCATCTATCAGTACGGTGAAACGCAGGGCGTGTTGTTCCTCGCCATGCCTTTGATTCGCGGGCGCGACCTCGCGCAGGAGTTCACCGCGGCGCGGCGGGCCGGTCACCGCATGGACATCAAGCGCGGCCTGCGCCTGCTCGGGCAAATCGCCTCCGCGCTGGATTACGCCCACAGCAACGGCATCATTCACCGCGACGTGAAACCATCAAATATCCTGATCGACGGCAATGACCGCGCCTACCTGACCGATTTCGGGCTGGTGTTTCAGCCGCAAGGCGACCCGACGCTCGGCACGGCCTTTGGCACGCCGCGCTACATCTCGCCGGAACAGGCCATCGCCTCGGATCAAGCGACAGCCAAAAGTGACCTGTACTCGCTGGCGATCATCCTGTATGAAATGCTGACCGGGCAAACACCGTTCACCGGCACCTCGGCGATGGAGATCGCGCTGGCGCACGTCAACGACACGCCGCCCGCGCCGCGTTCGCTCAACCCGGAGATTCCCGAAGACGCCGATCACGAAATCATGCGCGCGCTGAGCAAAGACCCAACGCAGCGACAAGGCACGGCGACCGAACTCATCGAAGCCGTCAAAGCGGCGATTGATCCCGGTGGCACGGCGCAGACGCGCATGTCCTCGCCGACCATCGCCTTTGTGCCTGAAGACACGCCGATCAACACCACGCTCAACCAACCGCCGGAACTGCAACCCGAACCGCCGCAGCGACGCGGCCCACTGGTGCGCATTTTGCTGGCGCTGGTGGTGCTCACGCTGGTGGGCGCGGAGATCCTCTCGCTGGTACTCAACAACAACAACGGCACTTCAGGCACTGATCCTGAACCAACGCTCTTTATCGCCGAAAGCGCCGTCGACTTTCTGCCGGTCGACGTGGTCTATTCGTCGAATGAGTTCAACCTCGTCAACACGAGCAGCAGCCCGGTCGATCTGCGCGGATTGGTCTTCCAGAGCGGGGATGTCGTCTTCAGTCTCGATGCGCTGCGGCGCACGTCGCTCCCGCCGGGCATGTGCATCCGCATTTTGCAGGATGGGCTGGCGAGCCGTCTGCCCGAAGGCTGCCGCGAAGTGCTCACGCAGACGTTCTTCGCCGATACCACGCGCTTCTTCTGGCTCTCCGAGTTCACGGTCAAGCGCGGCGACAACCTCACCGCCACCTGCGCGGCGACGACGGGCCGCGGCAGCATGACCTGCGCGCTCGCCCTACCCATGCTGCAAGCCCCCGGCGTATAGCCGACCTGTCTAGCGCGCCACCGCCATGGCACTCGACAATTCTGCCGTATGCGTCAGGCTGATATCCCACTCAGTCAGGCCGAGTTCCGCCGACATGGCGGCCGCCGCACCGTGCAGCACCAGACGCGGACGCCCGCGCTCGCCCCCGCGAATCTCGATGTCCGTCCAGCTCACATCACCGATCCCCGTGCCGAGCGCCTTGGCGACCGCCTCTTTCGCCGCCAACCGCGCCGCTAACCGGTGCGGTTGATCCTCGCAGTCGGCACGCTCATCCGCCGTGAAGAAGCGGTTGAGGAAGCGGTCGCCAAACCGGGCAATGCCGTCCGCAATCCGTTGATTTTCGATCAGGTCAATTCCACAACGCAGCATATTTTCCTCATAGCGGTTAGCGATTAGCCCTTAGCCGTTAGCATCTAGCTAAAAGCTAAGTATTAGATCCGACAAGTTCGCCAAAATAGGATTGATTCTAGCGTAGGGGCGCACCTGTGTGTGCGCCCTCAGTCGGGCAGACACATAGGTCTGCCCCTACGACTTGAATCATTTAGCAGACGGAGCACTAAGTACCAAAACCCCAGCACAAGCGTTTCGATGGTCAGGTAGTCCGACATGACGGCGACATCCATTGACTTAGCGAGCCACTAAGCCAGTGTCCGAAATACGACAAAACAGGCCAAGGCAGACCAATCGCTACATAGCATAGAGTCTTTGGGGACGGGGGCCCTACGAGAAGGGTAGGGACGCGATTTATCGCGTCCGCAAAAGCCCAAGACCGACAGATAACCCGGTTTCACGGCATGCTCCGCACTTACTGGCCTGCCTTGTCATTTGGCTGACAAACGGTCATTGGCTTAGCTAACGGCTAAAAGCTAATGGCTAACGGCTAGCGGCTAATCGTTACCCCACCAATGACGGATTTTGCTACAATCGAAGCACAAATCAAATATTGATTAGATTGGATGCGTTATGGCGGTCTTAGAACAGCAATCCCTGAACGGTCAGCGGGAAATGATCACTATCAAGAATCCGGTGACCGAAGAAGAACTCGGCAGCATCCCCGTGATGACCGCGGACGATATTCGCGCGGCGGTTGACCGGGCGCGGGCGGCGCAGCCCATGTGGCAAGCGCTCGGCGTGCGGCAGCGCGGGCGTCTGCTCACCCGCTGGAAAAACATGATCTGGAAAGATCAAAAGACCTGTATGGCGATCATCCGGCGCGAAACCGGCAAAACCGACGCCAACGCCTTCATCGAACTGTGCATTCTGGACTCCGCTGTTGACTACAACGTCAGCCGCGCCCCCGGTCTGCTGCGTGACCAGTACCGCCCGTCGTTCATCCCGCTGCTGCACCGCGCCAAAGTCACCTATAAACCGCATGGCGTAGTCGGCTTCATCACGCCGTGGAACTACCCATTTATGAACGCGCTCTCGGATCTCATCGCCGCGCTGGCGATGGGCAACACCGCCGTGCTCAAGCCCAGCGAAGTGACACCCTACACCGCCTTCTATGCCGTCGAGATGATGCACAAGGCCGGTATCCCCAAAGACGTGGTGCAGGTCGTCACAGGTGACGGCCGCACAGGCGCGGCGCTGGTTGATTACGTCGACTACATCATGTTCACAGGCAGTACCGCCAACGGCAAAAAGGTCGCGCTGCGCGCCGCCGAACGCCTGATCCCTGTTCGCTGGAACTCGGCGGCAAAGACCCGGTCATCATCCTCAACGATGCTAATCTCGACGCCGCGGCCACGGGCACGCTGCGCGGCGCGCTCGAAAACGCGGGGCAGGCCTGCGTGTGCGTCGAGCGGGTGTACGTGGAGAGCGGCATCTATGACGCTTTTGTGCAGAAGATCGTCGAGTACGCGAACAAGCTGGTGATCGGCAATGGTGCAGGCTATGACATTCACATGGGCAGCCTGACCAACCGGCGCGAACTGCTGCGCTGCGAGGAACACGTCCGCGAGGCGGTCGCTAACGGCGCGCAGGTGCTGTATGGCGGCAAGGCGCGCCCTGACCTCGGCCCGCATTTCTTCGAGCCGACCGTCATGATCGGCGTCGATCACTCGATGAAGGTCATGAAAGAAGAGACGTTCGGACCGATCATCCCGATCATGAAGGTCAAAGACGCCGAAGAAGCGATTCAACTGGCGAATGACAGCGAATACGGTCTCTCCGCGACCATCTTCACCAGCGATTTGCGCCGCGGTGAACGGCTGGCACGCCGCATCAACGCCGGGGACGTGAGCATCAACCGCCCGCAGATCGTATTCGGCACGCCCTCCGTACCGATGGGCGGGGAGAAGAACAGCGGGGTGGGTCGCCGCAACGGCAAAGAAGGCTTGATGCGCTTCGTCAAAACGCAGTCGCTCATCACGGACACACTGCTCATCGCGCCGACCGACCTGACGCAAGCCGATCCGATCTCGCTGCTCGGCATGCGCGTCATGCGCATTTTGCACCGCTTTTTGCCGTATCTGTAAGCTGTTAGCACTTAGCCATTAGCTTTTAGCCATCTGCTAAGCGCTAATGGCTAACGGCTGACCTAATTCTTCTGATCGTTGCTGATGATCAGCCCGACGAGGAACGAAGCCAGCGCGGCGATCACCCCGAGGATGACCGTCGGCAGGCTGCCCTCGCGGCGCGGTGGCGCGGTCGGCGTGACCTTCGCCTGCTGCGCGGCGACCCCAAGGTTCGCGGGTTGATAAGCGCGTCCCGCTTTGCCCTTCAGCGACGCGTGCGGCTGCCCCTGGCGCGCCAAATCCTCCGCGCTGACGAAACGCGCGTTGTCGTCGGGCACGATCTTCGAGCCGTAGCGCCGCGCGAACACCTGCGTGAACTCCGCGCCGAACAGCAGAATCTGCGCGGAGTAGTAGATCCACAAGAGCAGCACCACAAATGATCCCGCCGCCCCATAGGACGACGCGATGCTGCTGTGCCCGAGGTACAGCCCGATCAGGAATTTGCCGATGGTGAACAGCAGCGCCGTCACGAACGCGCCGAGCACCACGTCGCGCCACGCGATCTTCACGTCGGGCAGCACCTTGTAGATCACCGCGAACAACGCCGTGATCACCACCAGCGAAATCACCAGATTGATGATCTGCAAAATGGCGGGCGAAAACGGCAGCGCCCCTGTCATCCACGCATTGAGCGCCGAGAGCACCGCGCTGATCACCAGCGAAACGAGCAGCAAAAAGCCGATTCCGAGCACCATCGTGAACGAAAGCAGGCGTGCCCGCAGCGTCGCGACGATCCCCTGATCGGGCTTGGGTTCGACCCCCCATACCGTATTCAGCGCGTCCTGAAGCTGTCCGAACAACCCCGCCGCGCCGAGTATCAGCGTCACCACGCCGATGATGCTGGCGATCACGCCGGTCTCCGGATGATTCGCTCCAGCGACCATCTCCTGAATCGCGTCGGCGGCCTGCGCCCCGACGAGTCCCTGAAGTTGATTGTCCAACTGTCCGCGCACCGCCTCCTGCCCGAACGCCAGCCCGGCAATCGCGATCACCACGATCATCAGCGGGGCAATCGAAAACGCAGTATAGTAGGCGAGCGCTGCCGCCAACCGCGGGGCTTTATCGCGGTTCCATTCGTCGAACGTCTCTTTTAACAGGCTCAGAAAGGTCTTGACCGGCTCCATGCTGACATCGCCTCATTTCATTAATCACAATTGTAATTATTATAAAGATTTTCCCCTTCACGAAACGTTTTTGATCACAAACTCTAAACTCCCGTAATCTGAAGACATAGAGAGGGTGGAAACCAGCCATGTCATTCATGCAGCGAAGACTCAACGATCCAGCGGGGCGCGATCCCCGCAAACCCGAAGCCGATCCCGTCGCGGAAACGCCAGCAGCGCCGATGCGCCCGGTAGCGCCGGCTGCGCCCCCGCCCCCGGCTGCCCACGCCGCCGGACCAGCCTACGTCGTGCCGGACAAAGCCCGCACGCCTGCGAAGCTGGCGTATCTGCGCAAGCTGATGCGCGCGAAAATCCTCAAATCGCCGGATGAAGCGGATACATGGGTGCGCGGTGACGCCGAAAAAGAGACGATGCTGAGCATCCGTATGCGCGCCATGCTCGAAAAGATCGCATCAGAGCGCCGCGAATACGCGCTCAACCCCAGCGAGTTTGAGCAATTGCGCGATCTGCTGTTGGACGATCTGCTCGGCTTCGGCGCAATTCAGCCGCTGGTCGTCGACCGGGCGTGCTCGGAAATCATGGTCAATGGACCGGAGATCATCTTCGCCGAAATCAAAGGCAAGCTGCTGGAAACCGATCTCGTGTTTGACGATGACGAACACATCGAATACACGGCGCAGCGCATTGTGCGCCCACTCGGGCGTACCATCGACCGCAATCAACCGATGGTGGATGCGCGTCTGCCCGATGGCTCGCGCGTGCACATCGTCGCCGAACCCTCCGCATTGATGGGCACGACGATCACCATCCGTAAATTCCCCGAGAAGCGCCTGACCGTTGAAGACCTGATCAAGTTTGGGTCGCTCACGCCCGAAGCCGCCGAATTCCTCAAGGCGTGCGTGCATTCGCGTCTGAATATCGTGGTCGCTGGCGGCACAGGTTCCGGTAAAACCACCCTGCTCAACGTGTTGAGCGGCTACATCCCAGATGACGAACGCATTGTGACCATCGAAGACGCGGCGGAACTTCAGCTCGCGCAGCGGCACGTCGTTCGCCTCGAAACCGCGCCGCCCGCGCCCGGCGGTGATGGCAAGCGCGGCATGCTGACCATCCGCGATCTCGTGCGCGGGTCACTGCGTATGCGCCCTGACCGCATCGTCATCGGTGAGTGCCGCGGTGGCGAAGCGCTCGACATGCTGCAAGCGATGAATACTGGTCACGACGGGTCGCTGACCACCGTGCACAGCAACAACCCGCGTGACAGCGTCGCGCGTTTGGAAACGCTGTGCCTGATGGCGGGTATGGATCTGCCCGTGTCGGTCATCCGCCGCCAGATCGTCAGCGCGGTCGACCTGATCGTGCAGATCGCGCGCATCAAGGACGGCTCGCGCAAGATTGTACAGATCACCGAAATTCAGGGGATGGAAGGCGACTCGGTCACGCTGCAAGACCTGTTCATGTACCGTATGCCCGGGCAAACGACCCTCGCCCCGGCCTCGATCGGCGGCGGTCGGCTTGAGGCGATGGGCTACCGCCCGAAGTTCATCGACCGCCTCGAAGAAAATGGCTTCAAGCTCGGCGGGCGCATCTTCGGCGTCGGCCAGAAGCCGCCGGGCGCGAAGTAATCCGCCCGAATCACACCAACTGTAGGGACGAGGCAGAGTGTTTAAAAGCCTTAAGCTTCTTAGGCGATTGGTCCTAGAAGAAATTTGGGGGCTGGCCTCCTCCTGGGGGGTTTCCCTTTGTTTTCAGAGCAAGCCCACCTCCCCCTCGGACGCAAGCGAGGAGAAAGGCTGCGGCGCGGAAGCAGCGGACGCGATAAATCGCGTCCCTACGAGAAAAACTGTCTTTGTGTAGGGACGCAATTATGCAGTTTAAGAAAAGAGGGGGGAGGGGCCCGGGGGGGGCCGTGGGCACTGACCGCGTGATTAGTTAAAGTGCATCATTGCGTCCGCTGTCCCCCTAAGCAGACTTCAAGCTATCGTACGGAGCTACCGACAAGCCTCGGACTTTTCGCTCTCCCCACCCCATTGACCATCCTGCAATTTCAAGTTAAATTTTCCCCATCGTTTAAAACTTTTTCAAAAGGATGATGAGCATGCGCCTTTTGCTTCTGGGTGGGACGCGCTTTGTCGGTCGGCATGTGGTCGAACTCGCGCTGGCGGGCGGGCATGAAGTGTCGCTGTTCACACGCGGCAAAACCAACGCCGATCTCTTCCCGCAGGTCGAACACTTGCACGGCGACCGCGAAACGGGCGATTACGAGGCGCTCAAGGGCAAAACGTGGGACGCCGTGATCGACACCTGCGGCTACGTGCCGCGCGCCGTCCGGCAGGCGGGCGAAGTGCTCAGAGACGCGGTGGATCGCTACCTGTTCATCTCGACAATTTCGGTTTACGACGACGGTATGCCAGCGGGCGCTGACGAAACCGCGCCGCTCAAAAAGCTGACCGACGAAGCGACTGAAGAGGTCACGGGCGAAACCTATGGCGGTCTCAAAGTGCTGTGCGAACTGGCGGCGCAGTCGATCTTCGCCGAACGCGCGATCATCGTGCGTCCCGGCATGATTGTCGGCCAGTACGACCCGACCGATCGCTTCACGTATTGGGTCAAGCGCATCTCGCAGGGTGGCGAAGTGCTCGTCCCCGGCCATGCCCAGCGCCCTGTGCAGATGATTGACGGCAAAGATCTCGGCGCGTTCCAGCTCAAGCTGCTGCAAGACGGTACGCTCGGTGTGTATAACGCGACCGGGGCAACGCAGCCCTTTGCGTGGGGGGATTGGGTCGGGGGCATGCGTGACGCGCTCGGCAGTGACGCCACGTTTACGTGGGTGGACGATGCGTGGCTGGAAGAACAGCAGGTCAACGGCATGCAGCTCCCCTTCTGGGTGCCGGAACAATACGCAGGCGTCTTCGCCGTCAGCGTGCAGCGCGCCGTCGATGCCGGGCTGACCTTCCGCCCGTTTGCTGACACCGTCCGTGACACGTTGGCCTTTGAGCAGACGCTCCCGGCGGATCAGCCGCGCCGCGCGGGTCTCGATCCGGCCCGTGAAGCCGAACTGCTCAAGTTGTGGAAAGAGAAACAGAGTTCACAGTAGACAGTTCACAGTCTTTAGGGGCTCGTTTCGATAGGGGCGCACCTGTGTGTGTCCCCGAACAGGGGCAGACACATCGGTCTGCCCCTACACGGGGACTTTCGGAACGCGATTTTAGCTGTGAACTGTCAACTGTGAACTGATAACTTTGGCATGTTGTTACGGTAAAAGTGAATACGCCGATCTATAATCACGTTAAAAAGATCGGAGTACCAGCCATGACTTACGAGATTCAGACCGAACGACTCACCTTGACCGCCTGCCCCACCCAAATCGCCCGCGCGGCGAGCGGTGGCAAGCGCCAACTGGAATCGTTGTTGGGCGCGCGGTTGGACGACGAATGGCTGGACGAAGATGGGCGCGGGCTGCTCAGCTTTTACGACTACCAACTGCGCGGCGACCCCGATATGCTCGGCTGGGGCCTGTGGCTGATGAAGCACACCGCCGACCAGATGGTTTTCGGCTCTATCGGGTTCAAAGGCAAGCCGAATCATCAGGGGATGATCGAAATCGGCTATGGTATTTCGCCGCACTACCGCCGCCGGGGACTCACGTTCGAAGCAGCGACCGCGCTTATCAACTGGGCGTGGCAAGACCCGCGCGTGCAACGCGTCACCGCCGAATGCCTGCCCGACAACCTCGGCTCCAAGCGCATCCTCGAAAAGCTGGGGATGACCTGCACGGGCAAGCAGGGCGGCTATCTCAAATGGTATATCGAGCGGCAATTTTAGCCGCAGTGCGCAGCACCTCGCTCATTTCCCCCTCGCCTGTAGGAGAGGGGATTAGGGGGTGAGGTTTAGGTAAGGTAAAACAGCTCATGGAATGGATCACCTACGAAGACGGCAAGACCATCGGCTCGACCGGGTCCGAGGGCGGCATCATCCTGCGCGATGAAGAATGCCCGGATGGCGCGCGCATCACGCTGGAGGAAGAGACGCATATGGGCGTCCCCTTTGCGATCACCTGCGGCGTGTATGGCTGGCTGGTACACACCCGCTTCATCGCCGACAAGCCGACCGCGGAGGACGCTTACGAGAAGATGAAGCTCGGCCTCGAAGACGTAATCGCCTCGCTCAGCACAGAAGAAGCCGACGTGATCGACACGGCGATTCAAGACTTCATGGATCGCTACCCGTAACCTGACCTGAGCAGGAAATCAGTTGTGTAGGGACGAGGCAGGCCTCGTACTGATTTCTATAGAAGGATACAGAGGAGAAGGCAGGCCGGTAGCTACGTAGAATAGTGTAAAGTCTGTTTGGGGGCAGCGGACGCAATGAATTGCGTCCCTACACAAAGACAATCTTCTCGTAGGGACGCGATGAATCGCGTCCGCAACAGCCCAAAACCGACCTGTAACCCATTTTCACGCTGTTCTACGCACTTACCGGCATGCCTTGTCCCTACAACAGCTTCGCTCCAAGAAACTGTATAGCTTTTCCGGACACACGGTGCAAAGCTTCTACCGGGTGTCGTGGGTATAGAACTTCACTGGAGAACCCGACATGACTTACGAAACCATTCTGATCGAAACGCCCGTCCCCGGCGTGGGACTGGTGCGCCTCAACCGCCCGCAAGCCCTCAACGCGCTCAACAGCCAGATTACGCGCGAGGTGTTCACCGCGCTGGAAGCCTTTGACCACGACGAGACCATCGGCGCCATGGTGCTCACGGGCAGCGACAAAGCCTTCGCCGCAGGCGCGGACATCAAGCAGATGGCCGATCAGACCGCCGTCGCCATGCTGAGCGACGACTTCACCGACTGGTCGCGCATGAGCCGCGTCAGCAAGCCGATCATCGGCGCGGTGAGCGGGTGGGCGCTGGGCGGCGGCTGCGAACTGGCGATGATGTGCGACATGATCGTCGCGTCGGAGAGTGCCAAGTTCGGTCAGCCGGAAGTCAGCATTGGCATCATCCCCGGCGCGGGCGGCACGCAGCGCCTGACGCGCGCGGTCGGCAAGGCCATCGCGATGGAGGTCATGCTCGGCGACCGCAAACTGACCGCGGCGGAAGCCCTGGCGGCGGGGCTGGTCAACCGCGTCTACCCCGTCGAGAGCTACCTGCAGGAAGCGATCAACTTGGCGGCGAAGATCGCCAGCCTGCCGCGCGTCGCCGTGCGGTTGATCAAGGATGCCGTCAACAAGGCGGAAGAACTCGGCCTGTCAGCCGGGCTGGACTACGAGAAGCGCAATTTCTATCTCGCGTTCGGCACGGAGGACAAGACCGAAGGCATGACCGCATTTGTTGAGAAACGACCGCCGGTATGGAAGCACCGCTAACCGTCCTCTACACCTATGGGCTGCGCGGTGATCTCGCCAGCTTGCCGCGCCTCTTCACCCTAATCCGCCAACTGCGCGCGCTCAACAGCGAGGCGGCGGTTCCGGTATGCGAAGATGACCCCGCGCCGCCAGTCGGGCGCGTGCTGCTGCTCGATCTCGGCGACTCGTGCGCGCCGGACGTGTGGCACTGCGGTGTGAGCGGCGGCTTGTCGATGCCGCTCGCCTTCGACGGCATGGGCTACCACGCGGCGACCGTGTCGCTCACACCGGAAGCGCGCGCCCGCGTCAGCGAGTCGACGCAGCTCAAGCTGATCGACGCCGATCACCCCGCCGAGGTTGACGGGGTGTGGCTGACGCTCGGCGCTCCGCGCCCGGATCAACTTACAATCCGCATGCAGCCCGCCGAGTTTGCCGATCTCACGGATAATCTGCTCACGCTGCCGCCCGTGAAGGCGCGGCAGGTCGGCGAAGCGCGTTTGCGGGGGTCAATGCTGGTGTCGCACATGGTCTACGACCTGCCGACTAACGCGCTCCCCGACCCGACGATTGCGGGCGTCGTCGACCTGGTCACGTCCGAAGCCCGCTACCGTCAGAAACGCGGCTGATCACTGCACGAGCGGCAGCGCGGACACCGCCCCGCGCTCGTGCAGCAGATCGCCGTGCATCCAGCCGCTTTGCCCGTCCCAACTGACCTGCATCCAGTCGCCAGACCGCCCGCTCACCGTGATCTGCGTCCCCGGTTCGACCGCGCTGAACAAGATCGCCGCGTCATAAGCGGGCGCGGAGCGAATCCGCGCCACGTCGAGCACCTCGCCGATCAGCGTGTAGCCGGGCACGCCCGCTCCATAGACGGGCCGCGTGCCCAAGGCAATCGGCATCGTGCCGGGTTGATCCCACGGACGCGGCAGCGCTTCGAACGTTGCGCCCGCCGCTTGCAGTTCGCTCAAGATGACGGGCAGCACGCGTCCCGTCACACGGTTGATATCGTGGAAGGCAATCACCGCGCCGTCCCCCTGCTCGTATACATTCCAGCGCGCGCCGCCGAGTGAGCGCGGCGTGTTGAGCACATTGTCGATCACCACATCGTCGTAGTTGTCGCCCGCGCCGCCGGGCACACCCCAGCCGCAGTCGTCGGCATCGACGCTCCAGTTATAGCTAATCACCGAAATGCCCGACACCGCGGGGAACGGCTGCGCGCCGCCGCCCGGCTGCCGGAAAATGCGCGGCTGTGCGTCGTAGATCGCCAGCAGTTCCGGCGTGAGCGCGGCGCGGATCGCGTCTTCAGTGCGCTGATACGACTCGATCACCAGTTCAGCGGGCGCACCGGAATACACGGGCGGCTCAATCCACAGGTGATTGCCGATAGCATGCCCTTCGCGCACAATGCGCTGGATGATCGCTTCACGCCCGGCGATCTGATAGCCATTGGGGAAGAACGTGGCTTTGGCATTGTATTGCGCCAGTATGTCGAGAATTTGCGGCGTGTAGGCGTCCGTCGGGCCATCTTCAAAGGTGAGGTACACGCGGAATGGGGCGCTGACCTGAGCCTGAATCAGCGCGGGGGCGGAGACCGAAAAGAGGGTGATGAGCAGTAGGGCGAATAGAGTGCGTTTCACGGCGCTATCTCCGAAGAAAAATCTTATGGGCTAGTGTAACGCCGCGTTCGTGGGCGTAGGGGAGCCGCCCAACTGCCGTGTGACAATCATCCAATTCCACCGTTCATGTTACAATCAGGTGACTTATCTGACATGATTCGAGGGTGGCATGAGCGAAGCGCGCGTGATTGCAAACCGTTACCAGATCACCGACTTGCTGGACAGAGGCGGCATGGGCGATGTCTACAAGGCACTTGATCAGACCACGGGGCAGCCTGTCGCGATCAAAGCGCTCAAGCCGCAAATCGTGCAGGAAGACCCGACCCTGCTCGAACGTTTCCGCCGCGAAGCTGCCGCCCTCGCCAAGCTGAATCACCCGAACATCGTGCGCGTGCTGGACACGCTCAACGAAGGCGACCGCCACTACATCATCATGGAATATGTTGGCGGCGGCTCGCTCGATGCGCTGCTCAAGACGACGCCGCAGCTCCCCATCGAACGTGCGCTCCAGCTCGCGCTCGATCTCTCCGACGCGCTCACGCGCACGCACCGCCTGAA
This sequence comes from Candidatus Flexifilum breve, assembly GCF_016713355.1. Lineage (NCBI taxonomy): Bacteria > Bacillati > Chloroflexota > Anaerolineae > Aggregatilineales > Candidatus Flexifilaceae > Candidatus Flexifilum > Candidatus Flexifilum breve. Next base: position 43,368 of record NZ_JADJPI010000021.1, read on the forward strand.
CATCATTCACCGCGACCTCAAGCCCGCTAATGTGCTGCTCGCCGACGACGGCATGCCCAAGCTGACCGATTTCGGTGTCGCCCGGATTGGCGATGCGCCCGGCACCATGCTCACGCAGATCGGCACCGTGCTCGGCACGGTCGCCTACCTCAGCCCGGAAATCTGCGAGGGCGGCAAGTACAATGAGCAGACCGATATCTGGGCGTTCGGCGTAATGCTCTACCAGATGCTCACCGGACATCTCCCTTTGAGGAAACCACGGCGGTCGGCACGATTGCCGCCATCCTCGGCGACGATGTGCCCGATCCGCGCCAGTACCGCAGTGATATTCCCGATGCGGTTGTAGAGCTGCTCAAGTCAATGATGGCGAAGAAACCCGAAGACCGCCTCCCCAGCGCGCGCGCTATCGGCGCAGAGATCGAAGCGATCCTCAAGCCCGCGCCCAAAACCGACCGGACACCAACCGTCGAAGCTGCGCCCGTGCAGGAATCTGCACCGCCGACACCTGCGCCGGTCGCCGCCGAACCGACCGCGCCGACGCCTGCGCGCACCGCGCCCGTCACGCCGGGCAGCATGCCCCCGGTGACGCTGCCGCCGCGTCCCAGCGCGCAAACGCGCCAGAAATCCAAAGAGCCGATCATCTTCATGTGCTACCGGCGCGAAGACACGGGCGAAATCGCCGGGCGCATCCATGAACAGCTCGTCAAGACATTTGGCGAAAGCAGCATCCTGCGCGATGTCGACCGCATCTCCGACCGCACCGTCTCGCGCTTGGTGCTGGCGAATGATGTCGTCTCGCACAGTGATGTGATGGTGATCGTCATTGGGCGCAACTGGGCGGGGGTGGGCGAAACGCCCGCGGGCAAACCGAAGGGCATCACCAACCCCAAAGACCCGATCCGCATTCAGATCGAAGCGGCGCTCAAGCAGCCCGGCATGCTGATTCTCCCCGTGCTGGTCGACGGCGCGACGCTGCCCGCCGACCTGCCGCCAAGCTTACAGCCCATCGCCGCCGCCGAACCGGTCGTCATCAGCGATGCGGCCCTCGACGGGCAGATGAAGAAGATCGTCGGTCGCATTCGGTCGCAGTACAACGGTCTGTCGCCGCGCCGCGTACGCCAGTTGATCGCCGTGGTCGTCTTCATCCTGCTGCTGATCATCGCGTTCGTGCTCGTCCAAAACGGCGCGGCCCTGCCATCGATCATCCCATGGCTGTCTGCCTCCCCTCTCTAAAGTAACGTGAGTCATGGATAACGCTTTTCTGACCCCACCCCCCGGCCCTCCCCGAATTCAGGGAGGGGACACAGCAAGAACGCTGTTCGTCGCCCCTCTCCCCGCTTGCGTGGGAGAGGGGTTGGGGGTGAGGGGGATCCGCAAATAAGGCTTATCCCTAAGTGACGTTTAGGTAGTAGGGGCGCACCTACGTGTGCGCCCGAGAACGGGCAGACACACCGGTCTGCCCCTACACGATAACATTCCCTAACTCAGGTTTACGCGGAGGGGTGAGGTCGGTTAATCCCCACTCTTAAACCCATCATGCCAATCTTATATTTCTTATACGCTGATCCCGCTACACTACTATGGACAGCAGAAAGGGGTCATGCGTCTATGTATTTCGCGATGGAAGAGAAAAAACGTCCCGGCGACCCGGCGACTGGCCGTCAGTGGATGATTCAAGGGTATTCCGTGCGCCTGAACACGCGCCGCCAATTCGAACCCCCGACTGACGTCATCGAATTTGGTGACAAGATCGTGGTGATCGTCGAGCTTGCCGGCATGCGCGCCAGCGACTTCAACGTCTCGCTGAACGGCACGCAGTTGGTGATCACCGGCACGCGTGAACGGCCCACCCTGCACAATGCCGCCTATCATCAGGTTGAGATCAATTATGGAGACTTCCGCGTCGAACTCACCTTCGCGTGGAACTTGAGCAGCGAAGGCGTAACCGCCTCTTATCGGGACGGCTTCTTGCAGATCGAACTGCCGCGCCTGCCCGAAAACCGGATTCGCGTCGTTGGAGAAGATGAGGAAACTAATGAGTGACAACCCGAAGTCGCCCGTCATCGACGATTTCACCGAAGAAGAGCTGACCGACGTCGAGATTCGCACGGGCTCGAACAGTGACGACGCCGAGTTGAAAATTCCCGCGGAACTGCCGATTCTGCCATTGCGCGGAGTCGTCGTGTATCCCGAGACCATCATCCCGCTGACCGTCGGCCAGCCGCGCAGCATCAAGCTGGTGGATGAAGTGGTCGCGGGCGACCGCATGGTCGGCCTGATCACGTCCAAGGATGCCGAGCTGGAAACGCCCGGCCCGGATGACATTTATCGCACCGGCACGCTGGCGTCGATTCACCGCCTGTTCCGCGCGCCCGATGGCACGATCCGCATGCTCGTGCAAGGCTTGGGACGCATCACGGTGGACGAATTCACGTCGACCGAGCCGTATCTCAAGGCGAAAGTCCACGCCATTCCGGAAGCGGTCGAAGAATCGCTGGAAGTTGAGGCGCTGACGCGTAACGTCGTCGACCAGTTCACCAAGCTGGCGGAACTCGTGCCGAGCATCCCCGGCGAGCTGATCTCGTCGGCGCTCAACGTCGACGATCCGCTGCAGTTGGCCTACACCATTTCCACCTACATCCGCATCGATCTCGCGGAAGCGCAGGGCATCCTCGAACTCGACAGCACCGAAGCCAAGCTGCGCCGTTTGATGACGCTCCTGAGCAAAGAGATCGAAGTGCTGGAACTGGGGCGCAAAATCCAGACCGAAGCGCAGACCGAGATGGAGAAAGTCCAGCGCGAATACTACCTGCGCGAACAGCTCAAGGCGATTCAGCGTGAACTCGGCGAAGGCGACGAGCAAACCGTCGAAGTCGAGGAGTTCCGCAAGAAGATCGCCGAAGCGGGCATGCCGGAAGAAGCGCGCAAGGAAGCCGAACGCGAAGTGGATCGCCTGTCCAAGCTGCCCACGGCGGCGGCGGAATACGGCGTCATCCGCACGTATCTCGACTGGCTGACGAGCATCCCGTGGAACAAGCGCACCGACGATAATCTCGACATCCCACACGCGCGTACCGTGCTGGACGAAGATCACTACGGGCTGAAGGACATCAAAGAGCGCATCCTCGAATATCTCGCGGTGCGCAAACTGCGCCTGGAACGCGGCATGACCGCGCATCAGGCCGAAGAAGCCGATCACATCCGCCGCGAACGGGCGGGCGCGATTCTGTGCTTTGTCGGCCCGCCCGGCGTCGGTAAAACCTCGCTGGGTTCGAGCATTGCCCGCGCGATGGGGCGTAAGTTCATCCGCATGAGCTTGGGCGGCGTGCGCGACGAAGCCGAAATTCGCGGTTTCCGCCGCACCTACATCGGCGCGATGCCGGGACGCATCATCCAGACGATCCGCCGCGCGGAATCGCACAACCCGATCATCATGCTCGACGAAGTCGACAAGCTCGGGCGCGACTTCCGCGGCGATCCGGCCTCGGCGCTCCTCGAAGTGCTCGACCCGGAGCAGAACAACGAGTTCCGCGATCACTATCTCGACGTGGCCTTCGACCTGAGCGAAGTGATCTTCATCACCACAGCTAACGAACTGGAGCCGATCCCCGGCCCGCTGCGCGACCGCATGGAGATCATTCAACTGAGCGGCTACACCGAACAGGAGAAGATCGCCATCGCGCAGCAGTACCTGACGCCGCGCCAGATCCGCGAGAATGGTCTGCGTACCGAAGAAGTCCAGGTCACGCGGGACGCGCTGCAAAGCATCATCCGCGACTACACCCGTGAAGCGGGCGTGCGCACGCTCGAACGCGAGATCGGGCGCGCCATGCGCAAGATCGTCACGCGCATCGCAGAAGGTGCGACCGCGCAGGTGATCATCGATGGCAAGGCGATCACGGAGCTGCTCGGCAAACCGCGCTATGGCTACCGCACGGAGTCGGAAGAACGCACGGATCGTCCCGGCGTGGCGACCGGGCTCGCGTGGACGCCCTATGGCGGCGACGTGCTCTACGTCGAAGCGGCCTACATGCAGGGGAGCAAGGGCTTCCAGTACACCGGGCAGTTGGGCGAAGTCATGCAGGAGAGCGCGCGCATCGCGTTGAGCTACATTCGCTCGAAAGCCGAATCGTTCAACCTGACGCCGGAATTCTTCGAGAAGCACGACCTGCACCTGCACGTGCCCGAAGGCGCGACGCCCAAGGATGGCCCCTCGGCGGGCGTGACCATGACGGTCGCGCTGGCCTCGCTGCTCACGGGGAAGTCGGTGCGCGGCAACGTCGCCATGACCGGCGAAATCACGCTGCGCGGCAAGGTGCTGCCCGTCGGCGGCATCAAGGATAAGGTGCTGGCGGCGGATCGCGCCGGGCTGAACACGATCATCCTGCCCAAGAAGAATGAGAAAGACCTCGACGACCTGCCCGCTGATGTCCGCGACCGCTTGAAGTTCGTGCTGGTCGAAGGGATTGACGAGGCGTTGAGCGCCGCGCTCGTTGGACAACGTACCAAGAAAAAGGTACACTGAAAGTAAGGATTCTGCTGGGTGCGGCGCGCAAACGCCGCACCCATTCTCAATGGGAGCGCAAGCGTGGGGAAGAAAATCCTCATCGTCGATGATGATCGCACGATGACTAATCTGCTGAAAACCCTGCTGGAGCTGGACGATTTCGAAGTGAAGACGGTCACACGCGGCGGTGATGCGATTAGTCAGGCCACCTCGTTCCAACCGGAGGCCTTCATCGTCGACTTCCATCTGCACGACATGGAAGGCGTCGAATTGGTGCAGCAGCTCCGCACCCTGCCCGCCTTCGCCAATTCCCTGATCATCATCGCGTCGGGCATGGACAAAGAAGCGGAATCGCTCGCCGCGGGCGCGAACCGTTTCCTGCTCAAACCGTACGATCCCGACTCACTCTCCAAGCTGTTGAAAGAAGCGATTTAGCGCCCAAGGTCTGAAGTTCACGGGGATCGGTTTTTGGCTGTAAACTGTGAACTGTAAACTTTTCTCGCAAAGGAGTCCAAGATGCAGTCGCCCGAAAAACCCGTTGCTGTTTTCCGCCGCAGTCCGCGCTCGTGGGGGTTCTGGTGGCGGACGATTGTCACGCTCGGCCTGTATGTGCTCACCAACTGGCGCTTGAACCAGATTTCGCTCACCACCCGCCGCCTCACCCAGCGGCGCGGTAACGTATTGACCGGTAACGAAACGGCGATGAGCCTCGAACGCGTGACCGATATCAACGTGAACAAATCGCTGCTCGGCTCGATTCTCGGCTACGGTGACATCGTCATCCAGTCGGCAGGCTCGGATTCGGCGGAAATATCGTTCACCAGCCTGCAGAATCCCGACAAGCTGCGCGAACTGATCTTCGACGTCAAAGATGGACGCCTCGACGAAGAAAAGCTGTAATTCGTTCTTCTGACGTCGTTTGTAGGGACGAGATATATCTCGTCCTCTCTGTTCACGTACGGCAGGACGAGGCATGCCTCGTCCCTACATCCGCTTACCTCACGGGTAAAGTGTGATGTCCGCAGGAAAATTGACTCCATGACCCATGCTCTGCATCGTTTTGGCGCGCTGATCGGCGCGCTTCTCATGTTGATCACCGCCGCGTGTGGCGGTAACGCCGTGCCACCGACCAGCGCCCCCCCGACGAGCACCGTCGCGCCGCCCGCCTCACCGACACCTGCCGCCGCGGGCACCGATCGCTATGCGGCACTCCCACAGGACGTGACCGTGCAGGGTTTCCCGCAGCTCGGCTTTCCGAGCGCGACCGTCGATGTGGTGATCTACGGCGCATTTGACGACCTCGCCTCCGGCACGTTCTACCGTGACAGCTTCCCCGCGCTGCTCGACCGCGTGCGCACGGGCGAAGCGCGGCTGATCTACGTGCCGCTGGTCACGGGCACGCTCTCCGGCGGACGCGGCGCAGCTCGCGCGGCATTGTGCGCGGGCGATCAGAACGCCTTCTGGCAGTTCCATGATCTGCTGTTCGGCTGGCAAACCGAGTTCCCGACCGATCCGTTTGCCGGAGATCGCTTGCTCACAGGCGGCGCGGCGGTCGGCATCGATGTCAACACGTGGAACACCTGCCTGCTCGGCGACCGCGCCGATTTGCGCCTCGACGATGCGCAGCAGGCGGCAGATAACGAACCCGACTTCACGAGCACGCCCTATGTCACCGTGAACGGCGCGCCCTCGCTCACCGACGCGGCCAGCCTCAACTTCACCATCACACAGGCCGCGCAGCAGTTTGATCAAACCTTCCTGACCACGCCCTCGGCGGGGAGCACGGAAGACGCGCAGTCCACGCCCACCATCGACCCGGTGATCGACTCAACGCTCGCACCACTTTTGGCGCAGGAGGGTGCGCCGCCGCCGCTGGAGCTTGATCTGCCCGCGGGTTGGGGCCGCGCGTACAGCACGGTCGTGCTGACGGACATTGACGCCGTGCGCAACATCCCCTTCGCCCTCTATCAGGGGCCAGTGACGGGCGGCACGGGCTCGATCATCGTGCTGTGGGCGTTCCCGAATCTGCTCCCAGCGGGCAACCCGTTCGCACAGGAAACGGCCGTCGCACCCGATCTGTATCTCGACGGCACGCGCCTGCTGCGCCTCGCCGTCGTCGAAGAGCGCTGCAATATTGGCACCGATTTGCGCCGCGAATACTCGATTGGCGGGCTGGCCGCAGTCGGCACCTCCTTTGCTGCTGTGGACTGTCCCGGTCAACCGGATACGCGCGGTTGGCTGGCGGGCTTGCAGCAGTTCAACCTGAACTTCCTGTTCTACGTGTACACCGATCCGATCACGGCGATGGATACGGCGCAGGGTGAACTGCAAGCCATTCTCGATACAGTCCGCTTTGTGCTGCCGGAGGCGACGGAGACGCCTTAAGCGGGCGGTATTCGTCGTGGTGACTTGTACGACTGCTAGTGTAACGGAGGCAGCATGCCTAAACATCGCATTTATACGATGAGTTTCGCCAGAGTCTATCCTCTCTATGTCGCCAAGGCGGAAAAGAAGCAGCGCACCAAAGCGGAAGTCGATGAAATTGTGTGCTGGTTAACGGGCTATACTCAGGAACAACTCGACGCGCAGATCGCCAACCAGACTGACTTTGAAACCTTCTTTGCGGATGCGCCGCACATGAATCCCGCCCGGAGCCTGATCAAGGGTGTGGTCTGCGGCGTGCGCGTGGAAGACATCGCAGAACCGACCATGCGCGAGATTCGCTACCTCGACAAACTGGTCGATGAGTTAGCGCGCGGCAAAGCCATGACCAAGATTCTCCGCACCCCGGACTCAGCTTAACCTCATCTCTCCGCGGTAGATTGATCGGGACGAGCGTGAAGGCGGTTTAGAAGCAGCGGACGCCCGGTTGGGCGTCCCTACAAAACAAGCATTTTGCTCGTAGGGACGCAATGATGCAGTTTAAGAAAACGATACGGATTACCCCTCACCCCCAACCGATGATCGCTCAGTCCTTTGACCTCAGTCCTCAGTCCTGTTTTCTAGGTGATCTATGCCTCTGACGAACCTTCCTATCATCATCATCGGCGCGGGGATTGGCGGCCTGAGCGCGGCCATTCGGCTGGCGTCGGCGGGTCAACGCGTGCTCGTGCTCGAAGCGAACGCGGCGGTCGGCGGCAAAATGAGCGAAATCCGCGCCGAGGGTTTTCGCTGGGATACGGGGCCATCGGTCATCACCATGCGCCATGTCTTCGACGACACGTTCGCCGGACGCCTCGCCGACTACCTGACGCTCGTCCCCGTTGATCCGCTCACGCGCTACTTCTACCCGGACGGCACGCGCTTCGACGCGCTGGCGAACCGCGCCGCGATGACCGAGGTTCTGCGCCAGTTCGCGGATGCCGACGACGCGGCGGGCTACCTGAAATATCTCGACTATGCTAAGCGCATTCACGACATCACGGGCGGTGTGTTCATCTACAACGACCCGCCGACGCTGTGGCGCGTCGCGCGCACGCCCCTGCGCGACATGCCCGCCGTCGACCCGCTGCGCACCATGCACGGCGCGATCCAGTCGTTCGTCAAGTCAGACAAGCTGCGCCAGTTCCTCGGGCGCTTTGCCACCTATGTTGGCGCGAGTCCCTATCTCGCTCCCGCTACGCTCAACGTCATCGCCGATGTGGAGCTGTCCGGCGGCGTGTGGTATCCGCAGGGCGGCATTTACGCCATTGCGCGGGCGTTCCAGCGGCGCGCGGAAGAACTCGGCGTGGAAATCCGCACGCGCTGCGCGGTGCGCCAGATCGATGTGCGGGACGGCGCGGTGACGGGCGTCACACTGGCGGATGGGTCGCAGATCGCCGCCTCCGCCGTGATCGCCAATGTCGATGTGGCGACGGTGTACGACAAGCTGCTGCCGCGGGCAGCGGTCAAGCCGCGCCGAGTCGCTCAATTGACCAGCGTCGAACCCTCGTGCTCGGGATTCATTCTGCTGCTCGGCGTGGACGGCGAACACCCGGAACTCGCGCATCACAACATCTTCTTTTCGAGTGATTACCGCCGCGAATTCGACGATATTTTCGCGCGCGGTGTCCCGCCGGATGATCCGACGATCTACGTGTCAATCACCTCGAAAACGGATCGTGATCATGCGCCGGAGGGCTGCGAGAACTGGTTCGTGCTGGTGAACGCCCCCGCTGTCGATGCGCGCTTTGATTGGGCAACGCAAGCCGCTGCCTATCGCGATCACGTGCTGGAACGACTGGCAGCGTATGGCTATGATGTGCGCGGGAAAATCCGCGTGGAAAAAGTGCTCACCCCCGTCGACATCGCCGGGCTGACGGGGGCGCGGCGGGGCGCGCTCTACGGCGCATCGTCGAATGACAAGTTCAGCGCGCTGCGGCGTCCGCATAACCGGGCGCGGGATGTGCGCGGCCTATACTTCGCGGGCGGCACAACCCATCCCGGCGGCGGCGTGCCGATGGTCACGCTCTCGGGCAAAGTCGCCGCCCAGATGCTGCTGGCGGATTTACCAGATCGTGCGCAGCGTGGATAACTGAATCCGTCCGTCGCGGCTGATGATCGGCACATTGAGGTGTACCGCCGTCGCCGCGACGATGCGATCCGGCATATCGGGGATTTGCGTGACATCAACACGAGCCAAGGCACGGGCAATCTGCCGCTCAACCGGAATTTCGACAAAGAGCGCAGTTGGATCTTCAAAGACAGCGACAGTCCGGGTCATACTCTCGGACGAAATACGTCCCTTTTCGATGAGATACACCATTTCGATCAGCGAAATCGATGAGATGGCGATCTGATCTTCAGTGCTTGCGCCCGCTTCGAAACCGTTCTCGCAGCCGTTGAGAGAGCTTAGGGTTCTGAAATAGATACCAGAGGAGCGTGTGGGTATCGGCGACGGCGACAAACATCTAGAAGTCCTCTCGTGGGAAATTTCTCATCATATCCCGACGCACTTCAGCAATGTCTTCCTGGCTTACATCAACGCCCGGCCAGCAACCCATAGAATGACTTCCGTGGTTTCTCCTGGCTAGCCGTATTTCATGCGCGCCAAAAGACGCTCGACCACCTCATTTGCTCTCCATCGGAGTTCGGTGACCTGATTGACGAGTTCGTCAACTTTATCGTCCATCACCTGATCGCTCATCTACCCCTCCTCCACCTTTGCCTCAAGTATAATCCCGAAGATACAGGAAGTCGTGGCCGATGGTGCGGCGGCTCAGCTTGGCGATGTTGGGCATGGTGCGCTTGTAGTGATTGATCTTCACGCGCCGCCATACGCCTTCCACGAACGGGCGGGCGAAACCTTCCGCGACCACTTCATCCAGCGTATACCGCTCGTCCACGATCAGATACAACACCTGATCCACATCCGCATACGTGAAGCCGAGTTCGCCCTCGTCGGTCTGCCCGACCCACAGGTCAGCCGACGGCGCTTTCGTGCGCACCGATTCCGGCAGGTTGAGCGCCGCCCCGAGCTGGCGAATCTGCGTCTTGTACAGGTCACCGATGGGATGCAGCGCGACGCCGCTGTCGCCGTAAATGGTCGAATAGCCGAGCAGCAGTTCGGTCTTATTGCTCGTGCCCATCACCAACCCGCCGAAGGCCACCGATTGATCGTAGAGCACCGTCATGCGCAGGCGCGCCATGATGTTCCCCTTGCGTCCATTGCTCATGTCAGGGAACTGCGCGAACAGCGGTTCCGCCATATCGGTGATCGGCACAGTCAGGCTTTGAATGCCCAGCGCCTGAATCACGAGATCGGCATCGCTCAGGCTGTCCGCTGACGAGGTGCGGTAGGGCATGCGGACTGCCAGCACGTTCTCCGGGCCGAGCGCTTCGGCGGACAGGTACGCTGACAGCGCCGAATCGATGCCGCCAGATAGGCCGAGCACTGCGCGCTTCATGCCCGATTTAGCGATCTCATCCTTGATGAAACCGGTCAGCATTTTGCGGGCGATCTCCGTGTTGATTGCCAACCGTTCGACAATACTGCTCATGAGGGGTTCTCCGACAGGATGCGGGCGAGTTCGCGCTGCACCAGCGACGGCCGTTCGTCGCGCAGCAGGGGCAGGCGGCTGCGCGTGCGGTGCAGTTGATTCAGGTCGATGGTCTGGGTGAGCAGGGCTTCGTCAAAGTACACGCCGTGGACGAGAAATTCGCCGTTCGGGTCGACAATCGAGGAACCGCCCCAAAAGTTCTTGCCGTCCTCATAGCCGACGCGGTTGCAGTGGATCACGTAGTTGGTGAACATGCTGCCATACGCCTGATTCACCAGTTCGACCCAGCGCGTGCCCGACAGCCGATCGCCAGCGTCAAGGCCGCGCGACGGGCTGGCGCTCTGGAACAGCAGCATGTCCGCGCCATCCAGCCACAGCACATACGCGGGTGACGTGTGCCAGAAATCCTCACAGATCAGCATGCCGACGCGACCAAAGCGCGTGTTGAACGCGCGGATGTGTTCACCCTGATCGAAGTAGCGCCCCTCGTCAAACATGCCGTAGGTCGGCAGGTAGATTTTGTGATGGATGTGCACCACTTCCCCGCCGGAGAGATACGCCGCCGCCGTGTAATACCGCTGGCGTTCGTCCTCATGCACAAAGCCGACCATCAGGTCGAGCCGCTGGCTCGCGTCGAGCAGCGCCGCGAACGTCGAGTCACTGCGCTTGGTACGGATCGCCACTTCCGGCACGAGATCCTGCACCTGATACCCCGTCAGCGAGAGTTCCGGGAACACCAACAGGTCGACGTTCTGACTCGCCGCCTGCTCAATGTAGGCGAGATGTTTCTCCAAATTATGGCGCACGTCCCCGATTTTCGGGTAGATCTGCGCCAACCCCACGTTCACATGCATACCGCTAACTCCTTAGGAAAGATTGAACCACAGAGAACACAGAGGGCACAGAGAAATAGATTAAAATGAACTAGAGATCAATTCGGTAAGCTGGCCAATCGATCTCCATAGAGGCGTGTATGCAGAGAATACCGTGAAGCCGATTTAGAGATCAGTTTTTGGATTTGGCGGACGCGACAAATCGCGCTCCGGCACACGCCCCGGCCCCGGGGGGGGGGCGCTATTGCGGTTTAAAAAAAAGAGATGGACCCCCCCCCCCCCTCCCCCCCCCCCCGGAAAGGGGGGGGGGGGGAGAAGGGGGTTTTGCGGGGCCTCCCCCCCGGGGGGGGGGGGGGGGCGGGGGGGGGCTACTCCGCCGTCATAAGTTAAACTGCATCATGGCGTCCCCTGCTTCCATAGCGACTGCAGCCCGTTTTGCCGAGCTAACGGCACGCCGTGATCCTACCTTACTGTGTTCTCTGTTCTCTGTGGTTAATAGTCTTTGTACTGCCATGACCAGAAATACAGCATCGATGATCTGATCCGCGCGCAGACTGCCAACCAGGGGTGATGCGTCCGCGCGGAAAAAGCCGATGCCGAACATCCCCGCGCTGAGCAGCGCCAGCATGACCCAGACGCGGCGCTCACGCCGGGTGAGCGCCCCGACCAGCGCGACGGCCACCGCCAGCGCCACGCCGAAACGGGCGGTCGCGTAGCGCGGCGCAAGAATACCGTATACGTCGCGCGTCTCCCACACCAGCCAATCAGCGTAATTCGCCAGCGTATCGACTTCGCGCCCGTAGCCGCAGCCCGCCGCTGCGCACCCGACCCACCCCGCCAGCGCGATCAATGGCAGCGCCCACGCGCCGCGGCTGAGCAGTTCCCGCCGATCCAGACCGCGCCAGCGCGCCATGAGCGCCATCCCGGCATACGCGCCGATTACTGCGCCGTGCCAGCCGAGCCCGCCCAATTCCGGGTGCAGAAGTTCGGCGGGATGCGCGGCGAAGTAGTCCCACGCCAGCGCCACGTATTCCAGCCGCGCGCCGATCAACCCCAGCACCACCGCCGCTAACGCCACATCGATCACCTGCGCAAAACGGTAGGGTGAGCGATACACAGCGCTCACAAAGGCGGTGACCACGGCCACCAGCAGCATGAGGCTGTAAACGGGAAGGCGGAACGCGCCAAAATACAGGACGGGGTCAAGCACGCGACTTTTGCTCCGACGATTTAGTGTAGTTTATACCCCAAGTCGGCGCGGAGCAATACATCCGGGTTCATCACACAAAACCCGTCCGAAGACCAATGCGCAAACACATGAAGATGGTTTAATATGTAGAAGTACCAAAATAAACTTACAACTGCATCATTGGAGACGATATGAAGAAGCTACTGGTTCTAGCAATTTTGCTGATCAGCAGTTTGGGAGCTGTGCACGCCCAATCGGGTCCCGCCAACTGGACGATTATGCATTACACCGCAGTCGACAATAACCTCGAAGGGGCCGCCTTCAACGATTACTACGAGATGCAGAGCGTTGGCAGCGGGAACGGCGTCAACATCGTCACGCAGTTGGATCGGGCGGTCGGTTTTGAGGCGCGCTTCGGCGACTGGACCGATACCCGCCGCTTCTTCATGGAATATGTTCCGGCGCCGCCACCCGCGGATATCGACGGGATGCGCGCCGCTGTGGTGGATTGGGCAGTCGCGCAGAACCTAGGCACCGCTGAGGAACTGACGGCCCAGGCGGCCCAGCTGTCTGACGAACTGGCGCAGCAGATTTACGCGGCGAACAACCTCGACGCGACGTTTGACCAAACCCCCGTCGCCGAGCTCGGCGAAGTTGACATGGGCGATCCGCAAGCGCTGTTCGACTTCATCAGCTGGGCGGTGACCACCTACCCGGCAGAACACTACATGCTCGTGATCGGCAGTCACGGCGGCGGTTGGCGCGGCATCGGCCCGGACGACGGCAGTGCTGAACCCTCCATGCTCGAACTGCCGGAAATTGTCGCCGCGCTGGCGGCCGCGCAGGAGGCATTGGGCGTCGACCTCTTCGACATCGTGGGCTTTGACGCCTGTCTCATGGGCGTGACCGATGTCGCCGTCGCCCTCGAACCGTTCGCCGATTATGTGCTGTTCTCGCAGGAAGTCATCCCCAGCAACGGTTGGGAATATTTCAACAGCATCACCGCCATGCAGCAGAATCCCGATTGGGACGCCTTTCAGGTGGGCGCGGCCTTCGTCGATACCTACATGGATTACTACGCGGGGCCGGGAGAGCGCACCAAAGTTGGGCTGTCGCTGGTCGAAACGGCAGGTCTGCCCAACCTCCTTGCCTCGCTGAGCGATTTCTCGGCGGTGGTCGGCACGGACACCGCCGCGCTGCTCTCCGCGCTCGGCACGGCGCGCAACAACAGCCAGATCTTCGGGGCCTCGCTCGGCGACCGTGCCGACATTTACTCCTATGTCGATTTGCGCGACTTCATGAACTGGTTCAGCCTGCAAACGAGCATCACCGAAGACGCCTACAGTGCCGCGCAGGCCGTGATCGCCGCCTATGACAGCACCGTTGTCTACTCCCGCGCAGACAGCTTCCTGCCGGGCGGCAACGGGTTGGCCATCTACCTCCCCAGCGGCCCGCTGACCTACGATCCTACGTATCCAGCCGCCGCGCCCGCCGATTTCGCGCTCTGGCAAAGCTATCTCGATCAGTTCTACCAGACGATTGTCAGCGAACTGGACGGCAGCGCGCTCCAGCTCGAAGTCACCAGTATCTTCAGCATGTCCGACACTCCCAGCCTGCTCGACAATCCGGTAGTGTTCTTCAATGCTGCCGGGTTGGGCGTCGTCGATCTGTCGTATGTGATCTACTACCAGAATGATGATGGTTCCCAGGTCATCGTGGACTACTCGCCCATCTCGTACACGACCACGCTCCCCACGGGTGAAACGGTGAAGGAATATCCCAACGAGCTGACGCCAAGCACATTTGCGTGGAGCGTTGAATTCCCCGTCATCACCGATGGCACGAATTCCGTCTTGTCCCTGCTGCAATCGACCGCGGGTTCGGGCAATGAAATGACCGTCAGCGGCACGTATGTCACCGCGCAGGGCGCGCAGCCCGCCACCCTGATCTTCAGCAGCGAGACGCAGGCGTACATCGGCATCCTCGCCAGCGACGGCACGACCGTGTACCAGCCCAGCCCGTCGCCCGGCGATCAGTTCATCGTCGATCTACTGATGATTGCGGCGGATGGGACGGTCACGGCGCAGCCGCAGACCAACACCCCGCTGACGTTTGGCTTACAGCCGTTCACGTTCCATTACGAGGCCGCGCCCAGCGGCAATTACCGCATTACCTTGAGAATCGCGGACTTGGCCGGGAACACAACGCAAACCAGCGCCGATGTCAGCATCAACAATGAGGGTGTGAACACCAACCTGCGCGGCTATACCGACACCAACGAAGGCGTCTACTTCCAGTATCCGCGTGCGTGGGGCGAATCCTACAGCTTCACCAACGACGATGGCAGCCTCACCAACGCGCTGAGCGATGAAACCCAGACACAGGGCATCTTCGTCGATGTTTACCTCGAAACCGACGCCGCCTCAACCTTGGATGCGGTGCTGGCGACCGTCGACGGTGAGGTGAGCGACATCAGCGAAACCACCATTGGCGGGCTGCCCGCACTGGTCGCCAGCTACGCCACCCTGATCGATGATGTGCCATCCACATCGTACGTGGTCAGCGTGGACAACGAACCCGCCGCCTCGGTGGTGGTGATCACCTTCACGGCGTGGGGTGATGATATGCAGCCCGACGCCGACGTACTGAGTCTCGTCGACCAGACGCTGCACTTCTTCCCGCCGATTCTCGACTAGCGCCAGTCCGACAGCCGAGCAGCACCTCCAACCGGTGACCCTGTGTCACCGGTTTTGCTGCCCAATGGACGCGGTTCATGGTTCGTGTCAGGAGCTCAAAACCAGGCAGGCATTAAAAATGTGTCAAGAATACAGGCAGTTTCGCGGAGAATGATATTTACTACCGCCCTGGGTGTAGGCGCGAGTGCTATACTGATGCCCGTACGTTGAACTATCGACGACAAAGGAGTCTTCAATGGGCATTAGTTCAATTCTGGGGGCGCTCTCGCTTCTGGGTTTCCTGCTCTTCCTCGGTGGTATCGCCACTGTGGTGTTGTCCGCTTCGCAAAACCGCCCCTTTCGCAGCGGTGTGCTGCTGGCAGTGGTCGGGATTATCATCGGCATCCTCTTCAGTGTGATCAGTCAGGGCATCCTGATCGTGCAACCGACAGAAGTCGCGGTCATCTTCAATACACTGAATGGTGACCTGGAAGACCCGCCGCGCATTGCCGGGACGCATATCGTGATTCCGGTGCTGCAAACGGTCACGATCTACCCGATTTCACAGCAGGAATACACCATGTCGGGGAATTCCAGCGAAGGCGCGCGTGCCGGCAATGACGCTGTCGCCGCCCGGACTGTCGATGGTCAGGAAGTGTCCCTCGACATCACCGTGCTCTATGCGATTGATCCCACGAAGGCGAACATCGTTCATCGCCGTTGGCCCACGGGCTATCAGGATAATTTCATCCGTCCCACTGTACGCGGCTTCGTGCGCGATGTGATTTCAGCCTATCGCGCGGTCGACATTTACGGCGAACAGCGCACCGCCGTCGAATCCAGCATTCAGGATTTACTCGCCGCGCGTATGGCCGAAGAAGGCTTCACCCTCTCCGACGTGCTCGTACGTGACATCACCTTCTCAGAGCAGTTCTCGCAGTCGATTGAAAATGCGCAGATCGCGCAGCAGGAAGCGGAACAGGCCCGTCTGCGCGTAGAACAGCGCCAGCAGGAAGCCGAGCAGGCGCGCGCCGTCGCCCAAGGTGAACGTGACGCCGCCATCACTCGCGCCGAAGGTGAAGCGCAGGCCATCGTCCTCCGCGCGCAAGCCGAAGCGCAAGCGCTCGAACTGGTGGCGCAGGTGCTGAGCGATAACCCGAACCTGATCCAGTATCAATACGTCCAGAACCTGTCGGATAACGTGCAGTTGATGCTCGTGCCGTCCAACAGCCCGTTCCTGTTCGACTTCACCACCCTGGCGGAAAGCGTCCCGCAGCCCGAGGCCACCACCGAACCGGGCAATTAAGCCCGTGCGGAAGCGCCGCCGTACTCATTCAGGGCGGCGGCGCGGCTGAATACCCACCAACCGAACGCCAATCTCGGCATGGGATTAGGGTGTGGCGTCAATACCAATGCAGCGAAAACAGGCGACTTAACGGTCGCCTGTTTTTATTTCCGGCTGAATACTGATGAATTCATGAGAAGCATCCTCCGAGTTTTTAGGGTGTTACGCCATTTATTACGCTGGAGACGATCAGCGCATGTTATACTGTACTATGCTTCGTGGATTATAGTATTGACGACAACAAGGAGACTTCAATGGGTGTAAGTTCAATTCTGGGAGCGCTGTCGCTTCTCGGTTTCTTGCTTTTCCTCGGGGGTATCGCGGCCGTGGTGCTGTCCGCGTCGCAAAATCGACCGGTGCGCAGTGGCATCACCCTAGCTGCGGTCGGACTCGTCCTCGGGCTGCTCTTCAGTGTGGTCAGCCAGGGGATCATGATTGTTGAGCCGCAGCAAGTGGCGGTCGTCGTCAACACCCTCAACGGTGAGCTTGACCCGAACCCGCGGCGCGGTGGAACACACATCATCGTCCCCGTGGTGCAGCAAGCATTCACCTATCCGGTGGCCCAGCAGTCGGTGACCATGGACGAAGCGGCGGGTGGTGAAGGTCCCATTGTCGCGCGCACCTCGGACGGGCAGGAAGTACGCTTGGATGTGTCGGTGCTCTACAGCGTCGATCCGAGCAATGTCAACACGCTCCATTTGCGCTGGGGGCAGGAACGATATGGGCGTGAATTCGTCGTGCCGCAGACGCGCGGTATCGTGCGTGATGCCGTCTCCGCTTTTGAAGCGGCCGAGATTTATGCCGGAGGTCGCGAAACTCTGACCAGCAATGCCGCTAATCGCCTACGTACCCGTCTGGCCGCCGAAGGCCTGACCATGTCCGACCTGATTATCCGCGACATCACCTTCTCGGCGCAGTATGCGGAAGCGATTGAACAGGCGCAGGTCGCCGCGCAAGAAGGCGAACGCGCTCGTCTCGTCGTCCAGCAGCGCCAGCAGGAAGCTGAACAGGCGCGTGCGGTCGCCGCGGGTGAACGTGACGCCGCCATCGCTCGGGCTGAAGGTGAAGCGCAGGCCATCGTCCTCCGTGCCGAAGCCGAAGCGCAGGCGCTCCAGTTGGTCGCCGAAGTACTGGCCGCCAACCCGAACCTGATCCAGTATCAGTACGTGCAGAACCTGTCGGATAACGTGCAGTTGATGCTCGTGCCGTCCAACAGCCCGTTCCTCTTCGACTTCCAGAGCCTGACGGAAAACGTGCCGCAGTCGACCAACGAACCGGGCAACTAAGCGAGAACGTAGGTCGGGGCAAGGCGCACCTTGCCCCACTCGTAAAGTCTGAGCGATCAGCTAGAATATCCACACTATCGTAGGGACGAGGCATGCCTCGTCCTTTTGCTGACTGGGAAAGGATCGCATGGTTCGTCTCTCTGCTGCTGTCTGGTTAGCGCCCATCCTGCTGATCGGCCTGCTGCTGACCGCCTGCCAACCCGCGCCTGATCAAGCGAGTGCCGCCCAGATCGTCACGCTCACACCGACGCCCGCGCCCGCCATGCCGATCCTGCCCACGCACACGCCTCGCCCCATCAACGGCGCGGCGCCGACCATCGCGACGAGCACAGCTATCCCTTCTCCCGTGGGAGAGAGGGTAACGAGCGCAGCGAGTGGGGGTGAGGCTGTCATCACGCCCACCGCCACCATCGAGCCGATGATTACGCTCGGCTTCTCAGTCGAAAACCGACCGATTACCGCCTACCGCTTCGGCTCTGGCGACCGGATTGTCGTGCTGGTCGGCGGCATTCACGGCGGCTGGGAGGCGAATACCGTCACGCTCATGGACGAGTTCCGCGCGCACTTCACCGCGCACCCCGCCGATATTCCCGCCGTGACCTCGCTGGTGATCATCCCGGCGCTCAATCCTGATGGCGTCACCCGGGGACGCACCGCCGAGGGCCGCTTCAACGCCAACCGGGTCGATCTGAATCGCAATTGGGACTGCGACTGGTCGCCGCAGGCGCAGTGGCGTGACCAGATCGTGAGCGCGGGCAGCGCCCCCATGTCCGAACCGGAGACGCGCGCCCTCGCCGCCTACCTGCATCGCCTGCGCCCTGCCGCGCTGCTCTCGTTTCACAGCGCCGCCAACGGCGTCTACCGGGGGACATGTGACGGCGATCACGGCTCGGCGCTCATGACGCAAATCTTCGGGCAGGCCGCGCCCTATCCCTACCAGTCGAGCTTCACCGCGTACCCGGTCACGGGCACGCTGGCCGATTGGGCGGATGGGGAGGGGATCGCCGCCGCCGATGTCGAACTGACCGATTCGACCAATACCGATTTCGCCCGCAATCTGCGCGGCGTGCTCGCCGTACTCAACTGGTTAGCCGGGAGGTAACCCTATGCTGCCCCAACGATCTGCGGCCTACGAAACCGCGCCGCTGGAAGAACTGCTCTCCGTGCTGCTGCGCCAGTTCAAACGCCCGCTCAAGTCGCGCGGCGTGACGCTGACCGACGCCGAGGCCGATCAACTCGCCCAAGCGATCACCGCGCGCCAACCGCTGACGGCGCAGGCCGTCGCCGTGCGGGACGCGCTGCTGGGGCTCGTCGCCGAAAGCGAAAGCGTGCTCGCCCAGTGGGATCTCACCTTCGAGCAAGCGCTCGACACCGAGATGAACGCCATCCCCGGTTGGGAGAGCACCGCCGACTTTCTCGAACTCGCCAACATCAAGAGCAACGCCGAACTGCGCATCTCCACCGGGTCGATTTTGCTGCTGGCGCTCGGCGATACCAGCCGCGTCGAGCATCTGCGCTTCCTCGCCACCCGCCCCGCCGATCTCGACACCGTCCTCGCCCGCCGCATCCTCGACTTTACGGCAAACAAGTAAAGATTCAACGCAAAGGCGCAAAGGCGCAAAGGCGCAAAGATCAAGAATCAAAAGGACGAGGCATGCCTCGTCCCTACATTCTTGCTTCGCGTCTTTGCGACTTGAATCTTTCGTTGCTTTTCTAGCTATTCTGACGCGATCTGCTCGTCGGTTTTGCCGAAGCGCCGCTTGCGCGTGCCGTATTCGTTCAGCGCCTTGCGCAGCTCATCCTCGTTGAAGTCCGGCCAGTAGGTCGGCGTTGAGTACAGCTCGGAGTATGCGCCCTGCCAGATGAGGAAATTGCTCACGCGCAGTTCGCCGCTCGTCCGAATGATGAGATCGGGATCAGGCAGATCGCTGGTGTACAGGTAGCTGCTGATCAACTGCTCGGTGATCTGCTCCTCGGGGATGCGATCGCGCACGATGTGCTGCACCGCCCGCACGATCTCATTGCGCCCGCCATAGTTGAACGCGATGTTGAGGATCAGCCGCCGGTTGTCCTTGGTGACCTCCATCGCCTTGCGGATCTTCTTCTGCAAGCCCTGACTGATGCCGTCCAGCTCGCCAATATGCCGGAGCTGCACACCACTTTCATGGAGTTCGTTCAGTTCGCGGTCGATCACCGCTTCGAGAATCCGCATCAGCATTTGCACTTCCGTGCGCGGACGCGACCAATTTTCCGTCGAAAAGGCGTAAATCGTCAAAATCTCGACTTTGAACTTCACACAGGCTTTGAGGATGCGGCGCAAATTTTCGGTCCCATGCCGGTGACCTTCAGTGCGCGGCAAACCGCGCGCTTTCGCCCAACGCCCGTTACCATCCATGATGATGGCGACGTGGCGCGGGACGCGCTCTAATGGAATGTACTCGACCTGTTCCGGTGCAGCCGCAACCATAGCCTACCCAACCCCCACGACTAAGCGTGCCTAGACATCCATAATGTCTTTCTCTTTAGCCTTGACGAGTGCGTCAATCTCAGCAATGAATTTATCGGTGAGCTTCTGAGTTTCGTCGGCACCATGCTTGGCTTCATCTTCGGAGATCATCTTCTCTTTCTCGAACTCCTTGATGTCATCGTTGCTGTGGCGGCGAATATTCCGGACGGACACGCGGGCATCTTCGGCGCGCTTGTGCACCAGCTTGACCATCTCCTGACGGCGTTCGCGCGTGAGCGGCGGCATGTTCAGGCGGATCACATCCCCGTCGACGTTCGGGTTCAAGTTGATTTCCGAGACGCGAATCGCCTTCTCAATCGCCTTGACCGCGCCTTTGTCATAGGGCCGAATCAAAATCTGCATGGCTTCGGGCGTGGAGATCGTGGCGAGCTGACGGAGTTCGGTCTCCTGCCCATAGTATTCGACGGGCAGGCGTTCGACCAGCGCGGTACTGGCGCGCCCCCCACGCATGCCGTGCAGGTCCTGTTCAAACACGGCAACCGTGCTTTTCATCTTTTGCTGCGTTTCTTTAATAATGTCTTCGATCATGCCGTTTCCTTAGCGCAGATGAGCGCGCTCCTCCCTGAGTATATACACTGAACCGCCCAACATTCCTCAAGGACCGAGGACTAAGGACTGAGGACTGAGAAAGCTGACTCAGTCCTATGACCTCAGTCCTCAGTCCTGTTGTTTCTCTAGGCGTGCGCCCAGCCCTGCCAGCCGCGCGCCTGCCACGCCGCGTACAACGCGACTGAGCCGACCGTCGCCACATTGAGGCTGGCGACCGCGCCGCGCATGGGCAGCGCCAGCAGCAGATCGCACGTATCGCGCACGAGGCGGCGCATACCTTCGCCCTCGCTCCCCAGCACAATGCCGATGCTCATGTTGAGATCGGTCTTGTCGATGGGCGGAACGTTCGGGCCAATGTCCAACCCGACCATCCACACGTCCTGCTCTTTGAGATCGCGCATCGTCTGCACGAGATTCGTCACGCGCACGATCTGCAAATGCTCGACCGCGCCCGACGATGCATTGACCACCGCCGGAGTCACATCCACGCCGCGCCGATCCTGCAGGATGACGCCGTGAATGCCGACCGCATCGGCGACGCGCATCAGCACACCGACGTTCTGCGGGTCTTTGAGCAGGTCGAGCAGCAGGATGAACGGTTTTTCGCCGCGCGTCTTGCCCAGTTCCAGCACCTGCGGCACTTCCACATACGGATACGGGCTGGCTCGGAGCGCCATGTTCTGATGATTCGCGCCCTGTGCCAAATCGTCGATGATGCGCCGCTGCACCTTTTTCACCTTGACGCCGCGTTCGTTCGCCACGCCGATGATCTCCGCGACGATGCCTTTTTCTTCTACCGTCTCGGTGATCACGAGCTGTTCGCACTGACGGCGGCCAGCGCGCAGCGTTTCCATGATGGCCCAGTGTCCGTACAGAAATTCACTCATGTCGTCTTCCAAATCGTGCCATCGGGGCGATCTTCCAGCGTCACGCCCACTTTCGCGAGTTCATTACGGATGCGGTCGCTTTCCGCCCAGTTCTTATTCACCCGGGCTTCGGCGCGCATCTTGATCAGCAGTTCAATTAACGCGCCTTCGCGCGCGCCATCGCCGCCCGCCGCCGCATCATGTTCCGGTATGAGTCCTAACACGGTGCCGCCGAGATCGGTGTACGCGGCGTGAATCGCGTTGAGCACGTCCAGCCCGACCGCCGTCCCGCTGTTCAGCAGCGTGTTGACTTCGCGCGTCAGATCCTGCAGGCTGGCAATCGCCAGCGGCGTTGTGAAATCGTCATCCATCGCCGCCGCGAAATCCGCGCGCGTCTTCTGCACCACGTCCAGAATCGCGCTGCCGTCACCGCTGCCCGCCGGGGCGCTGTTCATCGCGCGGCGCGTCAGGCGCACGGCGTTATAGATGCGTTCCCAGCCGCGTTCCGCGCCGTCAATCGCCCCATCTTCGTAAGTGATCGGGTTGCTGTAGTGCACGCCGAGCATAAACATGCGGATCGCTTCCGGACGGTACTTTTTCAGCGCGTCCGCCAGCGTGACGAAGTTGCCGAGGCTCTTCGACATCTTGACCGGGTTACCATCGCGATCCGGCACCATCAGCGAGCCGACCAGCATCCAGTAGCGCGCGAAATCGACGTCGTTCGCGCATTCGCTCTGCGCAATTTCCGACTCATTGTGCGGGAAGATGTTGTCGATGCCGCCGCCGTGAATGTCAAACGTTGCGCCGAGGTACTTCTTCGCCATCGCCGAGCATTCCACGTGCCAACCGGGGAACCCTTCGCCCCACGGGCTGTCCCAGCGCAGAATGTGTTCCGGGTCAGCGCGCTTCCACAGCGCGAAGTCTTCGGGGTTGCGCTTCTCGCCGCGCACTTCCACGCGTGATCCAGCGGCCTGCGCTTCAACGCGACGGTTCGACAGCTTGCCGTAATCGGGGTCGGTCGTCACGTCGAAGTAGACGCTGCCTTCGCTCACATAGGCGTGTTCCTTGCGGATGAGCGTTTCGATCAGCTTGATCTGTTCGGGAATGTGCCCGCTCGCGCGCGGCGAAATATCCGGTCGTCCGACGCCG
This sequence comes from Candidatus Flexifilum breve, assembly GCF_016713355.1. NCBI lineage: Bacteria > Bacillati > Chloroflexota > Anaerolineae > Aggregatilineales > Candidatus Flexifilaceae > Candidatus Flexifilum > Candidatus Flexifilum breve. The sequence continues at coordinate 66,272 of NZ_JADJPI010000021.1, forward strand.
AGCGCATCCATCGCATCGAAATAGGCTTTGGTGTACGTCTCGACCACCTGCATCGGCTTGGACTGCGTCTGCCGCGCCTTCTTCAGGATGCGATCTTCTTCCGTGTCGAGCAGATGCCCCACGTCCGTGATATTCTGCACGTAGAGCACATCCAGCCCCGTGTAGCGCAGGTAACGCACGACCACGTCGAACGCGGTGTAGGTCTTGGCGTGGCCGATGTGGGGGAAGTCGTAGACGGTCGGTCCGCAGACGTAAATGCCGACTTTGCCCGGTTCAATGGGTTCGAAGTCTTGTTTTTCGCGTCCGAGAACGTTGTAAATCCGCAGCGGCATGGGTTCGTCTTTCTGCTCTGTCGATGTCACTCAATGCAGTTACAATAATGCTTGCGCCGAAAGGCGACCCTGACGTATGTCCACTGTGAGCTTTCGGCTGTTTTCACTTAAAATTGATTTTAGCGCACATCTAAGCGTCGGCATAGTTCTAGTTTCGCATTGTTTCAAAGTCTATTATCGAGGTGAAACCGCATGTCGCAGCGTGCTTATCTTTGCCTGACCGATGATAATCACTGGGCTGTCGTCGCCGGAGACGGGTCGGAACCGGAGCGCATGATCCTCGCGATCGGCGATCCCTTCGACATGGACACGATCCACCAATCTGTCGCCGATCTCGACGCGTGGGCGCAGGCCAACGACATCGACCTCACCTCGCCCGAATTCCCGATTCTCTGCAACTGGACGCTCGAAGACCTCATTGAGCCGGAAGTCTTTGATCAGGTGTTTGGCGACGAATAACTCAAGGACTGAGATTCGAGGACTGAGGACTGAGTAACCACCATGAAAGTGACACGATGGTAGTTCAGGAAACACAACCGACCAGCGCAGCCCACTCACTTCGCCCTCAGTCCTCAGTCCTCAGTCCGATCTCTTCCCGCGAATGGCGCTACGTCGCCCTGTTCACGCTGATCGTCATCGTCATCACGACCGCGCCCTACATCGTCGCGTGGAACAGCCAAACCGATCAGTGGCGCTTCGGCGGGTCGCTGTTCGGCGTGGAAGATGGCAACTCGTACCTCGGCAAAATGCGCCTCGGCGCGCGTGGCCTGTGGGATTTCTACCTGTTCTATACCTCCGAGCAGCAGGGATCGGCGCCGCTGTTCTACCTGCCGTACATTATCACGGGTCAGATCGTCGGCCTGTTCTTCGAGCCGGCTGATCCGCGCCTCGCCCCGGCGCTAATGGTCGCGTTCCGCGTTTTACAAGCCGTCTGCAACGCAATTCTGATCCCGGTCATGTATGCGTTCATCGCGGCGTTCACTGGCTCGGTCAAGACGCGCCGCCTCGCGCTCACGCTGGCGACCTTCGGCGGCGGGATCGGCTGGCTGCTGGCGCTCACGGGCAATAACGGCTTGCTCGGTTCGCTGCCCATCGACGTGTACGTGCCGGAGGGCTTCTCGTTTCTGGTGCTGTTCGGCTTGCCCCACATCGCGCTCGGTCGCGCCGCGCTGCTCGGCCTGCTGCTGGCGGTGATGAAAATCGCCTCACCCCTACCCCTCTCCCAAGGGCGAGGGGACTTGACTCCCCCTCTCCGCTCGGAGAGGGGGCAGGGGGGTGAGGCCAAATGGCTTCTCCTCGCCATCGTCTGCGGCTACGTCGTCGCACTGGCCGTGCCGTTCTACCTCGCGCTCGCCTATGTGATCCTCGGCGCGTGGGGACTCGCCGCCTGGATTCTCAATCGCCGCTTCCCGACTCACTTATTCTGGAGCGCCGTGCTCGTCGGCTTGGCGACGCTGCCGATCTTCGGCTATTTCGCCTTCCAGTTCTACCTGAACGACGTGTTCAGCGTCTGGAGCAGCCAAAACGATCTGCCGTCGCCGCACCCGCTGCATTACCTGTTCGGCTATGCGTTGCTGGCGCTCCCGGCGGTGGTCGCAGTGTGGCGCATCTGGCGAGGGAGAGACCTCGCCCTCATTTCCCCTATCCGCTCAGGACGAGGCATGCCTCGTCCCCTCGCCCTCTGGGAGAGGGGGATTTAGGGGTGAGGCTCAGTTTCCTCCTCGGCTGGCTGCTGATCGTGCCGATCCTCGTCTACGCGCCGATCAACGTGCAGCGGCGCATGTCCGAAGGCGTGATCGTCCCGCTGGCGCTCCTCGCGGCGCTCGGCTTGCGCTGGCTGGCGCGGCGCGTCCGTTTCGGGCGGGCGCTCCAGTACGCGCTGGTCGGCGCAGCGCTCATGACGAGCGTCTTTCTGCTGTTCGGGAGTTTGCTGGCGGCCTCGAATCCCGGTCGCCCGATCTTTCGTCCGGTCAACGAGATCGCCGCCTTCGACTGGCTCGCCGCCAATGCCCAACCCAACGCCGTGATCCTCAGCGCGCCGGAAACAGGCAACGCGATCCCCGTATACACGTCGCTGCGCACATACATGGGTCACGGACCCGAAACGCTCTACTGGCAAAACAAAACAGCGATGCTCACGCGCTTCTATCGCGATGAATTGAGTGACTACGAATATGACCGACTATTGCATCCGCCCGACCCCGTGTTTGTAGATGATTTGGCATACTTACCCATCAGCTATGTCTACTATGGCGAACGCGAACGCGCCCTCGCGGGGAGACTCAAGGGCGTGGGCGGACGATCTAACACTGATCTATGATGTGGATGGGATACAAATCTATAGGACTGAGGACTGAGGTGAAAGGACTGAGAAAAGCAAATCTCAGTCCTCGCTTCTCAGTCCTATTTTTTACCGTCTGTCGGCTTGGCGAAGATGATACGCCCCGTATCGCGGGTGATCAGCTTGGTGACTTCCACATAGATCGTGCGATCCATGAACGACGCGCCGCCTTCGACGATCACCATGGTGCCATCTTCCAAGTAGCCGACTCCTTGCCCCTGCTCTTTGCCGTCCTGCAAAATGCGCAGCGCGAAGCTTTCACCGGGGATGTAAGCAGAGCGCACGGCATTCGCCAGTTCGTTGATGTTGAGCACGGTCGCGCCGTTGGCCTTCGCCACCTGATTCATCGGGAAATCAATCGTCAGGATCGGCGCTTTCAGTTTGACGGCCAGCGCCACGAGTTTATCGTCGACTTCCGGCACGTCGGGGATATCTTCTTCGATGATTTTGAACAGCATGCCGTTCGACCGCTGCAATTCGTTGAGGATGCTCAAGCCGCGCCGACCGCGCGCCCGCCGCTGCGTATCCGACGAATCGGCGACGCGGTGCAGCTCGGCGATCACAAAGCGCGGGGCCACCAGCGTCCCGCCGACGAAACCCGTCCGCGCGATATCGACAATGCGCCCGTCGATCAGCACGCTCGTATCCAGCAGCAGTTGGCGTTCCACGCCGGCGACTTCGTTTTCGCGCTTCAGGCCGATGCCGAAGCGCTCATTGAGGAACAACCACACCTCGCGCGACCGCACGCGAAAGATCGTTGTCATCAGGTATACGGAGCAGATCAGCACGATGGGCGGCAGCAGCATGCCCAAGCTGCCGTCAAACAGCGACAGCGGGTACGCCGCCATCAGCCCAATCAGCAACCCAATGATCATGCCCACCAGCGACGTGAACAAGCTCTCAATGGGCATTTCCGTCACCATGCGGCTGAGCACGCGGATCGGGCGCACCGTGATCCACGGGGTGAGCACCAAACCGAACAAAATCCCAACCAGCGCGAAAATGAAAGAGGTCGCCAGTTCAGGTAAGGTGAATGCGACGGCGGTATTGACGCCTAACCGCGCACCAATGAGGGCAAAAATGACCATGCCGATCATGCGGGAGGCAAAATCAATGGACATCGGGACTCCCTGACTAACATTGACCCGTCTGGAGGCGCGCGAATGAATGGGGACGTGCGTCAGGCGGGTGACCAAAATGAGGGCGGCAGCAACCAGTCAAAGCATAGTTACTATGACGTGTGGATATTAACATAGTTGGGGCATTTCAACAACGAAGGCTAATGCCCCCGGCCATCGCCAACCGAGGTGGTAGGGCGCAGCCTAGGTGCAAAAGCCCTTAAAGCCTTTTCACTTGCCAGCGGACGCGATAAAGGGTTCAAAAGCGTACCCGTATCTTAGGCGAGGTTTATGAGCAGGCGCCCGCCCCCCGTCTCCCGGGGGGGGGAGGAGGCCGGCGGGCCCCCCCGGAAACGGGGGGGGGCCTGGCCCCCCCCCCCAACCCCCCCCCCCCCGGGGGGGGGGCGGGGGGGGGCCGGGGGACCCCCCCCACGGGCGGGGGGGGGGGGGAGGAGGGGGCAAAAAAAACACACCCTCTCCAACAGGCCGCGGCAAACCCAAAAAAGGATACTTGCGGTTGAGCATGCGCGCGTAGGGGATCGTCTCGCGGATGTGGGGCAGACCGCACACCCACGCGACCGTGCGCTCAATGCCGATGCCGAAGCCCGCGTGCGGCACGCTGCCAAACTTGCGCAGGTCGAGATACCAGCGATAGTTCTCCGGGTGCAGGCCGATGGTGGCGATGCGCTCGTCGAGCAGCTTGGGATCGTAGATGCGTTCGCTGCCGCCGATGATCTCGCCGTAGCCTTCCGGCGCGAGCAGATCGACGCTACGGCACACTTCCGGACGACCGTCGACGGGCTGCATGTAAAACGCCTTGACCGCGGTCGGGTAGTGATACACGAACACCGGGCGGTCGAACATCTCGGCCAGCGCCGTTTCGTGCGGGCTACCGAAGTCTTCGCCCCATTCGATCTTCAGTTCGTTCTTCTCGTCGCCTTCGGGCATGGCCGCGTATTTCGCCTGCAAGCGCGCGACCGCGTCGTCATAGCTGATGCGCACAAACGGCGCTTTGATCGCTTCCAGTTTGGCAATATCGCGTTCGATCACGCCGAGCTCGGGCTGGTGCTTCGCCAGCACCTGCTCGACCACGTAGGCGATCATCTGCTCTTCGAGGTCCATCAACTCTTCCAGGTTGACGAAGGCCGCTTCCGGCTCCATCATCCAGAATTCCTGCAGGTGACGGCGCGTCTTCGACTTTTCCGCGCGGAACGTCGGGCCGAAGCAGTACACCTTGCCGAAGGCCATCATATTGGCTTCGTTGTAAAGCTGCCCGGTCTGCGCGAGGAACGCGGGTTCGCCGTGATAGTCGATCTCGAACAGCGAGGTGGTGTTTTCGCCCGCCGTCGGCGTGAGGATCGGCGTATCGACCAGCAGGTAGCCGTTCATATCCATGAAGTCGCGCAGCGCCTTGATGATCGTCGCGCGGATGCGCAGAATCGCCCATTGGCGGCTGGAACGCAGCCACAAATGGCGCTGATCCATCAGGAATTCGACGCCATGTTCTTTCGGCGTGATCGGGTATTCTTCCGCCATGTTGACCAGCGTCAGATTCTTGAGGCCAACTTCGAAGCCGCCGGGGATGCCGGGAGCGCGGCTGTCCTCACGGATCGTCCCCGTCACGGTGATCGAGCTTTCCTGCGTCAGCTTGCCCGCGACTGCGAATTCTGCCTCATCCATCTCTTTTTTGAACGCCACGCACTGAATGATCCCCGTGCCGTCGCGCAGTTGGATGAATTGCAGTTTGCCCTTATCGGTGCGGTTGTACACCCACCCTTTGAGCGTCACTTCTTGCCCTACATAATCGGCGATCTGCCGGATGGTGATGTCTGCCACTCTCGTCCGCTTTCTAAGCCTAATTTATGCAACACTCCATAGATTATACCTGTCACCGCGCGAGTTCTCGAAGATGCCATTTGCCTGTTTTTTGCAGACAATGGACATCCACGCCCTTTTCTCACGCAGCAATCGGCCGATTCCACTACAATCGGAAGGTACTTAATCGAGAGGTGCTTCGAGACGGATGACTGTGGCTGATACTACCTCATACGCGAGGTCGAACACGGGACTGTTCCGGCGCTTGGTGCTGCGCGGCGGGCTGCTGCTCGTCGCGCTATCGCTGCTGCTGGCCAGCGCCAGCGTAATCCTCTCACGCCGGGACGCCGAGGACGTGTGCCTGAGCCTGTCCGACTACGGAGGCATCGCGCGCCAGTACTACATTGACACCGCCTATGGACGCGTGCATGAACTCCCCAGGCCCACGGGCTTCAGCAACTTCGGCGCAATCTCATCAGACGAGCGCTACTCCAGCTATTTCAACGTGCGCGCTGATCAAACGATGGATTTGCTGCTGGCCGAATACCCCGGCGACGATCAACCAGTGACGACCACCGTGATCCGGTCAAACATCCGCTCGGAAACTCCGACGGATTCCGCCAATCATGTGCTCTGGTCACCGGATAACCGCGCCTTCGCCTACCTGTGGCGCGATCTGGACGGTCAGCTCTATCTTTCCGTTTACAACCGGGCTGAGCAGCGCGAGCAGACCATCCCCTACACCCTGCGCGGCGATACCTCGTTTTTCAACGGCGTGCAGATCACCGGCTGGTCGGGTGACAGCCGCGCGTTCGCCCTACAGGAGCGGACGGGCGGCGCGCTGTATTTCCGCTTCTATACCACCGATCCGCTCGCGCTGATGGAAACGGAACTAGACGAACTGCCGCTGTATTTCGGCAGTTGGTCGCCTGTTGGCGCGCAGTTCGCCGCCGCCGATCTCGGCACGGCGGAATCGTCCACGCTTTATCTGCACGACTGGAACGCGCCGCTCCGCGCCCTCCCGCTGGACATCCCCCGCCGCAACGTGCAAGGCGTGTACTGGTCGCCGGATGGCCGCTACTTCACGCTGATCAGCTATATGAGCGACTGCGTGGGCGCGGCCTGCGATCTCTACTGGCGCTTTGACCTCTATGGACGCGACGGCACGCTGATCGCAGGCAATCTCTCCGGCCTGCATACCGTCCCGGCTGATCAGACCGACCGCATCGTCATGGGGATGTGGCAGGACGAGCACCGCTGGTTATGGGCGGAACAGCCCAGCGCAGACGAACCCGTCGATCTCGTCACGCTGGATGTGATCAGCGGCGCACGCACCACCTTAGTCTCCAATTTACTCGACAACTACGTCGCCGACATGTTCTATTTCAGCCCGCAGCGCTGGCTGTACGTGCTGCCCAACAGCACCAGCCCGCCGAACATCCCGGAAAACGACTGGCTGCTCGTGCCGTGGCAAAACGGAGACGAGGTTCACGTCGACCTGCTCAATGTGGCGACCGGGGAGCTGACGCCCATCATCCGTAACGCCGAAGCGGTGCTGGGAACCACCGATTTTTCTGGCACGGGTTTCTGGGACTGGAGCGGCCAGCGGGCGATCATCATCTGGTCGCGGGGGCAGCCGCCTGAACGACAAACGTATCTCAGCGTGCTTAATCTGGCGGATAACTCCGTCCACACCACCACGGACGCCGCGACGCATATTCACTCGGTCAGTTGGATCAGCGATACGCTGATCGGCTTCGTCCGGCAAACCGAAAACGCCTATGCGCTCGATATGTTGGATACCGGCACGGGCGCGCAGCACCACCTGCTCGACCTGACCAACAGCAGCCGCCAATGGTCGGGCACGCTGCGGCCTTCCGGCGACCAACTGGCGATCAACATTCAGGGTTCCAACCCGACGGGCAGCACCTACCTGCTCTCGCTCGACGGCTCGGAACAGTCGGTGTTGAGCGACCGAACGACCAGTTCGATGCTCTGGTCGCCCGATGGGTCGCGGCTCGTCTTTATCGAGTACACGCGCACCTATCCGCGCGTGGTGATCGCCGCGCCGGACGGGATGCGCCTCAGCGTGATCCCCGTGCGCACGATACCATCGACTGCATCAATCTGGCTTGGAGGCTGGTCGCGCTGCGATCCGCCCGGTTTGTGAGGGACATTCGACGATGAAGCTGACATCCCCGCTCGCGAACCTCCTCCGCGGCGCGCTCCCGCTCGGTCTGCTGCTGGCACTGCTCGCCGCCGCCAGCGTGACCTTCTCACGCGGTGACGATTACCGCTGCCTCACCTTCTCTGACTTCACCGGCGCGCCCGCCAGCCGCATCCTCGACACCGCGGCGGGTCAGCGCCAGCGTTTGCCGCTGGCGGGTGATGTCGTGTTCCGCGCGACATCGCCCGATGGCCGCTATACCGCTGCCTACCGCGCGCTGCCGGGGCAGCACATGGCGCTCACGCTGACGAGCACCGACGGTACAGAACCCGCCCGCGTCATCTACACGGGGCGCTATGGCAGCGCGCAGAGCAGCAGCACGCCGCTGCTCTGGTCGCCGGACAGCCGTTCGTTCGCCTACCTGTGGCGTGATCCTGATCAGGATGGCTTCACACTGGCGATCTATCCCGTTGATGATGGAAACGCGCGGGCGCTGACCAACACGCCCACCACGTTCGGGTCGGCCACCTACAGCCTCACGCTGATCGGCTGGTCAGGCGACAACCGGGTGCTCACCCTGCGCGAACGCGCCTACTTGTCCGACCGGGTACGTTTCTTCGCCACCAATCCGCTGACTGAACTCGCCACCCCCTTCGACGAGACGCCGCTGCTCATGGCGGAATGGTCGCCGACCGGGGCGACGCTCGCCGCCGTCGAACGTTTTGAGGGACAAGCCGCGCTGCTGGTTGGCGCGCTCGATGCGCCCTTCACGCCGATCACGCTGGACGTGGCCCGACGCGATCTGCAAGGCATTGTCTGGTCGCCGAGCGGTGAGTATTTCGTCGTGGTCAGCCATCACAGCCGCTGCCTCGCCTCCGCCTGCGATATTTTCTGGCGCTACGACCTGTACCACCGCGACGGGCGTCCCGTCGCGCTCAACTTGCCCGGTCTGCACGAGCAAGCCGCCGAACCGCCGATTCAAGTGCTGCTCGGCCTGTGGCACGGCGATCAATGGGTGTGGGCGCAGCAGGTCGACGCGACCACACCGCTCAACCTCGCCGCGCTGGACGCCACGACCGGCGCAACCACGCTCCTCGCACAAAACGTCGTGCGCGGCTACGTACAGGATATCTTCTACGTGCCGCCGGACTTCGCCACCTTACCCAACGCGTGGGTGCTGCTCAAACAGCCGGTCGGCGCGCGTTTGATTGTGCCGACGCGCGTCGACGGCCGCATCAACGTCGACCTGCTGGATCTCGACACGGGCGCCAGCACTAACCTCGTCCGCGGTGTCGATACGCTCAGCCGCCCCGGCGACCGCATCGGCTCGGCTTTCTGGCGAGAGGATGCGCGCGCGGCGCAGGTGTTGTGGTCGCGCCGCGCTGATTCCGCCCGGCAGACGTATCTGACGCTCTACGATCTCGCCGCGGACGCGCTCTACTCGACCGCCGAGGGCACGACGCACATCCTCGCCCCGCAGTGGATCGATGCCGAGCGGGTGGTATTCATCAACCAGCGCGGCAGTGATTACGCCTTCACCCTGTTCAACACCGCGACCGGTACGCAGATCGACCTCGCCGCGCTGCCCAGCGGCGTCACCCGCTGGAGCGGCGTGCTGCGCCCGGACGGCGCATGGATCGCCGTCCGCCTGACGATCAACCCCCGATCCAGTGGCATCATCTATCTAACGGCACTCGATGGATCAGGCACGGTCGAAATCAGCCGGGAAGCCGTGGAAACGCCCATCTGGTCGCCGGATGGCGCTCAGGTCGCCTACCTGACCTTTGACGGCACGAACGCCGGGCTGCACTTGGCCAGCGCGGACGGGCAGGTGCTCGGCGCGTATCGCATCGACAACACCGCCCTCAGTTCGACCATGCTCACGGCGTGGACGCGCTGCGACGTGGGGAGCGCCGCCTGATGCGGCGTTCCGCGCTGTTCCTGTTCATCCGCGCCGCCCTGATCGCGCTCGGCCTGCTGGTTGTGCTCTCGGCGGGTAGTCTCGCCCTGTCGCGCGGTGATGCGTACCGCTGCGTCGTGCTCTACGATGGCTACACGGTCGCGCCCGTCACCTACATCCTCGATACGGCCACCGGGCACACGGTGCTGGATCGGCGCGAAGTGCAGCGCCTGTACAGCATCGACTCGCCGGATGGAACAGCCCGCGCGGGCTTCGTGCAGCGCTTCGGCGAACGCGCCACCATGACGCTGCTGCTCGACACGCCGCAGGGTCAACGCATCGTGCAGACGGGCATTGACGCGTCCAGCCAGTCGAACGGCTTCCAGCAGATCGCGTGGGCGCGCGATGGCAGCGCGTTCGCCTTCATGTGGCGCGATCTGGCGCGGCGGCGCTTCCTCACCATCGCCGATGCGACCGGGACAATCCGCCAGAGCATCCCCTACACGCGCACGGTCGACAGTCACCCCACACTCGATCCGGTCACGATTGCGGGCTGGTCGGGTGACAGCCAATATCTGGTGATCGCCGAATTCGATGGGCGGCGCTTCTATCATCACATCTTCAACGCCGCCGACCTCACGCCCCAGCCCTCGCCATTGGCGACGCTGCCCGTCCTCACCGCTGAACTCGCGCCGATCGGCCATCAGCTCGCCGCCATCGCCATCGACGCGGTCGGCGCGGCGCATCTCTATCTGGCCGATATAAGCGGCGCGCGCGACCTGATCGATGTGCCGCTCCAGCACGACGCGCTCTCGTGGCGGTTGGCGTGGTCGCCAACGGGCGCGCATGTCGCGGTCGAACGCATCTCCGGCTGTCAAACGGCGTCCTGTGCCGAAGCGGGCTGGCACTTCGAGATCTACACGCCGGAGGGCACGCCCGCCGCGCCATCGCTGCGCGGGTTGGGCTTGGGGGGCAGCGCGTCCGGCATTCTGCCCGCTCAGTGGCAAGGCGATCAGTGGGTGTGGGTGGAGCGCGGCGACGATGGACGCTACGACCTCGTGCGCCTCGATGTGCCGACAGAGGCGCGGACGCTCCTCGTCCCCGATCTCGTGCCGGAATACGCCGACGACCTTTTCTTCGTGCCGCCGAACGCCGTGTGGAATTCAATTTTTACCAACGGCGCAATCTTCCCCATATCCGCCGAACCGCGCGCCATCGTCCCGTTCTACGACGGGGAGCTTCTCGGCGTCGATCTGGTCGACACGGCGACCGGCATCCGCACCGAACTCTTGCGCGGCGTAGATATGCTGGCGCACACGCATTTCGGCTCCGGCTCGGATTTCTGGTGGGGAGGCGCGGACTCCGCGTGGGTCTCGTGGATCGCGCCGAATGGCGATGCCTTCCTCACAGTGATCGACACGCGCGCGGGCACATTCAGCACCTCGCCCGCGAACCGCGCCGTATGGCGTCCGCAGTGGATCGCCGCGGACGCCATCGGCTTCATCGACCCGCGTCCCGACGATTACGCGCTCATGCTCTTCGACCCGGTCGCAGGCACGGCGACGCCGCTCATCCGCGTCGACCCGAACACGATTGCGTGGCGCGCCGCACTCACCGCCGACAGCGGGATGGTCGCAGCAGCGGCGGGCGGTTCGGATTTCATCGGCAAGCCGCTCACGCTGATCGATTTGGTGGATGCATCTACGCAGCGCGTGCTCAGCCATGAATCGGCGGGGACATTCGTCTGGTCACCGGATGGCACGCGGATCGCCTTTGCGGAAAACAGCAATCGTCAGGCGAACATCGCCATCAGTGATAGACTGGGATCAGCGGTGCAGCGCTTCACGCCGCCGCAGTTCACGACGACGCCATTCATCCAGTTCGTCGCCTGGACACAGTGCTAAATTCAAAGGCTGATCAGGATGAATCCTTTCATTACGTACGAAATACAGCCGAACGACGTCGAAGCAAATCGCCTAGGTCGGATCAGCGACGCGCAGAAACCATTTCTCATCAGTTGGGTCATTGGGAGCATCCTCATTAGCCCCATCATGGTCGTTCTGTTCTGGTCATGGATATTAACAAGACCCACATCTCCTGATATGGCGCAAAGCGGAAGATGTCTTGCCCTCATGATAAGTGTTATTTTTCCCGCGATTTTTATTGTGCTGTTTCGGCCGCTGGCAGGCTGGCGTGATCTACGCGATGGGCGTGTACTTCGGGTAAGCGGCGTTCCTAGATTAGAACGAAAGCGAGGACGGCGAACGCATTATTATTTTCTCATCCACGATCTCCGTTTCGAGGTGAGTTCCCGGCTTTATGAGGAAGCCCAAATCAACCAAACAGGCTGTCACCTGTATTATCTACCCCATTCCGAATGGTTGCTCTCGTGGGAACGCCTTACAAACTAGCAGCAATCCGCACCGTCTGCGTGTGGATGGCCACAATGTCGTCGACGTTTTTGGCATAGCCGCCCGCCATCGCAATGGCGACGGGCAAACCGGCCTCCCGGCACAGCCCCAGCACCAACCGATCCCGTTCCGCCAGCCCCGCCATGCTCAACGCCATGCGCCCCAGTCGATCCCCATGATAGGGGTCAGCGCCCGCCAGATAAATGGCGATGTCCGCGCCGCTCATGGCGATGGCGCGGCGCACGCCTTCCTCCGCCAGTTCGAGGTAGACCGCATCCCCGGTGCCGTCCGGCAGTTCAATGTCAAGATCGCTCTGCTCTTTGTGAAACGGGAAATTCTTCGCGCCGTGCATCGAAAACGTGAACACCGTGGGATCGCCCTGCAAAATCTGCGCTGTGCCGTTGCCCTGATGCACGTCGAGGTCGAGGATCACCACGCGGCGGACGCGTCCCTCGGCTTGCAGAGCGCGCGCGGCAATCGCGCTGTCGTTGAACACGCAGTAGCCTTCACCGTGATCGCGGCAGGCGTGATGCGTCCCGCCCGCCAGATTGACCGCGATTCCCTCGTCGAGCGCCGTGCGCCCCGCCATGATCGTCGCTCCCGACGACCGCCGCGACCGTTCGACCATCTCCGGCGACCACGGAAAGCCGATCCGCCGGATTTCGTGCGCGGTCAGGTCACCGCCGACTACGCGTTCCAGATAGTCGGCGTCGTGCGCGCGCAAAATCTGCTCATCGGTGGCGGCGGGCGGCAGCAGCAAATCCTCCGGCGCGACGATCCCTTCGGCGAGGATGCGTTCGCGCAGCAGGCGGTACTTCGCCATCGGGAAGCGGTGATTTTCGGGCAGCGGCAGCACAAACGTGTCGGAATAGAAAGCTTTCATTGATCCTTGACCGTCGGGGATATGTCGCGGACGCGCCGTTGCGCGTCCTACATTCGTTCTTGTAGGGGGGCAATTTAACTTAGAGCCCTGACGGGGGAGGGGCCGCTCCGTTCATGGGCGACCACATAGGGCACAGCCAATACCGGACATAGTTAACGCAGGGCATGCCTGTCCGTCCTCGACATAGCGCCTCTGTAGCCCCTCTCTCGCCTCCCTCCGATTGGGCGGGGAAGAGGCCGGGGGCGGGGTCGTTCTACTGGCTTTTATCCTAACTCCGTTAGTTAAGATCGAGCTATCCCCGACGCGGCTTGATCGTGCCGCCCTGATCGACCCACGACGCGGCAGTTCACGCCGCGCCGCCGCGCCTGCCGACCCACGGGCGAATTTACCCACTGGATCGCCGCATGGCCGAAGCGCTCGGTGAACTTGGCGCAGCCGGTGTGCGGCACGGCGCTGACCTCGAGGATCACCGTGCCCAGCGCGATGCGCTGCCCGGGTGGCAGATTGTCGGCGCTGATATCGAAATCTACGTACAGTTGATCGCCTGCCCACGGCCACAGCGACCGCTCCCCGGCGACTAAGTTGGCGATCCGGCTGTTCATCAGCGTGATCTGCGCTTCGGGGTTGGCGCTGCCGTCGGGCATGGCTTTGCTCCCGCGCGCCTTCCAGTTGTCGCCCGCCAGCCCATCCGTCAGCGTGATCTCGGCGCTGTCCAGCAGCACGCGCTGATCAACCGCGGGGCGCGCGACGATCAGTTCGATCACGCCGCTGTCGCGCGGCGACTCGCCCAGGGTCGCTAAACCGGCTTCCAGCTCTTCCATCGTCAGGTGGGTCGCTTGCATGAATGATTCTCCGTCAAACACCTGCCCCGCGTAGGGACGCGATCAAGAAGGTGTCCAATCAGCCCCTCTCACGGAAGGTGGGAGGTTTGGCGAGCGATGTCGGCTCCCCTCCCTGAATTCGGGGAGGGGCCGGGGGTGGGGTCGGAAAAGCCACTTTTGGACACGCTCGTAATCACGTCCGCTGCGAACAGCGGACGCTCACGGGGTAAGGTTGTCGTATAAACGATGCTTTATAGCTTGCGACTTTTCACGCTGCTGTCAATCGCAAATAGAGTCCAAGTTACCGCCCAACAGCCGCCGTATTAACCAGCGGCTGCGCGACCGTCAGCGGTTAGGCGCGACCGCGGTTCAAGCGACCGCGATTCTTGTAGGCCCCGCCACTGGAGCTGCCCATATCGATCAGGAATGCGATGATCAGCCACACCCATTCGATCCCCTCAACACCGCCCGCCGCAACCGCGACATAGGCCAGCGTCGTCCACGGCAGAAACAGGATGCCCATGATGGGAATGATCAGATTGTCAAACGTGGCCTGCCAGCGCGCTTGATCGGTGATCGCCCACAACAGCGCCGCGGCGCGCGGCCCAATCAGGAGCAGAATGGTGATTAAACAGCACATGATTCCCCCCAATGCGGATACATATCATCTCAAACTCCCTATACGCAAAAGCGACCCGCAGAGATGCAAAACCATGGCTAAATGCTGATCCGGTCAATAACGAATGGGGGGGCCGCGAATAACCTCGCTTATCTGCGAATATTTGCCAGACGAAGCGTCAAATCGAGTCCAGGTTGAAGCCCCACAGCAGCATCGCCTCGCCGACCAGCGGCTGCGCGACCGCCAGCACGATTGTGCCATCCAGTCCTGCTTTGGCGCGCGCCAGCTCAACCGCCCGATCCAGCGAGGGCACATAGGTCACATCGCTGTGATACTGGCGGGCGGCGGTCAGCGCGGTGTCCGGGTCGGGGAAGCGCACGTTGAAGTTGATCTTGCTCTCGGTCAGGATGAGCGCGGCGCTTCGTTCCGCGAACACCTTGTACACACCGTCATAATCGCGGTCGCTGGGCGTGCCGAGAATGGTGATCAGCGGTGTGGTGAGCGGGATGCTCTCCAGCACCGAGCGCGCCGCGACCACCGTCGTCGAGCCATCCACCCAGATCGCCGGGCGATCCTGCAGCTTATGCATACGCCCGTACCACTTCACATCCGCCAGCCCCGTGTGGATTGCCGCGACGTATTCCGGCGACGCGTGCGAAATGCCCGCCAGCCGCCCATGCATATTGCCCGCCCCTTGAATCGCCAGCGTCGCGTTCATGACCTGATACGTGCCCTTGAGCGAGAGCGTCATGTCGCCGTAGCGACCGTAGCGCATGCGCACGCCGGTCTCCGTTTCGCCGAGATATTCGCCCATATCCTGCGGCGCGATCCACGCGAACTCCGCGTTGACCGCGTCGGCTTCGGTCTGGATCATGGCGAGGGCTTCCGGCGCTTGCGGCACGCTGTAAGCGTAGCTGTACGGCTTGATGATCCCGGCCTTGTGCCACGCGATCCGCTCAATCGTGCGCCCCAACTGCTTGACATGCTCCAGCATGATCGGCGTGAACAGCGCCAGGCGGTTGGGCACCACGCTGATGTCGTCGTAGCGACCGCCGCGCCCGACTTCCAGCACCGCCGCGTTGACGCCCTGCTCGTCGAACCAGCGCAGCGCGACCGCCAGAAAGATCCCCTGTGGGCTGAAGTACTGCTTGCCCGTGAGTGTGCTCTCAATCTGGTCGATGTAGGGCGATAATCCGTCGAGGATGCGCACAAAATCCGCCGACGGAATCGCGCGACCATTCACGCGGATGCGTTCGCGCCACGAGACGAGGTGCGGGCTGGTGATCGTGCCGACCGTGTGCCCTAAGTGCTGCAGCAATTTCGCCGTGATGACCGTGGTCGAGCCTTTGCCCTTGCTCCCGGTCACGACGGCGTACTCGCGCGGGTAGTCGAGCAGGTCTGCCATCTGGATCAACTGCTTGGTCGGCGTCGTGTCGCGCGACTCTTCGTCGGGGCCGCGTTCGACATCGCGCAGCCGCGCAATCGACCGGAAAATGTAAGTGATCGCTTCACCTTCGTCATAAAAGCGCATGTTAATCGTCCTTAAGTCGTCGTTTGAACCGGAGCCGAGGTGGTTTACAGTTAACAGTAATCAGTTTCGCCTCACCCCCTAGCCCCCTCTCCGAACGGAGAGGGGGAAACGCTTGAGTTTCTGCCTCCCCTCTCCCTTGGGAGAGGGGATTGAGGGGTGAGACAATGTTTTTTTACTGTCAACTGATAACTTGCTTTCCTAGGGCATCCCATGTTCACCAAAACATTCCTTGTGCTGCTGATTGTAACAGTTCTCGCCTCGGCGGGTGGGGTGACTTCTGCTGAATCGACCACTGCTCCGTGCCCACTCGCGCCGCGCTCGCGACTGCACGTCGGCGCGGAAGCGGTCGTCGCGCCCGGCATCGATCTGCTTAACCTGCGGGCGCTCCCGGCACGGACGACGGGCGTGCATGGTCGCTTGTTCGCGGGCACCCGCCTCACGGTGATCGCCGGGCCGAGCTGCAATGGCAGCTATAACTGGTGGCGCATCGAAGCGCCAGACGGCACGCGCGGGTGGGTCGCCGAGGGGACGTGGGCGGAATACTGGCTGAATCCGGCGGATCAAGCCGAACGGGTGGTGAATCCGGTAGAATGGACCTGTGGCGTGGGGCTGGGGTCGCGACGCTGCCTTATGCCGTAAATTCAGAATTTTGTCTGACCAAATCCTTCAACCTATACCACGGGGAGAATGCTGGCACGGCGCGTCTGCTGGCTCCCCTCCCTGAATTCGGCGGCGTGGGGTCGGGGGTGGGGTCAGGAACTGCCAACCAGAGCGATCACTGTGATCTAGTTTATCGAGGTTGTGCCTGTGGTTCTGCCCGTCTTGCGTCTGAGTCTCGTGCTCTCCATTGTCTTCGCCGTGCTGGCTGCGCTCCTCATCCAGCAGCCGAGCAACGCGCAGGTCGTCGACGATTTCTTCCGCTGCGACGCACAGCCTTGCTGGCACGGCATTGTGCCGGGCGTGACTCTAGAAGATGAAGCGCTGCCCCTGCTCAACAGCGCCCCCAACGTGAGCGATCTATCAGCGGCCAATTACTACGGCTTCGACAAGTGGTACGCGTGGATGTGGAGCGACGCCTACCACGCCGACTCACCCGTGATCGGCGTGTGGGAAGGCGGCATCTATTTCAACACCAAAGCGGGCGACGGCGATGTCGTCAACCGGCTATTTCTGGCGACCTCCCTGCGCGTGGGCGATCTGTGGAATGTGTATGCTGCCCCGGATGAATTTGTCACACTGTCCAGCTATTCCGGCGCGGAGTATCTGGTCAGCCTCGACCTGCGCTATGGCCCGTTGATCGCCAACAGCGGGTTTGTCGGCTGTCCGCTGACGTTTGGGCAGGTCTTGCAGCAGCCCGTCTCGCTGTGGGTGAACGCGAACGTCGTGCGTTTGCAGGTCTACAGCACCGATTCACCCTTCCTTGACCTGCGCCGTGCTATCATTACGGCCAATCACCGCTACTGTGGAACGGGATGACGATATGACTTCAATGACGCCGCCGGAAGGCTTCCGGCACCACATCGCTATGCCTGTGCGCTGGTCAGATCTCGACGCGCTCGGCCACGTCAACAACGCGGTCTACCTCACCTACTTTGAGCAGGCGCGCATCAGCTACTTCAACGCGCTGGCCTTGTGGGATGGCAGCGTGAACAAGCTCGGCTTGATCATGGCGCGCGCCGTCATCGACTACAAGCTGCCGCTCAACGCCAGCGACGACGTGCATGTCTTCACGCGCACCAAGCGCCTCGGCACCAAGAGCTTTGACACCGAGCAGGTGATCGTGCGGCGCGTAGATGATCAATGGCAAGTCGCCGCCAACGGGCTGATCACCATCGTCGTGTTTGACTATCAGACCAATCAGTCAGCGCCCATGCCGCAGGCGTGGCGGGAGATGCTCACCGCTTACGAACCTGCGCCGATTCAAACGTAGCGGGCGCGCAGCCGTTACTCCACCCGTTGTCCCGTCGCGAGGTCGAACACGCGGACTTCATCGGAGCGCAGCATCTCGACCGTGACGCGCCCATTGGCCAGATCCCACGTGAACGAATCCACGCTGTAGCCGTACCACTGGGACTCCGCCGCGGTGGTGACGTAGAACGTGAAATCGGTCGCGCTGTCCCAGACCTGCGCGCCATCGTGGGTCTGTACGAGCAAGTAGCGCCCCGTCGCATCCCACTGCTGATTCCACCAGCGCCATGTCCAACGCGAATCGCCGAACTCGGTTGACCAATAGCGCGGCAGGTTGGAAAACGTGTGCAGGCGCGCGCCATCGCTTAAGCGCAGCACCACGCCGAGGCGGCGCTGGCGTTCTGGCCCCATATACAGCAGCGCCAGGTAGAACTCACAGTTGGGTGATAGGGTTCCACTCGCCCCGCCCCGGCTGACCGCTTGCGCGAAATCGGAGTCCAAGACCTGCAGCGTCTCACTCGTAAAATCATCCCTGAGCAGCAGCCGATCTTCGGAGACCCGAAACGAGATATTGGGCAGATAGACTTCACCGCACACATAGGGGCTGCGGTCATTCGGCGCGGTCACCGTCCCAAAGAAACCGCCGGGGTATTCATCCTCAGCCAGCGTTAAGTTCGTTGGTCGCCCGGTGTCCAGCCGGAAAATAATCGGCCTGTAGAAAAGATTTAGAGTATCCAGCGTGCCCGCAGCATAATTCCACTCGATCTGGGCAAAACTCCGCGCATTGTACGACGTAATCGTTAGTTGCAGCCGATTGCCCGTCGCCAAATCCCATAGGAACGCGCCGTGCCGGGTTTCGACCACCAGCGCGTCGCCCCGCGGCGACCACGTCAGGAAGTGCGGGCGGCGGTAGCCATCGGCGACCGTGCCGATCTGCGCGCCGTTCGTCGCATCCCAGAGGATCGTCGTGTAGCGCAAGCCATCGCCGAGCCCGCCCGCGAGGTAATGGCAGTCCGGCGACCAGCCGAGCAGCCAGAAGTTCGGCGCGGCGCTGTCCGTTTCCAGCACGCGCACGGTCTCACCGCTCGACCAGTCGATCAAGGCGAGCTGACCGTTGGCGTAGCGCGGGAACAGGTTCGGATCAGCGTAAGGGCTGGAGCTTTCGCAGTTGGCGGGAATGCCGTCGGTGTTGGGGATGTCATCTTGCGCGTGGGCGGGAATCACGCTCACGACGAGGAGCACAACGAGCAGTAGGGCGAATCGGCGCATGGGGTGTCTCCACTTCAGATCGGGTCGGTGAAACAGGCAACCTCACCCCCGACCCCTCTCCTAAAGGCGAGGGGAGACAGACGGGGCGCTTGAAATCCCCTCTCCTCTTTTCGGAGAGGGGATTGAGGGGTGAGGTTAGTTGTTACCAGCCTATCGTCATTTTCGCATGCGTCAGGCGATCAGCCGCGCGGCGTAGGGAAAGCGTCACCCGCCGATGCAGTCCGTCGAGATGAAACCGTTGACCCACCCGGCGGTGAAGATTTCTGTCCACAGCTCGCCATCACTGCCGGCGACGGGCGTCGGGTCGACATACCAGGTCTGCCCCGCCAGGATCACACTGCCAGCTACCGCCTGTCCGTCTACCATGTTATAGACCGGGGTTTCACAGATGATCGTCCGCAGCACGAAGCCCTCCGGGATGGCCGGGCCGGGCGGATTGGCGCTGGGCAGTCCGGGACAATCCCCCGTCACACTCAGAATCATTTGTTCAGACAAACCATTTCCCGCCGGGCTATATAAACGCGCCGTGATCGAATTGGTCTGCGGGGCAGATGCATATGGGTAGATGGGAGAAAAACCGATAGCAGATGTGCCGACAGACCGTGTATCTTCCGCATAAAAGATCACATTCCCGCTGCCATCGCGGGCTTCGAGCACCAGACGTTCAAGCCCGGTGCCCGTGTTATCCCGATCCCATGCCAACTCACCACCACCAGTAAAGGTGATTCCCGTACACGTCACACCCATAGTGACGGGCGCGACCAACGTTCCAGCCAATACCGCTGACAATGGAAGCGCCAATAAACTGACAAACAGCGTGATGAAAACGATCCTCGAAAACTTCGACGATTGCAGGTGCATATTCTCGTAGGTCTCCTCTAAGCAGGAAAATGAATCTTCCCTGCCAGTATAGCAAGGGAGTGACGAGAAGATACATTATCAATTATGAATTTTATCCTAAAAATGACCTACCCCCCGATGATATCCGCTTGGATGCCGTGCCCGCCGAGCGCGTCGCGCAGGTCGTTGAGGTTGTCCGTGCGCACAATCGCCGCCATCTCGCCCAACTGCGCGCCCATAAAGCGGCGCAGCGCGGGCGTCTCCATGATCAGCTTCATGATCTCCGGCGCGGTGGTGCGCAGCATCGTCACTTTTTCGAACTGCACGCTGGCGACCGCGCCCGCCTTCCAGTTGTTGAGCAAGTTGGCGAGGGCGGCGGGCAGCGGCGCATCCCCGGTCGCGCGGCTGATGAAGGCGGCGATATGCCCGGTGTTGATGCCCTGCCCGGCGGCGCGGTTGATGCTGTCCGTGTCGATTTTGTACAGGTAGCCGCCGTTCTCGATGCCGAGCCATGTCGCGAAGCGTGCGATCTGGAAGCGGTCGATGCGCGCGACCTTGCGCGACACCTTGAGCGAGCCATCCGCGCTCACGTCGATCTTCTCGCCCGTCTCGGTCGGGTTGGGGTAGGCGCTCAAGCCGAGGAAGGCGCGCCCGTAGGCGGTCAGCCGCGCCGCGCCCTCCGCCAGATCGACGAGGCCGAGCCAGTGCAGGGGCGACGTGATCAGGAAGTCGAGCAGCGCGCCATCGACCGCGTCCCAATCCTTGAGGCCAGAGAGGTATTTGCCGTCGTTGTCGCGGATGTACCACGAGTCGAAGTCGCTGTTGGGGCGCTGGAAGTCGGCGCTGTCCTGCTTGATGTTGTCGATGAAGTCATCCACCGACCACCAGCCCTGCGCGGGCACGGCCGTTTTGAGGATGTCGAGCACCGCGCTGCGCGCCCCGGCGGGGTGATACTGGCTCATCGTCCCGGCCTCGGTTTCGACGTGCAGACCGGGCACATGCCACAGGTCGACGTAGGCGCCAGTTTCGCGCCACGTCTCCGCCAGCTTGCGCAGTTGTTCCGAGCGGCTGCCGCCGAGCCAGCGGCGTGCCTCGGTGCGTTTGGGCAGCGCGCGTCCACCCTGCACTTCGATCAAGTCCGCGCCCACGCCCAGGCTGAGCAGAAACACCAACCGCGCGCGATCCGAGTTGAGCAGCACTTTCGCCAACGCCGTGAGATCGGACGCGGCGAACGTGTCACGTTCCAGCAGCGGCGCGTGCAGTTGGAGATAGGCCAGCAGCGTGGTCATGTCGTCGACCAGTGATGTATCCGCCGGGCGCACGTTGTCGACGCGTTCCAGCGCGGCCAGCGGTTCGGCCTCTTCGACCGGGAAATCGTCGTCATCCTCTTCGGGGAGATCATCGTAGGAGGTTTTGTGCAGCGGCAGCACCGATCCCAGATCGGACGGGATGTAGACGATGCGCCGTTGTCCGGTCTCCGCCAATTCGAAGCCGAGGCCGATCAAGCCGCGATAGTACAGCCCCTCCGCGGGCGTCGTCGGGTTGCGATGTGGTCGCTCTTTGGCGGCTTTGTCCGCGCCCATCTGGCGGATCGCACCGAAGACCATGTTGAACTTGGCTTCCGGCATTTTGCCATTCGACGGCGGCGTGGTCAGCGCGATCAACGCCCCGCGTTCGCGATCGTTCAGCGTCTCCCAGATCGCCTCCGCGCGCGCCGGATCGAGCATCGCCTTGTTGAGCGCCTCGATCATCTGGGGCGGCTCCAGCAGATCAACATTCACTTTCCAAACTTCTGCCAGCAGCGGCAGCAGAAAAGCATCACGTTCGCGCAAACTGTGGAGCAGACTGGTCATCGGAATTTCACCCGGAAAAATGAGAGTTCTTCCCTCTATTATAACCTTTATGAAACAAATTGATTGACTTAGAACGAGCGTTCGCCTACAATCGAAAATATGTTTTGATTTACACGGAACATGGAGTGCGCTATGAGAGATCGTCAAAAACTATCGGAGAAGCAGCGGAACATCCTGCGCTTTATCGAAACTTATATCGATACGCACGGATTTCCTCCCACCATCCGCCAGATCGGCGAGGCGACGGGCATCGCTTCGACGTCGGTTGTCAATTACAACCTGAACAAGCTGGTGACGGCGGGGTATCTGGCGCGGTCGGCGCGGTCATCGCGCGGGCTGCGGTTGGTCAAGAATGGCAAGAAGGGGACGGTTCAGCCCGTGTTCAGCGCACCGCAGGTGCTGCGCGTGCCGATGGCGGGCAGCATCGTCGCCGGGCAGCCGATTCCCGTGTTCAACGACTCGCAGGAGAGCGGCGACGCGGTGGAAGTCGCGCCCATGCTGCTGCGCGGCGTCGAACCGGCGGAAGTCTTCGCGCTCAAGGTGCGCGGCGATTCGATGATCGACGCCATGATCAGCGATGGCGACATCGTCATCTTCCGCAAGCAGGCGACGGCCAACAACGGCGACATGGTCGCGGTGTGGCTAGACGAACGTGGCGAAACCACGCTCAAGTACTTCTATAACGAAGGCGAGCGCGTCCGTTTGCAGCCCGCGCACCCGACGATGGACGCGATCTACGTCTCGGCGGCGCACTGTCAGGTGCAGGGGCGCGTGTTGTCGGTCATTCGCCCGACAGTGTGAGAACAGCAGCGATTAGCTGTTAGCATTTAGCCATTAGCACCGGCTCTTGGCTAATCGCTAATCGCTAATCGCTAATATGCTTTTAGCGCTTCTTGCGTGTACGGCTCGGCGATGAGGTTGAGGCGCGCCGCTGTCCACACGCTGTCATTCGCATCGAGCGTCAGTTCGCCCCCGCGCTTGATGAGCACGAGCGTCTTGTTGGTGTCAAACCATAAGCCGCCATCTGCGCCCGTCTGCTTGAGGAATTCAAGCGTCCCCTTGATGATCGTCGTGCGCGGCGAGGAACGATCGCGGCACGCGTCCAGCTCAAAGCCGATTTCGAGCGTCGCCGGTAAGCCGAAGGTCGCGCCCATCCACTCCCGCGCGCGCTGGCTGACTTCCGCCGCCATGAGGATCATGCCCGGGCCGTCCGCCCAGTAGACCACGCGCTCTTCCACTTCCGTTTTCACCACCGACTCGATCCCCAGTCCCTTGAGCCACAGCTTGATCGCCGTTTCGCCGTCGAGCTCGGTCACGAGGCGCAGTGTTTCTTGCGCTGCCATTTGCGTCATTCCCATGTACTGATACCACGACTCAGGGTACGCGCCTTTGTGCGCGGGGCCGTCAAAGGGGGACCACCCATTGGGGGGGGGGGGCCCGGGGAGCGGGGGGGCTTGGGATGGTTTTTCTGGGGCTGGGTTGGATCCCTCCGTTTTTTTTTGCCATGTTTGTGGGGCCGGGTTGTTGATGCGGGTTCTTTGGGGGGGCGGGGTTAGGGGGGGGGGGGGTTGTGTGGGGGGTGGACTCGGTGTTCGGTCTCGTGCTGGGGCCGGTTTTGTGGACATGTTGTGGGGCGGCCCCGGGAGAAACGTTTGTTTCTAGCCCTTAAGCCTGGGAGATCGGCATCGCGTCAAAAGGGGAAAGCGGACAGAGGTTGATCAGGCAATGCGCCAGGCACACATCGTGATGTTCCTAGGCAAGCAACCGCGCGACGGCGGCGAACACGTTGAGCGTACTCTGCCGCCACTGCGACCGGTTGTCTAGGTCAAACAGCACCCACGCGTCGCAGTCCGCAAGGTAAAACACGCGCAGAATGGGCAGCAGCGCCGGGCTGATGTAGCGGCGGATTTCGTCGGGTGTGAGTTCGGCGGCCTGCGGATCGTCTTCAACATTGGTGATTGTCTGGTGATGCAGCACGCCGCGCACGATCAACCCCGTCGAGGTGTCCCAGCCGAACAATGCGCGGATGCCATCGGTGATCGCGGGCAGTTTGGCATTGTCGGGGATCGGCTCGCCCTTGGCGTTCGTGGTCGCCGCGTCATAGGTCAGACGTGACCAACGCAGCACCGCTTCATCGTCGCCATTGACGGGGAAACCGAGCGCGGAGAGCGCCCCGCCCGTGATCGCCGCTGATCGGAACGTATGCACATGATCGCGTACGCCGAGCTGCCGCCGCTTGGCCACATCGTGAAAGATGACGATCCATTCGACTAAGCGCTGCTGGTCGGGTGTAAGTTCGGCGTATTCGGGCAGCATGAGCAGCGCCACCACGACCGAGGTCACATGCACGAGATTGCTGCCAAAGGGATGTGTCGCCATCAGCCGCCAGCCTGGGATCACGCGATCCGCCGTTTCGAGGCGTTCTGGCGTCCACCACAGGCTGATGCGCTCGTGCCACGCTTCCCATGTCGTGATCACCTCGCGGTGATACGCATCGGCGAGTTCGCGGGCGAACGGCAGCAGTTCCGGTAAATGCCCCTCCAGACGAGGAACCATGAGTATCTCCACATATATAAGTTAAAAATGCACTCCCTCTGCCTTGGGCAGTTACCCTCTCTTCAAGGAGAGGGAGTTGGGTTAAGGTTGAGTCCGGTTAGTTTCGGTGCGCCAAGCGCAGAATGGCCTGCAGGAGCACATTCGCGCCGTTGACGACATCCGGCCAGTCGGTGTATTCGTCCGGGTGATGGCTGATGCCGTTGACAGATGGAATGAAGATCATGCCCGTATCGGTGAAATCGGCGAGAATTTGCGGCGCATGCCCGCTGTAGCTGACAAGCCGCTTATGCGACAAATCGAGGTCGTCGCAGACCCCTTCGAGAAGCTGAATCATACCAGCCGCTAAAGAAGCGGCTGGCATGTGGGCAATCTCTTCAGTTTCTACGGCGAGACCGTAGGTAGCGGCGCACTGGTGAGCGAGCGACGTAATGGCGGTTTCCATTTCCGCCATCAGCTTTTCGCTCACGTGGCGATACTCGACGGTGAGACAGGCTTTGCTCGGAATGACGTTGAACATGCCCGGCTCGACCGTGACGTCGCCACAGTTGAAAATGCCGTCGCCGTAGCGTTCGCGGACGAGGTCATGCGCGCGGACGATGAACAGCGCCGCGCCGCGGAGCGCATCCCGACGTTTGTACATGTCGGTCGTGCCCGAATGCCCGGCCTGACCGAAGAAGGTCACACGGTGGGTGGTACGCCCGACGATGCCGCTTACGACGCCGATGTTGACGCCTTCGCGATGCAGGCGCGGTCCCTGCTCAATGTGCACTTCCAGATAGCCGCAAATCGACTGCGGCGCGCGGCTTGCCCGCCAAATCGCCCGGGGATCGATCCCAACCTGCATCAAGGCAGCGCGGAACGAACCTTCGCCGTAATTGATGGCGGAGAGGTCTTCCTGCGCCAGCGCGCCCGTGAGCGCGCGGCAGCCAAACAACGACTTCCAGCAGCCTTCGTCGTCGGTGAAGTCAATCACTTCCACATTAATCGGCAGATCAAGGTCAGCTTCGCGGAGCGTGCGCAGGCATTCCAGCGCGCACAAAATGCCCACTGAGCCATCATACTGGCCGCCGTTGGGGACGCTGTCTAAATGGGAACCGAGGAGGAGCGTCTTGGCGCCGGGTTCGGCGCTGTAGAGCACGCCGCTCAGGTTTCCCGCGTCATCATCGCGCACGGCCAACCCGGCGCTTTCGACTTTGTCCGCAAACCACGCGCGCGCGTGGATGTCATTGGCTGAGAGAGCGAGGCGGTTGATGCCGCCTTCAGGCGTTGCCCCGATGTGCGCGAGTTCGACGAAATCGGCGTGCAGACGTTCCGGGTTAATTTTCAAATCGGGCATCACAATTGAGGTCGGTAACAAGCCCGTACCTTCCATTACATTCCAACGTGAGAGCATTATATTCCCAAAATCAAGGCCTGCGCAATTATTCTTCACCGTCCCGCCTGTCGTCCGGATTAGCTGTTTCTTAAAATATTCGATGGTCCGGCACGACCCGATTTAATCAATTCTTGACCTCCCTCCCCTAAGCGTTAGGGGGTGGGGTGACCGTCATCTGCGTTATAATGAATCAAAGTGAGGGTTGAAAGGACGTGACCATGCTTGTTGACCCGAACATCGTCTATCTGATACTCCTAGCCGCGTTGTGGTTGAGCGTGACCGCCGTCTATGTGCCGGGGACGGGCATCATTGAGGTGCTCGCGGTCGGCGGGTTGATCGGCGCGATTGCGCTGCTCACTCAGCTCCCCACCAATTGGCTGGCCGTGCTGCTGCTGGTGGTGGGCGTGCTCGGCTTCCTCGTCATGCCCTTGATCGAAAAGCGCCTCGCGCTCGTTTCCGTCACCGGCTTGATTCTGCAGGCTATCGGCAGCCTCACGCTGTATTCCAACGGCGTCTCAGTGGCACTCCCGCTGATCGCCATCACCGTCGGCGCAGCCCTGCTGTATCACCGCTACGCCTTGCTGCGCGTGCTCGAATCGCACAAGCAGAAACCGGCGATGCTCGACGATGAGCCGATCACTGGGGCGGTGGGTTATGTCCAAAAAGCGATTGATCCGGTCGGCACCGTGTATGTGCGCGGGGAATCATGGACGGCGCGGTCGGATATGCCTCTGCCTACGGGCACGGCGATCGCCGTCGTCGAGCAGGATGGTTTGACCTTATTCGTTGAAGCTGTGAAGCAGAAGCATCACCAACCTCTTGAGGAGATATAGCGCATGGATGAACTTGCCCCTATTCTAGTCATTGGCCTCGTCATTTTCCTGTTTTTGCTGCTGTCGAGCATCGTCAAAATCGTCCCGGAATACGAGCGGTTGGTCGTACTGGCGTTAGGGAAGTATGCCGGGACGCGCGGACCGGGGATCACCTTCATCATTCCGCTGCTGGAAACGGCGCGCCGCGTTGACCTGCGCGAACGCTTCCTCGAAATTCCGCGGCAGACGGCGATTTCGAAGGATAACACCGCCATCGACATCGACTTTTTGGTCTACTACCGCGTGGTTAACCCCAAGCTCTCGATTTTGGAAGTCGAAAATGTGGTGGCAGCCTCGCTCAACATTGCGGCGACTACCCTGCGCGCGGTCATCGGCGATATCGAACTCGATGATGTGCTCTCGAAGCGCGAAGCCATCAACGATGTGCTGCGCGTCAAGCTGGACGAAGTGACCGAACGCTGGGGCCTGAAGGTGACGCGCGTCGAAATCCGCGAAGTGGAACCGCCGAAGCTCGTGCAGGAAGCCATGAACCGCCAGATGAGCGCCGAACGTGAACGCCGCGCTACCGTCACGCGGGCGGAAGGTGAACGCTCCGCCGCAATCATGGTTGCGGAAGGCGAGAAGCAGTCGGCCATTTTGACGGCCGAAGGGGAGAAGCAGTCGCTCGTGCTGCGCGCCGAAGGTGAACGGCAGGCACAGGTGCTGCTGGCGCAAGGCCGCGCGCTGGCGCTGGAAGCCCTGTTCAAAGAGGCGAAGGACGTCGACGAAAAGACGCTCATGCTCCAGTACCTCGACACGCTGCGCGCAGTTGGCAGCAGTAGCTCGACTAAGTTTGTCATCCCCATGGAGTTGACCGGGCTGGCGAACCGCGTCACCGCGGCGATCACCAACGCGGGTGCGCCGACGCCGCCGAGCAGCACCAACGGCTCGAACGGCAGCGCGCCGTAACGCTTCACTGCAGCCTCACCCCTCAGTCCCCTCTCCCGTGGGAGAGGGGAAGACAGGCAAATAGGTTTCCCCCTCTCCGCTCGGAGAGGGGGTTAGGGGGTGAGGCTGTTTCCTTGTTCCCGACTCAACGGCTCGAAGAAGTTCCAAATCTCCCGCGCGGCATCAATGTCGTGATTCACCGCGCCTGACCCCGAATACGGCTCCAGATCCGGACGCGGCCAATTGTGCCCCCCATTCAGCACACCATAGAGCGTGACCGCCGTGCCTTCCGGGCAGGTGACCGTCAGCGCGCGCACGCTGGTTGCGGCGTCCAGCGCGGGGAAATCGCGCGTGGTGGCGTCCTGTTCGCAGCCATTCACCGATGCCCAATAGCTGAACGTCGTGCCAATCGGGTAGGTGATGTAGATCGTCTGCCCGTTCCGGGTGACGCCCGTGCCGTCCCACGGGACATTCTCGTCCGCCGTGCCGTGAATCAGGATCATCGGCGCGGGCAGTTCGCTGGTACACACGTCCTGCATGCCGCCGAAAGCCGCCGCGGCGACCACGGCAAACCCGGCGAAGTGCGTCGGGTCTTCGCAGGCGGCGCGATGCACCATAAACCCGCCGTTCGAGAAGCCTGCCAGATACACGCGCGTCAGGTCGACCGCCTGCGTTTCCGCAATGTGATCGATGAGCGCCACCAGAAACGCGAGGTCATCGCGCGTTTCGTCGTAGCCGGGGACAGCGCGCACGAAGTTCCACTCCCCGTCAACCCCATCCGGATACGCGACGATGAAGCCTTCGTCGTCGGCCACGCGGTTGAACTGCGAATAGTCGGCTATCTGCGCGCCCGTGCCAAAGCGCCCATGCAGCACGATCACCAACGGCGCGGGGTCGCTGACCGTCTCCGGCACATAGAGCGTATACGTGCGCTCTACCCCGTCTACGAGCCACGCTTCCGGGGTCGCCTCGGGCGTCGCTTCCTGTGCGACCGCCGCCAGCGCGCCGATCCAGCACAGGCACAGTACCACCAGCATCAGTTTCCGCATCACCAGCATCCTCTGTGAACCAGTCCGTCCCGATACTACCCCAAACCAGAACCGGGCGTTCAATTCCCACCAGGGTCAAGGTTCGCTATAATCGGGCGCACTGAAGTAAGGACAGGCTGATGCGGATCACAGGATCACAGTTCTTAGATGAGATGGGCGCGGTACTGCGCCTGCACAGCGATAACAGCGTGATCGCCGCGGTCGCATTGACCGAACGCCAGGCCGGGCCGCCCGCTTACGCGCATGGCGGCGCACTGGCCGCGCTGATCGATGAAGCGATGGGCGCGGCGGCGCATCTGTCCGGGTCGCGGGTGGTGGCCGTCCACCTCAGCTTCGACTACAAGCATCCGGTTCCGCTCGGCGTGACCGTGCAAATCACGGGCAAAATCGAGAGCAAGGACGGCCGGAAGGTCTTCACGCTCGGCAGTGTGACCCTCCCCGATGGCACAGTCGCCGTGACCGGGCGCGGAATTTTCGTAGAAGCCCCTCAGTTCTTCGACGGTGAGCCGCCCTTCGAATTTGCCGTCGTGCCGGATGTCTCATGAGCGCACTCTACTTTATCGGCGATATTCACGGTCACCGCGACAAGCTGATCACCCTGCTGACGAAGGCGCGCCTCATCAATCGGGAACTCGCATGGTGTGGGGGCGACAGCCGGGTCTGGTTTCTAGGCGACTTCTTCGACCGGGGCGACGATGGGATCGGCGTGGTCGAACTGGTGATGCGCTTGCAGCGCGAAGCGGGCGTGGCGGGCGGCACGGTCGGCGCGCTGCTCGGCAACCACGAAATCATGTTTCTGGCGGCGCATCGCTTCGGCAATCAGGGCGGCATGGCCGCCGCGTGGCGGCGCAATGGTGGTCAGGAGCGCGATTTGCAGCGCATCAAAGCCCCGCAGATCGCGTGGCTGCGCAATCTCCCGGCGCTGGCCCGCGTCGATGATTACCTGCTCATGCACGCCGATGCGATCTTCTACCGCGATTACGGCCAGTCGCTGGACGCGATTAACGACGAAATCGGCGCCATCCTGCGCGATGACGAACTCGGCGAATGGGGACATCTGCTCGACCTGTTCTCGCAGCGCTTCGCCTTCGCCGAAACACGCCCCGATGGTATTCTGCGCGCCTCGGAGACACTGCGGCGCTACGGCGGCCAACACATTGTGCACGGGCACACGCCCATCCAGTACATGTCGGATGTGCTCTACCCGGACAAGCCGCACATCTACTCGATCAAGCTGTGCATCAACGTGGATGGCGGCATGTACCTCGGCGCGGACGGTTTCGTCTACAAAGCCTGCTAACTGCTTCATCCGGTCAATGGTCGAATATGGGTTTGTAGGGGCGCACGGCCGTGCGCCCCTACGAAAAAGCGCTTCCTTTTCTGCAATCAATTGCCGGACGGAGCATTTAGAGACCATCTGAATATTCGCAATTTCTCTTGTAGGGGCAAGGGCGTGCCTTGCTCCTACACACGCGAAAACAACGGATTTTTCAAATGGCTTTTTCAACACCCTCAGGTGTGGCCTGCCAGTTATTCATGAGTACCAATTTTCTTGCCAACCGCACCCTGAATATTCGGTGAGCATCTGCAAAAACGGACTGCGGTCAGTTGACAGGCCAAACTTGATCGCATACACTGAATCACATCAACCAAACAGGACATTCCTGATGTATTTCATGAGCGCATGTTGTTGTCTGAAGCGGAGCGATCAGCGACCTTCAGACGGCTAGTTAATTCAACTCTCGACCTTTCGAGCCGACAGTAGAAGGCGTGGATCGCCCGGTAAACAGACCGGAGCACCGCGCTTTTTTATTTCTACTGCCGGCTTTTTGTTTGTATGAGGCCTAGACGCATGCTGTACCAAACACCAACGACCATCAACGCGGCGAGCATCGAAGCGCTGATTGGCAACACACCGCTGCTCGCCTTCCGCAACATCACAGCGCACCTGCCCGCCGATGTGCGCGTGTTCGCCAAGGCCGAATGGGCCAACCCCGGCGGCAGTGTGAAAGATCGCGCGGCGGCGAACATCATTCGCGAGGCCGAAGCGGCGGGCAAACTCCGCCCCGGCACAACCATCCTCGACAGCACGAGCGGCAACACGGGCATCGCCTACGCCATGCTCGGCGCGGCGAAGGGCTACAAGGTCAAGCTGTTCCTGCCTGCCAACGCCAGTCAGGAACGTGTCGCGATTTTGCGCGCCTACGGTGCCGAACTCGTGCTCACTGACCCGCTCGAAGGCTCGGACGGCGCGATCCGTGCGGTGCGCGAGCTCATCGCCGCGCACCCCGACGAGTATTTCTACGCCGACCAGTACAACAACCCGGCGAACTGGCGCGCGCACTATAACTCGACGGGCGTGGAAATCTGGGAACAGACCGAGGGCGCGGTCACCCATTTCATCGCCGGGCTGGGCACGTCCGGCACGCTGATGGGCACCGGGCGGCGGCTCAAGGACTACCATCCCGACGTGCAGATCATCGCGCTCCAACCGGATTCGCCGTTCCACGGGCTGGAAGGTCTGAAACACATGCCGACGGCTATCAAGCCGGGGATTTACGACGAGTTCTTCCCGGATCGGCAGATCGGCATCAGCACGGAGGACACGCACAGCATGGCACGGCGACTCGCCCGCGAAGAAGGCTATCTCGTCGGCATCAGCGCGGCGGCGGCGACGGTGGGCGCGCTGAAAATCGCGCACGAGCTGGCGGAGCGCGGCGAACCGGGCGTGATCGTCACGCTGTTCCCGGACAATGCCTACAAATACCTCAGCGATCACCGGGTGTGGGGCGTGTAACAACTTAACTTCACCCAGAAGCTATAACCGTAGGGGCGCAGCATGAGGATGTTTAAAAAGGCATCCCTTAAAGCCTTTCCCTTCGTCAGCGGACGCAATAAATTGCGTCCCTACGAAGACGGATTCGGCTTGGCAGGCGCTGTTGGCTCCCCTCCCTGAATTCGGGGAGGGGCCGGGGGTGGGGTCGGAGTCGGACTCATTTTCAACACGCGCCTAGCTTACCTCGACAATTTTGACCGACCGGACTTCATGCTACAATTCTGAGCACTGAGGGACGACTTGAAATAGTAGGGACGAGGCATGCCTCGTCCTTTTGCGAATGAGAACCAGAGGACGAGACATGTCTCGTCCCTACAGAAATTACCTCTCCATTCGGCGCTATCGTCCTCACATTACATCCGGAGAGGAGCAAAATCAGTGGCAGTTCAAGCAGTTCTATGGGATATGGACGGCGTCCTGTTGGACTCCGAGGCGTGCTGGTACGAGTCGCGCATTGAATTTGCGGCGCGGCTGGGCAAACCGTGGACGATGGACGATCAGAAGCTGGCGATGGGGCGCTCGACCATCGAGTGGGCGCACGTGATGCAGGAACGTCTCAACTTGAGCATGTCGCTCGATCAAATCATGGACGACGTGATCACGCTGGTGATGGCGAAATTGGGCGAGCAG
Source organism: Candidatus Flexifilum breve (assembly GCF_016713355.1). Lineage (NCBI taxonomy): Bacteria > Bacillati > Chloroflexota > Anaerolineae > Aggregatilineales > Candidatus Flexifilaceae > Candidatus Flexifilum > Candidatus Flexifilum breve. The sequence continues at coordinate 98,286 of NZ_JADJPI010000021.1, forward strand.
CTCCCGATTCTCCCCGGCGCAGTGGAGGCGGTCAAACTGAGCGCCAGCCGCTATCCGATCGCGCTGGCGTCGGGGTCGCCCACCCGCGTCATCGACCATGTGTTGAAGATCACCGGGCTCCGCTCGGTCTATCAGACGGTCGTCTATGGCGACGACATGCAGCGCGGCAAACCCGACCCGGAAATCTGGCTGACCGCTGCCGCCAAGCTCGGCGTGGATGTGACACAGTGCGCGGGCATCGAAGATTCGGGCAACGGCGTGCGCTCACTCCAAGCGGCGGGCAGCTACATTATCGCCGTGCCCAGCCCCAAGTTTCCGCTCGCGCCGGACGTGCTGGCACTGGCCGATACCGTGCTGCCCACGCTCGAACACTTCACGCTCGACTTGTTGGAAACAGCCAGATAGACACCCAGAGACTGCGACGCACAACGCAGTCTCTGAGCCGTCACATTCCCCGCTGCAAACGCATATAAAGATCGCGGTTGCAGCATGCCGTCATCCCGGCGCATGGTAGGCAGCCGCCGCGAGTCTGCGTATACTCAAATCGTGATTTCCACCTGTGAAGGAGTAGCGCACTTGACCCTGCGACGTTGGTACCCCCTCCTCAGCGCTGGATTGCTGCTCCTGTTTTTCGGTGTGAATCTCGGCAGCATCAGCCGTTTTCCGCCCTTCATCGATGAGACCGTCCACATTTACACGGGCGAACTCATCGTGCGCAACCTGTCCCCGCTCGAAGGCATCAATTTAGGCCGCCAGTTCACCGTGTGGTGGTTAGCCCTGTTCCAACCGACCGCCAGCGATCCGCTGTGGGTCGCGCGCGCCGCGACGCTGATCGCCGCGCTGGTGGGCGTTGCGGCTGTTATGGGGATCGGTCGCTTGGCCGCCGGGTCGTGGGGCATGGTTTGCGCCGCGCTGCTCTACACCTTCAGCGCCTATCACTTCTTCTTCGGTCGCCTCGCCCTTGCTGATCCGGTTTCGGGTGCGGCGGTGCTGGCGGCGCTGTACTTCGCCTACCGCCTCTCGCGGCGCGTTAGTGCGTGGGATGCACTGCTGTGCGGGATTTGTCTGTTCTGCGCGGTCGGCGCGAAGATCAACACGCTGCCCTACTATGGTATCCCGCTTGCGGCGGTGCTCACGCTGGGGGAACGCCGTATCACACTGCGGCGGCGCGCCATGTGGCTGGGAATCGCGTTGGGTGTAGGGCTCGGTCTGCTGGCGGCGTTCGTGCTCGTTGTACGCTCCCGCGGGCTCGATTTCCTGTCCAATTCCCTGTCATTGGCCGTCAGCGCGCGCGCTGACTTCGATTCGAGCACCTTTTTCTCGCTCGACCGCATCCTCGGCAATGCCGGGTTGACCGTCGAGGCGCTCAGCGGGTATTTGAGTCCCCCCGTTTTGGGGCTGTGTTTGCTGGCCGTCATCATCTTGATCGTGCGGCGACGCTGGTTCCTCCCGCTGAGTCTGCTCGCACCAGTGTTCGCTTTGTGGATCAATCTGCCGCAGGAAACGCGCTTTTTCATCGTCCCCGTGGCGATCATGCTACTCTGCGCGGCGCTCGTACTGGCGGAGATCGCGCGGCGTTCACGTTTCGCCGCGGTAGTCACATTAATCGGGGTGGGAGTATGGGCCGCGCTGGTGTGGCTGCCGTTCGCGGTCGCCGCCCCCGCTGACCTGCCGCTGCCCCGCGTCGACATCACCCAGTACACGGGGACAGATGCCTCCGGCTTCGGCTTGGATGCAGTCGGCGCAGAGTTGAACGCGCGCGAGATACAGTTAGTGATCGGCGCGCTCTCCAACTGTCAGGGCTTACGCTATCGCTTCCCCGACCTGCCCGTGAACTGTCCGCTTATACGCCCCAATGGGCAGGATGTTGACGCGTTGGCTCAGTTGTTCAGCGGGAACCGCGCGGCGGGTGTGTACGTCGTGCTCGAAGCGAGTCCGTATGTGCCGACGAGTGCGCCGGGTCAAATTGTCACCACCATCGACGATGCGCACGGTCGACCGCGGCTCACCCTGTATGACTTAACTCCGTAGGAGGATTGATGAGTATTCGCACGCTGACCACCCGCGAACTCAACCGCGCCACGCTGGCGCGGCAAATGCTGCTCGAGCGTGCCCCGCTGACCATCCCTGAAGGGGTCGAACGGCTGGCCGGGATGCAGTCGCAGGCCTTGAGCGCGCCTTACATCGGCTTATGGACGCGCCTGCAAACGTTCGACCGCACCGAGATGACGCGTCTCATCCGTGAGCGCACGCTCGTCAAAGCGACACTCATGCGCGCCACCCTACATCTGTTCAGCGCGGCGGATTATGTGCGCTTTCGCACGACGATTCAGCCCGCGCTCGATGTGTCGCTGACAGCGGTCACCGGAAATCGCGACAAAAGCGGCTTCGATCCGGCAGTGGTACTGGAAGAAGGGCGCGCCTTCCTTGCGGAGACGCCGCGCACTTTCGCCGACATCACCGCGCAGTTCAGCGCCCGCTACCCGACCGCCGATATTGGCTCGATCCGCTATATGCTGCGCACGCAAATCCCGCTGGTCGTGGTGCCGGATGGCGGCGCGTGGGCTTACCCTGGCAATCCCAAGTTCACGCTTGCCGAGACCTGGCTCGCTCAGCCGATTCCCCAAGCCCCGACGCTGCGCGAGCTCGTGCTACGCTATCTGGCGGCCTTCGGCCCGGCAACGGTCAGCGATGCGCAGACGTGGTCCGGCTTAAGCAAGCTCAAAGAGGTGTTCGAGGCATTGCGCCCGGAATTGGTCACCTACAAAGAAGCGGGCGGACGCGCCGAATACTTCGACCTGCCCAATCAGCCGATCCCCGATGCGGACACCCCCGCGCCCGTGCGGTTCCTGCCGGAATTCGACAATCTGCTGCTGTCCCATGCCAAGCGCACGCGCATCATCAGCGATCAGTACCGCGACCGCATTTTCGGGTCGGGCAATCTGCGCATCTCCGCGACGATCCTCGTCGATGGCTTTGTCGCCGGGTTGTGGACGGTCGAAAGCGCCAAAAAAGCCGCCGCGCTGGTGATCGCTCCCTTCGTTCCCCTCGCGCCAGCCGATCGGGACGCGCTCACCGAAGAGGGCGAACGCCTCATCCGCATGATCGACCCGGAGGCGAAAATGCATGAAGTCCGCTGGAAAGATGTGTAGCGGGGGGTAAGTACTAGCCTCATCCCCCTAGCCCCCTCTCCGAGCGAAGAGGGGGACAAGAACCAGGTTTTCCAGTCCCCTCGCCCTTGGGAGAGGGAATTTAAGGCTTGTCCGGTACTGATTGAAGGTTTTCTATACTTCAACCAGAGCGACAGTGGTTAACCCCTCACTCCAACCCCTCTCCAAGCGGGGAGAGGGGAGGAGCGGCGAGTCTTCTGTCTCCCCTCTCCGCTCGGAGAGGGTGCCGGGGGTGCTAGCTAACAGGGGTAGGTTTTCGAGGGGGACGAGGCATGCCTCGTCCTCCTTTCAAAACAACCGTCACCCTTGGCTAAAACCTTCTTGCTTTCCGGATGGCAGGCTTTTCGTCATCCAGAGAAAACAGGACGAGGCGCCTCCCTGGGGTTTGGCGAAAGAAACGCGCTTCCATTGGGAAGCATTAAAAACCTATCCCTGACAGGGCCGGGGGTGGGGTCTGGGGTCTGGGGTCTGAGTCGTTAACTAATCCCCGCCGATGATCGGGATTTCCCCCGTGGCCGTGCGCAGATTCGGCAGCTCGCTCGTCGCGCGCACGGCATCGCCGACGCTCACAGCCTGGAACTCGCCCGTGACCTGCATGCCCATGTCCCGCACCGCGCGCGAGGTCAGCGAAAGCAGCGTGACGAGCGCCATCAGAATCCCGCCGCCGATGAAGACCGCCGTCAGATTCCAGTCGATGAGCACGCCCGCCAGCGCCGTCGAGACCGGGGTCAACCCGACCGACGCGAACATGATCACGCTCATCACGCGCCCCATCAGGTGTTCGGGCACGCGTTTTTGCAGCCATGTGAAGAAGGAAATGTTCACGTACCCGTTGACCGCGCCCATGAGCAGCGCCATGACCGCCGCGTAGGCGGTCGCCGTGCTGAGCGGCAGCAGCGCCAGCGCCACGCCCATCAACGCCTGAATCGTGAGCAGAATCGTGCCCATGCGCGCTGGTTTGAGCCGGGGCAGCACGCCGGAGAGGATGATCCCCACGAGTGCGCCCCCACCGAAGGCCGACATCACGATGCCATAGGCCGCCGCGCCCTCCGCCAGCGTCGTCTTCGCCAGCACCGGAATGCCGATCATCATCGGCCCCATGATGAAGAAGTTCGACGCCACGATCAGGATCAGGATGAAGCGCAGGGCTTCGTTCTGCCACAGGTAGCGCATGCCTGCCGCAATCGACTGGATGACGCTCCGCTGATCCGCGTCCAGTTCGACGGCGCGGCGCGGCCGCATCAGCCACAGCGCCCCGATGGACGCGAGAAACGACAGCGCATCGATCCCGAAAGCCACGCCGATCCCGATCATGCTGGGCAGCGCGTCGGCGCTGGCACTGGCCGTCCCACCGACGAGCGCGATCAGCCCACCCGCCAAAACCGGGCCGAGGAACAGGCTGAGCTGTGCCGTCCCCTGCACAATCGTATTCCCGCTCTGCAATTGATCCTTGTCGAGGATTTGCGGCACAATCGACGATTGGCCGGGGAAGTAGAAGGCGTCGGCCAGACCGAACAGCAGCGCGAAGCCGTAGAGCATCCACAACTGGATCGCGTCGCTCAGCGTGAGCGCGGCCAACACGCCGACGAGCACGAGCCGGGCGGCGTTCGTGACAAGCATGATGGTGCGCGGTGAGAAGCGATCAACCAGCGCCCCGCCGATCAGCATAAACAGCGCGCGCGGAATGCCCATCAGCGCCATCACCGTGCCGAGGATGAGCGCGTCGCCGGTCAATTGCAGTACGAGCCACGGATACGCGATGAGGGTGAATTGATCGCCGAGGAGCGATACGCTCTCGCCGATCCAGAGTAAGCGGAAATTCCGCACGCCCAGTGGGCTGGCGGCTTTGGTTGTTGGTGCGGTGCTGGTTTGGCTCATGGTTCCCCCCTTGGGCCAAAGCGGTCTTGAGTGTCACTCCCTTATACGCACCACTTCTGATTTTGTTCCAAACTGATTGACGCGCCGTGTCCCTACGGCTCACCTACGCATCGAACCGCACCCTGCGACTCGCTGTATACTGAGTCAGAGTGGTGCTGATCTCCGCTGTGCCGGAGTATGCGCTGTGATCATCAAACAGAAAAGGGAACCCATGAGAAAACTGTTGCTTGTGCTGGCACTGCTGTTGATGGCGGGCGGCGTCATGGCTCAGGATGTCGATCCCGAGTACCCCACGCTGACCGAACTGGCCAGCGAACCTATTCCCCCGCGCGACCGCCTCGAACTGGCTGAACGTCTGCGCGGCGTGACCGACATCCCCGCGCCGCCAGACACCCCGCCGGATCGGCAGGTCGGTGACCAAGATGAATTCCGCGTGTCCAATTCCAGCGAAGGCTATACGCGCGATATCACGGCGACGCTGGAAGTCGCGGGCGAACACATTTATCTGTGGGTGGAAAATGGCGCGAACGTCTCCACGCGCGATTTGCAGGAACTAGCCGACTTCTTCGACGACGAAGTCTATGATCAGGTGCGCAATCTGTGGGGCAGCGAAGCGCAGCCCGGCATCGACGGCGACCTGCGTGTGCATGGTTTGTTCGCCTACCAACTCGGCGGCTCGACGGCGGCGTATGTCAGCAGCGACGACAGCTATCCCGAAGCCGCGGTGGAGGGCAGCAACGAGCGCGAGATGTTCTTCTTCAACCTCGACGCGCTCGGCACCTCGTTCGACGTGCGCTCGACGGGCGTGATCGTCGCGCATGAGTTCCAGCACATGATCCGCCAGAACCTTCAGTTCAACGAAGAAACGTGGATGAACGAAGGTTTATCGACGTTCACCGAGTATTACCTCAACGGCACGCCGGATTTCTTCGCCTATGACTTCCTGTACGCGCCGCAGACCCAGTTGAATTACTGGAACGAAGACAATTTCCTGCGCGGCGCGAACTACGGCGCGGCGCAGATGTTCCTCATCTACTTCTACGACCGCTACGGCCTCGACGCCATGCAGCAGTTGAGCGCTGACAATGCGCCGCGCGGCCTGCAATCGGTCGACGATGTGCTGCGTGCGCTGGGCGAACCCGGCGTCGACGAGTTCTTCGCCGATTGGGTCGTCGCCAATCGCACTATCGGGACGAACTGGGACCGCGGGTACACCTCAATCGCGGATTTGGGCACGGTAGCGGTTGATCAGGCGACCTACACGCGCTATCCCGTCTCCGTACGTGGGGAAGTACCGCAGTACGCCGCGCACTACTTCACTTTGCTGCCCATGGAGGGCGTGAAGGCAATGGAAGTCAGCCTCGCCATGCCGGACAGCGCGCCGCTGATCGACGCCGACATTACCGGAACGGTCGCCTACAGCAATCGCGGCGACATGACCGATACCACACTCACCCGCGCCTTTGATCTCACGGGTGTGACCAGCGCGACCCTCGATTATCGTCTGTGGTATCACCTCGAAGACCTGTGGGACTACGGCTATGTGATGGTCAGCGAAGACGAGGGGGCCACGTGGGACATCATCCCCACGCCGCACACGACCAGCGACAATCCGTATGGCACATCCTACGGCGACGGCTACACGGGCACGAGCGGCGGCAGCACCGCCACGTGGATTGACGAGTCGATCTCGCTGGATGCTTACGCGGGCGAAAACATCCTCGTCCGCTTCGAGATGATCACCGACGACGCTGTGAATCAGGCGGGCGTGGCCATCGACGATGTACGCGTCGATGCGCTGAACTACAGCGAAGACTTTGAAGGGGATGCGGAAGGCTGGGATTTCCAGGGCTGGATTCGCACCGACAACCGCCTGCCCCAGTCCGCCTGGGTGCAGATGATCGAGACGGTCGACGGCGAAGTGCAGGTCACGCGCTGGCTCGCCACCGACACCGAGCAGTCGTGGACGTTCACGCCCAACCCCAACGCCGAGTCGCTGGTGCTGGCGCTCACGCCGCTCTCGCCCGTGACGACGATCCCGATGCCCTATCAGTTGCAGGTGGATACAAAATAAAGCACTGAGGACTGAGGTTCGAGGACTGAGTCTGGTTTTGTCTCAGTCCTCGGTCCTCTTACTTGGAGCGCATCCGTTTGAACTCGGCTTCGAGTTCGCGTTTGCGCTGATCGCTGGCCTGCCGCGCCTCATCGAGCGTTTCGGCATACCCCTCTTTGAGCGCGTCAACGACTTTTTGGCCGGAGACTGGCGAGAAGACGACCACCAGCAGACCGCCGATGACCGCCCCCACCATGAACCCCAGCAGCAAACTGAGCAGTTTGTTCATACGCGGCGACTCCTTGAGTGCGCCGATTATAGCACGTTCTGCTGACATGCAAGTAATGTAATTTGAAACACATTGGCGTTTTGCGCGCAACCGGGCATAATTCGGGCGAAAAGCGGTTAGCCGTTAGCGATTAGCTGTTAGCCAAGAGTTGGGACTGCCTTCTAATGTAGGTTCTCGAAACAAATCCCCGAACGGATGTAGGGGCGCACCTGTGTGTGCGCCCGAAATCGGGCAGACACATCGGTCTGCCCCTACATCAAGACTTTCGATCCTTAAGGCGAATCGTTTGGGGAAAAGCGCCCAAAAGTCTTTCCACTCGCGCGGACGCAATGATTGCGTCCCTACGAAAACAAATTTGGCTTGGCAAATGATGTTGGCTCCCCTCCCTGAATTCGGGGAGGGGCCGGGGGTGGGGTGGAAAAACCTTATTCCGCTTTGAGCTAAGTGCTAATCGCTAACAGCTAATCGCTATCCGCTACTTACTATCCACAGGAGAGAGAAAACCCATGAGCCGTGAAGTTGTCAAAACGCCGAACGCCCCCGGCGCGGTCGGCCCCTATTCGCAGGCGATCATCGCCAATGGCTTCGTCTTCACCGCCGGGCAGACCGGCATGGTCCCGGGAACCAAGGAACTGCCCGCCGGAGTCGAAGCGCAGACCCGGCAGGTGTTGGAGAACCTCAAAGCGATTCTGACGGCGGCGGGAACAGGGCTGGATCGCGTGGTCAAGACGACCGTGTTCTTGCAGAACATGGGCGATTTTGCCACGATGAACGCGATCTATGCGGAGTATTTCCCCAACGACCCGCCCGCGCGCAGCACGGTCGAAGTCGCCAAGCTGCCGATCGGCGCGCTGGTGGAAATTGAAGCGGTTGCGTTGGTCTAGCTAGGAAAGTTGCTCGCGCAGGGCGTCGTCTCAACCACCGGGACGACGCCCCCACAAACCCGACAGCTAGGCCACTGGAGGAGTCATGCGTTCGGCGAGTTCGGGCACTTGCCGACCAATATAAGCCAATGCGTCATCCACACTGCCGTGCAGAATCACTTTGTTCCGCTGCACTTGCGTCGCCAACAGCGACACAAAGCGCACCGCCGAATTGTTGCTGATCACGATGAGCTGACGCATATGCGGGTGGCTCAGCCACTTCTGCACACTGGCCGTCGCCTTGACGACATTGCGCGGGAAGCTGGTCAACCCTAACGTGTTCACGATGAAGAAAACCGGTTCGGATGCGGAGTCGAGACGCTGAATGGCACCTTCCGAGCTGGTAACCACTTCATCATCCGTATAGGGATCGCTCAGGCGGTTATAGAGCACACGGCCTTCAACAACCCACTCTATTGAATAAGGCATAAGACCTGTCCTTACTATCACAACATACTATCCAGTATATGCGGAAGGGTGATATTCGTTACCTTTAGAAGCGAAATTTTTCGAAAGACCGATGGCTGTAGCAACCGCACCGGGTGCATCCCTCAGCATCGATAACATCGTAGAACTGCTCGGCGAGGATGCCGACTATCTGTTGAATCATACCAGCACGACGATTCCCAAAGAGACCCTGCATCTGCCGGGTGGCGACTTCGTGGATCGCGTATGGGTGGGCTCGGATCGCACACCGCAGGTGCTGCGCAGCCTCGAATCCATGTTCGCTCATGGGCGTCTGGCGGGCACGGGTTACCTGTCGATCCTCCCGGTCGATCAGGGCATTGAACACTCGGCGGGCGCGTCGTTCGCCAAGAACCCTGCCTACTTTGACCCCGAAAACATCGTCAAGCTGGCGATTGAAGGTGGCTGCAACGCCGTCGCCTCGACGTTTGGCGTGCTCGGTTCGGTGGCGCGCAAGTACGCGCACCGCATCCCCTTCATGGTGAAGATCAATCACAACGAACTGCTCACCTTCCCGAACAAGTTTGATCAGGTGATGTTCGGCAAGATCAAGCAGGCGTGGGACATGGGCGCGACCTCGGTCGGCGCGACTGTGTATTTCGGCTCGGACGAAAGCACCCGCCAGTTGATCGAAGTGGCGGAAGCCTTCGCGATGGCGCACGAACTCGGCATGGCGACCGTGCTGTGGTGCTACACCCGCAACAACGGCTTCAAGGTCGACGGCATCAATCACGAAACTTCAGCCGACCTCACCGGGCAGGCGAATCACCTCGGTGTGACCATTCAGGCCGACATCATCAAGCAGAAGCTGCCGACGCAGACGGGCGGTTTTAAGGCGCTGAACACGGGCGGCTCGTCCTACGGCAAGCTCGACGAACGCATCTACACCAAGCTGAGCAGCGATCACCCGATTGACCTCACCCGCTATCAGGTGGCGAACTGCTACATGGGCCGCGCGGGCTTGATCAACTCCGGCGGCGCGAGCGGCGCGAACGACCTCGCCGAAGCCGTGCTGACCGCCGTCGTCAACAAGCGCGCGGGCGGCATGGGCTTGATCAGCGGTCGCAAGGCCTTCCAGCGTCCGATGGACGAAGGTGCGGCCCTCCTCCGCGCGATTCAGGACGTGTATCTCTGCGAAGACGTGACCATCGCCTAAACAGGCACGTTCACTACGGTAAATCAGTAAGGGACGGGGCAGCAGCCTCGTCTTTTTGATTCTCCGCATGAGCTTAGTTTAGGACACGAACCTATGCCCTTTCCGAGCACGATCACCAAATCGATCACCATCACGGAGACGACCGCCGTCATCTGGCGCGTGCTGACCACGCCCGCCTTGATCAAGGAATGGATCTCAGACGATGACATCGAAACGACGACGACGTGGCAGGTCGGCAGTCCGATCATCGTCTCGGGGAAGCTGCACGGCACCATGCCCTTCGAAAACCGAGGGGTCGTCCTGCAGTTCGAACCGGAAGCCGTCCTCAGGTACACTGCGTGGAGCAAGCTGAACCGCCTCCCCGATGTCCCAGAAAACCATGCTGTGATCGAATTCCAGTTAGCGCCCGCCGACGCCAATCAGACGCGGCTGACGCTCATCCTCAATCAGATGAATGACGCCACCTATGAGCACTACAATTTCTACTGGAACGTGGCGCTGTATCAGATCAAACTGACCGCCGAACGACAGACCCCGTAGTCGAGCCATGCACGCCGCCCGCTTTTGCACTACACTTAGGCCGTTTGTCTCTCTTGGAATGGAATGTGTCTATGCCCTTCATCCTCGCATCGGGATCACCGCGACGGCGCGAACTGTTGGCGACGCTCGGGATCACCTTTACCGTCATCAAGTCAGATATTGACGAGACGCAGCGCGCAGGCGAAGCGCCGCTCGACTATGTGCGCCGCCTGAGCATCGAAAAGGCGCACGCTGTCGCCGCCAAGCTGAGCGAATCGGCGGTCGTACTGGCGGCGGATACGGTTGTCATCCTCGCCGCCGACACCATGGGCATCCTCGATGGGGAAATCCTCGGCAAGCCCGTCGATGCGGACGACGCGCGGATCATGCTCCAACGCCTGCGCGACCGCGGTCATATCGTGTGTACAGCGCTTACGCTGCTGCAAACCGGCGCGTCCACACGCCAACTCACGCGGCTCACGCAGACGGAAGTCATCATGCGCGACTACAGCGACGCGGAAATCGACGCCTATATCACGACAGGCGACCCGTTCGACAAAGCGGGCAGCTACGCTATCCAGCACGAAGGCTTTCATCCGGTCGCGCGGATTGACGGCAGCTATACCAACGTGGTCGGCCTGCCCGTCGAGACGCTCAAAGAGATGCTGGACGAGATCGGATATACTGTGGAGTAGAGACGCCTACTAGGTCAGCGCTGCGCTTGGCCCCACGCTTGATGCCGCGCCCAAACTTTCTCCCACAGCGCGTCGATATCGTCTAAATGCAAATCGAACACATCCGCCAGTGTGCGCGCATAGCTCGCTGCATCCGTGATCGCTTCGTCGCGCTGCCCCTCGACGGTGACGCGACGCAGCACCGCCCCGCGCAGGGTGACAATCCCCTCCGGCGTGTAGCGATGACACACGGTTGTCCGCACAAAGCCCGATTCCGGTGACGTTTGCAGGTAGTGCGACTCCGCCGCGAAATCAGCCAGTTGATACGGTTCGAGGTTGAAGTCGAAGCCGGGACCGCCGTATGCCTGATTCTCAAACCACCAGCGGTCGCCGACTTGCCGCAAGCCGAATTCAAGCCAACCAGCTTGCCGATAACGTCCCTCCGCCAACGGAATCGGCTCAAGCAGACCGTTGCCAAAGCCAACATCGGCGAGGTACGGCTGATCGAGATCGACGTGCAGAATCAGGTGATCGGGCGCGAACGGCTCGTCGACTGAAGCGCGCCCCACCGCCGACGCCAGCAGCGTCACCTCAAAGCCGATTTCGCGCAGCGCCCACGCCAGCAAACCGTTCATCTCAAAGCACCACCCGCCGCGCCGCCCCTCGACGATTTTCGCGTAGAACGTATCGAAATCGACGGTGAGCGGGCAGCCCCGGTGAATATCGAGGTTTTCGTAGGTGATGTTGAGCAGATGCGCGCGATGCACGCCGATCAGCGTGGCGAGATCGGGGCGCACGGGCAAATCATAGTTGATCCGGTTGAGATAGGCAGCCAGCATCGGGTATTCCTTAGCACATAACGTGTAGGGACGCCCAACGGGGCGTCCGCCGACCACAGACGCGCAGAAGTGCGTCCCTACGGTATCTTACAGGTTCTCGCTACATGTGCCGACGGCGTCCCAAAGTGACGCTAGATCGGCTCGACCTTTTCGAGCATGGTCGGCAGCAGTTCATTGACCGTCGGGTGGATGAACATCGCGTCGCGCACCGCTGTGTACGGCGCTTTGGCGATCATGGCCATCGTGAAGGTGTGAATCACCTCGTCACCCGTCAGGCCGAGCACCGCCGCGCCAAGGATCTGCTGCGTCTCCGCATCGATCAGCACCTTCATAAAGCCGTCGGTCTGCCCGAATTCCCGCGCGCGGGCAACGCTCGACATGGGCAGCGTCGCTTTGAGCGCGGGGCGACCGCTTGCCTTAACTTCGTTTTCGCTCAAGCCGACGCGACCGAGCGGCGGATCGGTATACACGGCGTAGGTGGGAATGCGATCCGACTGCTTGCGCTTGGGCTGGTCGAGATTGGCCTCGATGATCTGGTAGTCGTTGTACGAGGTGTGCGTGAACAATCCGTGTCCGTTCACATCGCCGAGCGCGTACACGCCGGGGACGGTCGTTTGTAAATAGTCGTCCACCTGAATGAAGCCTTTGTCGTCCACGGCAATCCCGGCGCGGTCGAGGCCGAGGCGGTCGCTGTTCGGCTTCACGCCGACCGCCAGCAGCACATGCGATCCACTCACGCCGCCGTGCCCATCCACGCGCGCCATGATCGTGTCGCCGCGCTGCTTGAGCGAGGACACCTGCGCATTGAGCAGCAGGCGAATGCCTTCCGCTTTGAGCACTTTCGTGAGCGCATCGGCAATATCCTTGTCCTCGCGCGGCAAAATCTGCCCGCCGGACTGGATCACTGTGACTTCGCTGCCGAAACGGCGAAACACCTGCGCGTATTCGATGCCGACATAGCCGCCGCCCACAATGATCAGGTGGCGCGGCAGTTCGGTCAGGTCGAGCAGCGATTGGTGCGTCAGATAGGGGATTTCGTTCAAACCGGGAATCTCCGGCGGATTAGGTCGCGCGCCGACATCCAGATAAATGCGTTCGGCTTCCACCACCTGATCGCCGACGCGCATGGTGTGCGGCGCTGTGAATTCGGCGTGCCCGCGGATGAGCGTCAGCCCATCCATGTTCCCGTAGCGTTTCTCCATTGCGCCACGGGAGGTGAGCACGGCGTCGCGCTGGCGCTGCATGACACGCGCGAAGTCCACGCGCACCTCCTCGGCGTGAAAGCCGAATTCGGCGCCGCGCCGCGCCGTATGAATGGCGTGCGCGCTCCCGATCAGCGTTTTGCTCGGCGTACAGCCATAATTGACGCACGACCCGCCGAGTAAATGCTCCTCGATCAGCGCGACTTTTTGGCCGCGCGCCACCAACGCGCGAGCTAACGGCGGGTTGGCTTGGCCAGCCCCAATCAACAGTGCATCAAACCGCATGCTGTTCCCCTTTACCCGAATGATAGGTGTATTGAAACACAGACGCGGGATATTTCATAATTATTTCACGAGTGAATGCTTAATACCCCTTTATAATGCAAGTTTAGACATAGTTGCGAAAAATTAACTTGGAGTCCCCATGGTTCGCCGCACTGCTGCTCTGCTGGTCTTCACTGTTCTGGCTCTTATCGTACCGTTTGCACACGTTTTGGGTCAGTCGGTTCCCCAAACCAACCCCGCGTTAGAACGCCGCATTGTCGGCGAAATCAACGATTGGCGGGTGAACATGGGGTTAGCACCGCTGGCACCAAATGCTGTCCTTCAGCAAATGGCTCAGGATCAGGCGCGCTACCTGATGACGACGAACATCCCCCAGAACGGCGGTGATTTCCACCGGGACGGACAGGGACGCTATCCGCAGCAGCGCGCGACGCAATCTCCTTACAACTGGCCGACCTACGGCCACCCGGACACGGTGATCGTCGGCGAGAATGCGGCGGTCGGCACAGTCGACTCCGCGCTGAACTTCTGGCACAATTCCAGCCTCCACGCGCAGACGATTCAGAACGCCAATTTCCGCGAGATCGGCGTCGCAGCGCTCGACGGCGTCGGTGATGACACGCTGTTCGTCGCGGTCTTCGGCGGGCGTCCGAACACGCTGCCCGTGCTCTTCAACCCGGCGCGCAGTGTGCTCTACATGACGGGCGATCCGTCACGCTATGCCGCGCAGACCACCGACAACATTCGCATGCCGATCACTTATCAGTTCCTCGATGAAAATGGGAGCGCGCTCGGCACGCCGCAGATTTTCCAGACGAATGTGGTGCTGCCGCAGGAACTCGGCGACCGCTTCAGCGTGCGCTTCTCCGATGGGCGCATGGAAATTGATACGCCCGTCGAGATCGGGAAAGCCGTCGCCGTCTCAACGCAGTACGACAGCCAGCTCGTGTATGCAGGCGCGCCTGCTGCGGCGACCGAACGGGTCAGCTCCGGCGAAATCCGCGCGGTCTCCGGCGTGAGCGAAATCGACGCGGCCATCCTCGCCAATTATCCGAATCAGGATGTGAGCGCCGCCGCCGCGCTGCTCAGCGAAATCAACACCTTCCGCCTCGAAAACGAGGCATGGCCGCTGCGCGCCAGCACGACCCTGCAAGCGCTCGCGCTCCAGCATGCCGACTACCTGATTAACCAGACGGAGCTGGACGATAACGACAATCTGCACGTCAACGCGGCGAACGAAGGATTGGAAATTCAGGCGCAGGTTGAACCGTTCGCGTGGCCGACCTTCGGCCCGGAGCAAGCGCCGCTCATCGGCGACACCATCGCCATCGGCGACGTCGATTTCGCCATGCGCTTCTGGCGGCAGTCGCTGCGTGACCGGGCGACCCTGCTGAACAACGAATACCGCGAAGTCGGAATTGCGGCGCTGCCCGCGCCCGCGGGCGGCAATGTGCTGGTCGTGGTCTACGGATCGCGTCCCAATGTCGTGCCGATTTCCTACCTGCCAGATCAGCATATGCTGCTGCTCTCCAACGAGACGAACACCTATGGCGGCGGCGAAGAGCAGGTGATCGGCACCATTCAACAGGTGATGATCTTCGACGAAAACGGCGCACCGCTCAGCGACGGTTGGATCGACTGGAGTCCCGTGATCGAACTGCCGGAAGGCATCACCACCACCCATTTGTTCATCGTGTGCACGGACGGCCTGCGTTTCGTCCATGTGCAGGTAGATCTGGAGGGGCAAAGCCTCGACCTTTCGCGCAATGTCGCGGTGCTGCCGGAAGGCGCACAGGGCGGCTGACGTCTCGCCACTCATGCAGAACACAAACGCGCGGCAGGCTGTCCCTCAGGCATTCTCATTACAGGGGCAGACCTACCGCGCGTTTGCGTTTTGGGGAGATCAACCTGCGAACAATGGTAGGGGCCCACCTACGTGTGCGCCCCAAAACGGGCAGACACATCGGTCTGCCCCTACAGCGTGTTTCCCAAGGAAAGCCCAGCCAGCCGGGTTGCTGTTACGGATTGACCGGCAGCGCCAACAATTCGTCGTTGGTGATGGCAAACAGCCGCGCCACGCCCCAGCCTTCGACCCCTGCATAGCCGACATATACCCAGTCGCCGCGCTCCGAGCGCGCAATCGGCGTGACCTCGGCGTTGTACGGCACAATGATCGTCAGCGGCGAGCTGAGCGTCGGCTCAAGGTGCAGGCGCGCGTTGAACAGCGTCCGCACGAGCAGTGACGGCGGAATGAGGCCTGCGCCCGTGCTGTCGGGCACAAGAATCGGCAGGCCCGACGGATCGCCCGTCACGGTCACGGTGAAATACGCGACCCAACCTTCGGTTTCGTCATCCAAATGGATCATCAGCCAATCGTTTTGAGCGCTGCTGCGGGCAATGACCTCGACCTCATCATTGACATCCAACTGTCCGATGATCTCCCCGTCGATACCGGGGGCGCTGCGCACATTGACGCGCCCGTAGGCAATCACACGCACGGCGGCTTCGGGCCCGCTTCAACCGTCGTGTCGAGAATGGGCAGCGTGGTCACATCGCCGTCGGGCCGCAGTATAAACGCCGGAATCCAGCCGCCCGCATCTTCCAGCGTGATGTGCAGCCAGCGCCCTGCAGCGCTCTCCCGCCCATCAACGATCACCTGATCGCCATCTTGCAATTGGCCGACAATCTCAAAGCGGGGATCGGGGCCTGACCGGACGTTGGTCGTCCCGTCAACTATCCCAGTGATCGTTTCCGTCTGCGCGGCGACCCCTTCGGCGAACAGCCCGGTGGTCAACAGCGCCAGCAGACTTAGCATGAGTAAACGCATGAGCATCCTGTCTCGTTCACTTCGAGTTCATGAACGAAAACATTACATTTCATCTGAACCACGATGATTCTAGCGCACAATGGCGGAATTATCACCCCGTACTTTCTAGGGGGTAAGAGCCAGCCTCACCCCAAACCCCTCTCCCAAGGGAGAGGGGCTTAGGCAGTGGAGTTTATCCGCCAGATAAGAGAAGTTACGAGCGGAGAAGGAGCTTTTCGAGATCATCAGCGAGTTGAGTCCAGAGCGCCGCGCGCAAAGCAACCTGCTTGGGATCAGAATCAGCTCTGCCTTGCATGAAGATCGCCGCACGGTGGTCTTCTCCGTAGAACGTCTTGGTGTAATACTCTGAATTTTCACCCCAATAGTCATTCAGGATCGTGGCCATCGTGATACTGGCAACCATACTGACGATGCTGTCGCCAAATTCTCCGGCGTGCTCAAAGTATTGTTGCGGCCTCGAAATCCCCTTGAAGGCATTCCGAAAATTGCTCACCCCCGGCCAATCCCAATACCGATGCATAATAGCATCTAGCACCTTGCCCACCTGATCCAGCGCTTCAAGCGGCAAGTCACTAGCGCGGGGAAGGTCTTCATCGTGCGGATGAAATGGCGCGAAGTCGGTCAAAAAGCGCTGCGCCCAGCGCACAACGATCTGTACCGCGTCGGCTGCCGGAACGCCGGGAAGCAATTCCGCTAAGCGTTCCAAGCACGCATTCCATTGATCAGCTTGAGCAGCGGCGCGTAAACCTTGTAGGGCAGTTCTTGCTTGCTCATCCATCGCTTTACACCTGTGCGCCGAGCTGGAGGGCGCGCTGCGGCGTGCGCGGCGTCTGCGGCGGGACGAGCGGCAGCCGGACAGTGAAGGTCGAGCCAGCGCCGATCTCGGTCTCGACGGTGAGCGTGCCACCGTGCGCCTCGACCAGATGGCGCGAAATCGGCAAGCCCAAGCCGGTGCCCTCAATGCCCATCGCCTTGGCGCGGGTCGAGCGCTGGAACGCCTCGAAAATCTTGGGCAGTTCATCTTCGGGGATGCCGATGCCGCTGTCGCTCACCGTGAAGGTCACCGCCTCGTCGTCGGCGGCGATCTGGAAGCGCACATCGCCCGCCGGGGTGAACTTGACCGCATTCGAGAGCAGATTGAGCAGCACCTGACGGATGCGCCGCGCGTCCATCACGACCGTCGGCAGCGTCTCCGGCATGTCGATTTCGAGCGAGACATCGCGCTTGGCGTCCATTTGCGCCAGCGTGGAGTCGAGCGCGTCTTCGATGATCGGGCGCACTTCGGCGGGCTGGAAGTACAACTGCATTTCGCCCGCTTCGATCTTGCTCACGTCGAGCAGATCATTGATCAGGTACAGGAGCAGTTCGGCGCTGCGCACGGTCTGATCCAGCCGCTTGCGCTGTTCCTCGTTCACCTTGCCAAACGAACCAATGCGCATGAAGTCGAGGTTGTTGATGATCAGGTTGAGCGGCGTGCGCAGTTCGTGCGTCACGCTGGCGAGGAAGCGCGTCTTGACCTCGTTGGCGCTGTTGGCCTTCTGCATGGCGATATCCAATTGGCCGTACAACTGCGCCGAGCGCACCACGGGCGAGACGAGGTTCGCCAGCAGCGTGAGCAGCCGTGCATCATCCGCACTGAAGTTGGGTGCATCAGCGGAACGCCCCGCCACAATCGCCCCAATCGGCTCGCCCGAATACATCAGCGGCACGGCGAGCGCCCGTTCGATGTACGGCGCCACCCACCCGAGCCGCCCTTCCCAGTGCAGATAATCTTCGAGCACCAGCCACTGCGCGGTTTCGACCACCTTGCCCGCCAGCCCGTCATGCACGCCGATGACGCGGCCAATCGTCCCGGCATCGTCGCTGGTGCTGGCGACCAACTGCAAGCCCGTGCGGTCTTCGGTCACCAACCAGATGCCGGAATACGACGCCTGCAGCAAGTCGACCACGCGCCCGGTCAGCGTGGAGAGGATGATGTTCAGGTAGTACTCGCTCACGACCGAAAGCGACGCATCATACACGGCGCGCAGTTCGGCGGCACGGTTGAGCTCGTCGGTCTGCGCGACTTGCAGTTCATTCGTGCGGTCGGCGACGCGCTTTTCCAGCGTGCGGCTCCACATCGAGAGCGAGTCAAGGGATCGGCGAGGTTGGACTTCATGTCTTCCAACGACCGCGCCAGCCCGCCCATCTCATCGCCGCGGTTCTGGTAGCCGACCTGATAGCGCATATCGCCTGAACCGATCTCCTGCGCGGTACTGGTCAAATCGACCAGCGGCGTGGTGATGGCGGTGGCAGCAAAGCGGTCGAGCAGCCACCCGAGCGCACAAATCACCACCAGAATCAGGAACACGATTTGCAGCAGTTCTTCATCCGATTCATCGCTGACATCTTCCTCGGAGACGAGGCCGATCAGGTGCCATGCGCCGTCCATCAGCGGCGTATTGATGACGTAGAGCGCTCCGGTATCGTACGGAGTATCTTCCATCATCGCATAGCCGGTCAGCGCCTGGCTCATCAGGGGCAGCGGTCAGCCTGCGGATCGGTGAGCGCTGCCGCGCCCCTGCCCCCGGCGGCGACCACCTGCTCGGCAGTCGTCACGACCGCGCCATACGGATACGGGCTGTTCTCCGTCAGCGTTTCCAGCCATTCGGCGAGGCGCGGGCCAGTGATCTCCGCCCAGATGTAACCGCGGGTGCCGGGCAAGCGCAGCGCATAGATCAGACTCGGCGTACGCGTGGTGCCATACGGGTCGGCGCTGTAAAACCACACGGATTCGCTCAGCGCAAGGTCAACCAACGGCGCGAGTTCCGCGGGAATAGCGCGCACGGTATTTTTCTGACGGGGGGCGGTCACGGTCAACGGGCGGCGAAACAGATTCAGGCGGTAACCACCGCTCACGGGCTGCAACGTCCCGATCCGCTGCACGAGGACATCCGGCTGACGCAGCGAGTAGCTGGCGGTTTGCCACAGCGAGAGAATCGAGTCGCGCTGCCCGTCGAGCACGCCGCCGAGCGCATAAGTGAGCGTTTCGACGCTGCGCAGTTCGCCCGTGATCGCGGCGGCGGTACTGCGATTCAGCGCGGTCAGCGCGTCCTGGGTCTGCTCGCCGACGAAGCGCACGGCGATATTCAGAATGAGCAATACGATGACGATGAGACTGACGGCTGTGTAAAGGACGACGGCGACGGTCAACCGCCGGCGTAAACTCCATTGACCAAACATACGCGCGCTCCGCCTGCTGTGGTACTCCCATTATATGTAGGCTTGATTCACGCATGCAACCATTGAGATTTGGGGAATTCCGGTTTGTGCGGCGGAGTTTTCTAACTTCACCCTTACCCCTCTCCCCACTTATGTAGGAGAGCGGAGAAAAGCGGCTTTTGCTGCCTCCCCGCACCGAATCTGAGGCGGGCTGTTAATTGTAGGGACGAGGCATGCCTCGTCCTCCTGTTCGACCACATCCGTCCCACCGCTTTAGACAACCGAGCTGCGGGAGGACGAGGCGCCTCTCCCAGGTCGGCAGAGGGTTCGGGACAGAATACCATTCCGGGGGGCGGGGGGGGGTCGGGAACAGGGAGGTGTCCCTCCAAACCTGGCCTACGGACGCTTGTCTCCCCTCGCCTTCAGGAGCGGGGCCGAGGTGAGGTGCATTACCTCCCAGATCTTTCTTCTAGCGTGGGCGATATGCCCATGTATAATGAGATTCAGGTTTCAGGAGCGATCATCGTGCCAATTTTGCGCGAAGGCGAGTTAGATATCATCAGCCACAACGCGGAGCAAACGCGCCGCTTGGGCGTCAAACTGGGGACGCTGCTGCAGCCCGGCGACATCCTGTGCCTGTCCGGCGATCTCGGCGCGGGCAAAACGGTGTTTTCCTCAGGGATTGGCGTCGGTTGGGGCGCAGATGAACCGCTCATCAGCCCGACGTTTAACCTCGTGCATGTGCATTCTCGCGCCAAAGACTCGACCCCGCTCTATCATCTTGACTGCTACCGGTTGAGCGGCGTCGCGGACGTCGATGCCATCGGCTTAGATGATATTCTGGAGGCGCGCGGCATTGTCGTCATCGAATGGGCGGAGCGCATCGCCCCGGTGCTGCCGCGCGAACGCCTGTGGATTGAACTGCGCGCGTTCGAACTGACACGGCGCAGCGTGATCTTCACGGCGGTCGGCGAACGCTACCGCAAGCTGGTCGATCAATTCACCGGGCGCACTTGAAGTCGTTGTGTAGGGACGCCATTCATGGCGTCCGCGCTTCTCATGAATTAAGATTTCGGACGCGATAAATCGCGTCCCTACGGTAAAAGAACCTTGATGCTACTAGCTATCGATACTGCTACCCAAAACCTCTCCCTCGCCCTGCATGACGGTGCGGCGGTGCGCGCCGAGCAGACGTGGTTCTCGCCGAACATGCATACGGTGCAGCTTGCGCCCGCCGTGCGCGATCTCATCACACGTGCCGACCTGACCATGGACGATTTGACCGCGCTGGCCGTCTCGACCGGGCCGGGTTCCTACACCGGGCTGCGCATCGGTGTGGCGCTGGCCAAAGGCTTGGCCGCCGCGCGGGGCATTCCGCTGGTGGGCATCCCCACGCTCGACATCCTCGCCGCCGGTCAGCCGCATTTTCAAGGTGGGCTGATCGCCGTGGCGCAGGCTGGGCGCGGTCGCATCATCGCCGCGACCTACCAGTGGCGCAAAGGGCACTGGAAGTCGCGCGGCGAAGCCCAACTGCTGGACTGGCCGACGCTGATCGGCAGCATTGACGGCGCGGCCATCGTCACGGGCGAAGTCGACGAGACGGGGCGCGCAACCATTAATGAGGCCGCGGCCAACGATGTACCCGTCACACTCGCGCCGGGCGCCTTCCGCCTGCGCCGCGCGGGTTTTCTCGCGGAAGAAGCGTGGGATCGCCTGCGCGACGCGACCGAGGCGTTTCCGGCGGCGGATGTCACCCCGATCTATGTGAAGACTAAAGATATACCCGCATGAGTCTGACGCTGCGCTACATGCGCCTCCCAGATATCCCGGAAGTCTCCGCGATTGACCGTATGGCCTTCGATCCCCCGTGGCCGCCGCGCACCTATCAGTACGAGATCACCGAATCGAACTACAGCCACATGGTCGTGCTGGAAAAGTCGGCGGGCGAGAAACCGTCGTCGAACTGGCGGCGCATCATCGGCAACTTTGGCATCCTGCCCGAGAGCAATACGGTGATTGTCGGCTATGGCGGTTTGTGGAACATCGTCGACGAAGCCCACGTGAGCACCATCGCCACACATCCGCAGTTTCGTGGCAACGGCTGGGGCGAAGTTCTGCTCGCCGCGATGATCCGGCGGGCGCTTACGCTCGGCGCCGCCTATATCGTGCTCGAAGTGCGCGTGAGCAACGTCGTCGCGCAGAACCTGTACAAAAAGTACGGCTTTGAAACGGTCGGGACGAAGATCAACTACTATCACAGCAACAACGAAGACGCCTACGATATGCGGCTGAACTTCACCAACCCCGCCGCCTACCGGGAAACGTTCGATCCGCGTTTTGAGGCGCTCAAGGCGCGCCATCATTTCGCCGATCACTACACCGATGTGCGCCTGCGGGGGGGGGGCGGGCCGCCGTCAAGGGGACAAGACACGCACAGCACCGGGCGCGCCGGCGGGGGGGGGGGGGGGGGGGGGGGGGCGGGGGCGGCTTTCCGGCGGGGCGGGGGGGCTGGCGGGGTATCTCCGCCAATCAAGTGTCACCTAGATAGAGGATATGGGCATGACTCAAGTTCAATGGACAGCAGTGGATCAGTACTTTGCCGACGCCTTTACGCCAAGCGATCCGATTTTGGAAGCCGCCTTGGCCGCGTCGGTGGCCGCGGGACTGCCGGATATTCAGGTCACGCCGCTGCAAGGTCAACTGCTGGCATTGTTGGCGCAAAGCCTCGGCGCGCGCCGCATTCTGGAGATCGGCACACTCGGTGGCTACAGCACGATCTGGTTAGCGCGCACGCTGCCCGCCGACGGCCAGCTGATCACGCTCGAACTCGACGCCCATCACGCGGCTGTCGCCCGCAGCAACTTCGCGCAGGCGGGCTTGGACAACCTGATCCAACTACGCGAAGGCAAGGCGATTGATCTGCTGCCCGGCCTGACCGAATTTGCGCCCTTCGACTTCATCTTCATCGACGCCGACAAAGACTCGACCGCCGACTATTTCGACTGGTCCGTCAAATTGGCGCGACCGGGCAGCCTGATCCTCGTGGATAACGTCATCCGCAGCGGCGGTGTGGTCGACCCGAACCATCCCGATTCGCGCGTGCAGGGCATCCGGCGCTTTGTGGCCGCCGCGGCCAACGACCCGCGCGTGCGGCTCTCCACCGTGCAGACCGTCGGCAGCAAAGGGTATGATGGTTTTGCTTTAGCGCTGGTCAAGTGATCGCAGTGAACCTATGCTCACCGTAGCGGAAATCCTCGAACTCGAAGAAATGCAGGGCGCGCAGATCGTCGCCGGTCACGAAGGCGTCGAACGCCTCGTGGAATGGGTGCATGTGTCCAGTGTGCCGGACGCGCCGCAGTGGTTGAACGGCGGCGAACTGGTGCTGACGACCGCGCTCAACCTGCCGCAAAACCCCGACGATCAGCGCCGCTACGTGCAGGCCATGGCCGATCAGGGCGTGGCGGCGCTGGCGCTGGCCGTGGGTCGCCACATCGATCACGCGCCCGACAACATGCGCGAGATCGCGGAGGCCAACGCCTTCCCGCTGATCGAAATCCCGTATCAGGCGCGCTTTGTCGATATCGCCCGTGCGACCAATCAACGCATTGCCCAGCAGCACATGGGCATGATGGAACGCGCGCTGACCATTCACCGCACGCTGACCATGCTCGTGCTGCAGGGTGGTGACCTGCGCCAGCTCGCGGTCACGCTGGCGGGCTTGATCGGTCAGTCGGTGAGCATCGAGAACGAACGCTTCGAGGCGCTGGCGAGTCACAACATCGCCGATGTCGACGAAGCGCGGCGCTACACGTTGAGCGAAGGCAAAACCGATCCGCGCTTGATCGAGGCGTTGGAAACGCGCGGCATTCTTGGCGAAATTCGCCGGACGCGTCGCCCCGTGCATCTGCCGCAAATGCCGGAAGTCGGCCTCCAGATGGAGCGCATCCTCGCGCCGATTGTCGTGCACAGCAACATCTACGGCTACGTGTGGATCATCGCCGATGACCGCCCGATCTCCAACCTCGACAGCATGGCCATCGAGATCGGCGCGACCATCGCCGCGCTCATGCTGCTGCATCAGGAAGCTATTCAAAGCGCGGAAGCGTCGCTCAAGGGCGGCCTGCTCTCGCAGTTGATCGAAGGCGAACGCGGGCGTGAAGCCATCCTCACCGATCAGGCGCTGCGCTACGGCGTCGACCTCAATCAGCCGTTCGTCGTGCTGCTGGTCGAAGATCAGGACACGGGGTCGCCGCGCCTGCTGCACCTCTACCGCCGGATCAACAGTCTGGCGGTGGCGAACAAGTGGCGCGTGGTCGTCGGGCAGTTTGCGGGCGAAGTGCTCGTCCTCCTGAGCGCCAAAGCCGACATCAAGCAGATTGCCGGGAGCATCGACGAGGGTATCGGCGATGTGCGGATCGGCGTGAGCGGCGTGCATCGCGGCGCGGATCGCGTGGGCGCGGCGCATCAGCAGTGCCGGGACGCGCTGACGATCACGCGGCGGCTGAGTCAAGATGGGCGGATCGTCCGCTTTGACGATCTCGGCTACCTGTACGCGCTCTACCGTGCCGGGAAAGAGTCGCTGCTGGGTAACCCGTTTGTCACTGGGCTGCGTAAGCTGGCAGGCGAGGGTCAAGCTGATCTGTTCAACACGCTGGAAGCGTATCTCGACGCGGGCGGCAACGGCGTCAAAACGGCGGAAATTCTGTGCATTCACCGCAGCACGCTGAACTATCGCTTGGAACGCATTCATGAGATCAGCGCGTGGGACTTGAGCGATCCCGGTCTGCGCACCAACCTACAAATCGCGCTCAAGCTGCTGCGCCTGTTTGAAGTATCCTCACCCCCTCCCAGGGGACCCCGGGTGGAGGTTCGCTGTAGGCCCAATTCCCCTCTCCTCGTTCTAGGAGAGGGAGAAGGAGCCCCGCCGCCACGGAATATGGAAGGCGAGGCTGTTTTTGCAAAACTGGAGGCGTCCGATACCAAGGACGCTGATGGACATTCGACCGCTAACCCCCGCTGACGTCGATCAATATCTCGCTATCTGGCAGCGCGCGCTGACCGATGCGCCGACCGCGTTTGGCGCATCCGCCAACGACCCGGGCATGTTTGACCGCGACCCCGCCCTGCAGCGCATCGCGCAGTCGCTGCCCTACAATCCTATTTTCGGCGTGTTCGTCGATGGGCAGCAGGTCGCGCTGTCGAGCCTGTTCTACGCGGGTCACCGCGAGAAAATCCGCCATCGCCTGCAAATTCATCAGGTGTTCGTGAATGCGCATATGCGCGGTCGGGGCATCGCCCGCGCGATGCTGAACGAGGTGATTGCGTTCGCCAGAACCATCCCCGACGCTGAGGAAATTTATCTCGCCGTCACCGTGGGCAATGAGTCGGCGCGGCGGCTCTACGCCAGCGCGGGGTTTGAGACGGCCTACTTCGACCGCCGCTATCTGAAGATCGATGGGGTGTACTACGACCTCGAATGGATGTGGCTGAGTCTGGTTTAGACGCGGCGGAACACAGCGCTCACGGGTAAGGTGAATTCAGGCAGCACGTCTCCGCCAGAAATCGTCTCGCTTTCGCCGAGCAGCTCACGCGCGTCTGGCGTCAGCACTTCGACGAGGCGCTTTTCCGGATAAATCAGCCAGACCATCCGCGTCCCATGCTGCAAATAAAAGGCCGCTTTATCGC
This sequence comes from Candidatus Flexifilum breve, assembly GCF_016713355.1. Taxonomy (NCBI): domain Bacteria; kingdom Bacillati; phylum Chloroflexota; class Anaerolineae; order Aggregatilineales; family Candidatus Flexifilaceae; genus Candidatus Flexifilum; species Candidatus Flexifilum breve. The sequence continues at coordinate 123,452 of NZ_JADJPI010000021.1, forward strand.
TCATGTCCTTGAGACTGTCTTTGGGCGAACGAATCTCGACGGCGATATCCGGCATGTAGTTCGCCGCGCCTTCACGTTCGATGGGCTTATTGGTGTCGGCCACGAACGACACATCGGGAATGCGATCATTGTGCGGATCGTTCGGCGGGCGGTGCCGCGCTTTCACGGCGGCAATGCCGATCTCGCGCGTGTTCAGGTAATTGTTGAACGCGGTCACAATGTTGCCCGCGATCATGCCATGTTCGCGCGTCGGCACTTTTTCAATGATCTCCCCGTCGATGAGTTCAAACAAGCCGTGATCGGACTGCACGAGGAAACTCTCAAATTCATCAATTGTCGTGAGTTTGCGCTCTAGCACCATTTGCCCCTCCCATCCATCCGATCATAGCACGATTTTCCAGCAGATGAGCTAGCGGAGCAGCCGCTCAACCACGCGCACTGCATTCCCGACGCCGTCCTCCGCGCGGATGCGTTCGCCCAACGCGGCGGCGCGGCTCCGCAGCGCAGCATCGCCCGTCAGTGCGTGTATGGTCGCGGCGAGGCGTTCCGCCGTGAGGTCGTGCCGTTTGATCGGTGGTGCGCCGACGCCAAGCTCATACACCCGCCGACCGAAGAACGGCTGATCGCCGATGTGCGCGACAATCGCCGACGGGACGCCCGCCCGCAGCGCCGCGCCCGTCGTCCCCGATCCGCCGTGATGGATGACCGCTGCCATGCGCGGGAACAGCCAATCGTGCGGCGCGAAGTCGAGCAGGCAGATGTCATCCGGCAAATCCTCGGCGTGCAAGCCCGCCCATCCCGAATGGATGATGCCGCGCTGTCCGGTGGCCTTGAGCGCGTCGATCATCACGCGGGTCGTGGCCTGCGGGTCGCGGTTGGACATGCTGCCAAAGCCGATGTACACGGGCGGCGCGCCCGCATCGAGGAACGCCTGAAGGGCAGGTGAGGGCTGCCAATCCGGCGGCGCATCGAGGAACCAGTAGCCGGTCACATGGTGGTGCGCGCCCCAGTCGGACGGGTGCGGCACGACCAGCGGACTGATCCCGAGCAGCGTCGGCGTGCGGTTGGCCGCGCGGATGAATTCGCGCGTTTGCACAGGCGGCAGGCCGAGCTTTTGATGCATGAGCACGGACGCGGGCTTGAGCGCCGAAAACAGCATGGTTTCGATCACATAGCCCCACCAGCGGTTGAGCGGATTGGTTTGACGCGGCAGCAGCGCCTGCATCCCCGCCGCGCCGCTGGCGGTTGGCGCGAGGGGCGACATCATGGCGAGCAGCGGACGGACGCCGCGCGCCTGCCCGATGGCGGCGACCACTTCGACGGTCAGCAGGCCGCTCACCAGCACGTCCGCATCCGCGACCATGTGGAGCAAATCGTCCACCACGTCGACGGCAATCGTGTCGACCATGCGCCGCATGTTTTGCAGTTCGCGCTGCGGGTTGTCGCTGCTGTTACCAAGCCAGTCTTTCCCTAAGTCCGACTGCATGTACGCTTCGATGTCGATGCGGAACGGCATGCAGCGCAGCCCTTCCCGCTCAATCCAGCTTTGAAAGTTGCGCCCCGCGGCCAACGTCACGGTGAAGCCCGCGCGCTGCAAGCCCTTGCCGAGCGCCACATAGGGCTGCACATCGCCGCGTGAACCGAATGCCAGCATCAAAATGCGCATGGATTTACCTCTAAGAGTTGTTCAATATCAGGTCATTCACCCCAACCCCATCTAGACGCACGGCACGGGTGAGCGCGGGCGGCTTTGCGGAGATACAGGTTGGCTCCCCTCCTGAATTCGGGGGGATGGAGGCTAGAACCAACAGGTGGCTGTTGCTCCCGAAGATCGCCGGGTCGATCTTGAACGAACCGTCGGGCTGCATGGGCAGGTCGACCACGCGCATGACCGCGTCGAGATTCAGGTCGCCGTACACATGCGGGAAGTGCTGGCCGTTGGTCGCCAGTTCCCACTTGAGCTCATGCGTGACTTTGTCGGTATCGATCACCAGCACGACCAGATCCGCGTGACCCTGATAGTAATTGTTCGCCGTGTTCTGAACTTGCGCAGCGGTCGAGAAGTGGATGAAGCCCTCGCTGTCAATCGAGGCGGCGTGATACGTGCCGACCGCCTGCGCGTGCGCCCAGTCCGAGCGTGCGAGGATGTGAAGGATGGTGCTCATACCTGCATCTCCAATTCGATTTCATCGTGGATCGGGATGTCATCATGGCCGATCAACGGAATCTCCGGCTTGAGCCGCCGTCCGTCGTCGACCGCGCCCACATGCAGCGCTGCCAACCGCCAACCGCGGCGCTGATAGAACCGCAAAGCGTGGGTGTTATCGTTCGTGGTGATCAGCACCAGACGGCGACAGCCTGCCGCCCGCGCGACCTGCTGGACCGCCTTGAGCAGCGCCGAACCAATGCCTTGACCTTCGGCGCGGCTGTCCAGCGACATGATCTCGCACTCATCACCGTCGAGGCGGTAGGTTACCAGCCCCAACCGCTGATCATCAATCAGCGCGACAAAGCCGGGCAGGGTCGTCATATCGTGCAGGCGTCCCCGCGAGATCATGCGTGTCGACCCCCACTCATCATGAATGAGCTGTCGAGCCCAGATGTGATGATCGTCATTCAGCGGCTGAATATCTAGCATGAGGTGTACTCCTTGCCTACAGGCAACCGCAGTGAAAACGACTTACTCGCCGAGGGGCTTGCGCTCCTTGGTCACGAGGAACAGCGCCCGTTTTGCGCCGGGCAGCGTGTAATCGAAGCCGCACGACTGGAAGAAGCCATCGGCGGACGTGATCGCCATCACTTCGAGGATGGAGAGCTCTTTCGCTCGCTCGATACACGCATCGACCAGCATGCGCCCCACGCCTTTACCCTGCGCCGACCGCGCCACGGCCAACGAGCGGATTTCCGCCAGTTTACGCGAATAAATCTCCAGCACCACACAGCCGATCAAGTCGTCCTCTTCGGTCGCGACGAGGAAACTGGGGAGCAGTTCGTCCAGTTCGCTGTAGGTGCGGGCTAAGACCGTGCCTTCTTCGACAAACGGTCGAATGAGGTCGATGATTGCGGGAATGTCCTCGGATACCGCCGGACGCACGGTTACTACGTTTTTCGTCGCCATAGAAAAAGATTACCGATCTGCGAATCGCGCTCGTAATTATAGATCAACCAGTCGTTTAAGTCAGGATACGATTGCAGCAGCGTATTCGAATCCTCCTGACTGCCCGTCACCCACGGCATGTAATCGACCTGCGCGACGATCACATAGGGCGGCAGCGCGGCCCACAGGATTTCGGCGGTCTGCTCACGCCAGTCGGGCGGATACCAGTCCGCCACCAGCGGAAACTGGAAGATAAAGCGCGTCGCCGGGTTGAGTCCGCTCAGGTAGTAGATCTCCGGGCGAAAGCCCCAGATGAACAGCGAATCGCCGGGGACAACCCGTTCGCGCAGCACGTTGACCACTTGGAGGGACTCATCCGCGCGGAATTCGCCACCGACAAAGCGCGCGTAGTACGTCGCCTGATCTTCCTGCCCGGTCAGATACGGCAGGGTCGGCCTTCCGATGACGACCGCCATGATCAGCAGCAGCCCGGCGAGGGGAATCCAGGACTGAGGACGGAGGGCTGAGAGCGGTCCAACGGCAGACTCTACCCTCAGTCCTTTCACCTCAGTCCTCAGTCCTTGGTTGATCCCCCACGCGCCGAGCAGCGTTAACGGCGCGAGCATCGGCAGCCAGTGATAATCGTAGCCTTTGGCCTGCACCAGCATCATCGCCGCGCCGCTGACCAGCCATACGATCACCGCCCACCAGCGCGTATCCCGCCGCCGTGCCGTGACGATCACGCCGAGCACGCCGAACAGCGCGAGCAAGCCCCACTGCGACCAGCGATAGCTCAGCGCCACGCGGAACGCTTCGATCAGGTCGGGGAGGTTGGCAGTCAGCGTGGTATAGCTGGACGTCAGGCGCGCGCTTTCGAGCAGCGCGTCCCACGCACCCAGACTCATCATCACGGCTGCGCCACCGACAAGTGTTAACAATCCGCCTACGCATATGGCAAATATATCCCAAGATCGGATCGATTTATCCCAAGATCGCCGGATCACGGCATAAATGACCAGCACGGGCAGGCCCATCACGGCGAACGGATACTTAAACCAGAACGTCCATCCGAGCATGGCACCGCTGATCAGCGCCCACACCCACGAACGGCGCGAGGCATCCGCAGCACGGATGGCGCACCACATGGCCAGCGTCATCGGCAGCAGCGCGATCCCGTCGTTTTGCGTGAGCGTCCAGAACGTCTCGGTGAAGTAGAACACGCCGAACAGCGCCGCCGCCCACACACCCACCCGCCGATCTGCGAGGCGCGTGCCAATGGCGTAGAGCGTCAGCGCGATGACCGGAAAGATCAGCAGGTCAATGGCGCGCAGCGCGGGCGCAGTCTGCCCGAACAGCGCCATCGCCGCCGCGTACACATAGAACACGGCGGGCGGCTTGGGATTCCACAAATCGACGTAGGGGGCTTTGCCTTGCAGCAGACCGCGCCCGATGGTCGCGAATTCGCCTTGATCGCGCCCGAGCGGATAGGTGAGCGTCGGCGCGGCGATCAGCAGAATCGCCGCGATGACGATCAGGATCGCGGCGTGGCGGCGCAGCGTCACAGCCATCCGACCGCCCGCGCGAGCAGGAAGGCGATCCCCAGCGAGAGCATCAGGAAAATCCACGCGAGCATGCGTCCGCTCTCCTGCGCCGGGCTGATCTCTTTCTCTTCGATGCTCACTGCGCCGAGCAGATCGACGTAGAAATCGACGTTGCGGCGGCCACGCGTCACGCGCGCCATGTAGTCGTGCCCGGTGACCAGCAGCCACCCGCTGTCCTCATCCTCCCAATCCTCGCCGAGGCGCTGCTTCATAGCGGCGTCGAGGATGGCGCGGGCTTGCTCCGGGGGAATCGGTTCGATTTCAGACATCGTATTTGCCTTAGCCGCAGCCTTTACTGTGCGGGCAGTCGTTCGTGCCTCCCCCACAGGACGCTCCGTCGCGACCCGACCCACCCCCCCCCCGAATTCGGGGAGGGGCAAAGCCGAGTCACCCCTCTCCCCGCTTGCGTGGGAGAGGGGGCTCGGGGGTGAGGGGCTGCCCCAGCGCTGACGTTAACTGCCAATCGTGTATTCGAACGAGAACGGGCCGATCAAGCCGCTGGCGTCCTTCGCCGCAACCGCGACCGAAGCGAAGCGGTCGGCGCGGAAGCCGTCCCATGTCACCTGATTGTCGTTCACTTCAAAGTAGTCGCTGTAAATGAGCGATCCCGGCGGGCGCAGCGCGATCAGATAGCCCGCGGCTTCGGGCACACGCTCCCACACCAGCGTGCGGAAACCGTTATCGCCTTCGCGGAGCTGCACCGAGCGCGGCGGACGCAGCCCGTCAGCCATCGCCGTGGTGACGGCGAGGATCGTCTGTGTGGCGCGCATGAGATACGAGATCTGAATGTCGTCTTTCGTGTCGCGTTCGGTGTGGTGCCGATCTGGTTCTTCCAGCGCTTCGGTGAAGCGCACAGAGGCGAACCCGGCATCGCTGAACGACATGTGATCGCCGTAGCGTCCATCGCGATCAACCGTGGGCTGCACATCAATGGCCATGCCGGGGGCGAGGCGCGCGCCCAACAGGTTGAGCGTGCGTGCCAGATGCCGCGACGAGGATTCATTCGGCTCGGCGCTGAACAGGCGAATCGTGTAGTCGTTGACCGCGCCTGTGCCGCTCGTGCTGCTGCCGATCACGTCCATATTGAACATCGCATCGATCTGGATGTTGTTGGCGCGCAGATAGTCGTTGACGAAGGCGGTACTGCCCTTGCGTTGAATCTCTTCCGCGCCAAAAGCGACGAACATGACCGTCGCGCGGTGTGGGGTCTGGCTCATCACGCGGGCGATTTCCATCAGCGCGGCGATGCCGCTCGCATTGTCATTCGCGCCGGGCGCGAAGGTATTGCCGTTTTCCACGTCGCGCGTAATGCTGTCGTAGTGTGCGCCGATCAGGATGATACCCGCGCCCGTCTCCGTCCCCTGCAGCACACCGATAATGTTGCGGCTAAAGGTATTGATATCGGCGAAATTCACGGCGAATTCCTGCGGCTGCAGCACCGTGAAGCTGTTCTGGTACGACTGGTCACGGATGAGATTGAACTGGTTGAGAATGTAGTTGTAGGCCGCGCCGATTCCCTCCGTCGGGCTGGTCCATGAGGACAGCACATGACGGGTGCGCATGCCGACCAGCGCATCGATATGCATGATCAGGCGGTCGGGCTCCACGCGATTCATCACGTTGAGCAGCGTGGTATCGGTCTGCGTCTCCACGCGCGGCACGTTGGTCGCTTGATCGGGAAACTCTTCCGGCGCGAGAGTCGGGAAACCAATCGTGGGCGGCGGCGTAAACGTCGCGCGTGGCACCAACGACGGCGGCGGCGCATTGTCGGTGAGGTTACACGCCAGCGCGGCCACCAGCATCGACAGGGCGATGAGCACGAGGGGGAGGGGAAATGTGTGTCGTCTTCTCATATCGCCGCGATTTTACCACAGGAACCGCGCGCGTCAGCGTAACGGAGGGCAAAAGACCTTAAACAACAGAGCAAAAAGAAAGTACCTAACGCAAAGACGCAAAGGCACAAAGGCGCAAAGTATCGAGATCAGCATCAGTCCGAAGCTTCATCTCAATTCCTTTGCGTCTCGGCGTCTTTGCGTCTTTGCGTTGAATCTTTTTACCTTACCTGCGACCAATAGCCGACTTCCAGGCCGGGGATGAGCGTGACGGCGTAGACCGTGTTTTCCGGCGCGAGGATATACGTCGTGTACGAGGTGCGTCCCGCCGCCTGCCGCGCCGAGTCGAAGCCCATTTCCGGCGCAGTCGCCCAGCCGAGACCGCTCTCTGTCCCGCCGAGCAAATCCCAGATCAGGCCAAAGCCGCGCACGGGCGTGAGCAAGCCCTCCGGCGCTTCTGCCGTCGGGTCGGGCGCGCCTTCACGGAAAATGTCTTCGTACACGCGCACGCGACCATCATCCGTCAGCACGTAGATTTCGAGCGTATCCGAGAACCAGATCAGCGCGCCGTGCTCGAACGGCTGATAGGCGATCATCACCGCCAGCGGCGGATCTTCCGGACAGCGCGACATCTCCAGCCCGCCAATCCAATCCTGCGCGCACGTGATCGTGAAACTCACATCCTCGGTGACCACCTGCTCGCCTGCCGTTGCTTCGAGGCGGTAGGTGTACTCGCCCGCCGTCGCGAACGGGTACACGCGCAGCGACCCTTCCGCGGGCACAGGCTGTGCGGTCTGCGGGCGGACACAGTTCTCAGCGTCAACGCACGGATACAGGTAGACATGTTCGCCCTGCGCCGTCCATGTGAGCGTTGCGCCGCTGGTGTTATCGCCCGCCTCGGCGGTCAATGCGCGGATCGCCGCCGGGCTGACCGCATCGACCGGGCTGACCGATGACGCCGTGAACACGGACACCGACCGCGGAAGCCAGATCACCGCGCCGACCGGGAGCTGCGTTGGGTCGTCAAGGCAGTTGAGCGCCGCCAACTGTGTCACCGTGATCATGGTATAGCCCGTCAGCAGCACGTCGAGACGGTCGCCGAGACGCACCACATACGGCAAAAAGCCTTCGAGCGTCGGCGCGGCACAGGTCGCCAGACGCGCATCGTTCGGGTTGGGCACAATCGGGTAGAGGCGAATTTCGCCCTGATGCGGAATGTTCGGTGTGGCGGTGAAGCGGGCGGCGGGCGGGATTTCGGTCAAGTCGGGCGCAGGTACGGCGGGCGTCACTTGCTGCGCCAACGCCGCGGTGGCCATCAACAGGAGCAACCACACAAACAGTAGAAGTCGTCTCATCCAGAGTCCTCAACTAGCCAACACATGGTCGGGTGCGCCGCGGCGCACCTTGCAACCTCCCCCCTGCTCCTGAGGAGCATCAAATGTGCTTTGCCAGTCCCCTCTCCTCTTTTCGGAGCGGGGACTTAGGGGTGAGGTTCCATCCAATCAATCTTCATACTAGCAGATGCCGCGCGCCTGACCTATGTTGAAACGCCAAGCGGAGGGGAGGCGTAGGGAGGTAAATTAGCTCCCCCCGCCGCGATCTTTGCGCTTTTGCAGCAGCTTCCCGGCGATATTCCCCTCGTCGGACTCCTTGAGCGTGGGTGCGCCGCGAATCGGCGGCGGCGCGTTCGGCGCTACCTTGATCTTTTGGGGCGCGGGCGTTTCGCCGCCCGCCGTGGGTTCGCCCGTCGGCGTGACCTGGGTGGCCGTGACGCTCGTCTTTTCCTGCGCGCGGGCTTTCGCGCCCATCAACGCGGAGACGCGCTCGGTCGCATCGGGCACAACTTCCGGCGGCGAGAGCCAGCGCCGCAGCCGCGCGAGGTCGCTCTGCGTGATGATCAGGCGGCGCACCGCAATATCGAAGGGCAGCAGCAGCACCGCGATCAGCAGCAGCGTTGGCGCAAGCGGATTGGTCGCCACTTGGGCTTGCAGGGTATGGGCAAAGGCTTGCGCCGCATTGTCCAGCGGTTGGCGCGTGCCGCTCGTCAGTTCGGCCAGATCCGGCAGAATCGATTCGGCATCCGAGCGCGTGCTGTATTCCGGCGAGTAGCTCATCACCCACCCGCCCGTTTGATTCAGCGCGCCGTCGGCTTCGCTCACGCGCACAAAGTACGCGCCTTCCGCGCCGGGCGTGAACGTCGCCTCATAGCGCCCGGGCGCGACCTGCTCCAACTGAATGCCCACCGCGCTGCGATCCGGGTAGACCAGCGAGCCGATCAGATTCAGCCCATTGAGGAAGCTGCCATCGTCGGCGCGCGCATCAACCGTCAAGCGGGCGCGTTCGCCCTCCATCACAATGCGCGATTCGAGGTTTTGATCCGTCCCTTCGGTGATCGTCCAGCGCACGGTCTGGCTCCAGAAGCGCGCGAACCCTTCCCACGACACCCAGTTGCCCGACCAGCGCCCGGAAACATCGCTCGTATACGCGACCGCCCGCCCTAAGCCGTACTGCCACGCTGCCAGCACCGGGTCGCTGAACGGTTCCGGCCCGCTTAGAATCACCTGCGCCGTATCTTTGGGCGTCGTTGCCACATAGCCGAGCAGCGATGGCGCTTCGCTGATGCCTTCCATAATCGGACTGATAGCGCTCAACACCGGGTTGAACTCGCCTTCGATGATGTACGAGCGCGTCGCCAGCACCGTCTCCTGCGCGAAAATCTGCGGGATCGTCTCGACGGCCATCACCTCGTGGTAGTTGCCGCCGCCCACATCCGCCATCTGCCGCAGGAAACCGACCGTGGATTCGCCAATGCTAATGACCGAGGTGGTGACGCCGTAATCCGTGTTCAGGGACTGCGTCAGTTCGACCAGCCCACCGGGGTCTGCGCCGCCATCCGTCAGCAAAATGATGTGCTTACGGTCTGACGTTTCGTTCTGCATCGCTTCGCCCGCGAGGCGCATGCCCGCGAGGATATCGGTGCCGCCGCCCGCGCTCAGCGTGCCCACCTGCGCCTGCAGATACAGCCGATCCAGCACGGGCTGCATGTCGAGCACCCAGTAGCCGTCCGTGTCAAACGAGATCACCCCGGCACGGTCGTTGCGCTGCAAGAAGTTGATCGAGCGGATGATCGCTTCTTTCGCCAGTTCGATGTTGGCGACGCCGCTCGGCCCGACCAGCGACATACTGCCGGAACGGTCGATCACATACACCAGCGTGATCTGCGGTAGGCGCTGTTGATCGCGGATTTGCATTTCGACGGGCAGCATCTCTTCCAGCGGCGTCTCGAAGTAGCCGCCGGGCGCGTACGCATCTTCCCCGCCGATAGTGACCAGGCCGCCGCCGAGGTCGCGCACGAAGGTTTGCAGCGTTTCCATGCGCTCGTTCGAGAGCACGGTCGCGGGGATGTTATTCAAAAGGATCGAGTTGTAATCGGCGAGCGCTGCCACGCCGATGGGCAGGTCGTTCGGGCCGACCACATCGACCAGCAAGCCCTGCTCTTCCAGCGCGCGCGTCAAATTGACCGCCTCGTCGGCGCTCTGCGTCACCACCAGCACGCGCGGCGCGCCGACCACGCGGCTGAACGCGGCGAGGCCGTTGTTCTGATAGAAGTTGTCGCTCCCGACCGGATCCACCTGCACGCGAAAATCGCGGAAGCCGCTCTCGCCGGATTGCAGCGTGAGCGCAAAGTGATTCACGCCCGCGCGCAAATCGACATCCTGCCGGTGGATGATCGAGCCGCCCGCAAACACGGTGATCGCCGCCGGGGTCGCCGCCTCCGCTGTGACCGTCAGGCTCAGGTCGAACAACTGCCCCGCGCCGACGCTCGTCGGCACGCGCACATCGCTCACCAGCACTTCCGGCACCTGCTCAACGCGCGTGAACGGCACAAAGCTGATCTCGACGTCGGTCGCCGCCGCCCGCCGCGCCGCGATCTCCGCGTCGCCGACCGTTTGCAGGCCGTCGCTCAGAATCACAATGCGTTTCGCCGCGTCCGCTGGGAACAGCGCCAGCCCCAGGCTGATCGCTTCCTGCAAGTCGGTGTTCCCGGTGAGGGGCGTCGAGCGCAGCGGTGTGATTTCGCGCACGCTGCTCATCGGGCGTTCGACCAGCGCGTTCGCGCCAAAGGCGACAATCGCCGCCTCGTCTTCGGGGCGCATGGCTTGCAAAGCCTCACGCATGAAGTCGACCTGTCGATCCGTGCCGCCCACGCTGTCGGACATATCCACGAGGAACACAACCGCCAGCTTATCCGCCGCTTGCGCCGCCTGCGCCCCCGCCAGCGCGAGGATCAGCAGCAGCAGAATCGCCATGCGTAAAATCAGGCTCGTGAGGTCACGCCCACGCCGGAACGCCACCCGCGGTCGCCCGACGTAGATCACGACCGGGATCACCAGCAGCAGCAGCAGCGCCAGCGGAAAACTAAACGTCATCAGGATTACTCTCTACATCCTCGTCCACAAACGGCGGCAAAATTGCCTCAAGCTGTCTGACTAATTCAGGTACGCTGATAGTGGCGGCATTCCATAGAATGTCATAGCGAGTATTGAGGTAATCATGGACAAGAATATTCCTCATGCCAATGATCTCCCGCCACGCGATTTGCGTGAATTGCTGCTGCACTTCGCTCGATACACGAGAGGCCGACTCGCCGATATTCTGAATCACATACGATAAGGCTGCCGCAAAAAACTCATCTTGTTCCAACATTGCGAGTGTTTTGCCTGCAACGAACCGCTGTGCCTTCTTCGCCGCATCCAGCATCTCACGCAACCGCCCTTCATCCCGATCGTTCATAGATCACCTGTGCGCTGCTCAAAATGCGGCGGCGAACGTACTGCTTCAACATTTCCGGCGTTGCAAAGTCGATCCGTCGTCCGAGCAAATCCTCAAGTTCGTACTGAATCGTAAAGAAGTTCAGTCCTAAGCTCACATCCGGCTCGAATTCGACCAGCACATCAATGTCGCTGTCGTCGCGGAAATCGTCGCGCAGTACCGACCCGAACAACGCCAGCTTGCGAATGCGGTGCTTCTGGCAGAATTCGGCGATCTGCTCTTCAGGGATCAAAAATCCGGTTGGCGTGATCACAGCAGCCCCTTGCGCCGGAGTTCATTATCCAGCTTATCGAACCCCTTTTGCTCGTCGCGGGTGAAGTCGATGTAGGGGATACCCGCCGTGACGAGCGTCGGTTCCATCTCCTGCACCTTGAGCAGAAAGATCGGTGTGCCCACTTCCTCCGAGAAGAGAAACTCTTTCGCCGCCCACTTCGACCGCTTCCAGTCCGGCGACATCACGCTGATGGTTGCCGCTGCATTCTTGATCACCTCTTCGAGTTCCAGAAACAGCAGACCATGATAATCACGGTCGCTGTCCTGATAATCCCAGTAGCCATAGCCGCGCCCTTTCAGATAGTCGCGCAGCTTGATCACAAACGCCGTGTCTTCTTCCGCATAGCTGATGAAGACATAGCCTTTGGACTTGGGCGCCGTCTTTTTGACGGGTTTCGCCGAGAGATCCTCTTTAGGCAGCCGGGCGATCAGCGCTTTCAGCCCCGCCGCGTAATCCTCACGGAAATCGATGTAATCGGCGCGATACAGTTCCGGCAGATACTCAGGTTCGCCTGCCAGCAGCACCGGAAACACGGGCTTGGACATGCGCCGCGCCGTCCACAATTCGAGATCGATCACGGGGGTGCGGTTGATGTGCCGGCTGGAGAAGTAGATGAGTCCGTCCGAGCCGGCGATGGCGTCGTCTTTGACATCCTTCCAGTCGATGCCCGGCGGCACGTCATCCGGTACGAGCCACAGCGGCACACCCGCCGCCCGCAGATCGTTGAACACCTGATCGAGGTTGAATTTTTTGCGGTCATGCCGCGAATAACTGACGAAGAAGTAGCTCATGCGGTCACGCTCCGGCGCGTCAAGGGCTTGAACAGGGTAGGCGCGGTCATGCGGCGGTGATAGGCGATCCATTCGATGAGCAGCACCAGCAGCGCGCCGAGCGCCAGCCATGACCAGAACTCGCGCTGCCCGATCTCTTCTTCGACCGTCGTCGTGACCACCGTATCGCCGAGGATGATGCTGTCGCGCGGGCTGATGCGGCTTTCGCCCGCGTCAAACACGTTGACGGCGAACTGTCCCGTACTGACGGTCTCCACGCCCGCCAGCGCCGTGACCGTATACAGGCCGGGCGCTGCCGTGTCGGTGAAGGCCACGCCCGGCACAGCACGCGTCGTGCCATCGGGATACGTCACGTTGACCGTTTCCGCGCCCGGCGGCACCGTGATCGGCAGCGTATCGCCGACATTCAAGCCGTCCGGCGCATTGATGACGCTGGGCGGCGTGAACCAATCCAGCAGCGCCGACATCAGAATCGGGAAGGTGATTTGCAGCGGCAAGTCGGAGTCGCGCAGATCGAAGGTGAGGATCGCGATCTGGCTGCTGTTCTGTTCGCCCGCCAGCAGCAAAGCGCCGCCGTCCACACTGATCAACGCGTCTGCCCACGACGCCGTCACCTGCTTGAATTTGAGGATGTTCACCGTTGCGAAATCCACAAACGTCATGCGCGGGTCATCCCGGCGCACGCGCGGATTCAGCGCCGCATTGCCCGTGCTCTCCGCCCCCACGGCGAACAGCCCGGTCGAGCGCGGCGGGTTGATGAACAGCATATCCGCATCCGGCAAAGTCGCAGGCAGCCACCCGTCGAACACGTATAAATCGAAAGGCTCAATCGGCAGCCCGCGGTTGATATCCCCGCGGAAGGCTTCCACACCGGGCAGGCTGCGCAGCACCTGTTCGATGAACAGGTTGCCTTCGGTCATCACCAGCGCGCGCCGTCCGCCGCTCGTCGCGTTGACCGCCCACGCGGTGTTGTCATCCGCGAGATAATCGGTCGTCGTGGCATCGGACGGCAAGGTAACACCCGCCTGCAGCGTCGTGAACGTCTCTGGCAGTTCGTTCAATCCCAGCGGGATCGAACCGTTCGCCGGGATGGTGTATTCCTCCGCCCGATACAGCGTGCCATCCACGCGTAGATTGAAAATTACACGCGCATCCTCGCCGCCATAGTTCGTGATTTGCGCGAACAACTGCGGCGCTTCACCGGGGAGTGCCCGCGTCGCCAGCGCGGTCACGGCGACGTTGCTGCTCGCCGTCCCGACCGGGATGTATTGCAAATCACCGGGAATCGCCGGGAGCTGAATCGAATCGTCGGTCGGGTTGAGCATCCCGCCGCCATCGCTGATGATCACCACGTTGAAATCGACAGCGCCCGCCGCGCCCGCCGCCGCTAACGTCAGCGCGGCGTTCCAATCCGCTGAGGCGTGACTCGGTTCGGCACTCTGAATAGCTTCGCGCAGCGCCAGCGCATCGCCCGTATACGGGCTGAGCACTTCCGGTTGGTCGGCCACGCGGATCACGGTCATCAGGTCGCCCGCGTTCATGGTGTTGACCATGTCGAGCGCCTGCTGCTTGGCCTCGTCAAAGCGCGTCTCTTCAGTCGAATCCGTTGCGTTCATGCTGGCCGATGCATCCAGCAGCACGGCGATCTGCCCCGCGCTCACCGCCGGGACGATCACATACGGGCGCGCCAGCGCGAACACCAAGAACAAGAGAATCAGCAACTGCAGGAACAGCAGCAGATTGCGGCGCAGCTTCTGCCACGGCGTATTCGCCTCGCGATCCTGCAAAATCTGCTGCCACAGGAACGTGCTGCTCACAGTGACTTCGCGCCGCCGCAACCGGAGCATGTACAGCAGAAGGATCGGGATCGCCAACAGCCCCGCGATCAGCGCCAACGGCGTCAGAAACGACATACGCTGTCCCCTAGAGCTGAAAAGCAAGGAAAAACCAAAGATTCAACGCAAAGACGCGAAGGCGCAAAGGCGCAAAGTGCAGATTTTGAAAAATGAGGGTTCATAGGTTGTTCACTACCCGTTTGATCCCATTCTTGACGTAACGTTCACCGAAGTTGATGACCATGCCTAACCGTAACCCGGTCAGGCGCAAATAGGTGAGCGTTTGCGCTTCGAACACCACATGATACTCTTCGGTTGACTTGCATTCGACAATCACCAGATTGTTCACCAGCACATCGATGCATAACGGTGTGGCCAACGTCTGCCCTTTGTAAAGAACTGGCAGGCGCTTCTGCCGTTCAACATCGAGCCCGGTTTCGCGCAGTTCCCACACCAACGCTTCTTCGTAGACACTTTCCAGCAGTCCCGGCCCGCCGAGCGTTCGGTGCACTTCAATCGCCGCCGTCACAATGCGATAGCTGATCTCATCCTCACCGAACCTCACCGCCTGCATCGTTCTCGATCCCCCACCTTTGCGTCTTGGCGTCTTCGCGCCTTTGCGTTGAATCTTTTCTTTCTTGTTCTTCTTGCTTTGTTCTTGTCTTTACTTCACTACACCCGCCCGCCGCAGGTCATACAGGATGACTTTCTCCCACGACGATCCAGTGTCAGCGGCGACGAAATGCACGCCCCGCCGACTGCACTCCTGGCGGATATCGTCGCGCCACGCCTGCACGCGCTGCATGTACAAGTCGCGCATGCCGCCGTCGATGCTTACTTCCTGCGGCGCGCCCGTCTCCACATCGACCAAGCGCAGATCACCCGCCAGCGGCGGTTCGATCTCTTCGGGCGCGAGTGTGTGAATCAGCGCGACCTCATGGCCTTTTGCCAGCAGCGCATTGATCCCGTCGATGTACCCCTCCGGCGAGAACAGATCGCTGATGACCATCGTCAATCCCGGACGCCCGGACTTGAGCGCGTACGCTTTCAGCGCGGCGTTGATGTCCACGCGCCCCGCTGCTTTCAGCTTGACCATGTAGCTGAGCAGCGCCACGCTGTAAGCGCGTCCCCGCGCCGGACCGAACGTGTCGCCACCCAAAGCGCTGATCATCAGGCGGTCGTTAGTCGTCAGCGAGATGTAGCCGAGCCCGGCGACCAACCGCCGCGTAAAATCGAACTTGTTGGCCTCGCCCGCGCCCCAGTTCATGCTGGCCGAGTTGTCGAACAGCACATGCACGGCGAGGTCTTCTTCATCTTCATACAGGCGCGTGAGCGGACGCCCTAACCGCGCATAGATGTTCCAGTCGAGGCGGCGGAGATCATCGCCGGGGGCGTAGTTGCGGTAATCGGCAAATTCGATGCTCGTGCCGCGCTTGACCGAGCGCCGCTCGCCCTTGATCGCGCCTGCGCGCACCCGCGACGCCGCCAGCATCAACTGCTCCAGCTTACGCCGCGTCTTCTCGTCAAACAACTGCTGATCAGGCATCATCTTTGTCCGCAGGGCGTATCCGTACGCGTTCTAGTTGGGCGGTCACAATTGCTCCGGCCTCAAGTTCACTCCCATAACTTTCGAGGACTTGCAAACACACTTTGACTGTGCCCTCAATGAGAGATCTACCAGACGAACAATTCCCGAATGTGGCAGGCGGCGAACAATCACCAACTCACCGAAATCCTTATCCAATGTGATTAAGATTCGTCCTTCCTCATGCGCCCGTTCGAGAATCGCAGTGTCGCCAGGATCAGCTCCCCAATCACCTGCCCAAATCACATCATGTCCGGCGTTTTTGAGGTCAGCGCGTACGCCACTCCAGACACAAGTATCAAGCAGCGTTGAACTTCAGTAGTTCAACCGCTTGCAACTAGCGGCATACCAGACAAGCTTGGACATCTTCAATTTCCAGCCAGTCATAAGCATCCACAATGTCTTGCGGGCTATCACCAGCGGCCAACATGCCCAGCACATGTTCAACTGCTAACCGCCGCCCACGAATGATTGGTTTGCCGCCGAAAATCTGCGCATCAATCGTGATGCGCTCCAGCAATTTCTGCTCACTACTCATCCGTAATCCTCCTACTTCGTCTTCGGCACGGCCTTGAGCGCGTCTGCGATCACCGTATCCGGGCTGATGCCTTCCGCCAGCCCTTCAAAGTTGAGCAGCAGGCGATGCCGCAGCGCGGGCGCGGCGACCGCCGCCACATCCTCAAACGACACGTTGAAGCGGTTTTCCAGCAGCGCGTTGATCTTCGCGCCGAGGATCAGCGCCTGCGCGCCGCGCGGACTCGCGCCGTAACGGACAAACTGCTTGACGCTCGTCGGCGCATCGGTGGTTTCGGGATGCGTCGCCAGAATCAGCCGCGCTACATACTCGTTGACGTGGCTGGCGACAGGCGTATTCAGCGCCAGTTTGCCCATGTTGATGACCTGCACACCATCGGCGGCCTTGGTCGCGCGCGGCGTGTCCGCGCCCGTGGTGCGGTCGAGGATGCCGATCAGATCCGTCAGCGTGGGGAAGGTCACCAGCACCTTGAACATGAAGCGATCCAACTGCGCTTCCGGCAGCGGATACGTGCCTTCCATTTCCAGCGGGTTTTGGGTCGCCAGCACGAAGAACGGCGGTTCCAGCGTGTAGCTGCGATTCGCTACCGTGACGGTTTTCTCCTGCATCGCTTCCAGCAGCGCCGACTGCGTCTTGGGCGTCGCGCGGTTGATTTCGTCGGCGAGCACGAGGTTGGCGAACACCGGACCGGGCTGGAAGCGGCGCTGCTTCGAACGGCCATCTTCCGAATCTTCGAGGATGTCTGTTCCAGTGATGTCGGCGGGCATGAGATCCGGCGTAAACTGAATGCGCGCGAACTTCAAATCGAGCGCGTCCGCCATGGTCTTGATGAGCATCGTTTTGCCGAGACCGGGCACGCCTTCCAGCAGCGCATGCCGCCCCGCGAGGATGCAGATCAACACGCTGCGCACGACCGGGTCTTGCCCGACAATCACGCGCTTGACTTCCGCCTCAATCGCCTGCGCGAGACGGCTGAACTCTTCTAGGTTAATCGCTGCTGCGGGAGCGGTCGACATATGTCCTCATCTCATGTGAACAAACTTGCACTCTATCGTATCCTCTCCCCATGAAGAGGGGATGAGGGTTCAGACATCACCATAACTACACCTAGATGCGCCGAATGGCTCAGAACTGAGTCAAATGGATGGGATTCTTTCGTCAAAACATAGCCGTACTCCATTGTTGAACTCACTAAACCCACACCCAAAGCCCCTCTCCTCTTTTGGAGAGGGAATTTAGGGAATGAGGTTGATCGGTCTCCCCTCCCTGAATTCCGGGAGAGGGCTGGGTTGGGAGTTCTCAGCATTGCTCACCTCTCACGCAAACAACGACCGTTCCGGCTCATGCGTCAGGAAACGGTACACGTAGTACAGCAGAATCACGTTGATGACCAAGCCAAGCACATTCGGCGGCGTACTCGTTGCCCCAAGCAGCAGCAGACTCAGCCCGAACTCCCCCAGCACCGCGACCACCCCGAGCAGCAGGCCGATCCGCTTGCGCCGCCAGATGAGCAGGGCCACGCCGATCGACAGCAGCGCAACTGCGCCCATCGCCAGCACCGCCAGCGGCGTCCAACTGACATACGCGGCCAAATCGCCTTGCAGGGCAACGAACAACGCGCCGACGCCCAATAACCCGAGCACACCGCGCGCCAAAAACAGAAACACCACGCCCGTTACATTTGATCCGCGCGGGATCGGTTGGTTACTCATGAACTACGCTCAACCTTCACCGTGACGAATCGCTCGGTTCCAGCGCCGTGAAGTAGTCGCGCACCACATCGCGCAGACCGAGCGGCACATAGCCCCCCTCGAGCGCGCGGTTAGCCGCATCCTGATACTGACCGAACACCTGATTGTACGGCACGGTCACCTGTCCTTCGGGATTCTCCGCGAACTCACCTTCCTGCACGGGTGCATCGCTGGCATCCGGTTCGAGCACGATCTCCTCGCCACCTTCCCCGCCGATGCGCCGCGGCACATTCACGCTCTCGTATTCGCTTACACCTTGTCCGTCAGGGTTGTTGTTTTGATCGGGCGCGACCTGCGCGGGGCTGGCCTGCCCGGTCGATTCGCCGCTGTCGTCGCCTGCGCCGCCGCCCTGCTGCGCCTGGATCGAACCTTGAACCTCGCCCGGTTGATTGCCTTGCTGACCACCCGGCTGCTGCTGTCCCCCTTGCTGATCGCCCTCCTGACCGGACTCACCCGGATTTTGTCCCGGTTGATCGCCCTGCTGCTGACCTTCCCCTTGCTGCGGTTGTTGGCCTTGCTGCGCCTGTTGGCCTTCCTGGGGTTGGCCTTGCTGCTGGTCGCCTTGCTGTTGTTCCCCCTGCTGCGCGATCTGCTCGGCGGCTTGCTCGGCTTGCTGCGCCTGTTCGCGGGACTGCTGCGCCTGCGCTTCTTGCTGCTGCCCCTGTTCGCCTTGCTCCTGGGCTTGCTGCTGCGCCTGTTCAAGCTGGTCCTGCGTCTGCTGATTGTCGCTATTTTCCAGCGCATCGGCAGCTTGATTCAGCGCTTCCGCCGCTTCTGGGTTGGTCTGCTGGAGTGCCTGCGCCGCGTCGCGCAGCGCGTCTGCCGCCGCCTGGCGTTCCTGTTCGCTCATCTGCTCGGCGTTCTGCACGAACTGTTCGAGGTTCTGCGTGAGCTGCTCCAGCGCGCCCTGCATGGTCTGCGCGCCCTCTTGCGCCTGCGCATTCTGTTCGCCCGCGCCTTGATCCGCCGCTTGGCGCAGCGCGTCCGCCGCCGCTTGCAGCGCCGCTTGATTTTGCGCCGCCGCGTCTTGCTGCTGGCGTGCCTGTTCTTCCAGCGCGGCCTGCATCGCGGAGACCGACGCGAATGCTTCTTCCGCGCTGATGTTCGGCTGTTCGAGCCGATCGAGCGTCTGATTCAGTTGTTCGAGCAGCGCCTGCCGCTCCTCGTTGCCGAGATCGGTATCGGCGGCCACTTCTTCGGTGATTTCGCGGATGGCGTCCGCCGCTTCATCAATCGCCGCTTCCTGCTGCGCGTCCTCTTCCAAGGCTTCGGCCTGCGGGTTGGGCAGGAGCAAGAACAGCGCCAGCAGACCCGCCAGCGCCAGCACGACTGCCCAATCGCGCGACCGCGTGCGCAGCGGCAGGTACTCGCCCGGTCGCACCGCGGACGCCCGGCTGTGCGCATCCGCCACTTGCAGCAGCCTCAGTTCTTCGTTGGAGCGAATCGCCCCCGTGCCCAATTCCAGCGCCGTCGATACCCGTTCGCCGAGGCCGAACTCCACGTCAAAGCGCCGCGCTCCAACGATCAGTGAGCGCCGCCACAGCCAGATCACCGCCAGCATGATCGCGACCCCGACCGCGACCCCCGCGAGCGCCATCAGCGCGATAGTCGGCGGCGGCCACAGTGGGCGCGTGCGCGCCACCAAGGCCAGCGCAATCCCGATGAGCAGACCGGGGATAAACGCGCGCGGCATCCACAGCACGCTTTGGGTCAGGCGCAGCCGCCGATCCCAACGTGCGACGATGCCTTGCAGCGCGGCGTAATTGTCCAGCGTCGCCATAGCCTATAACTCCGTCTCTCGTGTACTACGGATGGTGACCACGATCAGCGCGGCAGAGAGCGCCAGATACAGGATCGCAAAGCTGATCCACGGCGACACCATCGGAATAGTGCTGCCGTTGCTGGCGAGGGTGAACTGGTAGAAACCCAGCACATTTTGATTGATCAGAAGCTGTTGACTCGTCAGCCCGGTCGCAATCGGGTTGATGCTCGTCAGCAGCAAATCGGCATACGTGAACACCGTCTCCATGACGGGCGAAAACAGGATGCTCCCCTGATTCGAGAAAATGTTGCTGATCAGCCGCAGCACCACGCCGAGCACGACAGGCGCGACGAACATGATCGCGAGGATGGCGCTGTACGCCTGCACACTCGCGTTGAGTGTGCGCGCCAGCGTCGACGAGAAGTAGATGCCGACCGTGCCGAGCGCGACCGCGGTCACCGTGAGGATGACGAACGACAGAATCAGTTCAGATTCGGTTACGCCGCCGAACAGAAAGGCGATACTTTGCAGCGGAATAGCCGCCAGCAGCAGCAGCAAAATGTAGCCGAGCGCCGATTCCAGCTTGCCGATCACGAACGACGGTGTCGAGAGCAGCGTCGTCTTGAGCAGATCATACGTCTGGCGTTCGCGTTCACCCGTGATCGCCCCGGCGGTGAATGCAGGCGCAATGAAGATGATCAGCAGCAGTTCAATGCCCACGATGCCGAGGAACAGCACGCGCCCGATCTCGCCCGCCGCCGCGCTGCCACTGGCGCGGGTGCTCGCCGCATACACCAGATAGATCAGCGAGGCGAACCCACTCATCAAACCGAGATAGACCGTGATCACCGCGAAGGCGCGCACGCCGCGCATGCGTCCGCGCAGCTCCTTGATCATCACCGGGTTGACGCGCAGCGACGACAGTTCGCGGATGAGCCGTACGCCCAACCACACGCACAGTACGGCGTTGACGATGGCGATCACCCAGCCGAGCACGAACAGCAGCAGCCCGTTCGCCAACGCCAGCAGCCACAGCACCGGGAACGTCCACATCTCGCGCGCCAGCACGCCCACCATCAACACGAGCATGAAACTCACATTGATGAGCGCCAGCAGAATCATGATCGCCAGCGCGGTATCGGCGCTGCCCGCATAATTGAACAGCAGCACATCGCGCAGCGTTTCGAACGGAATGAGTCGAGCGGCGGCGATGATGCCGAACAGCAGTGTGAGCACGGCGATGCCACCATTGAGCAGCGCGCCCCGGCGCAGCCACCGGGCAGCATCGGCGAGATGCGCGTCACGCGGGGAGAGGGCTTCGGCAATCGCAGTCATGCTAGCTCACGATTCCTTTGGTGACGCGCATGAACATGGCTTCGAGGTCTTTCGTCTCTTCGGCAAAGCCGAGGATGGCGATATTCCCGCTGTGCAGCTTCTGGCTGAGCGCCGCGACGCCCTCATCACCGCCCGTGTAGTCGATGCGCACGCGGAAACGCCCACCTTTCGGTTCGAGTTCGGTGACATTGACCACGCCCTCGAAATCGCTCATCAGTCCCTTGACCGTCTCGACTGCTTCCTGATTGAGCAGCGTCACGGTGATTTCCCGGTGGGGTTGGAGCTGCGCGCGCATCTCGTCCATGCTGCCCTGCGCGATCATCTGTCCGGCTTCGACAATGCCAATATGCGTGCAGATTTCGCTCACGTCCGCGAGGATGTGCGTCGAAAAGAAGATCGTCTTGCCCATCTTCGCCAGTTCGACCAGCAGTTCGCGGATTTCCACGCGGGCGCGCGGGTCAAGGCCGGAGGCGGGTTCGTCGAGGATCAGCACCGACGGGTCATGCGCCAGCGTGCGCGCCAGCGACAAGCGCTGCTTCATCCCACGGCTCAGCTTATCGACCATATCGTCACGGCGATGCGACAGATCGACCAGTTGCAGCAGGTCATCAATCAGGCGCTTGCGTTCGGATTCCGGGATGTCGTAGCACGCGGCGAAGAAGTCGAGGTATTCCCACACGCGCATATCGTCGTACACACCGAACTCGTCCGGCATATAGCCGATCGATTTGCGCACGGCGCGCGGCTCTTCCAGCACGGAATGCCCGTTGACCCACGCCTCTCCCGACGTGGGACGCGTCAGCGTGGTCAGCATGCGCATGGTCGTGGTTTTGCCCGCGCCGTTCGGGCCGACAAAGCCGTAGATCGACCCGGCGGGGACTTCCAGCGATAGGCCGTTCACCGCCGTGAATTTGCCAAACTTTTTCACCAGATTTTTGGTTTGAATAATCAACTCTGACATGCATTCCTCCTAGTTCACAGTTTTCAGTTCACAGTTATCAGTTACAGCAAGCTCTGCGCACACTCGACTACATCTCTAACATAAACTGTGAACAGTTCACTGTTTGCTTCTCACTTTTTTCATCAACGCCGCCAACATGCGCTTGACTTCGCTGCTCCTCTCGGCTGTCGCGCTTCTGCGCGTCCGCTGTGACGGACAGCCAGAAGGCTGTCCCTACAAAACACAGGCTGTTCCCCTTAAGTCACTCCAGCGGCACGAGTGATGTACGGCGCGTCTGCTGTCTCCCCTCCCTGAATTCGGGGAGGGGCTGGGGGTGGGGTCAGACTGATAACTGCCCTCAATATCGCCCACTCTGCGTGACCATAATCCGTCCCGCGCGCAGATACCCACCCGAATCTTCCGACACAAAGCGCAGGCGCACCGCGTTTTGCGCGCCCAAAAAGCGCGCCGGGTCATTGATGGCGGCCACTTCATCGACCACCCGGATTTCTTCCCACTCGCCGAGCGTCCAATCCCACAGATACGCCGGGATGTTGCGCCCGCCGATATTGATATTCTGAATCTGCACCTGCAGCTCATCTACATCGCTCAACACGGCTTCCGGCAGCGGCGTGTACTGGAACACGACTTCTTCGCCCGGCTGCAAGGCCAGCGCAATTGGGGCGACCTCGCCCATGCCGAAGTAGTCGCGCACCACCCATGTGAACTGATCCGGCGAAATCGTGACCGCCCCGCTCGGCTCGTCCATCGTCGTGTCAACCTGCACGAGATAGAGGGTCGTGTTCTGCGCGTTCCAGTTCGCCCCCTGCATATCCAGTGCCAGCGGCGACTGGTCGGACCACGCCGCCAGATAGACCTCATCCCCGCGTCCGGTTGTGCCGTAGGCATCGTCAATGAACGAGTTGAGGAACATCTGCCGCCGCAGCGTCGCTTGCTGTTCCGGCGAGGCGTTGAGGATGAGGCGCGAGAACCCGCCGTTGATGGCATCCAGACTCATGATGTCCTGCACGGTCTGCTTGTTGGTGAACATCCCCGTGCGCGTCGTGATCGAGATTACGCCCGTGAGCGAGCGCATAGCGGGCGACGGCAGCGCCGTCCCCGGCAGCGTTAAGTCGAACGGGCGCACATCGCCCGGTTGGAGCGCGTCGCCCAGTTCGAAAGCCAGCCCGCGCGCCAGGATGATCGGCTCAGTGAGCACCATCTCGGTGTCATTGCTGACCGACCCGACCACGCGCTGCTGCCCGGCAATCGTGTTGTCAAAGCTGATCGTCGCGCTGCCGCGCAGCGCGGGCGCTTCGGTCGTCGTCGTCACGTTGAAGCCGGCGATGAAGCTGGCATCCACCGTGAAGTTCTCCGCGCTGAAGCCGTCGCGCTGCACGATGTCGACGCTGGTCTGCGTGTTGGTGTTGATGATGGCATTGCCCGTCGTCGTGCGCGGGATCGGGCGCAGCACTTCGTCGTCCCCCGTCAGCGTGTACGGTGTGCGCCGCGGTGACAGCAGGCCGACATAGCCATCGACGCGGGCGCGCTCGGCGTCCGGCCACACCTGCACCACCGCCAGCCGATTGAGCGTCGCCTCGTTGCCGCGCAGATTCGCGCCGAGGAACCACGCCAGCGCGCTAAACGCGATGATACACACGGGGATCGTCACCCACGCCCATTCACGGCGGTTGATTCGGCTGAGAATCAAGTAGTTGAGCGGGCCAATCAGCCCGATGTAAGCCACCAAAAAGCCGCACAGCGGCAGAATGTCCGGCAGGGGATCGTAACCGGGCAGAATCTCGACCGCCCGCGTCGCCGCCTCCCAATCGAGCACGCCGTTCGACCAGCTCGGCTGCGCGCCGCGGCTCGTTGCCAGCGCAAACCACAAATCACCGACATTCCCCCACCCGCGCAGCGGCGCGTCGGTCGGGTTCATCGTCAGGTAATCGACCGTGCCGCCACCCTGTGCCCGCCGCACAATCAGCGG
This sequence comes from Candidatus Flexifilum breve, assembly GCF_016713355.1. NCBI lineage: Bacteria > Bacillati > Chloroflexota > Anaerolineae > Aggregatilineales > Candidatus Flexifilaceae > Candidatus Flexifilum > Candidatus Flexifilum breve. Next base: position 147,613 of record NZ_JADJPI010000021.1, read on the forward strand.
TTGGTCGCCGCCGACCAGCACGGTTGCCTCCTCACGGAGATCGCCCGTGCTGATGATCGCCTGCTCCGCCAGATCGCTGTTGTCCACATTGAGCCAATCGGCCAGCGGCGCGAGCGTCTCGACGGTAGTACTGTTCTGCGGTTCCAGCGGCAGCAGATCAACCAGCCCCGCGCTCGTCGCCTGCCAGTTCGCGCCGCCCGTGACGACCAACTGCCCGCCGTTCGTCACCCAGTCACGGATGGCGGCGCGCTGCCCATCGCTGAGCGCACCCGTATCGACTTCACTGAACAGCAGCAGGTCCACCGCGTCAAGGGCGGCGGCGCGGTCGGGGATCTGCGCGCTGCCCCAGTTCGCCTGATAGCCGTTGTAGATGCCCGTCTTGATCGCGTTCAGGTCAATCGAGCCGACTGCCGATTCGGTCACGACCACATGCAGGCGATCCTGACTTTGAATCGAGCGCACGGGCGCAGTTGTCTGCGCGACCACCACCCCGGCATTGTCGATCAATTCGATGCGGATTTGCGTCGCGAAGCCCCGCGCCGTGATGTACAGCAGCGCCGTCTGGTCGCCGCCGCGTGGCAGCGTCACCGGGGTGCTGTACGTATTCGTAATCCCGCTGCCCGACGTTTCCGGGCGCACCACCAGCCGCCCGCTCACATCATCCGCTGCGTTGGTCAGATGTACGCTCACGGGCAGCCACTGCCCATCACGGAAATAACCGTCGAAGCCGGCTTCGGCGGTGAGCGTGATCAAGGTTTGTTCCTGGGCGGACGTGGGGAAAACGATGGCGAAGGCGAGGATCAGAAGCGCAATCAACTTACGCATACGGTGTATCATCCTTAGACGGTTTCCACAACGATTGTAACATGTTTGTTCGTATCGCCCGCATCGCGACCATTGGATTTAATGCTCGTTCTGGATGAGAATATGCTGTGTATCGCACGCACCGCGCTGATTCTGCGGGTTTATCTCTGTTTACGCTTGAAGGACGATCCCATTGCACACCGTATATGAACTTCCCGCCAAACGTTTCCACCAGACCGCGCCGCTCTTTGCCCAGGCGTGGTTTGACGAAATGTACATGGAAGCGGTCTTGCTGGGGCGGCAGCCGGGACGCATCTTCGTCAATGATCTTAAGACGCCGACCAGCGCCGTCATGTTCCGCACCTATGAATACTATCTGGCGGGCGATCCCGTTCAATCGCTGCGCCAGTTCCTCAAAGACGCGCCCGCCGAACCCGGCGTGTTTCAGAACTTTTACGGCTGGGCGCCGATCGGGAAGCCGTGGGAACAGGCACTGCTGGACGACTTCGACGCGCTCGGCTACATCGGGCGGCTCAACTTCATCTGGAACAACGCGCCGCTGATGAACTGGCGCGCCGCGCTCCCGGACGGCGCGAGCATCGTCGCGCTGGATGCGGCGCTCGCCCAGCAGGTCGACGCCGCGCTGAACGAGACCATCGGCGCGGTGTGGAGCGGCTACGACCGCTTTGAGCAGAACGGCGGCTATGGCTTCGCGCTGCTGATGAACGGCGCGCCCGCCAGCGTCGCGTTTGCCGGGGCGGTCGGCACCAAAGCGGTCAACATTTTCGTCGGCACCGCCGATCAGTTTCACCGGCAGGGGCTGGCGAAGATCGTGTGCAGCGCCTTCATCGAGACGACGCTCGCGCGCGGTCTGCTGCCGACGTGGGACACCGACAGCGCGAACGGGCGGTCGCGCGCATTGGCCAAGCGCCTCGGCTTCATCGAACGCGACCCATTCGTCGAAATCGGTTCATATCCGCGCCTGCCGCTCACGCTGAGCACGGGCGTGTGGTCATCAGAAGCGCTGGCGGGCGGCGTCACGCGCTGGTTCGCGCGGTAGAAATTTACGCCTCACCCCAACCCCTCTCCCAAGGGAGAGGGGCTTATCCGATACCTAAGCGCCATTTTTAATGCTGAGGACGAGGGCATGCCTCGTCCCTACACACGAGTCCCTGCTGTCTCCCCTCCCTGAATTCGGGGAGGGGCCGGGGGGTGGGGTCGAAATTCGCGGACGCGCTCAAGCGCATCCCTACACCTATAAGGCCACAAACCATGCCCACGACCCTACCCGAAAACGCCACCCCGGCCAGCCGCAAGCTCTACGATCTCGCCGTGCGCCTCGCCGCGGCCTGCCCGCCCAACTTCGCCAGTGAGATCGCGCTCGTCGGTTCGGCAGCGATGGGCTTATCCGACGACCAATCCGACCTCGACATCAACTTCTGGGCGGACACAATCCCGCCGGAAGCCGAGCGCGTTGCATGGCTGCAATCCCACGGCGCGACCGATGTGAAAGTCGGCGCTGTGCGTGACGATCAATCGCATCCCGTCGCGGGTGTGCTTGACGGCGTCGATGTCGGCGCTAGCTGGCAAACCCTGACCGCATTAGACGGCTACGTTACCGTGATCACACAGGGGGGATTGGAAGCGGGCGAAGCGCAGCTCGCCACGTTGGTCGATGTGCTCGTGCAAGCTGTTCCCGTCCGCACCAACGGCAAAATCGCGGCGGTTCAGGCACAGCTTGAACAGTATCCTGACGTGCTCCGCCAACAGTTGATTTTGCAGAAGGTCAGCGCCATTCACGCCCAGTTCAAGCAGATTCCCAAGCATTTCCGCTACGGCAACGACCTCGACGCTAATTTGCAGGCGTCGCTGCTCGGCACGCGCGTTGTCTCGCTGCTCTACCCGATCAACCGCCGCTGGAGTCCACAGCCGAAGTGGGAGTACCGCCTCGCCTACACCCTGCCCGTGCAGCCGCACGATCTCTATGATCGCCTGTACCAGATCATGCACGACCCCGACATTCGCCAGCGCACCATCCACGCGGCGCGCCTCGTGCTCGACACACTCGAACCCATCGCCGACGAATACGACGTGTATGAGGCCATCAGCACCATCGAAGGCTTCATCAAGCAGTATTCGTGAAGGCAAAAAACGAAGATTCAACGCAAAGACGGTAAGACGCAAAGGCGCAAAGTGACTTAATTACTTCCTTCGCGTCTTGGCGACTTCGCGCCTTTGCGTTGAATCTTTTCTTTCCCTTTCTTTTAATCTTTTTTCTATCCCTCTGTGTTCTCTGTGGTTTATGCTCTTCTTGTTTTGTGTCAGTAGTTAGGAGGTGCTTGATGCTTGTCTCACTCACAGACAAAGTCGTCATGGTGACCGGGTCGGCGCGGCGGGTGGGGCGCGCCATTCTGCTGGCCTTCGCCCGGGAAGGCGCGCAGGTGATCATCCACCACAGCCATTCGGATGCCGACGCCGCCTCCGCTGCGGAAGAAGCGCGCGCGTTCGGCGTCAAGGCGCTGATCGTCAAAGGCGATTACAGCGACCCCGCGCAGATCAACGCCAATTTCAACGAGGTGATCAGCCACTTTGGGCGGCTCGACATTCTGGTCAACAGCGCCAGCATCTTCGAAAAAGCCGATCTGCTCGACATCACGCCGAGTGACTGGCGGCATGTGCTCGATATCAACCTGAACGCGCCGTTCTACGCCTCGACCGTCGCCGCGCAGCTCATGCGCGACTTCGGCATTCCGGGCTCCATCCTCAACATCGCCGACAACAGCGGCGTCAGCCCGGTCGCCGACCGCCCGCATCACAGCGTGAGCAAAGCGGGGCTGATCCACCTGACCAAGACCGCGGCGCTCGCCCTTGCGCCTTACCAGATTCGCGTCAATGCGCTGGTGCTCGGCCCGGTGCTGCCGGAACCGGGGCGCAGCATGGAATCGTGGGCGAAAAGCGCGGCCAAGCTGCCGCTCAAACGCGCGGGCACGCCCGACGACGCGGCACGCGCGGCGCTGTTTCTGGCGACTAACGATTTCATCACGGGGGCAATTCTGCATGTCGACGGCGGCGAAGCGCTCATCACCGGGGGCTTGGCCTAGTAGACTCCCCCTCTCCTTTGGTTGCGGAGGGGGGGGGGGCGGGGCCGGGGGGGGGGGGGGGGGGGGCCGGCGCGCCCGCCCGGCCGCGCCCGGGGGGCGCCCCCCCCGCAGCCTCACCTTTAGGAGAGGGGTTAGGGGTGAGGTTTGATCTGTTGGGCTAAAGCCAAATCGGGCGGGACAAGTCCCGCCCCTACGGTGAGTTTAGCCTTTTCCCCTCTCCCTTGGGAGAGGGGTTAGGGGTGAGGCTAAATCAAAAACTTCTAGAAGCCGAGCATGTACTCGACCGCGCCGGGATCGCACTGCGCAACCGTATCGGCATTTCCATCCGTGGGACGCAGAGTCAACGCCTGATCCGTGTTTATGCCGAGGCAGTCGGCCAGCACATCCAGCACGGGGCTCCCCGCCTGCAAATTCAACACGCTCGTGTTGCCGCCAATATAGCTTAGGAAGTTATCGAGTCCCAGCGAGGATTGGAAGGTCAGACTGCTGCACGACGGATCGTCAGTGTAGCTGTTGACCGCGCTCACCCCGCCATCGCAGGAACTGGTATCACCAAACCCGGCGACGAGCGAAACATTCAGGTTGAAGGTGCCGCCGTTGCCGATGTTGCCGCCGCTGCCGTAGGTGAGACCGGACGCAATCGTGACGAAGTTCGCGTTGACCGTGCCGACGTTGTAGATGTTGCCGCCCGTTGCGCCATCCGCCCGGTTGGCGAACAGGGTGGTGTTCACCAGCGCCAGCACATTCGCGTTGTAGATCCCGCCGCCGGGAGCCGAGGACTGCTGCAGCGGTTTGGCAAAGCGCGGTTCGCCGGAGCGCGCCCCGCCGATGAACGTACTGTTGTTATCGAAGGTGCTGTTGCTCACGATCGCGTTGCCCGCGTTGTAGATCCCGCCGCCACCGCCCAAACCGGAATTCAGAGCCAAGGTGGAATTGTCCACTGTCATTGACCCACTGTTGTAGATCGCGCCGCCGCTCCCGCCCGCGATATTGTCACGCAAATCTGCGAAGTTCAGGTAGAGCGTACCCGCATTCAGGATTGCGCCGCCATTGCCCCCTGAGGAGAAGGACTGAATGTTAACGCTGCCCATTTGCAGCGCACCGCCCGGCGCGATTTCAAGCAGACGCACGCCGCTGGTAGATGAGCTCAGGAACGACCCCACACCGTTGATCGTGATGTTCCCCGTGATGACCGGGAGCGCGTTCACACCATCCACCGCATCCGCAAATGAATAACTGCCTTCGCCGTCCAAATTGATCACCGCAGGCGCGCAGGCCGGGTTGTTCCCCGCCGTAATCGCCGCGCGCAGCCCGGCAATATCGCCCGAGACGATCGTCATCGGGAAGGTGACGGGGCAGGTCGGGACGACGGGCGGCGGCAGCGGCGTATCCGACGGGATAAAGGGCCACGGCGTCCACGTTGCGGTCGGCGTGGGGCTGCTGGGGATCGGCGTGCTCGTCGGGCGCACAATGGCGACCTGCGGCACGCGCGTCGCCGTGCTCGTCGGGGTCGGCGAGGCTTCCGGCAAGCCGGGGATCTGGATACCGTAGTTCAGGATGCCATCGCCGAAACCATCCAGCGCACGGAACAATTCCAGTTCTTCCGGCGTGAGTTCGCGCGTTTCGCCCCACGGGCAGCCCGCGAACACTTCGCCATCATTCGACTGACCGTCGAGGCCGAGATTTTCCGGCAGCGACAGGCAGCGGGTCGTCGTCCAGCCCGGCTCGATGAGCTGTTCGTCGGGCGTATCCGGGTTGATGTACACATGTCCATCAATCGCAATGACTTGCAGCAGGCTGCCCACCTGAATATCTTCGCCGTACAGTTGGCGCAGAATGCCGAGCAGCACCGAGTCGATCGGGATGACGCGGAACAGCGCCGTCGAGCCCATGCGGATATCCGCCCCGGCGATATTGATGTCTACGGTGAGGTTTTGCGGGCCTTGCACGACCAGCGCGTCCGGCGCTTTGGTGCAGTCCGTCCCATTGATGTTGTTGCGGAAATAGAAGGCCTGCATCGCCGTGCGCGTGTTCGGGCCATACACGCCCAACGTCGTCACATCCGCACTCGTCGTGACCATCGCCGTCAGGATCCAACCGAAGTTTTCGCCCACGGTCACGCGCAGCCATTGACCGTCTGCCGTGATCGCATCGGCGCTGATCGTCGTCCCGCCGGGGATATTGCCGACGATGTCCGCGTTCAGGTCGGGCTGATAGCGCAGGTCAACGCCCATGCTCGTCGTCACGTCGATGATCGCGCCGGGGATATAGGTATCCTGCGGGTCGACCGCGTTCTCCAGTTCGGTTTCGCCGAGCAGCATAAACACGACATTCTGACCGGGCAGCGTATCTGGCAGGTTCGCCTGCACGCTCAGCAGCGCGATCCCCCACTCGCCCAGTTGGGTTTCGAGCGGCGTGGTTGAGATTGTCGAGATCGAACTGATCGGCGAGCGATCTGCCGGGCGCGAGAAGAAATCGGTCGTCAGCGCTTCGGTGAACGTCGCCTGCACCAGATTGTTGCCGTAGCACGCGCTGTTGCGGTCCAGTCCGCCGCAGTTATCGCCAACTGCGCTCAACGCGTCTTCGATGATGGTGGGGCACGTTTCGACATCGATTTGGGCTTCGGTCAGCCGCAGCGACACCCCCAGTAGGAACAGGGTGACGACCGCGAGGGGGAGCATAAAGCGAAGTCTTGGCATAAATCCCTCTTACGTGATTACTTCATGTTTGCCCTAGATCAGGGGGTACATCAATCATAACGCATATAGCCACGATCCGCGCGGCGGACGCGCGTAAATTTTGCGTCTGCTTCAAAGAACGCAGCGGGTTAGCCAATGTCACCCTTAGGGACAGTCAATACACTCGTCATCCGGCGGCGCGGGCGCAGGCGGCGCGACCTTCATCCGCGTGATCACCTCGTCGGCCAGCGCCAGCAGCGCGACCGCCGCGGGCGAGGTCGGGTCGGCCAGCGGAATCGGTTTGCCCGCGCGGTTCTGCCGGATCAAATGCGGGTGGAACGGAATCGCGCCCAGCACAGGCGCGCCGCCATATACCGCCTGCTCGGCGGCGGGCGCCGGGTACAGGTCGATGTGTTCGCCGCAATTCGGGCATACCACATGCGTCATGTTCTCGACCACGCCGAGGATCGGCGTCAGCTTGCGCTTGAGCACGCTAATCAGGCGTCCGTTGTCCAGATGCGACAGATTTTCGCGCAGCGCGACCAGCAGCGCCGCGTCGACCAACCGGTTATCCAGCAGCGTGTTGAGCGGTTCGCCCGTCCCCGGCGGCATGTCGATCAGCAGCACATCCGCGTCGCCCCAGTCGATGCGCGCCATCAGCAGCGCGATCAGGTTGCCGACTTCGGCGGGGTTAGGCGTAATCGCCTGTCGGTCACCGACCAGCAGGCCGAGCGACATCACGCCGATGCCGTAGCGCTGGAACGCGGGCAGCGGGCGCATATCGATGGCGTCGGGGCGCGCATCAATGGCGAACATCGCCGCCGGGCTGCGCCCTTCGCTCAAGCGCTGGCTCTGGCGCACGCCGAGCAGCGCCGGGATGTTCGGCGCATGCAAATCCGCGTCAAAAATGCCGACTTTCAGTCCGCGCGCGGTGAGCGCCGCCGCGAGATTGACCGTCACGGTCGATTTACCCACGCCGCCTTTGGCGCTCACGACCATGACAATGTGCCGCGCCGACAAACGCGCGCGGGGAAACGGATTCATCATGCTTATTCACTTCTCGGTTGCTGCCAGCGCAGCCAGTCGACGATCAACGCCTGCACACGACCGCCACGCACCGTCGTCAGCATCGAGGTGCCATGCGCCGATCCGCTGAAGAACTGCACGCCGATCTCGCCTTCGGACACCGTCGTCAGCGTTTTCACCGCCTCCGCGCTTTCGCGGTCGCGCTGCGTGGCGATCAACAGCGCGGACCGGGTGCGCAGTTCATGCAGCGCCGGTTCAGTCATGACCTCGTAGAAATCCAGCCCTGGCGACAGCGCGACCGCCGTCACACAGGCGGGATGTGCCGCGCAGCCCACCAGCGCCAGATTCGAGCCCACGCTCGCACCGATCAGGTAGATGGCATCATCGGCGGTCTCGGGCTGCTGCAGAATCCAATCGATCCACACCTGCGTATCGGATTGCGCGGCGGCGAAATCCTGCGGGCGCGCGCTGTCGCCAAACCCGCGCAGATCGACCGCGTACACGGCATACCCCTCGGCCAGCAGTTCTGGCACGAGCAGACTCCAACTGCGCCGGTTACTGCCGTACTGGTGCATCAGCAGCACCGGGATCGGATCGCCTTCCGTCTCAACCGTCGGCGCGTAGTAATCACCGACCAGCACCGCGCCATCCGCCGCCGTGATCTCAACGGTTACGGGCGCGCTGTCCTGCGCCCCTACCAGACCAACGCCGCCAGCCAGCACCAACAGGAACACTAGGATCAGTTTCACAGTTTTACCCTCTTCACTGGTTGAAGTGTCTTTACATCAAACCCAGCAATGCCCACGCGCTTAAGTTCACGTTCGACCTGCGCCGCATCCGCTTTGAGTGCCGCCACATCGACGCCCCGGCAGTGATCCGGCACGAGCGTCAGCCACCGCTGCCCGCGCTGAATCATTTTGAGCGCGCCGCGCAGGTTGCCTCGCGTGATTTGCAGATACCCCACGCCGATCTGCAAAATCCCCTGATACAGGTTGCGGATTGGGCGCGATTCGGCGCGCCACAGCAGCTCGAACACCTCGTGCTGCTCGAAGTATTCGCCCGTGTTGAACAGGTGGATCGCCTCCTCCGCTTCCGGCGGCAGCGGTTCGTCACACCCTTCGATCAGCCCGTCAGCCATGCACCATCCCCGCGCTATTCTCCGTAGGGACGCAATAAATTGCGTCCGCATCTTCCCCTCGCCTCCAGGAGAGGGGCTAGGGGTGAGGTTGAATCACCACCTCTTCCAGTATCAACGCCTGTTCCCGTTCGACCGGGACGATTCCCCAACCGAAGCGTCCCTGCGGCGTGACCACCGCGTACTGGTTGTCGATCCACGCGATGCAGCCCATCTTCCCGAGCGGCGCAAAGGCCGTCTCGTGCACGGTCTGCCCATCCACCGCGAACGTCGCCCCATCCGCCCGCCAGTCAAGCGTGTAGGTGTGGCGTTCGGTCAGCAGCGCCGGGTCGAGCACGTGCTCGCTGATGCGCAGCCGCCGCTGAATCACTGGCCAAAGTCTAGCGTACAGCGCCGGGACGCGCATCAGTAAAACGGACGGGAGAGCGAACGGTGCGAGCAGCAGCGCCGACGGGCGGGTCGCATCCAGCGTCGCCGCTTTCCAACCGAAGCCCGGCACGCCGTGCGCCAACTGCATATTGTTCGGTGGTGACCCAAAGAACCACCACAACGCGCGCGGCAGACTGGGAAGACGCTTCAACTCCGGCGAGAACGGATGATTCCAGAAGCCGAAACCCGCTGTACCCACGGGGTCGCCCGTCGCCCACGCTGTGACCGTCAGCCGCAGCGGCGGTCGCCAATCGAAGTTCAGACGGTCGTAAGCATAGTCCGTGATCTGCGCGTTGCTGTAGCCCACCTGCCCATTCTCCACCCGCAAAATGAGCTTTCCCTGAGACTCGCGCACCGTGCCGGCCCCGGTTTCCGTCACCGTCCAGCGCGGATGAAGTGTCGCATTTAGCCACAGACGTTCGTACAAATGTTCCAATTCCTCGCCTAACTAATTTGCGGTATAATGAAGTGTATATTGTAACGCAGCGAGGAAGTCTACATTGGAAATCACATGGTATGGTCATAGCTGTTTTCGTATCGCCGAACGGGGCAAACCGGCTGTCATCACCGACCCCTTCTCCGACGAGATCGGCATTCCGTCACCGAAAGTCAAAGGCGAAGTGGTGACGATCAGCCACGACGTGCCCGGTCACAACTTCGTCGAGGCGGTCAAAGGCGCGCCGATGATCCTGCGGGGATCGGGCGAATACGAAATCGGCGGCGTGTTCATTATGGGCATCGCCATGCACAATGCCAACTCGCCCGACCCGCGCCCGAACATCAGCTATCTGTTCGATTACGACGGGCTGACGGTGCTGCACCTGGGCGATCTCGATCATGTGCCCGCGCAGTCGCTCATCGAAGAGATCGGCGAAGTCAACGTGCTGCTGCTCCCCGTGGGCGGGGGTATGAGCCTCAAAGCCGCGCAGGCCGCCGAGGTCGTCTCGCTCATCGAACCGTTCTACGTCGTGCCCATGCACTACGAGCTGCCGGGTCTGGCCTTTGAACTGGAACCACTCGACAAATTTCTGAAAGCGATGGGCGTGAGCAAGGTGCAAGAATCCGACATGCTCAAAGTTTCCGCGTCTGATATGCCGGATCAACCGCAAGTCGTGGTATTGTCAGCGCAAGTGTAGGAGGATGGTGGACTGTGAGTGTCAAACTGCTCATGAATTGGGACATCAAACCGGGGCGCGACCAGGACTACTTTGAGTTCGTCGTGCGCGAATGGGTGCCGGGGATTCAGCGGCTCGGCCTCCAGCCAACCGGCGCATGGTACACGGTGTACAGCCGCGAAAAAGACCAGTCGCAAATGCTGACAGAAGGCATCGCCAAAGACCTCGATACGATGCGCGGCATTCTGAAAAGCGAAGAGTGGGCGGGCTTGCAGGAAAAACTGCAGGAATACGTCCACAACTACAAGCAGAAGATCGTCCACGTGACGGGCGGCTTCCAACTGTAGCGATCTCACGTTTTGTAGGGGCGCACCTGTGTGTGCGCCCGTTCAAATCATTGCTCTTCCTAGGGACGAGGCGATAGGCCTCGTCCCTTTTGTTTTCCGCAACCAGGGCACGCGTCACACGTAGGGGCAAGGCGCGCCTTGCCCCTACGTCCCCACGCCGCTTGATTGCCCTGCGCAAGCAGGGTAAGGAATGCGGTTGAAGTCATTGCAGCAACCGGACGCGCCGTTGCGCGTCCCTACGAACCTATCTTGTCTCCCCTCTCCCTATGGAGAGGGGTTGGGGGTGAGGTTGCAGCAACCGGACGGATGGCGCGTCCCGACGAACACAGCTTGTCTCCCCTCTCCTATGGAGAGAGGCGGGGTGAGGTCAAGGTCGATCAAAGGACGCGCAGTGCCTCGTCCACACGTCTTGTCTCCCCTCTCCCTATGGAGAGGGGCGGGGGGTGAGGTGAATCTTTACTCCGCCTCGCCCGGCAGCAGCCACGCGAGCGCTTCGGGCAGCACGGCACGGAAGCCGACCAACCCGTGACCGCTCCCGGTCTCGACATAGCGATACTCGGTGTTGCGGCGCGTCTGCAAGACCTTGTGCAAATCCTGCGCCGGACGAAAGAAGCGCGACGGCGCTTCGAACCGCCCCACCGACTGGAAAATGCGCTTCGGCAGCCGATCCGCCGACGAGAAGCGGCGATAGTAGTAGCTGAGTTCTTCCTGGAACTGCCCCTTACCGAGCGGCGGCGAGATCAAACCGAGCGCGGAGAACATGTCCGGGTTGATCAGCGCGGCGTGCGCGGCGGCAATCGCCCCCACGGCCACGCCGAGAATCGCCACCTCGCCGACCTTATGCCGGGTCTGCACGTACGGCAGCAGTTCACGGATCAAAAACTCGTAGTGCTTGTCATTGCTGATGTATTCGCGGTTGCGGTCGGCGTCTACACCGCTCTGGATCATGACCATGATCGCGGGCTGCATATGTTTATGCTTGATCAGCGCATCGGCGATCTGCGGCATTTGCAGCGGCCCGGTCGCCCATTGACCGTCGAGCATGACCACCAGCGGATACGTTTTGTTTGCGTCATAGCCATAGGGCGTGTAGATTGTCAGTTTGCGGGCGGTATAGCCCATCTGCTCGCTGTCGATGGTGTGCTCGGTCAGCTTGCCCCGCTGCACGCGGCGCAGCGCCGCCCAATCGGGGAACGGGCGCGCATTCGGCATGCGCAGCACCGAGACACTGGTCTGCGGCGTTTCGATTTTCAGCGGGTTGAGCGGGTCGATGCGCCAATGCTTGCGCACGCGCGCTACGATATTCGTCTCACCGCGCAGCGGCGTCATCGGATCGTTGATCGCCAGCAGGTAATCGAGCAAATCATCGCTGGCAAACGGCAGGGTCACATGCCAGAGCGAGGTATCCGGGATGCGCGTCATCGGCGCAAACGGCGGGTCGCTGTTAATGGTGTCGAGGTTCAGCGCCACGCTGTCGGCATCCATGCCGTTATAGACAAAGGTCGCCTGATGCGCTTCCACCCACGGGAACTCTCGACGCTCGTTGAGCAGTTCCGTCACGAGGGTTTGACGCTCGGCGGGCAGGGCAGCGTTCACCTCTTCGAGAAAGTGGCGAAATGAAGACCAACGCGGCATGGCGAATCCTCCAAGCAGGGCAGTTTGAATCTAGTTTAGCACAGATGAGGGGCTTGCGCAGGTCGATCACTGCTGCCAAACCTCAATGAATCTGTAGGGGCGCACGGCGGTGCGCCTCTACGTCATTACTCTGTCGCAGATGATCCACCGGACACGAGTCGAAAACAGCGGACGCACTAAAGAGGGTGTCTAAAAAGGTCAGACTCCGACCCCACCCCCGGCCCCTCCCCGAATTCGGGGAGGGGAGCTCACATTCCCCGCCAAGCCAAATGGGTTTTCGTAGGGACGCAATTCATTGCGTCCGCTGGCAAGTGGAAAGGTTTTGAGGAAGCCTTTTAGACATCCTCTAAATCGCGTCCCGACTGTTTCAGTCTAGCGGATATGGCTTGTCTCCCCTCTCCTCTTTACGGAGAGGGGCCGGGGGTGAGGTTTCTCTGTCCCTACCATGAATCGGTAGGGGCGCACGGCCGTGCGCCCCTACGCAATTGCTCTTTCGCAGATTGTTCACCTGTTAACAGGGGCTTGGTCTTACGCGGCCTTAACCGTATCCTTGCCCATGGCTCGCCGCGCCAACTTGATCGCTTCTTCGACGACCGGCGGGATCAGACCCAAACCGATCAGCGCGGGGACGATCTCCGACGGCGGCGCAGTCATGCCCACGTTGAGTACGTAGATCGCGGCGAACGCAATCACCACCGTGATGCCCGCGGCGATCAGCGACCACTTATTCGAGAAGAAGCCGATCTGCCACAGGTTGAAGCGTAAGCTGCGGGCGGTGAACGCGCTGCGCAGCACCTTCTGCGTCATGAACATGATGAAGACGGCGGTACGCTGCAAGGCGAGCCCCGTCTCCGCGTCCAGCCCCGCTGACCGGGCATAGTCGCCCGCCCACACAAAGCTGATCGCCATAAGCACGGTTACCAGCACACTTTGCACGAGGATGCTCAGCCACATGTACGGCGTAATCACCGGCTCGTCCGAGGGTCGCGGCGGCTTCTGCATCACGTCTTTTTCTTCGCGTTCGGTCGCCAGCGCGATACTCAGCCACGAGTCGCCAAGCAGGTTGATCACCAGCAGCTGCAGCGCCGTGAGCGGAATTGCCCACCCGGCAATCGCCGCGACGATGAACAAGCCGACTTCCGCGCCATTGGTCGAGAGCAGCGCATGGGTGTACAAACGCGTGCGATACAGAATGGTGCGCCCGACCTGCACGGCAGCGGCAATGGCGCTGTAGGTGCCCGTCAGCACCACATCGCTGACATCCTTGGCGATATCCGTGCCCGTCGACATGGCGATGCCGACATCTGCCTGCTTGAGCGCGGCGGCATCGTTCACGCCGTCGCCCACCATCGCTGTGAGCTTATTCGCGCGTTGGAGCGCCTGCACGATCAACACTTTATCGCGCGGGGTGACGCGGGCGTAGATGTGCGTGTCGGCAATCCGCTTGATCTTTTCTTCCGACCACGCGGCGACGGTCTCTTTATCGCTGCCGCGGGACTCGGCCTCCCAGGCGGCCAGTTCGCGCCCTTCGATCACCGCGCTCGGCGACGCGCTTTGCGGCACGATGCCCACGCTCTTGGCAATCGACAGCGCCGTGATTGGGCTGTCGCCCGTGATCATCTTGGCGGTGATGCCCGCTTCGCGCAGTTTGGCGACCGTCTCCGCCACTTCCGGACGCGCCGGGTCGGAGAGCGCCACCAGTCCGACGAACGTCAATTCGTCTTCGCGGAATTCCGACGCGTGGCCGTTCAGGTGTTCCGCGCCCAGTTCGCGTTCGGCGAAGGCCAGCACGCGATAACCCTGCGATTCAAACTTGGAAAGCTGCCCGCGCACGCGTTCCACATCGACCGATGTGATTTCACGCGGCTTGCCCTGATACAGAATATGCGTGCAGCGTTCAAGCAGAATTTCCGGCGCGCCCTTCGAGCGGAACGTCGCGCCGAGCTTTTCCGGATGAATCACGCCCATGCGCTTCGACGCGCTGTTAAACGGGAATTCCTTCACGCGGGCCGCGCGGTCTTCCGGCGTGATGGTGAACCCGGCCATTTCGGCGAGCTGACCGAGCGCCAATTCCGACGGATCACTCAGGTTATTGGCGAGCCGCGCCACATCCATCAGGCGCAGCAGTTCGACGCTGTAGCGCTTGAGTGTCTGGTGCTCGACGTTCACTTCGTCGGTGTCCAGCGTCCAGATGTGCGTCACGGTCATCTTGCCAAACGTGATCGTCCCGGTCTTGTCCGTGCACACCACGCTGACCGAACCGAGGCCCTCGGCGGCGCGCAGCTTGCGGATGATGGCGCGCTTGGTCACCATTTCGCGCACGCCCAGCGCCAGCGCAATCGTGATGATCGCGCCCAACGCTTCGGGGATGAAGGCAATCGCCAGCGCCACCGCCACGAGCAGCGCATCGATGATGTTGTAGCTCTGGAAAATGACGTAGATCAGGATGACGGCCACGCACACGATCAGCGTGCCGATCATCAGCATGCGCCCGAGCTGTTCGAGCTGCTTCTGCAGCGGCGTTTCGGTCTCTTCGACCGCGCTCAGTTCATTCCAGATTTTGCCGAGTTCGGTGTTGACCCCGGTGCTCGTCACGAGCGCGTCCAGATTCCCGCTTTCAACGTACGTCCCGGCGAAGACCATGTTGTCGCGCTGCGCCAGTTCTGAGGTCGACGGGATCGGCGCGGGCGATTTCTCTTTCGCTTCCGGTTCGCCCGTCAACAGCGCTTCACTCACGCTGCCGTTCGTCGAACGGATGACGCGCGCATCGGCGGGGACGCGGTCGCCCTGCTTGAGCACAATCGCGTCGCCGGGGACGAGTTCGCTCGCTTCCAGATCGACCAGCTTGCCGCCGCGCACCGCGCGCGCCACGGTCTTTTGCAATGCTTTGAGCTTTTCTAGCTCATTGCCCGCCGAGCGGTCGGTGAAGTACCCGACCAGCACCATGAACACGACGATCGCCATAATCCACACGGATTGCTGGAGTTCGCTCGTTTCGCCTTTGGAGATGTGCACCACCGCGCTGATGATGGCCGCCGCCGTCAGAATGAGCGCCAGCGGATCTTTGAAGGCGTTGATGAGGCTTTGCCAGACAGTTTCGCGTTCTTCTTCGGGGAGGCTGTTCTTGCCAAATTCGATTTGCCGGGTTGCGATTTCGGTGACCGAGAGCCCGTTGACGGGGTCGGTTTTGAGTTCTTGGGTGACCTGATCCGCCGTCTTTGACCACCACGTCGCATCAGATAGTTGTTCCTGGGTAGGAATCCGTTCGATTGTTGCCAATTGACTCAGTCCTTAATTGGCCAACTCGCACAGCGATAGCGCACAGCAGCGGCTATAGAGTTGGCGTCTGTGTGTCAGAATAAATTTACTGTATCACTCGACTGTGTAAAAATTGATAGGAGATTGTAAAAACCCCCCAATTAAGGAGGGGTTTTCTCGTGCGGCCAGCCTTGTGAAAAATAACTTCAACGCGAAGTTGTTGCGCGATCTCACCGTTTCCCCAATACTTGATCACTGCACCATCCCCAAGCTTGCCCTCCCCAGAGACTCCACCCTATTCTGTGGGCTTCCGTGTTCCGCCCAACCTCCTATAATGGTTTTTGACTTGACTTATACAAAGGGAAACCAGATGCCTTTTCCGCGTTTGCTCCGGACTTTGTCGTGCTTGAGTCTGCTCAGTCTCGCCGCGGTTTTTCCCCTCGCTGCCCAGGAACCTGAACCCGTGGGTGCGCAGCTTGATGAACTGCATGTTGTGGAGACCGTCGACTATGACTTTGAGCACGGCGGTGGCTCGCTGCTGTCCGTACTGCTCTCCGCTGATGGCGAACAACTGCTCAACGTCAATCGAGGTGAATTCTGCATGTACACGGCAGCCGGAGCCGAGGTAAGCTGCGCGGGCTTGCAAGAAATACGGTATGACCCGGCGTCGCTGCGCTGGTCACCCGACGGTCGCTATGTCGCCTTCGTCGATGACCGGCCCTTCATCAATTTTCGCGACTCGGACATCTGGGTGCTGGATACGCAAACCGGAATCTTCACCAATCTGACCGACGATGGCGATCTGCCATCCATACTGGATACGATTGTGAATGACGATCTGGTCGGCCCGTTTGCGCCTATCGACCTTGCGCCCCGTTTCAGCGCGGATGGTCAGCTCTATTTCCTGCGTATCGAACAGATTGGGACTGAAATCGGCGGCACGCTCTATCGCATCCCGGCCTCCGGGGGAAGCGCCGAACAACTGGCGGTGCTCACGCCAAACGTGCGCGGCGATGGCTATCCCTATGACTGGGATATCGCGCCGGACGGCCAAACAGGAGTGTACGTGATCGGGACGAGCCGTCAGGACACCCTCCGCCGCGTTGATCTGGCGACCGGGAATACCGTGCTCCTGCACACCATCGACCGTGAAACCGAAGTCGGCGTGGCTTCAATTGAGTTCTCGCCGCGCGGCGACGTCGTGCTCTGGCACAGTCAGGCGCTCGCCCGGCTGCGCGGCACCGATGAGGGCATCCGCTACGCCTTCCTCACCACGCTCAATGGCGAAACCTTTCCCGCAAGCACCTCGCCCTTCGCCACCTATTTTGGCTGGTCATTTGATGGCACAGCGCTTGCCTATACCGTCTACGATCCCCAGAACCCGGATCGCAACGGGTTGTACCTCGGCTTGCCGGGCAAAGAGGGCCAGCGCATCGCCACCGCGGACGATCCGGAAGCGCCGTTGACCTCGACCCGCTTCCCGGTGGGGATGTTCTGGGGGGCGAACAACACTATCTTGCTCGCCGAAGGGTTCGGACAACGTTTGTTCGCCCTCCGACTGAATGGCACCTAACCCTGCATCTATGTTCATCTAAAGGAGTAGCCATGAGCACCCGCCATCTCGCTCGCCTCTTGTCTGGGTTACTGCTGTTCGCGCTCACCACGCCGCTCAGCGCGCAGTCCGCCGAGCCGTTCAGCGAACTACAGGTGGTAGAGCGTATCGCCTACGATCTGGAGCTTCCCCGCGGCAACCTGATGAGTTTTCATCTCGCATCCGATGGTCAGCGGATTCTCGACGCGAGCCGCGACCAAATCTGCGTGTACGATCTTGCTGGCGTTGAACTGAGCTGCGCCGAGCGCCCCGACGACGTATCCTTCGACCCGGAGTCTGTACACTGGTCGCCAGATGGTCGCTTTGTCGCCTTGATCGATGGGTTGCCGCTGCGCACGCTGCGCGATTCGGATCTGTGGGTGCTCGATCTGGAAACCGGTGAGTATCGCAATCTGACCGACGATAACGGCCGAGATAATCTGTTAGCCGCGTTCGGGAGCGACCTCGGAGCCGACACTGTGTACAGCACCATCGATCTCCAACCGCGCTTCACGCCCGACGGGACGCTGTATTTCATGCGCTATGAAGCGCTCAACCAGGTCGTGGCCGCGCTGCTCTACCGGCTGGAACTTCCGGACGGCGCGCCCGAAGCGATCGCCGTCTTCACCGAAAACACGGACTCGCAGGGCTTCCCCTACCTCTGGGATATCGCGCCAAATGGTCAAACCGCGGTCTTTTCCTCTGTCAGCAACGGGAACGAAGTGCTGCGGCGGGTGGAGATCGCCACGGGCGACATTAGCATCCTCCACCAGGTGGAGCGCTCAACCGAGATCGGAGCGATCGACCTCCGGTTTTCGCCGCTCGGCAACGCGGTCCTGTGGCACACGCAGGCGCTGGCACTCTATGGTGCTACAGCGACCGCGTCAACGCCTATATCACCACGCTGGAAGGGGAAACCTTCCCGGCGACCACCACCGAGAACGCCGCCTTCTTCGCTTGGTCGCCCGACGGCACGCACCTGCTTTTCTCCCTGCGCGATGAAGACGCCCCGGAACGCACCGGGTTCTATCTCACCCTGCCCGGCAAATCCGGTACGTTCCTCACCGCACCGGAGGATCCCGACGCCTGGTTCGTCCCGTCGCACCAACCGATCGGCCTCGATTGGGCCACGAACAACGTCGTCCTCACAGCGGAGGATTACGGGGGAACCCTGATCGCGCTGCGCCTCGGCACAGAGTAAACGCATCCCTCGCCGATTTTCTCCGCTCTCCTAAAGGAGTTGAGGACAGGACATTTTTAACAATTGAGCCATTGTAGGGACGCGCTTCTGCGCGTCCGTGGTCAGCGGACGGCCAGAAGGCCGTCCCTACAACGTATCGTTTAAGGGAAGACGGTCTCGAAACATTAAAACTGTCCTGCCGTGAACTCTTTTCGGGAGGGGGTGAGGTTCGATCTTTTCACCCAACTATGCCGACGATCACTCCTCACCGTTATCCCCTCCGTAACACAGATCACCCCGCCAGATTGACGTTCGACTAAAGATTCTGCCCAACGCGTTGACGTTTTCGCTCAAGTGTCCTACGATCAAGCTAAGATTTCTCTACATGCAAAGGGACAGACACCATGACTGATCAGCCGCAGTTAAGCCAGGACCTGATCAACGAGTTTGTCATTGCTGCGCACAGCGACCTCGACAAGGTGAAGACGATGCTGGCGGAGCAGCCTGCACTGTTGAACGAAAACGCCGTGTGGCTCGAAACGCCAGTGCAAGCCGCAGCGCACGTTGGCAACACCGAAATCGCCGAGTATCTGCTGGATCAAGGCGCGCCGCTGGATATCTGCACGGCGGCGATGCTCGGCCTCACCGACGAAGTCGAGCTCTTTCTCAAGGAAGACCCCGAACTCGTCAACGCGACCGGGGCGCACAACATCCCGCTGATGTTCTACCCCATGCTCTACGGTCGCCTCGCCATCGCTGAAAAGCTGCTGGCGGCGGGCACGCCCATTAACTCGACGGAAGATGGCTCCCAGTCCCCGCTGCACGGCGCGGTGCTCTTCGAAGAGGAGACGATGGTGCGCTGGCTGCTCGACCATGACGCCAACCCGTACGCCGTCGATTTTGAGGGCAAGACCGCCTTCGAACGTGCCGAAGAACACGGCTACACCGCCATTGCCGACCTGCTGCGTCCGTTCTTCGACGTGGATGAAGACGAAGCATGAGCCGCGTCGACTCCGCGCTGGAAGCGCTCTACGAGGATGCCAGTCTGCGCGACGAACTGCGCGACGACGAGGCCAATGAACTGTTGAAATGGGCCGAAGCCGAGCTCGTCAAGCTGGATACGTCCGGCGCGACCGATGCCGATTTCGAAAGCAAGATTGCGCAGTTACGCCAGCTCGTGCGCGGCATGAATCGCTTTGTCGGGCGCCGCGCGGAGATCAGCGCGCAGGGCGCCGATGACGCCGTCACACGCCTGACCGACCAAGCCGCGGCGCTCGGCTACAGCCTGACGCCGGAACAGTTGGCGCAGTTCGGCGCGCAGTCCGCTGCCGCCGATGGCGTCAGTGCTGTGCAGGGCTTGACCAAGCTGATCAGCAGTGCGGGCGGCGCGCCATCAAACGAACCGCCGCCTTTACCTGCTCAAGCCGCCGAACCAGACGCTCCGCCGCCACCGCCTCCCACCGAACCGCCGCCACCGGTCCCGGTGGACGAGGCCGCGCCGCCGCCCGAACCACCCGCTGAGCCGTCTGTCGGCTCCCTGTTCCAGAAACTGTGGGGGCACATCGCGCCTCCCGCCGATACTTCGCCACCTAATGCAGAGGAAACCGACCCGCATGGCCCGTAAATCATCCAGCAGCAGCCGTTCGAGCAGTCGTTCATCGTCAAGCCGTTCGAGCGATCGCCGCAAGCCCAATCCGCTGCTAACCCTGCTCGGTGCCATCGTCATCGCCGTCACCGCCTACTGCGGCACGAACGGCCTTGATCTCGACTCGCCGCCCGCCACCACCGCGCCCAGCACGCGCGTCATCACGCCGACGACTGCGCCCGCGACGACGGTCGCGCCCACCGCGGTCACCAGCAGCGGCTTGCAGACCTTCACCATCGGCACGCAGGGCTTTGGGGCGCAAAAGGGCTTCTGGCAGGTTTTCTTCACCAATCCCTCCGGCAGCAGCGACCGCAGCACCTATCGCGGCGGCCTTGATGAAATTCTCGCCGCAGCGATTGGCACCGTCACCCGCACGCTGGATATCGCCGCCTTCGAGTGGAACAGCCCCGCGCTGACCACCGCCGTCGCTGATGCGGCACGGCGCGGCGTGCGCGTCCGCATGGTCGTCGATGACGAACACACCATGCAGGACACCGACACCACTATCCAGACGGTGATCAGCGCGGGCGCCAACGTGGTGGACGACGAACGCTCGGCGCTCATGCACAACAAGTTCATGATCCTCGACAGCACCACCGTCTGGACGGGCTCGTGGAACTACACGGTCAACGACACCTACCGCAATAACAACAACGCGCTGGCGCTGCGCTCGCGCAACGCCGTGGCGATCTATCAGGCGGAATTTGACGAGATGTTCGCTAATGGGTCGTTTGGCCCGCGCTCGACACGGGGCGCAAACCAGACCTTCACGCAGGACGGCACGCCGGTACAGATCTACTTTGCCGCGGAAGATGATGTGGTTGGCGCGCTGCGCACCACCCTCAGCGGCGCGACCCGCTCGATCCGCTTCATGAGCTTCTCGTTCACGCTGGAAGACGTCGGGCAGGTGCTGTTGGATCGGGCAGCGGCGGGCGTCAGCGTAACGGGCATCTTCGAGACGACGGGCAGCGAGACGCGCTTCAGCGAATTGACGCCGCTCTTCTGCGCGGGGCTCGATGCGCGGCAGGACGGCGGACCGTTCGTCCTGCATCACAAGGTGTTCATCGTCGACGAGCGCATCGTGATCGCCGGGTCGTTCAACTTCTCGGCGGGCGCGCGCGACAGCAACGACGAGAATATGTTCATTATCACCGATCCCGATCTCGCGGCGCAGTACATCGCGGAATTCAACCGCCGCTTTGCGCAGGCGCGCCGCCCGCTCAACCTGACGTGCAGCTAAGGGCAGGACTGAGAAAAAAGGACTGAGGACTGAGTCGAAAAGAATAGGACTGAGTAAATACAGGAATGAGCAGTTGATCCCTGACTCAGTCCTCGAACCTCAGCCCTCAGTCCTAATCTCTTCGTCCTCGAACCTCAGTCCTTTTCTCTCAGTCCTCAGTCCTTGTATAGAATATCTGTGCTATAATCGGGGAAGTAGCTTTTAGGGAGTAGTGCGATGCCATTTATCGAAGCGCCGACGACATTTTACCTCGGTCGCCGCTATGATCCCGCTGCGGATCGGATGACCAATGATGTGGTGTATTACGACTCGCGGGACCTGACGACCCACGCCATTGTCGTCGGCATGACCGGGAGCGGCAAAACCGGGTTGTGCATCAACCTGCTGGAGGAAGCGATCCTCGATAACATCCCGGCCATTGTGGTCGACCCGAAAGGCGACATCACCAACTTACTGCTCAACTTCCCCGATTTGCGTCCCGAAGATTTTCAGCCGTGGGTCAACGTCGATGACGCCCGCCGCGCCGGGCTCGACGTGCCCCAGTACGCCGCCGATGTGGCACACCAGTGGAAAGAAGGTCTCGCGGGTTGGGGCATCGTCCCCGACCGCATGCGCTGGCTCAAGTACGCCGCGCGTTACTCGATCTACACGCCCGGTTCCGACGCTGGCCTGCCGATCAGCATTCTCGCCTCGCTGCGCGCCCCGCGTGAAGGCTGGGCGGGCAACGAAGAAGCCCTGCGCGAGAAGATCAACGGTATCACGACGGCGCTGCTCGCGCTTGTCGGTCGCAGCGTGCAGCCCGTGCAGGACAAAGAACATGTGCTCGTCGCCAACATCTTTGAGTATGCGTGGCGCAATGGGCAAGACCTCACGCTCGAAGACATTATTTTGCAGGTGCAGCGCCCGCCCTTCACAAAGCTCGGCGTGTTCCCGCTGGACGAATACATCTCCGAACGCGCCCGCGGCAAACTGGCGATGGACCTCAACAACATCGTCGCTGCGCCATCCTTCCAATCCTGGACGAGCGGTGATCCGATGGACATTCACTCGCTTCTCTACACCAAAGATGGTCGTCCGCGCGTCTCGATCTTCTACATCGCGCATCTCTCCGAGAGCGAACGCCAGTTCATCATCACGCTGCTGCTCGAAAACGTGCTCGGCTGGATGCGCACGCTCAGCGGCACGACCAGTCTGCGCGCCCTGCTCTACATCGACGAGATGTTCGGCTACTTCCCGCCCTACCCGCGCAACCCGCCCACCAAAGTCCCGATGCTGCGCTTGCTCAAACAGGCGCGCGCTTTCGGTCTCGGCATGATTCTCGCCACGCAGAACCCCGGCGACCTCGACTACAAGGGCTTGAGCAACGCGGGGACGTGGTTCATCGGACGCTTGCAGTCCGAAAACGACATGCAAAAAGTGATCAGCGGCTTACAGGCGTTGAGCACCACCGACAGCCAGTTGAGCCTGAACGAAATCAGCCGGATGATCCCGCAGATCAAGCCGCGCACGTTCGTCATGCACAACGTTCACGACAACGGCGGCGCGATCATGCTGCATACGCGCTGGGCGATGAGCTATCTGCGCGGGCCGCTCACCCGGCAGCAGGTGCAGGTCTTGATGGCCGATCAGCGCGCAGCGCTCATGGCGCGCATCGGCGCTTACTCGGCGAATATTCCGGCGCAGTCATCTCAAGCGTATGCTCCACCACCGCAGTCGTCACAGGTGTACGCACCGCCGCCCCCTCCGCAGTCAACACCGCCGGGTGGCGCCGTCGGCTTTGCCGCGCAAATGGCGCAGCAGTCGGCACGGTCAGCGCCCCCACCGCCGCCGCCTTACCCGAACTCCCGCGCGATCCCTACGTGCAGCACACGCAGGGCATGGCGACCGCGCCGCTCACCCCGACGCAAAATCTCGCCACAGGCTATTCACAGTCGCTGAACGTGCCGCCCGGTTTCTCGCCGCATCAGCCCCCCGTGACCGCCGCCACCCCGCAGTACTTCCTCGCGCCCGGCGTCAACAGCGATCAGGCAACGATGCGCTACACCCAGCGCATGGGTGCCATGCCGATGGGCGGCACAGGCGGCTCCGCGCTGGCCTACAAACCGTATCTGCTGGCGCAGGTGGCCATTCGCTTCAGCGACCGCAAAATCCAGACGTATGTCGTCCGCCAGTACAGCTACCTCGTGCCGGATGTGGATCGCTCCGGCCTCGTGCGCTGGGAAGATTACGGCGTCAAGTCGCTGGATACGCGCCGCATCTCCGGCGAGCCACAGGTGCCGAATGCGCTCTTTGGCGATCTCCCCGGCGGGCTAACCGATGCCAAGCGCCTCACAGCGCTCAAACGCGAACTGGTCGACATGATGTACGCGACGGTGCGCTTGCAAATCCCGTTCAACGCCACGCTCGACCTGTACGGCAACCCGGATCAGGACCTGAGCGTGTTCCAAGCGCAGCTTCAGCAGGCCGCGCGCGAACGCCGCGACGCCGAAATGGACGGGCTGACCGCCAAGTACGAAGGCGTGATCAACAAGCTGGACGACAACGAGAAGCGCAAAATTCAGCAGTTGGAAGCGGAAAAACGCGAACTCTCGAACCTCAAGCGCGAGCAGTTGTTCACCACCGGCGAGGCGGTGCTCGGCTTGCTGCAGGGGCGCACCTCGTTCACGCTCTCGCGCATGAGCCGCGCTGCCGTCTACAAAGAACGCTCGAAGGGGTCGAAGGAACTGCACGAGTTCGACTTGCAGCAGATCGCCGAAGACCGCGAACGCTCGGTGCGCGAATACGAAGCGGTTGTCGCCGCCATCAACGAGAAATGGGCTAAGATCGCCACGACGATTGAGAACTACCCGGTCACGCCGTACAAGAAAGACATCACCGTCGAATTGTTCGGCATCGGCTGGATTCCGTTCTGGTATTCGGTGGTCAACGGGCAGCCCTTGCTGCTCCCCGCCGCGGAGTAATCGAGCGAGGACTGAGGTTCGAGGACGATAAACAATAGGACTGAGGTTCGAGGACTGAGTCAGAGATGCTATGTTTTACTCGCTCTCAGTCCTATCTTTTCTCAGTCCTCAGTCCTTCTTTGACTCAGTCCTATCTTTTCCCTCAGTCCTTGATCTTTTCCGGAAGCGCCTCCGCCCACGCCTTGATCGCGTCCCAGTCGCGGTAATCGACGGCGGGCGTTGGCTTGAAAATCTTGTTGAGCAGAAAACCGGAGTCGGTCGCTTTCATCTTCCCGCCGAACATCTCCAGCGCGACGGGCTGAATCCACGGGAAGCGTTTCAGTTCCATGTCGAGCTGGGCGCGTGAATGTTTAAACGCCACCGCATCGCCCTTGCCGACCGGACCGAGCGCGAAAACCGCTACCTTCAAATCACCAAAATCTGCTTTGTTGCGATTGAGAAACAGCCGCGCATCGGTGTGCAGCAGCGTATTGTAAATCGGCGCGCCGAGGATAACGCTCCCGTAACCTTCCAGCGACGGCACCTCGGTCACAGGCTTGAGCACCACCTCAAGTCCGGCGTCGCGCAGAGTCGTCGCCACGAATTCCGCGACTTCGCGAGTGGATCCCCCTGTAGAAGCGTAGGCGACCAAGATTGCTGACATAACTCCCCCTTTAGTTTCACTCTATGCAATATTTACGCAAAATAAATTCCGCAAGTAGTGCAATCCGTCATGTCCGTGTCAGGAAAGTGAAACTCGTGAAAAACCGCGCGGCGCGCCCCTTAGACCAGCACATTTATCAGACTCTGCTATAATTCTCTTGATGTAGGTTACAGAAGACTAACGCAATGACTCAGCGGTTGGAAAAATTCAGTCCGGAAGCGCGGCGGGTGTTGAATGCCTCAGAACGTGAGGCGCTCGATATGGATCATCCCGCTATTCTTCCCCTGCATGTGCTGCTCGGCATGCTGGAAGTTTCCAACAGCCGCGCCTACCGCATCCTGCGTGACCTCAGCCTCCAGTATCGCGATGTGCTGCCGATGGTGCAGGAACTCTCGCCGACGATGGTACATGCCGCCCAGCGCGTGGTCGAACTCTCGCCGGAAACACGCCGTGTGATCGAATACGCCATTGACGAGGCGCGCCGCTCCGGCTCGGAACAAATCGGCTCGGATCATCTGCTGCTCGCCCTGATGAAGAAGCCGGATTACGCCATCGTCAACGTGCTCCAGCGCGTCAGCCTCGACCCCGACTCCATTCGCCGCGCCGCCCGCCGCACCATGCTCGAAACGCAGGAGACCGGGACGATCGATGCGGTCAGCCGCGCGCTGATCACGGCGCCAACCAACGGCAACGGCAATGGTCACGGCGTCCATCCGGATCCACGCCTGAAGATCATTCAAATGGTGGAAGATGGCAAAATCAGCGCCGCCGAAGCCGGTGATCTGCTCCGCGCGATGCAGTTCGCGTCCATGCCCGCCGTCGCCTTCACCAACCGTCCCGCCAACGAGGTCGATCAGGTGCGCGCGCGGTTGATCCGCTTCACGCTCACCGACAAGACGACCAAGCAGCCCAAAGCCAACTTCCTCGTGTCGGCGGAACGCCTGCAAGCCGAAATCTTCGTGTTGATCCAACTGCTCTACAACGGGCATACGGGCAAAGTCGGCGAGTGGGATACCGCGAACGATCACGTGCAGCTCTCGATTGAGTGAGCCTCACGGCGGAATGATTCCCCGCACAATTTTGACCGCCGCCCCCAAGCCATCTTCCTGACGGAGTTTGGCCCCGAGCGCCGCCGCGTGGGATCGCATCTCCGCATCTGCTGTCAGCCGCGTGATCGCCGCCGCGAGGTTGTCGACCGTCAGCGCCTTCACGGGGATCGGCGCGACGCCCACGCCGAGCGCCCGCGTGCGTTCACCCCAGTACGGCTGATCGGCGGCGAACGGCACGACCATGCTCGGCACACCTGACCGCAGCGCCAGCCCCGTCGTCCCCGACCCGCCATGATGAATCACTGCGGCCATGCGCGGGAAGAGCCACGTATACGGGACATACTCCACGCTTAGAATCGTATCCGGCAGATCACCGCCTAACCGCGCCCACCCCGCCGAGATCACGCCGCGCCGCCCGGCCTGGCCCAGTGCCGCGATCAACGTGCGCGTGAGCGCCGCCGCATCCGGCGCGATCATGCTGCCAAAGCCGATGAACACGGGCGGATCTCCCGCTGCGAGAAAATCGGTCAGCGTGGCGGGCGGCGTCCAATCAGCTTCCGGGAGAATCCACCACCCGGTCAGGTGCACGTGCGCGCCCCAATCCGGCGGGCGCGGCACGACCAGCGGGCTGAAACCGTTAATGACAGGCTGTGGATCGGCACTCCGTGGCGCGGCGGACGCCAGACCTAACGCTCGCCGGAACCGCTGGATCGACGCGCCCATCATCACCCCGAAGAGGCGTTCGGCGACGAAGTACGACGCGCGGTTAAGCGCGCCGCCGAACGACCGCGCCGCGAGTAGCGGAATCGGAAAGGCGCGCGTCGGCAGCAGGGGAATCACGGATACCGGAATGTGCGGAATACGCAGCTTTTCCGCCACATCGCGCCCATACGCGCCGCCCGGCAGTTGATTGAGGATCAAGTCGGAGTCTTGCAGATCGTCGGCAAGGAAGGCGCGTTCATAGGCGCTGGCCAATTCGCCATACGACTCACGCAGCGCCTGCATGAGCTTCACGGGGTTGCGCGTGTTCATGCCGCTCGTCATCGCGGCCTGCACCAGCGCTTCGGCATCGCCCTCGACGCGGTGATAGTCGAGTCCCCGTTCCAGCACCAGCGGCGCAAACGCGGGGAATGTGGCCACGCGCACCGCATAACCAGCAGCAGCCAACGCCCACCCCAACGCGATGTACGGCTGCACATCGCCCCGTGACCCCAACGCCATGATCGTGATTCTAGTCATCGCCCGCCTTACCGTGATCAGTTAGCAGTGACGATTCTGAACTACTTACTTCTTCTCGAACCCCGCCATACATTCAATGTGATACGTGTGCGGGAACATGTCGACGGGCTGCACATGCGTGAGCGTGTACCCCGCGTTGACCAGCAACCGTGCATCGCGCGCCAAGGTCGACGGGTCGCACGACACGTAGGCGATGCGGCGCGGCGCGCGGGCGATCAGCGCTTCGACCGCCTTCGTGTGCATCCCCGCGCGCGGCGGGTCGATCACGGCGGCGTCGAACTTGCCTTTGACGCGCGGCAGCAAGGCCTCGGTCGCGCCTTCGTAAACGTCGATGTTGTCGAACCGCGCCAGATTCACTCGCGCATCGCTGACCGCGCTCGGCGCGAGTTCAATCGCCGTGACGCGCTTCGCCCCCTGCGCCAGAAACGCTGTGAACAAGCCGACACCAGAGTACAAATCGAGCACCAGCTCGCGCCCACTCAAATCCACTTGATCCATGACCAGTTCAACCAGCCGCGCCGCCTGCGCCAGATTCACCTGAAAGAAGCTGCCCGCGCTCACGCGGAAGGTTTCACCGTGAATCGTGAACGTCACTTTGTCCGCCGCTGCCGCGCTGATCGTCTCGTCGTCGCCTTGATCCGCCGCTGCGGGCGAACCGTCGTCGCTCTGGCTGACCACGCGCTCACTGCCATCGGTTCCAACCATGCAGCGCACGCGCCGCGCCGTCGGGGTGATCGCGGTACGCATCGCCAGCAATTCCGGTCGGATGATCGGGCATTCCTCAATCGGCGTGACCGTGCGGTCGTCCGGCGCGATGAAGCCGAGTTCGTCCTCCGGCGAACGGTGGTAGGTCACGTGCGTTCGGTAGAACCACGGGTCGGGGCTGGCAATCGTCGGGTGGACGAGCACCTCGTCAAACTTCCCAATGCGGCGGAATTGCGCTTTCACAATTTCCGACTTATAAAGGAGTTGTTGGTCATAGTCGATGTGCTGCCACTGGCAGCCGCCGCACGTTCCCGCCCGAACATACGGGCAGCGCGGTGTAATTCGGTGTGGCGACGGTGTCAGCACCTCGTCCACAACTGCGAAAGCATATCGTCCACGGTCCTGAGTGATCGTCGCGCGCACCTGCTCACCGGGCAGACCACCGGTCACAAAGATCGGTCGCCCATCCACTTTCGCCAGCGCGTTCCCACCATACACCATTTCAATCAGGTCTAGTTGCATTGGCTCATCATACCCGTATATTAATTTATGTTGATAGTTATCACTTTACAATAGAATGTTGATTATGTTGTAGCGCATCAAGGCATTCGAGGTCGTTATCGTGAGCCGGACTATCAACAGACGGTACATCGTAGGAGAATCGCTCGGCAAAGGGGCGATGGGCGAAGTATTCCTCGCTCAGGATCGTCTGACCGGCAGCACCGTCGCGCTCAAACGCGTGCATGCGTCCCTCAGTCTCGGCGACGACCGCATGACCTCGGAAGAGCTGCGCCTCACGCTGGCGCAGGAATTCGAAGCGTTGGCGTCGCTGCGCCACCCGAACATCATCAGCGTATCGGACTATGGTTTCGACGGCGAACACCGCCCCTACTTCACGATGGAATATCTCGAAAACGCCCGCACCATCATCGAGGCCGGGCAGGGTCAGCCGCTGACCGTGCAGGTCGACCTGCTGGCGCAAATGCTGCGGGCCTTATCCTACATTCATCGCCGCGGCATTTTACACCGCGACCTCAAGCCGGGCAATGTGCTGGTGATCGAGCGCGGCGGGCAGCGCGTCGTCAAAGTGCTGGATTTTGGCCTCGCCAGTGGTTTGAATCACGCGAAAGCGGTGAGCGGCACGCTCAGCTACGCGGCCCCGGAAGTCATCGGCGGCAAAGCGCCCATCACCTACGCCGCCGATCTCTATTCAGTCGGCGTGATCGCCTACGAAATGTTCACCGGGCGCTATCCATTTGCCGATAAGCCGCTGCATGTGCTCATGCAGCACGTCTTGTACACGCCCGTCGATCTCAGCGTCATCCCGCTTGATATGCGCATGCTGGTCGGCTGGCTGCTCACCAAAAGCCCTGAAGATCGCTATGCCAGCGCCGAAGCCGCCATCAAAGCGCTGAGTGACGCCATCCGCGCCGACATTCCGGTCGATACCGTCAGCACGCGCGAAAGCTTTTTGCAGGCTTCACGCTTTGTCGGGCGCGAAAAAGAACTGACGACCCTCGTGGCAGCGCTCAAACGCGCCAAGACGGGTTTGGGCAGCGCGTGGTTGATCGCCGGGGAAAGCGGTGTCGGCAAAACGCGCCTCGTCGATGAACTATCGACGCGCGCGCTGGTCGATGGCGCGCTCGTGCTGCGCAGCTACCTGCCCGAAACGGGCGGCAAACCCTACGAGGCGTGGCGCTCCCCGCTCCGCCAGTTGGTGTTGGGGCTTGAACTCGCGCCGCTCGAAATCGACGTCCTCAAAGCGCTCGTGCCTGACATCGAAACGCTGATCGCCAAAACCGACCGCGGCAGCGATGAACCGATCATGACGGAACTCACGGGTGAAGCCGCCAGCCAGCGCTTGTTCGCCATCATCATCGATCTCTTCCGCCGCCAGTCCGAACTGCTCGTGCTCATCATCGAAGATTTGCACTGGGGCGTCGAAAGTCTGGATCTGCTCAAGCAGATGATCGAAGCCCAACTGCCCATGCTGATCATCGGCACCTACCGGGCGGACGAACGCCCGAATCTGCCGGAACGCCTGCCCGTCGCGCGTGTGCTCCCCCTGGAACGCCTGACCACGGCGGAGATCGCCGAACTCACCGAGTCGATGCTCGGGCATCAGCGCCCCGAAGTCGTCGAGATGCTCGAACACGAGACCGAAGGCAATATCTTCTTTCTGGTGGAAACCGTGCGCGCGCTGGCCGAAGAAGCGGGCGATCTGGATAAAGTCGGGCGCAGCACGCTCCCCAAAGCGATCCTCTCCGGCGGCGTGCAGGCCATTCTGCGGCGGCGGCTGTCGCACGTCCGCGCCGGGGCGCAGCCGCTGCTCAAGTTGGTCGCCGTGCAGGGCCGCCAGATCGATTTGGCGATGCTCAGTTGGCTGGCGAGCACGCACGGCGTCGACGACGTTGAGGGGTGGGTGATCGAAACGATCAATGCGGCGGTCGGCGAAGTCGAAGGCGAAGTGTGGCGTTTCGCCCATGAAAAGCTGCGCCAGACCGCCCTCGCCGATCTCGATGCGCGTGAACGGCAGCAGTTACATCAGCATGTCGCCGTGAGCATTGAGACCTTCTACTCCGACCCGCTGCTGCACGCCGAAGCTCTGCGCTACCACTGGCACGAGGCCGGCGATGCCAGCAAAGAGGTGAAATATCTGATTATGGCCGCCGAACGCGCCGTCAAGCTGACCGCGCTGTTTGATGTGGCGCTGACGTGGCTGCAGCGCGCGCTCGACATCCTCGAAAGCCAACCGGACGATCCGCGCCGGGGCAGCGTGTACATCCTGATGGGCCGCGCCCATTTCTTCATCGGTCAGCAGGACGAAGCCCGCAGCTATCTGAAAAAGGCGCTCGATTTCGGCTTTCCGGAGATCGAAGCGGCGGCGCGCCTCGGGCTGGCCGAAGTGGAAATCCGCGCCGGGCATCTGGATCGCGCCAACAGTAACGCGCGCTTAGGGCTGGTCTACTACCGCCGCATCGACAACAAGAGCGGCGTCGCCGATGCCCTGCAGATGATGGCGCAGGTGGCCATCGAAACCGGAGCCTATGCCCGCGCCGGAGTCTACCTGACGGAAGCGCTCATGCTGCGCACCGCGCTCAACGAACCGCAGGGGTTGGGCATGTGCCATGATCTGCTCGGGCGCGTCAATCTGTTTCAGGGCATGGACGACCACGCCCGCCACCACTACGATGCAAGTCTGCGGATTCGCCGCGCGCTCGGCGATATTCGCGGCATGAGCGACACGTTTAACCATCTGGCGCTGCTCGCACAAAATCGCGCGGAATACGACACCGCTTGGAACTATCAGGAAGAAAGCCTCGCGCTCAAACGGCGCATCCATGACCGCCACGGCGTGGGCGGCAGCCTCTGCCACCTGAGCTATCTCGCGCTGCTGCGCGGCGATCTCGACCTCGCCGAAGACCTGTGCGACGAAGCGCTCGCGGTCTACAGGGAGATCGATGATCAGCGCGGCCTGAGCATCATCCTCACCCATCTCGCCTTGATCTCGATGAATCGTGAGCTCGATGACCTCGCGAAGAGCTACTTCGAAAAGAGTCACGCGCTCAAACTAACCCTCGCCGACCGCGCGGGCGAAGCTGCCTACGCCCTCGACTACGGCGTCTTCCAGCTCGTCCGCGGGGAGACCCGGGCGGCAGGCGCGCTGTTCCAGCAAGCGGGGGAGCTCGCGCAGGCGTTAAGCGAACGTTCCCTCGAAGGCAGCGCGCTGCTCCATGCGGGGCTGGTCGCTGAAATCGAAGGCCGACTGGATGACGCGCTCGCCCTGTTGGGGCGCGCCCGCACGATCTTCCGCAACCGGCACGCCCCGCGTGAGACCGCGCTGGCGTTGATCGCGCTGGCGCGGGTGGGGGCGGCGCAATCCAACTTTGAGGGGGTATTCGACGCGCTGCACGAAGCTGCGACCATCGTCACGCCGTTAAACCTGCGCGGCGACAAACTCCTGCTGCTGATCTCAGCCGCCTACGTCGATTGGCGCTTGGGGAAACTCCACACGGCCGCGGCCTGCCTCGCGCTGCTCAGCCGGGAACCGATGGCCCACCGCCTCGTCCGGTACTACTATCAGCGCCTGCGCGCCGAAATCGGTCCCGAACTTCAACCGGTGGAGGTTACCTCCGATCTCCAGCCGCCCGTCAACCTCGACGACTGCCTCGCGCGCCTGCACAACGCCGCCTCATCCATCACCAGCGACGCCGCAGCCAACTAACGTTTCGGCGGCTTCGGGCGTTCCTCGTCCGGGTGCAGCGCCCATTCGTCGATCACGCGGCGGCTGACCTGCGACGACAGCACCAGTGACGTGCGCATATCGCCATAATCCTTCAGTCCGAGCAGAAAATGTTCGAGATGCGGCACCGATGTGCACGCCACCTTGAGGATGTATGACTCGATCCCCGTGACGCAGTGACATTCAATCACTTCCGGCATCTCATGCACGGTCTTGCGAAACGCGACCGACTGCGGGCCGTTCGACACCAGATGCACATATGCCATGATCGGCAGCCCGGCTTTCGCCAGATCGATCTCCGCATGATACCCCTTGATCACGCCCGCGTCTTCCAAACGCCGCACACGCTCGGTGACGGCGGGCGCGGTCAATCCGACCGCCTCGCCAATCTGCCGAAATGACAGCCGCGCGTTCTCTTGCAGCAGCTTAAGCAGCCGCCACATTGTGCTATCCATTTGTAAACCCATTCCGCTGAATCACCTTCGATATCCCCATAAATTCAGCTTAATGGTTTTAAATGGTGCTGTCAAATGCTGGGCAAACTTCATAGAATCAGAGGGTTCAAGAAGGAGCAAATACAGATGTCTAGCACACCTATCAGTGCCGCTCGGAGTGTCGGGGGCGGGATCGTCCTCAGCCGCCGCACCATGACGATGATTGCGCTGCTCACGGTCTACATCATCTGGAGCACCACGTACCTAGCCATTCGTTTCACCTTTGAGAGCTTCACGCCCTACCTGATGATGGGCATCCGCTTTGTGATCGCCGGGGGGCTGCTGTTCGGCTTTTTGCTGCTGCGCGGCGCCAAGCTGCCCACCCGCCGTCAGTGGTTGAGCGCGGGGATCGTCGGGTTTTTGTTGCTCGTCATGGGGATGGGCAACACCGCGTATGCCGAAACCATGATTTCGTCCGGCCTCGCCGCCAGCTTGATCGCCGCCTCGCCGCTCCTTACGCTCATCTTCAGCATGATCTGGGGGAACCGCCCCAAGCGCAGTGAATGGATCGGCGTGGGGATCGGTCTGCTCGGCGTGAGCGTGCTGACGCTGGAAGGCAACTTGCAGGCGAATCCGCTCGGCCTGGTGTTCATCTTCGTGGCGATCACCTGCTGGTCTTTCGGGTCGCTGCTCGTCAAGCGGCTGGACATGCCCGCCGGGGCGATGGGCAACGCCGCCGAAATGCTGATCGGCGGGGCGATCCTCGTGATCGGCGCGCTGGCAGGCGGCGAACGCATCACCGCCGCGCCGACACCCGGCGCGCTGGCCGCGCTCGTTTACCTGATCGTCGCCGGGTCGCTGGCGACCATGACCGCCTACATGTATCTGCTCAAGAACGTCTCGCCCGCGCTGGCGACCAGCTACGCGCTGGTCAACCCCGGCCTCGCTGTCATCCTCGGCGTGATCATCGGGGGCGAAGTCATCACCGGGAGCGCCTTCATCGCCCTGCCGTTGATCGTGCTCGGCGTCGCCTTCGTCTTCGGCTTCTTCGACCAAAAAGTCGTTCGCCAAATAGGCTGCACGTTGTAGGGACGCGCTTCTGCGCGTCCGTTTATCTGCCTTGCGAGCATCCCCAAAACGGCAAATCGCTCGCTCTTACGAACCTGATTTGTCTCCCCTCCTCTTTTCGGAGAGGGGGCTAGGGGGTGAGGTCAGTTTTACCGCCGCGCGGGTTCAAACTTGAGCAGAATTTCCCCGGTTTTCGTGTTGAGCAGCGCCGTGAACGCCCGCCCGTTCTCCGTCCACTGGACGCTATGCATCTCCGGCGTGAGTGTCGTCAGAATGTTCTTGGTTTTCGCGTCATTGACCAACCGCGTGACGGTCGAACCCGCCGCCGTACTCTTGGCCTGTCCAGTCCCCGGCGTCGCCACGCCATTGGTCACAATCGGCGCTTGTTCCGCTGCCGCCAGCAGATCGCGCACGACCTGAAAATTCAGCAAAGTCATAAGTGATGTCCTCTCAAAGGTATGTGGTGCTTTGACTATACCATCAGTGCGAAAAAACGTCGGCGATTTGCCGTAGGACTTTTACTCATACCTGCGCCACTCGCTGCATCCGATTCCTACAAACTTTTTACATTTCGCCGATCTTTTTCTGATCTTCCTGCGCTAAATCTATAAGCGTAACCATTTCTATCGCAGGTTTTTTGGTGAGTGGAGGTAGCTAACATGAGTACAGTCATTCGTTGGAATCCTTTGCGCGAAATGGCGGCGATGCAGACTGCGATGAACCGCCTATTCGACGACACGTGGCGCACGGCATGGCCCACCGTCGAAGCCAACTACGCGCTCCCCGTCGACGTCTACGAGATGGACGAAGGGTACACGGTCATTGCCAACATCCCCGGCGTGCAGCAGGATAACATCAACATCACCCTGAATCAGAACATCGTGACCATCAGCGTTGATGTGCCGCAGTTCACCCCGCAGGAAGGCCAGCGCGCGCTCCTCGTGGAACGCAGCGCGGGCAAGTACAGCCGCAGCCTGACGCTGCCGCGCTCCGTGCACAGCGAGGCGGTCGAGGCGACGTATGAAAACGGCGTGCTGATGCTGCACTTGCCGATCGCGCCGGAAGCGCAGCCGAAGCGCATCACGGTCAAATCCGGCGGCCAGAACATGCTGCAATCCAACAACTAAGCACACAGCGAGCGCCCCACATGGGGCGCTCGCTTGATTCTCAACCAACTACCACTTCAATTAACCGACTCGTCGCGCTCCAAATAGAGCAAATCGCCCACCTCGCAGCCGAAGTATTCGCACATCCGCTCAATGATGGGCGACTCGAACTTCGTCACGTCATTGCGCATCCAGCGACCGACCGTGTGAATCGCAATCCCTAAGGTTTCTGCCACCTCAGTCTGCGTGATACGTCGATTCTCTTGCTGTTCCTTTTCAGACAGCAGTCTGAAAAAGCGATTCTGTAGTTTCGCCATTTTTTTGTCTACTAGTTGACAAAATATGACTTAAACCATACAATAAGAACAAATAGCTATACAATCAACACGTAGGAGAGATTGATGTCAGACATGCTCCCTATGTCCCTGATGATACACACAAGGAGGAAGAGGGCCGAGGGTGAATGGTATACAACGTTACAGATGTATTGGTACAGTTACTGAAACCTGACTATAGACGCGCAAAGTCATATTGGTCAACATTGAAGGAAGATTAGGAATTTCAGTCCCGATATTCCGAAAACCATCATCAAGCTGAGACCCGAGGGAAATTATATTATACCGATGTAATGAATAAAGCTTTTTCCTACCTGACAACACTTAAAGCAACGTTCGTGGAAAACAAATGGTTCCAAGACAATCAAGATGAGGTCGAACAATTTCACCCCTATGTGGAGAAATTCTTGCTGCAACATGGTTATGATGTTCAGCATCATTTTGGGCTTAAATCTGGCTGCATAGTGGACTTTGTTGCTACCAAGAATGGGCAAACTCTAGTCATTGAGTGCAAGAGTAGGCTTTCAAAATCCAGCTATATAGCACAGTTGGACAAATCTTGTGTTACTGTGCTGAATTTCCACACTCAGTTACCCCTTGCATTGCACTACCATGAACTCGACTTGAACGACCGCCAGAATCCGCGCGACTCATTCGGCGAATACGCCCTCATCTACACCCGCCTCGCCGAAATGGTCGCCACCAACAAGCTGGACAACCTCGAAATCGTCACACTGACAATGGCAATGGATATTGTATGGGAAGTCGCCCGCCTCATCCATGCCCAAGCGGAAGCCACGGCTCACGCGCTCGGCATGGATCTGGTCACGGAAAAGAAGCTGCTGCCCGGTTAACCAAGCGGCACGACCAGCCCCGCGCGATACCACGCCATGACCTGCTCGCGGTCGGCGTCCGCCAGCGTGAACCCGTCCGGGTGCGCGTCGATCAACTGCTCAAGCGCCGCGTCGTGGGTGTAATCGGCGCGGTAGTCGTGATAAATGCCGCGCGCGCCCCGGTAGCACCACACGGGCAGCACGAAGCGCGTCCGCTCGCTGATCGGCGTGTAGACATAGCGCGGCGGCTCGACCACCTGCGCATTGAGGATCGTCTCGGCGTAGGTCGTCAACTGCGCATCGACGCGGTAGTGCGTGTGCAGATATGCCATCGTCGCATCAGCGGTGCGCCGCCCGGTTTGGATGATCTCGGCGGCAATCCGCGCCGCGCTCTGCGTGTCGCCGTAATCGACCTTGTCGACCAGCGCCTCCGGCAGAATGTCCCGCTGCGATGAAACCCGCGCGATGATCGCTGGCGTGCCGCAGCCCAGCGACTCATAGGCTGTGTTGCC
Organism: Candidatus Flexifilum breve; assembly: GCF_016713355.1. Classification (NCBI taxonomy): domain Bacteria; kingdom Bacillati; phylum Chloroflexota; class Anaerolineae; order Aggregatilineales; family Candidatus Flexifilaceae; genus Candidatus Flexifilum; species Candidatus Flexifilum breve. The sequence continues at coordinate 183,924 of NZ_JADJPI010000021.1, forward strand.
AAACGCCTCGATGAAGTTCCCCAACACCAGCGTCACGCGCCCCAAACTGTAGTACTCGCCAATCAAATCGGCGGGAATCCACGGGTGCAGCACGAAGTGCTCACGCAAACCCCGCGCGCTGATCGCCGCTTCCAGTTCGTCGTAAAACGCTGCCACGCCGGGATCGCCTTCTGTGCCGATCCACTTGGGCATCAGCACGCGCAAATTCGTTACGCCGTGGTCACGCACCAACCGTTCCGCCACGTCGAGTGTTTGCCACGCGCCCTTGCTCGCCTCCGGTCGGTGCGGATGAACGACGATGGCATGCTGCGCCGGGTCGACCGGGATCAGGTCGAGGATGCGGCGCGGTTCGGTGGAGCGATAGCGGTTCCAGTTCATGCCGTTGGGGATCACTTTCAGCCGATCCGTCAGCTCGGGGAAGAAGCGCCCCGCCGTTTGCAGATAGAACTGCCGCGAATACTCCGCCGGGACGCACAGCGTCTGCCCGCGAAATTGAAACGCGCCTTGCGCCGTCTCCGGATAGACGTTGTCGCGCAGCGAGGCGACGGTCGGGAGGTGCGGGTAGCTGAACGAGAACGTCCATTCGCCGTCGTGAATATAGAAGCGATCCGCCTCCGCCAGATGATCGCCAATCATCTGCGTGATCACGGCGAGGTTGTGCGCGCCCGTATCATACGGATGTGGGAACGGCTGCTTGAACGGCAGAATCGGCTTGACGAGCGCGTTGGCGTGCCAGCGAAACGGCACCGGCGTATCAGCGCGCGCCGTGCACAGCAGCGTCACCTGATGCCCGGCCTCCGCCAGATGCAGCGCAATCGCCCGCAGATGTTTTTGCGCCCCGCCCATGTCGTAATCCGGGAACAGCGGCGTGATCGAAAACATGACAATGTGCATGGGGAGTCCTCATGGTTTCTGAAACCTCACCCCTAAATCCCCTCTCCTAAAGGCAAGGGGACTTGCTGCTCCCCCTCTCCGAGCGGAGAGGGGGTCGGGGGGTGAGGTTGCTTTATCGGGGGTGGGGTCGGTTCTTCTAATTCGCCGCTGCCGCGCTGAACGTGAACGAGGCGAACAGCGCATCGAGCATGTCGAGATCCGGCGTGAACTGATCCGGCGTCGCCGCGTTCAGCGTGTCGATGCTCTGCGCGAAGTAGTCCTGCAAGCCTTCGATGAACGCATCCATGTTGAAATCGGCGGGCAGTTCGGTCGGGAACAGCTCGGTATTCAGGCGAAAGACCGCGCTCACATAATACTGGTTGTCCGTGCTCAGCCCCTGGAACGTATAGAGGAATTCGTCCCCGGTGAACGGCGACGCCTCCTGCCGGTAAGCCGTCAGGTAGCTGATGCCGCCGACTGTGTCGAGGTTCAGCAGCCCCACGCGGGCGCGGATGACCTGCGCGGCGGGCATAATCGGCAGGAATGGCAGCGCATAGGTGTTCGCATCCGGGTTCGTCTGCATGAACTGCTCCAGCGCGACGCGCCCGCTCATCAGCGTGTTGATCGCATTGATGTGCGGCGTCATGTAGATATACGGCGCGGTATCCTCGACGCGGTACAGGCGAATGCCGCCCACATCGAACAGGCTTTGCGCAGTGGTATTCTCGTCATTGGTGAACAGGAACTCGACATAGGGGGCATCCGCGCCGCCCGGTAACTGGGCTGACGGATCATCACCTTCGAATTCGACGGCCTGCACGTCGCCCATGACCGCCGGGTCATAGCTAAAGCTGAAATCTCCGTAGGTGAACGTGACCAGCACGTCGTCCTGCGCGACCGCGGGCAGCACGCCCATCAGCAGCAGCGCCGCCACCAACACCACCATCCATCGCAATTTCATGGCCTGCGCCCCTTGTATCCGGCGATCCACCCTCTCCGGGCGGGCGCGTCGCCCCGAGACGGGGGCGCAGGGGCCAGCGCCGCTCGATGTTAAAGTGCCCGCCTACTGCTCGAGAGGGGCCGGGGGTGAGGCTCAATTTGTGAACGCCCGTCTATTGTAGAGACACAGCCCGCACTCCGGCAAGCACTGCACGGCAGACGCTCATGCAACGCCGCGCCGCCGGACTGCGTATACAGAATCAACAATAAGGAGAGATGCCATGCAGCGTTGGGAATACCTCACGGCTATTCTGGAAGCCAATGCCGACCGTGAAGCCGATTTCTTGATGCAGTACCGTGATTGGAAAGGCCCCATCCCCGAATTTACGGTCGAGGCGCTCATGCCGCGCCTCAATGCGCTCGGTGAACAAGGGTGGGAACTGGTCAGCCTGACGCCACAGTTTGTCGGCAGCCGCGGCGATCTGCTCACCACCGATGGTTCCGGGTCGCGCACCTGGACGAGCAAATTCTTCGGCGTGTTCAAACGCCCTAAAGCGGACTAGTGCCGCTGCTCACTCGGTGGTCGTGCCGCCGAGATCGCGGTCGATTTTTTCGGGGGCGTCGCCTTTGCGCAGGCGGTCGGTGATTTCGCCGAAAGCGGGGTCACTCGCCGCCGCGTCCCCGCCGACCTCATGGAACATATCGCCGACTTCGCGGCTGTTGCCACCTTCCAGCACGGAGAGCATCTCCTGCGAGTTCATGCTGCTGTAATTGCGTCCCGGCTTGGCAATCGTCACGCGGTTGATCACGCGTGTGAGGTCATGGGAACCGCAGTGCGGGCACGCGCTGGATTGCGCCGCGGTCGCCGCGTCGTAATCCTTATAGGATTTATAGAATAAGGTGGACTTGCGTCCACATGAATTGCATCGGTAGTCGTAAGCGGGCATAATCGACACTCCGTATCACCTGAATTTACATTCTAGCGAAAGCCTATCGTATGCTCAATGAGCAGCCTCCCGATCCCAAACGCCGCGCCCATCCACTGGATGCCGGAGCCCCACCGCCCGGCGGCAGTTCACCGCGCCCCAAACAGCAGGTGACGCTGCACATTCCCTCTGTGCGGCCGCTGGTGACCTATACGCTGCTCGGCATCATGATCGGGATTTTCATCCTGCGCGCCTTCTCGCCAGAACTCGACGAGTCGCTGCTGCTGTGGGGCGCCAACGAACGCAGCGCCGTGCTCGGCGGGGGCGCCATCTATCGACTGTTCACCGCCATGTTCCTACACGCGGGCGTCTACGATCAGTTCGGAGGCTTTGCCTTTGAAGGCAGCCTGCATCTCATCTTCAACGCCTACATGATCTACGTCGTCGGGTCGAACATCGAGAAGTTGTTCGGGCATGTGCGCTATACACTGATCTTCTTGCTCGGCGGGCTGGCGGGCTCGATTGCCAGCATTCTGCTCGGCGGCGGTGGCTATTCGGTCGGCGCATCGGGCGCGGTCTTTGCGCTGCTCGGCGCGCAGTTCGTCTACCTGTACCAGCACCGTAAATTGTTGGGCGTGGGCGGGCGCCGCCAGATGAACGCCCTGATTCAACTGCTCGCCATCAACCTCATTTTCGGCTTCGTGACCAATGCGGCAGGTGCCGCCGTGCGCATCGATAACTGGGCGCACATCGGCGGGGCGCTGGGCGGGCTGGCGCTCGCGTTCGGCATCGCGCCGCTGTTCATTGTGCGCTCCCACCCGGAGATCCCCGGCCACCTGATCGCCGACGACATCAACCCGCTGCGCCGCCGCTTATGGGCGGTCTCCGCTTATGTGGTCGTCCTCATGCTGATTCTGATCTTCGCCCGCCAAACCTACGTCGGCTGAGCGCCGCACCTGTTCCAATTCGTGCTGCAAAATCGCCATCTGCTGGGCGATCCGCTTGTTCTCGCGCGTCAACTTGGTCAAGACGGTCGAGAAATGCAGGAGGATCGCCAGCACGAAGAAGATCGCCACGGCGAACAGCGCGGCGGGCGGGTACGTCACTACGCCGATGAGCGCCGCGAGCTGGTCCAGCAGCGGGCGCGAGACGAACAGCAGCAGCAGCACGACTGCCGTTGCCAGCCAGAGCAGCGAATAGTCCTCGCGCAGCTTCTGGCGGCGCACCAATTCCAGTATGAAGATCAACGCGCCGAACGACGCGAGCAAGCCGATCACCATCACGCGATCCATAGTTTCCCCAGTGACGTAAGGACGCGCAAAGCCGCGTCCGCTGCACGATACCCCTGACCGGAAGCGCCGCGGCGCCTTCCGATCGTCAGCGGCTATTATCCCACGAGATCAACTGTATCCACAGGCGCGGGGACGCGCTATAATGCGCTGTCGTTTAGCAGACTTTCGAGCTATGAAAAACCTCCTGTCTCGCCGCTACATAGGCGCTCCGGCGCTGCTCTGGATCATCCTCGTCATCGGTTTCGGTCTCCGTCTCGCCTATGTGTTACCGCTCGATCCGCTGACGCCCTACGGCAGCAGCGGCGGCGATGAGCATTTCTATCTCGATCATGGCTATACGTTGGTGACGAATCAGCCCTTGCCGGGCGTAGATATCTCGGTGCTGAGCCAGCCGCCGGTGTACTTCATCATCGTCGGCGCAGCACGGGCGGTGTTCGGGGAGGCGGGCGGCGTGATCGCCGTCCGCCTCATTCAAGCGCTCATGCTGACTACCGTCGCCTACTGTGCCTATCGCCTGACGTGGCGCATCGCGGATGAGCGCGCCGGGCTGATCGCGGCGGCGTTCGTCGCCATCAACCCGATTTTCATCCTCGACGGCGGTAAAATCCTCACCGAAACCACGTACATCTTCTTCATCAGCCTCGGGCTGACCGTGTATGTGGATAGTCTCGCCGCCGCATCCGCTCCCCGGCGGACGTGGGGGCGGCTGGTGCTGGTGGGCGCGCTGTTCGGGCTGGCCACGCTGACGCGGGCGGTGCTGCTCCTGTTCCCACTCGGCCTCGCCATCCACCTGCTGATCGTGTACCGCGGGCGGGCGTGGGGCAAAATCGGCGTGCTGCTGCTCGCTTACGCGCTGGTCGTCTCCACATGGACGGTCTACAACCTCGCACGCTGGCAACGCTTCGTGATCGCCGGGGAGGGCTTGCCCGCGTTTCTGTATATGAGCGTGGTCGGCTGGGATGACCCGTTCCGTTTCGATCAGCAGTTGAACGAGAATCTGGGTCAAGAAGCCTCGAACGATATGAGCGAACGGCAGGGCGACTATCTGGAAGCCGCCAGCAACCAGATCGGCGGGAATATTGGCGGCTACCTCCAGCGCCGCATCGGCGAACTGGCGGGCGCTTACCTGCAGCCGCACGGCACGACGCTCTTTTCTGGCGAAAGCCTGCGCGATCTGGCGGTCAACTGGCTGCGCGACGACCGATCACTTGCGGGTATTGGACGCGTGATCGGCGGGGAGCAGTTCTTCCCCAAGCTGCTGCTGTACGTGTTCCACTACCTCGCGCTGATCTTCGGCGTGATCGGCGCGTGGCGCTCGCGGCGGCAGTGGCGGCTGACCCTGCCGCTGCTCGGTTTCATCGCCTATGTGACGTTGGTTCATTTCTTCTTACTTGCGCTACCGCGTTACATTTTCCCAACCATGCTATGCTGGATAGTGTTTGCGAGTTCACAGTTCACAGTGAACAGTAAACAGTTAGAACAAAAGCCATGATGCGATTTAACTGTGAACTGTAAACTCTGAACTGTAAACTCTGAACTGAGGTGTTATGACGACCATTCTCGGAATCGAATCATCGTGTGATGAGACCGCCGCCGCTGTGGTGACCGATGGCAAGGTGATCGCCTCGAATATCATCGCGTCGCAAATCGATCTGCATGCCAAGTACGGCGGCGTCTTCCCGGAGATCGCCTCACGCGCGCACATTGAGGCCATCGGGCATGTGGTCGAGAGCGCCATCGCCGACGCGGGCGTGAGCGTCAACAAGATCGACGCGATTGCCGTGACGCGCGGCCCCGGCCTCGTCGGGTCACTGCTGGTCGGCATCAACTATGCGAAGGGGCTGGCGCTGGCGTTGGATAAGCCGCTGCTCGGCATCAATCACCTTGAGGGGCACGTCTACTCGCTGTGGCTGACCGAAGCGCAGCGCGAAATCGTGTTCCCGGTGCTGGTGCTGATCGTGAGCGGCGGGCACACCGAACTGCTGCTCATGACCGGGCACGGCGAATACACACGGCTCGGCGGCACGCTCGACGACGCGGCGGGCGAAGCCTTCGACAAGGTCGGGCGCATGCTCGGCTTGCCCTTCCCCGGTGGGCCCAACATCGAACGGGTCGCGCTGCAGGGCAGCGCCACCGCTTTCGACTTCCCGCGCGCCAAGACCGATTCCAGCTACGATTTCAGCTTCTCCGGCCTGAAGACGGCGGTCAAGCGCGAGGCGACGGTCGCCTCGACGCGGCAGGGCGATAAAGACCCGGTGCTGCGCGCCGATGTCTCGGTCAAGGATGTGGCGGCCAGCTTCCAGAAGGCGCTGGTCAGCACGCTGGTCGAAAAGACGGCGCGCGCGGCCAAAGAGCACAAGGCGACGGAGATTCTCATGGCGGGCGGCGTGAGCGCGAATCAGGCGCTGCGGCAGGCCATGCGCGCGCAGACCGAACTGCCCGTGCGCTATCCGCCGCTAAATCTGTGCACGGACAATGCGGCGATGATCGCGGCGGCAGGCTGCTTCCGCTATGAGGCGGGGCTGCGCGACGATCTCGACATGGATGTCAAACCGATGTGGGCGCTCAACAGCAAAACGTATGAGCGGTAGCCGATGCCTGCCCTTGATCAGTGCCATGATAATGTAGTCAACGCGCTGGCTAAAGCGGGTTGGACAGTCGCTGATAGACAGTTTGGTTTCAAAACACCTCTCAACTGGCTATTCATCGACATTCAAGCTACCCGCGTAACCAATGGCGCTATAGAGCAGATTCTGCTAGTTGAGGTCAAGTGCTTTGCTGATGGCGGTTCGACCATGAGTGATTTGTATACCGCTATCGGGCAGTACCTTGTTTATCGAACCATGCTGCGAGAATTGGGGAAATCACTGCCGCTCTACCTTGCGATCCCGACCAAAGCCTACTATGGTGTATTTCAAAGGCTCGTCCCATCGTTGATCGATGAGTTGAAAATCAACGTCATCGTGGTCGATTTAGGTCAGGAAAGGATCGAACTATGGCGACCGTAGAATTTTCAAAAACAGGTATCACGATGCAGCTCGCAGCGACGACGCGAGTTGAAATCAACCGCTATGCGGGCAATACCTTTGACGGACGCTTAGTGGCCTGCCTGGACGATGACAATCTCGTCTACAGCGTGATCGCGGTTCCGGATTACCCACGGAGTACACCGATCGATGTGGTGGTTATGGCCCAGGTCACGGACGAGAGGATTATCATCATCGAAGACCGCACCGATAAGCCGCTGGTTGAAGCGTTAATGGTGAATGCGAAGATTCCGCGTGAGCAGATCGTGCTCGAATACGCGGGTGAGAAACTTCCTGAACAAACGAAGGGTGAATGAGGAATTGGAACTGTACATTATCCGGCACGGGCAATCGACGAACAATGCGCTGCCAGACGACTCGCAGGCGACTCGTGTCAACGACGCGCCGCTGACCGACCTGGGCAAGCGGCAGGCGGAAGCGCTGGCGACCTACCTCGCCACGGGCGCCAGCCGTGACCCGTGGACGAACCCGAATACCGGTTACTCGCAACCGCTAGGCTCGCAGGGCATCAAGTTTACGCACCTGTATTGCAGCCCCATGTACCGCGCCATGCAAACCACCTTCCCGGTGGCGGATGCGCTCGGCATGCAGCCGGAAATCTGGGTGGACGTGCACGAAAACGGCGGCGTGTACCTTGACGAAGCGGGCAAAATCACGGGTTTTCCGGGACGCACCCGCGCGCAGATCGCGCAGGAGTTCCCCAACTATGTGATTCCGGACGGTGTCACCGAATCCGGCTGGTGGAACCCGCAGACGGGCATGGAAAGCATTTCGGCGTGCTATGGCCGCGCGATCAAGATCGCGGCGGAACTTAAGCGGCGCGCGCAGGATCAGGCGGAGAAGAGCGAACGGATCGCCCTCATCACGCACGGCACCTTCACGGACGCGCTGATCAAGGCGCTGCTCAATCAACTGCCCAACCGGAGCGTCTACTACTTGCATTACAACACGGCAATCACGCGCATCGATTTTGAAAAGGACCACATGATCGTGCGCTATCTCAACCGTGTGGATCATCTCTCGCCCGATTTGATCAGCTAGGCAAGCTCATGCCCATCGAGTACGAAGCCCTTATTGGTCACCTGTATATCGTTGGCGGGCGCGCGATCAGCGTTGCGCCGCCCGGTCTGCTGGTGGAAGCCGCCCCCAAACGCGCCGCGCGCGGACGCGAAACGGATACGTTCTTCGCGCTCGTCACCCCGGCGGGCGAAACCATTGCCCCGGCGGCCTTCTATGAGCGCATGGCGCAGCTCGCCTCGGATGAATACTTCGAGAGCAGCGGCAGCGTGACCTCCGCGCTGCGCGATGTGCTGGCGAACATCAACGAGAATCTGTTCGAGCACAACAGCACCGACCCGCGGCGCTACGAAGCCAACGTGATCGCCGGGGTGCTGCGCGGCGCGGACCTGTACCTTGGCAAAATCGGCACAGGGGCGGGGCTGCTGGCGCTCAAGGACGTAACCCAGGCCTTCCCGGCGGATTTCAGCGACAAAGCCGCGCTCAAAGGCGTGTCGATGGGCGTGGAGATGACGCCGGAGATCAAGATGGCGAAGTACACGGTGAGCGCCAACACGCGGCTGCTGCTGGCCGACGCCGCGCTCGCCGAACAGCCGCTGGACGAAGTCCAAGCGGCGGTGGGGCTGGAAGATATTGGCGCGGTGCTGGCGAAGCTGCGCGAGATCGTCAAAACGCAGATCACACTGCTGGCGCTGGAATTCGTACCGCCCGATCAGCCCGTCGCGCTGCCCATCAAAGAGACCGCTTCGACGCTGGAAGCCAAAGCGGCCCCAGCAACCGCCGCCCCCGCGGCCAGCGCCGACGCGCCCGAACCCGGCACGCTGCGGCGCTCCGGTACGCGCGGGGTCGGCGTGCGCAAAGCGTTGAGCAGCGCGGCGGGCAGCACCGCGAACGTCACCGAATCGATGCAGCAGGCCTTTGAGCGCATCGTCCCCGCGCCGAAAGAGGGCGGAACGCGCGGGCTGCTCTCATCGCCCGCGGCGGCTGGCGTGACCGTGCTGATCCCCGTGTTCGTCGTCATCCTCGTGGTGATCTTCTGGATCAGCGGGACGGGCGAAAGCGAATTCGATCAATGCGTAAAAGGGGCGAACGACACCGCCGTGACCGCGCGCGGCATCGCCTCCAATGATGTGACCGGCACGCTGGCGGCGTGGAATGCCGTGCTGCAATTGGCGACGAACTGCGAAGCGATCAAAGAGGGCGGCGATCCGTCGCTGTCGATCCTCAAGAGCGAAGCGCGCACCATCATCGACCGCCTGCTGGCCGTCCAACGGCGCACGGTGAGCGTAGTCGACACCTTCCCCAACGCCGAACTCACGCAGTTGGTGATTCAGGGCGAAGACGTATACGTGCTCGACTCGCGCAACCAGTTCGTGTACCGCGTCACGCTGGCGGATGACGGTCTGAGCATCGTCCCCGATTCGCGCGTGCCGATTCAGGCGATGCGCCGCAGCGGTCAGGTGATTCAGTACACGGTCGGCAACATTGTCGATATTGCGTGGGAAGAAAACGGCGCGGGCGTGGCGCAGAGCAATGTGATCACCGCGCTGGACGAGAACGGCGTGCTGATCGCGTGCCCGCCGCGCTTCCTGCAGGACTGCACGGCGCAGGAGCTGCGCGGTATAGAAACGTGGGAAACGCCGCGCGCCATCGATTTCTGGGAAGGGCGCATGTACATCCTCGACCCCGGCGCGAACCAGATCTGGCGCTACGATCCGTCGGGCGGGGCGTACCCCGGCATGCCGCTCGAATACTTCACGGGTGAACGCCGCCCCGATATCAGCCGCGCGCTCGATTTCGCGATCACCAACGAGGGCGATATTTACCTGCTGCTGCAAGAGGGGGTGGTCGTCAAATTCACGAGCGCGGATATTCAGCCGTTCGCCTTCGTCGGCTTCCCGCAGGGGCAGTCGTTGAACGCCAACAGCGCTATGTTCCTCAACCTGAACCCGATCGCGCAGGGGTTGTACTTCGTCAACCGTGAGGCGCGCTCGGTCTACGAGACGACGATGGCGGGCACATTCATCAACAGCTACCGCGCGTCGGATGAGGAATTGTTCGGGCAGATCTCCAACGTGTACGCCGACAGCGACCAGCAGATCGTGTATGTGCTGTCGGGGAATTCGCTGCTAGCGTTCCGGCGCAACGAGTAACGCAAAGATTATCAACCACAGAGAAGACAGAGTAAAATAAGAAAACAAAGACTCAACGCAAAGGCGCAAGGGCGCAAAGACGCAAAGGAAAGTTATTAAAACCTTTCTTTGCGTCTCAGCGTCTTCGCGTCTTTGCGTTGAGTCTTTTATATTCTAGCGGAGGAAGGCGACGCCGGGGTCGAGCAGACGCGGACGCATGGCCGACCAGTTCGTATCCTGCGGGTTGACTGAGGCGCGCACTTCGAGGTGCAGGTGCGACGCTTCGCTGTTGCCCGTGTTGCCGCAGCCACCCACCGGAACGCCCGGCCCCACATCCTGATTCAGCCCTACCACCACCGTCGAGAGGTGTGCATACATCACGTATAAGTGCGACCCGCCCCACCCCTTCGCCGTCAGTCGATCCTTGGTGGACTGCGGCAGATCGGCGTTGAGGTAGCGCACGACCACCGCGTTGCCGTAGCCAAAGCCCCACGCCGGATCATTGAAAATGCGCGTGTCGCCGAGCGAAAAGCCCTGCATCACCGTGCTGGGCTTGGCCGCGGTGCATTTGGTGCAGGTGAGGATACGCGTCACCTTGCCATTGACGGGCGCGGTCAGCACAGGTTCGCCGACATTCGCGCCGAAATCCCAGCCGAGATGCTGCGCTTCGTTCGGGTTCTGGTTGTCGTTGAAGCCGCGCACCCACCAGTCATTGACCATCGGGGCGGGCCATTCGTCGCCTTTGCTCAAGCCGAAGGAGGTGGCATCACCGCTGATGCTCAGGAAGTCGTTGCGTACCCAACCTGTGCCGATGGCGCTGTCCACCTTCACCCAGATGTAATTGCTCGTGCCGCCTTGCGGCTGCCCACCAACGATCTTGACCTGCGCGTTGAAGTCGATGCGACCTTTGACCGTCCCGGTGATCGGCGTTTCGCGCACATTGATCCCGGTTTTGCCGATGACCATCCCGGTCACAAGGCCGGGGATGGGCGCGGGCGCTGGAGCCGGTGCGGGCGTGACGGGAGTCGGCGCGGGGGCAGGTGCCACGGGCGCAACCGGAGTCGGCGGCGTGGCTGGTGTTGATGGGGCAGGCGCGGGTGCTGCCGGAGCCGGAGCCGGGGTCGGCGGCGCGGCGGGAGTCGGCGCGGGCGCGGACATAGCAACCGGGGTGAGCGAACGCGTCAGGCCGAAGGCGTAGGCGGCGGCGGCGAGAATCGGGTAGCCGAAACCGGAGCCATCGCCTTCGATGGAGACCAGATCATCGCGTACCCAGCCGACCACGCCATCGGGAAACTGCACTTTAAACCACTGGTAGACCTTGCCGTTGAGCGCTGTCCCCACCGGATCGATTTGCACTTCGAGCACGGGGAGCTGGCGCGTGCCGACTGGCGCTTTGAGCAGAATCGCCACGGTCGTGGCGCTGCCCGCAGACGCGCGGATGTTCGCGGTGACAATACCCGGCACGTTCGGGTTGCCGGTAATGTGACAGATCAGCTTCGATTGGTTGACAGTCATCCTTCAGCCCTCGCTCAATGAGAAATTACTTCGACAAAATAGCGTCCCGGTCGGCCTTCGGCGATCCAACCGGTGATGCCGGTGGTCAGAATCCGCACCTGCCACCAATTATATGTCTCAGCGCACACCGGACCACCAATGATTTCAAAAGCAATGCCATCCAGCAGTTCGACGATGACGGGTGCGTTGGTATTCGGCTCGGTGCGCAGGCGGCGCGGCACATTATCGCGGTAGCGGACTGCACCGTGCGACCCAAGCTGGAAGCTGAGCGGATACACACAGCCCGACGGCGTCAGCGAGGGCGTGGGCGTAACCGTCGGCAGGCCAAACGGTTCGATAAAGTAGCGTCCGGGGCGGCCTTCGATCACCCAACCGGGCTGACCATAACCGGAGATGCGCCACCAGTTGTAGCCGTTGGCGCAGCGCGGCCCATCGATCACCGTGACGACGGTCGGCTGCGGGAAATAGTTGAGCAAGGCCGCGGACATGGACGGTTCGTAGCGGATGTTGATGCCGCCGCGCACGACGATGTTCATGCCAATGGTGAGAGACAGCGGCGCGGCGCAGCCCGTCGCCGGGGTGATAACATACACCGGGACGGCGAACGTCGGCGTGGGGACAAACACGGTGGGTGTAAATTGGCCCGGCGTGACGCCGGGAGTCACGCCCTGCATGTCGGCGGGCGCGGCGAAGGGCGCCGCCAGCAGCAGCGGAAGCGCCAGCAGAATTAGCAATAACGGCAGCAGTAGTCGATGAATACGGTTCATAAGTCACCCCCTCATCGACCCATTGTAGCGTGAGTTTAGGAATTCGAGCTACTTGCGGTGAGTACAGGTTGAATGTTGTTTAATTCTAATGCGTTCTGTATTGTAGAGGAGTGAGCATAGAGTTCCCGTAGTCGAGAGAAGACTGTGATACGCTTTTTGGCCGATGAAAACCTAAGCGGAACGCTGCAAGCTGCTTTAAAACAACGACTGCAGCACATCGATATTGTTCGAGTGCAAGACACTTCGATCTGTGGAGCGGCGGACGAAGAGGTTTTGGAGTATTCGGCGGCTACGCAACGGATTCTGCTCACTCACGACAAAAACACATTGATTCCATTAGCGTATGAGCGGATCGCTGCCGGACTGTCTATGCCCGGCGTGATCTACATCGACAAGCCGTTTGATTTCGATCTGGTTATCCGCGATTTTGAGTTTATTCTCGCCGTGGATGAGCCAGAATATTTTGACAACAAGGTGATTTGGTCACCCGTGTTCGAAGCCTAATTGTCATTGTCGGGAAAAGGATCAATCCCCTTGTCCTGCAATTTTTTCAGCAGATAGGCGCGTGTTTCCGTCGAGGGATATCGTTTCTCATTCTCCTCACGCAAAAGCTGACCTCTGGCCTCTTGCTGGCGCATGTAGGCTTCGACATCGTCGTGATGTTCAAGATAGTAGGCAATCACGCGATGCACGTCAGACAACTTCAATACATCCCAAATCTCGACGATCTGCTCAGGACGGTTCCCCCGCTTTATAGGCTTCGATCACCAATTCGAGCATCACGCGGGTGCTGCCAACATACACCGTGCCGTTTTCGTGCACGCGCAGCGGGTCGGATCGGAGACTAACGGTGAAAGTCATGCGGTTGCCCTCCAAACACTGACTACCAGTATAGCCTAACTCTTCCAGCGGCGGAGTGATGATCTTGCCGCAGAGTTCCTCGAACGCCTTCAAAGTCGCGCCCTCGAACTGCATGCGCAGCCTGGCATCTTCTAGCGGCTTCGATCTTCTTCTAGGTGATAGGCGACGAGCGTTTGCAGGTCTTTCTCGCGCGCCCTGCTCTCTTCCTCCGTCAAGTGCGCGAACAGCCCGTGTACAACTGATCGCCGAGTTCCAGCCGCAGCTTCATGACGTCGAGCAGTTCGCGGAAGCGCATCACTTCCTGCCGGATTTTTCGATATGTTCAGGGTTTTGCACGGTTTTCATTTTGCATCCTATTTATAGAAGCCTCCCCCTAACCCCTCTCCCAGAGGAAGGAATCAGTCTCCCCCCTCCTGAATTCGGGGAGGGACGGGGATGGGGTCAGCGTTACACGACGATATTGACCTTCGGCTCGGACTTCTGGCCTTCATTGCGCCCGGGCACGAAGATCACGCGCTGGGCTGGCCGCCGTTCAGGGCGCGCGCTTCGCGCCGTTGGTCTCCATAGCGGCGGCGATGGCCTCCCTGCTCCCCAATGTTCGCGGACACATCCACGCGGTCGACCAGTTTGCCATTCTTCATGACGATCAGCGTGGTCATGTCGTCCGCCGCTTTCGCCGCATCGTGATCGGGAAGGCCTGCAAATGCACGCTGTACGGCTGACCGATGCGTTCCCACAGTTCTTCGGCGATGTGGGGGGTGATCGCCATCAGCAGCAGCATCGTCTTGACCGCGTCCCGTCCACGCCGCCGCGCCGATCTTTGCCGGGTTCGCGCAGCGCGGTCTTCACAGGTCGTTCTTCAGCGTCATCAACGCGGCGACCGTCGTAATAAAGCTGAAGTTTTCCAGATCCGTGCCCACTTTGTAGATCGTCTGATGGACGCGGCGTTCCAGCGCGCGTTCCGCGTCGGCCTCACCCTGCGCATTCGCCGGAGCGCCCG
>NZ_JADJPI010000022.1:0-73015 GCF_016713355.1 Candidatus Flexifilum breve
AACTGTCTCGCCAACTTTGACGACGACGGCCAGATCTATTTGCAGGCGAAGTGACCTATACCATCATGATCCCACGCTTGAACCCGGCGAGCCGGTTGCTATGGGGAGGGTTTTGCCTTCCTCTTCATGACGCTGGCAGCGGCCCGCTTCCGTCGATGCGCATTTACCCGCTGCCGACCAACGCGGTCGTGTACCAGATTCCCGGCGGCCGTGTTCCTTGTTCTACCAACCGGATCTCGCGACGCAGCTCCCGTGGCGCTCCCGGCGGGACGTGGTTCATCACCGACTTCAGCGGGCGACTTCTGCGTGGCGTGGTGATCGCGTACCGGCCAGCAGATCCCGTGCCACCAACGCGGTGTATATCCCGCGGTAACGCGGTGTATTTACCTGGTAACTCGCCCTCCGTGCGGAGAGGCGAGCTAGGGTGAGGTCAACAGACTCCGATTTTGAAGTGATCTCTCGTGCAGTATGCTCACATGACGCATTGAGCAATGGTCGCTTGCTCGACGTATTGACGCGCACCGTCGACGCTGCTGAATATATGGATGGCGTGCGGTTTACCGGAGCACCGCGACTGGCGTGCACGGCTTGCCGTATGTGGGGTTCGGTTGGCGACAAACAGCAGTTCTTTGACCTGAGGTAACTTCGTGAGGCTTCGGCGAATCTGACGCGCGCAGTCGTCCCAATGAACGAAACATGGTTGAGATCGATGAGCGCGAGAAACGTGGAGGTCACCCTTGCGCAGTAGCGCCGCAGCGAACGATATCCAGCGTCGCGCGCCATTCTTGTGGATTTCTCCGCGCAGACCGACTGAAAACATCATGGCGCTTGTACCATCTAATCAGATTTCAGTGTCTGTTTACCAACATAAACGAAAGAAGCGTAAATTTTAAGTTAAGATTTTCAAACAGAATCTACCACTTTTTACTTACAAGGTCAGCTTACATCGACGACCAAAATGATCGCAGAGCGCCACGCCGCGGGTGCATACGGTTTTTCGCGACCCTGCGCCTGACGGTTCCTCCTAACTGAGAGGGCAACTCAAGTCTGTGCGCGACTCCCTCCGTATACCGATAGTACACGGTCGGCGATCTGCCCAGGCAGCGGGAGTGACAGGCATGCACGTACTGGTCATTGGCGGCGCGGGGATGTTGGGACGCGCGTTCGCTCGTTTGCTCCAATTGGCAGGTCGGTCGGGCGACGAGCTTTGATTTGCTGCCCGTCCGGAAAGCGGCGTGACCTCGCCAGAGTGGCGACCTGCGTGATGCCGAGGTTTTGCCACGCGCCTGCGCGGGCATGGACGTGATCCAGACCGTAGCCTATGTCAATCAACTACCCACTCGTCAAACCTTCGCCTGCGTATGACATCAATGTGCTCGGTGCAGCAGACTCATTGACGCGTGCCGGGCGATCCATGTACCGCGGCTCATCTACACGGGCTCGATTGACGCGGTGTTTGACGGCACGCCGATCCGCGCTGGCGATGAAAGCAGCCGCTGTATCCGGCGCAGCATCTCGATTACTACATTGAGACGGTGTCGCTCGGCGAACAGGCAGTGATCGCCGCGAACAGCGAGCAGCCTGGCCACCCGTTCCCCGCGCATGGCGGGCTGTGCTGGCGAACACGACAAGCACCGTTTCCCGAATGTCATTCCGCTGGTCGACCGCTCGGGGCGCTTTACACGCATCGGTTAACGGGCGCGCGCTTCAATCACGTCTATATCGACAATGCGGCCCATGCGTTTGCGCTGGCTGTCGACCGTTTGGCGGTGGGCAGCCGCTCGCCGGGCAGTGCTACTTCATCACCGACCACGCGCCGGATAACTCCTTCGATTTCTTCGAGCGCCACCTCACCGCGCTCAACCTCACCTATCAGACGACCACGCTCCCGGCGGGCGCAGCCCAAATCCTCGCGCAAGGCAGCGAACTCCACCTGCTTATCGGGCGGCAGCGTTTGCCCGTCCTCAGCCGCTACACCGTCGCCGCGACCAGCCGGGATTTCTGGTTCAATCACGACAAAGCCGCCCGCGATTTCGGCTATGCGCCGATCATCAGCGCGACGACGCGTTCGAGCGCACGCTGGCTCGGGGCGGGGACGCTGATCATGGGCACCGACGACCTGACGCAGTTCTGATCACTTCAACCCGTCTTAAACAGCCTGAAGGTCCGCATGTCGGGGATGACCTCTGTGTCGACCTGGTTTTGGCGCACACCGGTGCGCCCCTACACAAAAACAATCTTCTCGTAGGGACGCGATTTATCGCGTCCGCAAAATCCCAAAACCGACCTGTAACCCATTTTCACAGTGGTCTACGCACTTACCGGCGCGCCTTGCCCCTCCGAGACGACTTGCGAATCTTCAGGCCGCTTCTTATATGCACGGCTCATCATAAAACCAGAGCGACGGGTAGGCAGGACTCATCTGATCGGGTATGATCGGCGCTGGTGGGGGAGAGCAGCCGATCGGCCGGGCATGATTCCGAAACGACCGTCATCGGCAAATCCGGTATCGACTTCACGAAGCGCTCAGCGCAGGGGATGGGCGCGGTCTTCCGCGCGGAAGACCGGCTGACGGGGCAGATGCTGGCGCTCAAGCGCGTTTCGCTGCCCGACGCCCCGGAAGAGGACACGCCTGATTCATCTGCGCGTCGCCCTCCGCATGAATTTTCGCACGCTGGCCTCGCTGCGCCACCCCAACATCATCAGCGTGATCGATTGTGGCTTCCGACGCGCAGCGCTCGCCGCCTACAATGGATCTGCTGCGCGACGCGCGCACGCCGACCTCTGCGGCTCGGCGCCCCGCCGTCGGAGCAGGCGCGGCCTGTTAGGCGGAAACGCTGCGCGCCCTCGCTTACCCGGCTGCATCGGCGCGGCGTCATTCTACGGTGACCTGAAGCCGGGGAATGTGCTGGTTGAACCGAGCGGGCGCGTCAAAGTGCTGGATTTCGGCCTCGCGCTCGAAAAGAACATGCCGAACGACGATACCACCGGCATGACCGGGACGCTCGCCTACCTCGCGCCGGAATTGCTGACCGATTCTTCGCCGTCGATCCTCCGACCTGTATTCGGTCGAAGTGATGGCGTACGAGATGTCCGTCGGTCAGTTCCTTATAACATGGAGAACGCCGCGCAGCCCATCAATGATTTACAGCCACATCCCGGATAACCCGCCGCTCCCCGAAAAAGATCGGCGCGGTGCCAGTGGGGCTGCTGGTCAAAAAGCCGGAAGAACGCTTCCAAACGGCGGATCACGCGCTGGCAGCGCTGGTCGAAGCGGTCACCGAGCCGCTGCCGCCGAAAGCCGCAAAATCCGCGAAAGCTACATCCGCGCGTCGACCTTCGTCGGACGGAGGAAGAAGAAATGACGCTGCCCAGCCAGGCGCTCGATACCGCCGCGTTCGGTGGGGCGGGATCGGCGTGGCTGGTCGGCGGCGAATCCCGGCGTGGGCAAGTCGCGCCTGCTGGAAGAACTGCGCATTCAGGCGCTCGTCAAGGGCGCTGGTGCTACGCGGGCAGCTTCCCAACCGAGCACGCCCATGAACTGGCGCGAAAGTGTCCGCCGACTGGTGCTGAAAGCTACGCCGCCCGGTGACTTGGAAGCGGGCGTGCTCCGCGCCATCGTGCCGATATCGGCGCGCTGCTGGGGCGCACGCCGCCCGGAAGCGCCGCCGCTCGATGGCCGCGCTTCGCCATCAACGCCTCGTACCTGACCATCGCCGACGACGATTCTGCGCCAGACGCAGCCCGTGCTGCTCTGCTCGAAGATTTGCAGTGGGCGGAGGAAAGCCTCGACGTGCTGGAACAACTGCTGACCTTCGCCAGCGAACGGTCGTGGCTGATCATCGGTTCGTACCGCGACGACGAAGCGCCCAAACTGCCGGAACAGATCGCCGGGGCGCGCGTGGTCAAGCTGGCGCGGCTGAGCGACGCCGAGATCGCGACGGCGCTCAGCGAGGCGATGCTCGGCGAAGCGGGTAAGCAGGGAATTTGTGCTCGACCTGATCAAGAAAGAGACCGAGGGCAACACCTTCTTCATCACGGAAGTCGTGCGCGTGCTCCTCGACGAATCCGGCGGCATGAGTGAAGTCGGGCGCGCAACGCTGCCCAAGAGCGTAATTGCAGGCGGCATTCAGGATGTGGTGCGGCGGCGCATGCTGCGCCTGCGTACCGATCGGCGCGTCCGGCACTGCGGCAGGCGGTGGCCGGCGCGGATCAACTTTAAGCTGCTGCCCGCGCTCCGGCGTGACCGATGTCGAAGCGTGGCTGACCGCGTGCGCCAATGCTGCGGTGATTGAGGTGGCGGATGGCGCGTGGCGCTTCGCGCACGAAAGCTGCGCCTGTTCCTGCTCAAAGAGATCGCCGGAGCGACTTTACCGGGAAACGATCAACCGCCAGATCGCCGAAGGCATCGGTGACTTACAAAGACGATCCGGCCTGTGCCGAACGGCTGACCGAACACTGGCGGCAGGCGGGCGAACCGTGGGGCGTTCACGTATGCGCTGCGGGCGGGCGAATACCTCATCCGCTTGACGGCGGAATACGACCGCGCCGAACGGCTGCTGCATCTCGCGCTGCACACGACCTTGACCGAACCCGCGTATTCGCGCTGTTGCTCGGCGAGGGCCGCGCTGCGCCGCGGTCAGTTTGACCTAGCGACGGATCACTATCAGGTGGCGCTGACGGGCGCGGACGCCCCCATGCGCACGCGCATCTACACCGGCCTGAGCGAAATCATGCGCCACAAAAGCGAATGGGAACTCGCGACGCAGTACGCGCAGCAAGCACTCGATCTCGCGCGAGGCAGCAGACCGATATTGCCAACGAGGCCACCAGCTGAGCAACATCGGCAGCGTGCTCATCTTGCGCGGCGACCAGGCGCGCGAAAGAGGTCTACGAGCAGGCGCTGGCGATCAAACACGACGCGCGGCGACCGGGCGGCTGTGCTCGGCAACCTTGGCATCACGCTCTCTACGGCCTGGGCGGAATACCAGCCCGCGATCAAGCTGCAAGAGGAGTGGGGCCTCGACCTCTACCGCGCGAAGTCGGCAACCGCCCGTGGCATCGCGCTGACCTACAACCGCCTGGAACCGCCTACTATCAATTGGGCGAATTCGACCGCGCGCGCAGTTACTACGAAGACAGCCTCGGCATCATGCGCGTGATCGGCGATCCGATTGGCACGACTGCCTCAACAACCTCGGCATGCTGCACTATGGCCGCGGACGCTACGAAGAAGCGGAGACGCGCTTCGGCGAGGCGCTGCGCGTCTCCCCGGCAGTTGGGCGACAGCATCCGCGCGGCGCGGGCGGCTCCGCAAGCCTCGGCGCGAGCCCCAAAGAACTTCAGGGGCGCTACGGCGACGCCCGCGCCCACATGGAAGAAGCGATTAGCATCAATCGCGCGCGCAACGACGAACGTCGAACTCGCCCATGCGCTCAACAGCCTTGGCGATTTGCTGGGTGGCACACAGACGGCGCGCCAATGCGCGCCACTTACGAAGAGAGTCTCGCGTCGCTGTGCGGCTGGATGACCGTATCCATCCGATCGATTAATCTGGCGTCGCTCGGGCTGACCTTCACGCGCGCTTGGCGGCTATCGCGCGGCTTGGTCTGGTTTTGGCGGAGGCGCTGCGGATCGCGCTGGACACGGAAGACCAAGCCGCGGATGGCACATGTGCTGCCCAACTCCGCGCGGGTGCTGCATCAGCAAGGCGCGACGCCGCGCGCCCGCGGAGATCGGCGGGGTGATCGAGACGCTCGGCACGCTGGAAGGCGAGCACGACCCGACTATCAACAGCTCAAGGAGGTGCGCCGCGAAACCGAGTGGTGGAGCAAAGGACGGCCGCCGACCCGGAAACCGCGATTGCCGACCTTATCGCCGAATTGGAGGCGTGATCAGCGTGGCAGTTTGCCCCAGAGGAGCTTGTCGGTGAGCATGCGAATCGTCATGGGACGATCCACGCTGATCTGACACGAAAGCCGCGGATAGCCGCCAGCCTTCGCCAGTTTGTCATGCCAGTGGATCGGCTCGGGTTCACCCGCCTCGAACTGCACGCCGCAGGTCGCGCACAGGCCGCGCCCGCCGCAGTTGACTGACCGCGTGACCGCGCCATAAGGAGAAATGCCAGCTTCCAGCAGCGCGCGCCGCAAATTCGCGCCCACAGGCACGGATAAGCGGCGCGTTTCGTCGTCGATCAGAATGGTGAGTTCGTGCGTCTGCGTCATGGGAATCCAGTCTGCGCTCAACAATAGCCAGCAGCGGACACGCGATTGCGCGTCCCCACCCATATCGATTGTCACAGGATAGCGGATTTACCCGCCCAAACCAATCAGCACCCGCATGTAGGGTGCGGAGGTCGGACGCAAGCCCAATTCTTCCCGGCTCGACGCTGAGATCACCTTTGCCACCCGCCCGCGGGCTGCCACTGCCAGCCGATCTGCGCCGATCATTGGGCGGAACGAGCGGCTGAAGGGGATGCGGACTTCGAGGCCAACGCCCGCGACGAGGTTCGCGCCGCCCGAGCCTAGAACTCACGCCGCGCGACGTGTTGTTCTTAGGGCGCACACTGACGCCGGAACCGCGCCCGCCCACACCCACCAGCGGATACACGCGCAGCCACGCGGGAATCGATGAGCAGCCAACCGAACACGCCGAAGCCCCCGCCCGAGCCCACGCTGCTGATCAAGTAGGCGTCTTCCGCCGTGCTGCCGCCGCCTTCGCCCTGACCGCCAACCACCAGCCGCCCGATTTGACTGTAGCCACCACCACCGATGGCCACGTTCAGGTCACTTTCCGGCGCGGGGTAGCCGTGCTGGCGCAGCCCGCTGCCCATCGCGACATAGTCTTCGAAGCCATTACTGCCCACCGCGAGGTAGCCGGTCACGCCGGAACGCTTAGTTTTGGTTGTCAGGAGCAGTTTGATCAAGCCCTTGATGATGGTGAACGCGAGCATAGCAACTCCTTGTGATTTTGGAACAAGTGTAACGCGCCTCGTTCCTGTGCCAATTTGTAGTATCCTTAAGGGGTGATGGAGAGGGTGTAAGGCAATGGACATTCTTGGTGTTGGTGGTTGGGAACTGCTCGCGATCCTGCTGATTATGGTAGTTGTGGCTGGCCCGAAACGCATGATCGCGTGGTCGTATCAATTAGGGCGCTACGTCGGGGTCATCCGCAAAATGTGGGTCGAAACCGCCAAGCAGTTGCAAAAGGAATTCGATGCGGCGGGGGTGGATGTGAAAGTTCCGCAGGAACTCCCCACGCGTCAGAGCATCGCCAAAGAGATCGGGCGCGCCGCCGCCCCGCTCACCAAGCCGCTCGAAGAGACGATGCAAGAGCTCAAGGTCACCGCCGCCGATGTGCGCCAGCCGCTCACGCCGCTCAAGCCCGCGGATATCAAAGCCCCCGCGCCCAAATCGATCAGCGCCCCGCCGCCACCCGCCGAAGCGAATGGCAACGGCACGGGCAGCAGCGCCGATTTCGGCACATGGTCCAGCGGCGACAGCGAACAGCAATAAGCCGTTCCTCAACTGATAAGTAAAAACGGACGAGAAGCCTCTCGTCCGTTTTGTGTTCCTCAAGTTGTGCAGACGCCCACGGGCGCTGGATCTCAGCCCGCGGCGAGCTGAATGACCTGCCCCGTGCCCGGTTCGCTGTAGGCCGCGTTCAGCGTGACATACAGCACGCCATTCGCATCCTGCGCGATGTCATAGGGGAAGTTGAGGTCGGTGACCAAGTCGGTGATGACACCATCCGGGGAAATGGCCACGACCGTGCCTGAATTGGGAACCCAACCGGTATCGCTCACGCCCGACGACATCTGTACCGCGTAGACCGTCCCATCCGCCGCGACGAACACATCGGTGACCGCCGTCAGATCGTTGTAGGTTTCAACCAGCGCACCATCCACCCACTTTTCGACGCGCGCCGTGCCCTGGTCAAACGGGAAGGCCGACAGGAAGCTCACGTACACGCTGCCATCGTACGCCACATCAACCGCGGTCGGCACGGGCAGATCTTCCCACGCTTTCACCAACTGCACGCCATCGGCTTCCGTCCAGCTCAGCAGCGAATTGCCGCTCGAATCGGCGATGTAGACCGTGCCATCGGGCGCGATCGCCATGTCGTTCGGGTTCGACACCACTTCATCGTTGTCGGGGTTGTTTTCGGCTTCGAACGCGCCAAGATCGACGAAAGCAATTTCTTCCAGAGTCTCGCGATCATAGGCGACGATCCCGCTAGTATGGGTCGCATCATCATTATCGTCCGCGCCGAGCGAGAGCAGCACCCAGATCGCATCTTCGGTGACGGCCACATCTGCCGCGCCGATGATGCTCTGGAAGTAGCCCATGCTCATGAGGCCGCCGATCAATTCGCTCGGTTCTTCCGCGCCCTGCTCAAGCGTCCATACGCCGCTGGAGTAACCATAGGCCACCGGGCCAAAATCGCCGGGCGCTTCCTGATCGCCCCCGTTGCCCGCATCGACGACATAGAGCGTGCCCGCGTCATCAAAGTAGATCGCGCGCGGGTTTTGCAGGCCATCAACGATCACGTTGTCTTCCTGCGCGAAGACAGAGGTCGCCACGACCAACAGAGAGAGCAGTAGTACCAGTGCGAAAACTTTACGCATAGATTTCCTCCAAACAAGCGTTATCTCAACGAGTTTAACGCCGAGATCATTCTTGGTAGATGTTAGGACTTCGTGAGAGAAGGCTGACAAACTGCTGGCTATTACCGACGAGCCCGTTATATATGACGATGGGATTATGGATAAACTTGTAGAGAGAGACCGATTGAGTAGGTTAGAGACGACTGCCGCCCCCGCCCCCATTTCGCTTGCTTGCTGCCTTAGCAACCAGCTCTTTTGGACACCTCGCTGCGCACGGCTTTTACCCGAACGCTTATCCGTAACGGATGTTGCTCTGTGGGAAACGGTGAGAAATGGACTGGCACACAAACGCAATTTTCTACGAACTGTATGTACGCGCTTTCAGTGATGGCAATGGGGATGGTCACGGCGATTTCACGGGGCTGCGGCAGAAACTAGATTATTTGCAGTGGCTGGGCGTCGACTGCATCTGGCTGCTGCCGATCAACCAGTCGCCGCTCAAAGACGACGGTTATGACGTCTCCAGCTACTATGGTATCCACCCAACGTATGGTCAGCTTGAAGATTTCACCATGACGCTGGAGGAGATTCACCGCCGGGGGATGAAACTGATCGTCGACATGGTGATGAACCACACCTCCGACCAGCACCCGTGGTTTCAGGAGGCGCGCCGCACCAAAGACTCGCCCATGCGCGACTTCTACGTGTGGTCGGACGACACGGAGAAATACAAAGAGGCGCGCATCATCTTTATCGACACGGAAGGCTCCAACTGGGCTTACAGCGCGACCACCGGCGAATACTACTGGCATCGCTTCTACAGCAGCCAGCCCGACCTGAACTACGATAACCCACGCGTCCAGGACGAGATGTTAAAGGCTATTAAGTTCTGGCTCGACCTCGGCGTGGATGGTTTCCGTTTGGACGCCGTACCCTACCTCTATGAACGCGAGGGCACGAACAGCGAAAACCTTCCGGAAACGCACGTTTTTCTGAAGAAAGTGCGCCAGTTCGTCGACGCGCATTACTCGGACCGTCTGCTGCTGGCAGAAGCCAATCAATGGCCACAGGATTTGCTGCCTTACTTCGGGGACGGCGACGAACTGCACATGTGCTTCCATTTCCCGATCATGCCGCGTCTGTATATGGCGGTCGCCAAGGGGGATCGCACCCCGTACGCGGCATCTGGGCGAACACGCCCGAGATTCCCGAGGACGGCCAGTGGGCGACTTTCCTGCGCAATCACGACGAACTCACACTGGAAATGGTCACGCCGGAGGAGCGTGAATTCCTGTGGAATTACTACTCACCGGATCACCGCGCGCGTCTCAATCTCGGCATTCGCCGCCGCCTGGCGCCGCTCATGGGCAACGACCGCCGCAAGATCGAGCTGATGCATTCGCTGCTCTTTACCATGCCCGGCGCGCCCGTCATGTATTACGGCGACGAGATCGGTATGGGCGACAATATCAACCTGCCTGACCGTAACGGCGTACGCACGCCCATGCAGTGGGAAGACGCGCCGCACGCGGGGTTTTCTAACACGCAGTCCGACGCGCTCTACGCGGATGTCATCCGCGATCCGATCTATGGCTTCCAAAACGTCAATGTCGTGGCGCAGCAGGCCGATCAGACTTCGCTCCTGCACACCGTCCGCCACATGATCCTGAAGCGTAAGGCACTGCCGTTCCTCGCCAAAGGTAGGCTGACCTGGCTGGAAGACACCCCGCTGTCGTCACTCTCGTACTGGCGCAATACGCCGGACGGACGCCTGCTCGCGCTGCATAATCTGGCGGATGAACCGCTCACGATCAATCTACCGGAATGGGATACACTCGAGAATGTGTTACAGCCTGATGTGGCGGTGACATCGGAGTTCACCCTGCCGCCGTATGGCTATGGGTGGCTGCGCCCGAAAGCGTAGTCCTGCAGGGATGCGGGGCTGCGCGTCCGTCAAAAACATGGATTGCCGCGGATGTCCAAACGGGCGTCCCTACATAGATGATGGAAAGATAGCATGAATACCATGAGTTTTGATTTTCAATCCCGGCGGTCGATGGTGGTGGGGCGACGCGGCATGGTCGCGACCAGCAATCCGCTGGCCTCGCAGGCCGGGCTGGCGATTTTGCGCGCGGGTGGCAACGCTGCCGATGCGGCCATCGCCGCCGCCGCCGTCCTCAATGTGACCGAGTCGGCTTCGACCGGGATCGGCGGGGACTGCTTCGCGCTGTTCTACGATGCCCAGACCAAGCAGGTCACCGCGTTGAACGGGAGCGGACGTTCACCGGGTCAGCTCACCGCCGACTATCTGCGCTCACGCGGCCTCAGCGAGATCCCGATTCGCTCGCCGCATGCGATCAGCGTGCCGGGAGCGGCGGCGGGCTGGGAAGACCTACTCACGCGACACGGCAGCATGACGCTGGCGGACGTGCTGCGCGATGCCATTCACTATGCTGAAGACGGCTTCCCTGTGCATCCGGTCTTCGGGGCGGGGTGGAAACGCGCCGAGTCGTTCCTGCAGACCAGCCCGCACACCGAAGATTACTTGCCTGATGGTCGTTCCCCGGAGGTCGGCCAGATCGTCAAGCTGCCGGGCTTAGCGCGGACGCTGCGCGCGGTCGCGGAAGGCGGCGCGGCGGCCTTCTACACCGGCGCGATCGCCGACGCGATTGTGCGCACGGTGCAGGAACAGGGCGGCGTCCTGACGCATGACGACCTGAAGAATCACCGGTCGACATGGGACGACCCCATTTCGACCACCTATCGCGGCGTGCGTGTGTACGAATGCCCGCCCAATGGGCAGGGGATCGCCGCGCTGCAAGCCATGAATATCGCCGGGGAATTCCAGCTCTCCGGGCTGGCATGGGATTCACCCGAGCGCCTGCATCTGATGGTCGAAGCGATGCGCCTCGCTTTCGCCGATGCGCGCCAGTACGTCGCGGACATGGCGACCAATCCCGCACCGCTTGACTGGCTCCTCAGCGATGCCTATGCCGCCGAACGCCGCAAGCTGATTCAGCCCAACAGCGCCATGCAGCCGCCGGACTATGGCAGTCCGATCCGCTCGTCGGATACGGTCTACCTCAGTGTAGTCGATGGTTACGGCAACGCCTGCTCGTTCATCAACAGCCTGTATACGGGTTTCGGCACGGGGATCGTCGCGCAGGGGACAGGTGTGTTCCTGCAAAGCCGCGGCGCGCTGTTCTCGCTGGAAGCGGGGCACCCCAACGAACTCGCGCCCAACAAGCGCCCGTATCACACGATCATCCCTGCCATGGCGACCCGCGACGGCGACCTGTGGGCGTCGTTCGGCGTGATGGGCGGCTTCATGCAGCCGCAGGGACACTTTCAAGTGATCAGCGCCATGCTCGACGATGGACTGAACCCGCAAGAGGCGTTGAATCGCCCGCGCTGGTGTCTGGAAGACGGCACGGGCGGCAGCGTGCTCGCGCTGGAGGACGGCATCCCGGTCAAGACGATGGCGCGCCTCGCCGAGCTGGGACATCGCGTGCGCCCGGTGTGCGGCAGCGGTCGCGGCCTGTTCGGCGACGGGCAGATCATCCGCGCGGAGGGCGGCGTGCTCTTCGGCGGCAGCGATCCGCGCAAAGACGGTCTCACGGCCGCGTTTTAAAGGGCATTAACCACAGAGACCACCGAGGAAAAGCATAAAAAGACATTGAACCGCAGAGAACGCGGAGAGCGCAGAGAGAACGATCAAGGTTTGTCCTCTGCGGTCTTTGCGCCCTCTGCGGTTTGATTTTCTGTTTTATCCTCTGCGTTCTCTGCGGTTCATTTTTTGATTCCCAACCTTTTGCCCGGCTGGCGGATAGTAGAGGGTGAGTCGACTCAACGTTTATCCGTAAGGAAGGGATTGTGGAGCCAGCGGTTCAGCTTGAAGATGAGCAGGCGGCGATCACCCGCTTGAGGCGCGGGGATGTGCGGGCGCTGGATGTGCTCGTGCTGCGCTATCAGGTCGAAGTGACGCGGGCGGCGTTCCTGATCACCCGCGACCGCGGCGCGGCGGAAGATGCGGCGCAGAGCGTGTTCGTGCGGCTGATCGAGCGCATCCACCAGTACGATCCACGCCGCCCGTTCGCGCCCTATCTGGTGCGCTGCGTCGTCCACGAGGCGATCAAGATCGCGCAGAAACGCGAACGTGATCTCTCGATGGACGCGGGCGACGACGGCGTGACACTGGCGGATCTGCTGCCGGATTGGACGAGCGATCCGGCGGGCGAATTCGAACGCGATGAAGTGCGCCGCGCCGTGTGGTCAGCCATGGGGCAACTGCCGCCTAAACAGCGCGCGGTCGCCGTGCTGCGCTTCTACCTCGAATGGAGCGAAGCGGAGATCGCCGCCGCCTTGAGCGTGCCCGTCGGTACCGTCAAATGGCGGCTGCATGACGCGCGTTCCCGCCTGCAAAAACTGCTCGCTCCGGTCATGAGCGCGGCGCTCACCGCGTGGTTGGGGGTGTAACATGACCGACCTGAAAAACCGCCTCATCACGCAATCCCTCCACGAAACTGCCCATGAGGAGATACCCGATACCATGAATTTACTACCGGAGATTCATTCGCAGTTAGCCGGGGTGCGCCGCCGTTCACGCAGCCTCTCCCTGCTGATCGTCGTCGTGCTGATGTTCGCCGTCAGCACGACCGTGTTTGCCATCGTCAGCAGTCAGATCGGCGATCCGGGGCTGGAAGGCGCGCGCGCCAACAACCTGATCACCGACGTCAACCAGACGCAGACCATCGACGGCGTGACCGTCAAATTGGAATGGGCGTATGCCGATGCCCAGCGCATCGCCTTCGGCTACAGCGTCACCGCGCCGGAAGAAAACATCTACTACAACACGACCGATCTGCGCCTGTATGACGATGCGAACAGCTTCGTCGCTGATGGCGGCGGCGGCGGGGGTGGTGGCGAGGGCGTGGGGCGCGAATCGCAGTACATGACCAGCTATAACATCACCTTTGCCGACGATGCCCCGGAAGAGCTGGTCATGCACGTCGACCTGACGCTTCTGCCCGTGGAGCAGATGGAAGTGGGGATCAGCGGCTTTGGCGGCGGATCCGGGGGGGGTGGCGGCGGTGCCACCGCTGGCGGCGCAGTGATCCCGCCGGGAGCGGTAGAGAGCACACCGGAAGTGGGTGACAGCTTGCCGAGCGTTGGCCCCTTCGAATTTACGTTCACGCTGCCGCATTATCCGGAGATCAGCGTAGAGACGGAGCAAACGGTCGAGTCGAACGATGTCACGCTCACGCTCAAGTCAGTGAGGGTTGTCCCGTCAATGACGGTCGCCGAAGTCTGCTACACCCTGCCCGATGACCGCGATTGGAGCCCGGTGCTCACGCTGCGCGCGGGCGACGCTGACACCGCCGTTGCCGGTTGGGGACTCAACGCGCTGCCCACGCCGGAAGACCGGGAACGCTGCGTAACCTATGAGTTCTACGCGCCGTACGACTACACGCCCATCACGTTCACCTTCTCGGCCAGCGAACTGCGCACGTCCGCGAGCTACACGCCAGAACGCGCTGAAGCCTTCCGCCAACTGCTGGCGGAACAGGGCGTCGAGGTGACAATTACGCAGGCGAATGGGGAAGGCTTCGGCTACGAGATTACGGATCAGCCAGAGGGGGATGTCGGCCAACTGATTCAGACGGCCATGGAGACCGCCTTCAGTGATCACTACGCCGGAAACTGGACATTCACGGTCGAGATTCCCGGGCTAGAAAACTAGCCTCACCCCAACCCCTCTCCCGGGGGAGAGGGGCTTCAACACCGCACAGCTTCTCCCCCTCTCCGCTCGGAGGGGGTTAGGGGGTGAGGCTAACTTACTGCACCATGAAACCGGGCAGACCGCTGACCGGCGTGCCCGGCGTCGTCCAGATCAGATTCCATGCCGCGCCGGAATTCTCCGACCGCCCCGTGAACAACGTCTGCACCTGAGCGCCAACCCGGTATTCCAGCGTCATCGTGTTGCCGACCTCCGGACCGGAGGCGTACAGGTAGACGTAGCCGCCGGGGGCGCTCGCCACCTGCGAAAAGCCGGTCGTGGTCGCGAGTTCGGTCACATTGCCGGCGCGATCCAACGCGATCCAGCGCAGGTCGTTGGATTCGCTCGGGTTAGTCTCGTCAAACGGTTCGAGCAGGGAAAGCGCCAACCGCTGTCCATCCTCGATGAACTCAGTGTCAGCCAAAATCCAATCCGGGCTGTGATAGATCGTCACGACTTCGCCCGCCGCATCGCGCATGCGCACGACGTTGCTGGCGGGTATCGGGCCGCCGGGGTTGCCAACCGGGAGCGTCGGGTCGTTATCCAACCACACGACATCCGTGCCGCTCACCGACAAGCCCCAGCGCCACCAGTCGTCGAACGGCTGCAGCGCGGACGAGTTCAGATCCCACAGAAAGGCGGGTTCAATCGGCGCGCCTTCTGACCCCCAGATCACGCCCGTGAAGATCACCTGATTGTTGTCGAAGTAGCGCACGTCTGGCATGATGGCGAAGTCGTTGAGCAGGCCAAGGTTGGTCGCGTCGGGGTCGAGCGGACTCATGGACGCCATGAGACTGCCGCTGTCCGCGTCGAGGATATGCAGTTCCCAGATCGGGCGCGACACATCGGCGTTCGGGTCACCGCCGAAGTAGTTGACCGTGCCCACCGTCAGCATCGAGTTATCCGCGCTGTATTCCAGCCAGCAGCCGAGCGTCTGCCCGACCGTCTGCTGATAGAGCGGCATGCCGTTCGTCGCATCGACCACGTTGAGCGTCGCCACCGAATTCGCCTGGCTGTAGTCAAGCGCGCAGTAGGCCAACGTGTTGCCGTCACTGGTGAAAGCGGTATCCGCTTCGCCGAGGAACGCGCCTTCCGGCAGATTCAGCGGGATCGCCGTTTGCGTCCCGTCGAGACCGACGCGCACCAGTTCGCGCGTCACGCTGTTGAAGAGATACGCCGACCAATTCGCCTGCGCGGAGACCGCGTCGACCGCCAGCAGAAGCGCCAAGCTCAGAGCCAGCCATTTCAACCCACGCATACAACCTCCTGAACGAGAAAATAGTTTATGGGGAGAGTTTACAGTGGAGAGTTTACAGTTCACAGTCAAAATCACTGACTCATCGACTGCATGGCAACGACGCGCCCGCATCTGGCTCCCCTCCCTGAATTCGGGGTGGGGTGAGAAACAGCGGACGCGATCAAGAGGGTGTCTAAAAAGCACACAGGCATCTTGATTAGAGAGGTTTTGTAGGGACAAGGCATGCCTTGTCCTCTGTATCCTTCTCTAGAAATTAGGACGAGGCATGCCTCGTCCCTACCAATGACACCCTTATTGGACACCCTCTCAATCGCGCCCCTCCGAGAAAACGGCGCTTGGGTAGGGACGCAATTCATTGCGTCCGCTGGCCCCAAAAACGACTTCAGGTCGTCTAGCATGTCTCGACCCGGTTGGGTGGGCGAGGCGCGATTCGTACGGTCAACTGTGAACTGATCACTGCGAACTGATCACTGCTAACCACCTTCCAGCAGCGATTTTTGCGTCGGCAGGCGGTGTTTTGCCAGCTCTTTGAGCCAGCGTCCGGAATCGGCTTTGCGCTTGTCGTTCGCCTTCTCGAACAGCTCGTTCGCGGCGAACATGCGCTCGGCGGCGCTGGCATATTCGCCGCGCTGATAGTGCGTCAGCGCCAGATAGTAGAGCGTTTCCGGGCGGTCAGTTTTGGCGTGGTAGGCCTTCGTGAAGTGTTCAAGCGCTTCGTCCCACTTCTTGCGCTTGTAGGCGATCGCGCCGCGCCCATAGTGCGCCAGCATCTCATAGGGGAACAGGCGCAGCGCCTCAACGAAGTCGGCTTCCGCCTGCTCGTACTCGGCATCTTCGAGGAAGAGCAGCCCGCGCGCCGCGTAGTATTCGCTGTTGCCCGGCAGCGCGTCGATGGCCTTGCCCAGTTGATCCTCGGCGTTATCGAGATCGCCCTTTTTGTAGAAGTCGAGCGCTTGCTTATAGGCTTCGTCCGCTTCGTAGCGCGTCAGCCCCAGCCGCTGATTAAGTCGTGGCATACCGTCCCTCCCGTCAGGTATACTATATTACAGAATGGCGTACATTTCGATCAATAGACCGCCGGATTTGGACAAAAAACATGGATTTTGAACTGAATCAGGAACAAAAGATGTGGCAGCGCATCGTGCGCGAGTTTTGCGAATCCGAAGTCAAACCCCACGCCGCCGAAGTCGACGAAACCGGGCAGCTCCACTGGGATGTGATCCGCAAAATGAAAGACATCGGCTTGAACAGCCTCGAAGTACCGGAAGCGTTGGGCGGCACGGAAGTCGATACGATCAGCATTGTGATTGCTATGGAAGAACTCGGGCGCGCGTGCGGCTCGACGGCGCTTTCGCTGGCGGCGCACAACGGCCTCGGCTGCGCGCCGATCAAACGCTGGGGCACACCCGCACAGCATGAACAGTGGTTCCCCTCGCTGATCTCCGGCGAGGTGCTCGGCGCGCTGGCGTTGACCGAACCGAATGCCGGGTCGGATCTGCTCAACGGCGTGCAGACGTTCGCGCGGCGCGAGGGGGACGAGTGGGTGATCGACGGGTCGAAGGCGTGGATCACCAACGCGGGCATCGCGCCGGTGATCACGGTGTTGTGCCGCACCGACAAAGATGCAGGCGCGCGCGGCTTCAGCATGCTGCTGGTCGATACCAAGTCGCCGGGACTGACCATTCACCCGCCAGAGAAGAAGATGGGTTTGAAGGGCTCGCCTACGCACATGCTCAGCTTGGACGGCGTGCGCGTCCCTGCCGATGCGGTGCTCGGTGAAGTGGGTCGCGGCTTCCATCAGACGATGGCGACGCTCGACAACGGGCGCATCGGCATTGGCGCGTTGAGCATCGGGCTGGCGCAGGCCGCCTTCGAAGAGGGGGTCAAGTACGCGCAGCAGCGCCGCGCCTTCGGCAAGCCGATCAGCGAGCATCAGGCGATTCAGTGGATGATCGCGGATGCCGCGCTGGAGATCGACGCCGCCCGCCTGCTGGTCTATCGCTCCGCATGGCTCAAAGATCAGGGCAAAGACTTCACGAAACAGGCGGCGATGGGCAAGCTCATGGCGACCGAGGTCGCGGAGCGCGTGTGCAAGAACGCCATTCAGATTCACGGCAGCTACGGCTACAGCCGCGAATTCCCGGTCGAGCGCATCTATCGCGATCAGCGCCTCATGAGCATCGGCGAAGGCACGAGCGAAATTCAGCGCATGGTGATCGCGCGGCGCGTGCTGCAGGAGTTTTCGTAGACTTGTAAGGCGGTTATTTATTATCCGGCTGTCCCGACGTTTGTAGCCGAACGGCCCCTAGGTGCCCAGTTTCGACCTCTCTATACTCGCGGGGAACACATACGAGGGGGTGACGGATGGGACAGACCGTGCTTGTTACGGGGGCAACCGGTTTTACCGGTGGGCATTTGGCGCGCCGTTTGATCGCGGACGGGCAAACAGTGCGGTTGCTCGTCCGGCGACCCGTCGCGGAGTTTGCGTCCGCCGAGAGCGTGATCGGCGATGTGCGCGACAAGGACGCCGTCCGACAGGCCATGCAGGGCATCGATACGGTCTACCACATCGCGGCGCTCTACCGTCAGACCAATGTCTCTGACCAGGAGATGCGCGATATCAACGCGTGTGGCACGCAGAATCTGCTGGAGGCGGCGACCGAAGCGGGCATCCGGCGCTTTGTCCACTGTTCGACGGTCGGCGTGCATGGCGACTGCAAGGACATCCCCACGACCGAAGATTCGCCCTACAATCCCGGCGATATCTATCAGGAAACCAAGCTGGAAGGCGAGGAGATCGCGCAGCGCTTCCGTGACCGTCTGCCCGTGGTCATCTTTCGTCCGGCGGGCATCTACGGCCCCGGCGATCTGCGCTTTCGCAAGCTGTTCAAGGGGATCAAAACCGGGCGCTTCGCCATGATCGGCTCCGGCGAAACGCTCTACCAGATGGTGTACATTGACGATCTGGTCGACGGTATTCTGCTGTGTGGATCACAGCCCGACGCGGTCGGGCGCATCTATATTCTCGCGGGGCACGAAACGGTTACGCTGAACACGCTGGTCGAGCTCATCGCCGACGTGCTGCACGTCCCCACGCCGCGCCTGCATATCCCGCTCGCGCCCGTTTATGCGGCCGCATTCGCGGTCGAAATGGCGTTCAAGCCGCTCAAGATTGAGCCGCCGCTGTTCCGGCGCCGCATCGACTTCTTCCGCAAGGCGCGCGCTTTCGATATCTCGCGGGCGGTGAATGAGTTGGGCTTCGCACCGCAGGTCAATCTGCGTGAAGGGCTGCGGCGCACCGCCGACTGGTACACCGCCAACGGGTATCTGTGAGCGGACAGCGCCGCTCTTCGTCAAGACGTTAGTGATGCATCCCTACGAAGCATATTTCTCCTCAGATTTACGCCTCGATGCACCCAAATGCAATAACTGTCCCCCGTCCCTCTCCGAAAGGAGAGGGACGGCGGGTAAACTCAGTATTCGTGAGGTGAGTCCCCGTCCCCGCCTTCCCATGTCTGTCTGTGCATTCTCACCGAAAAACAGGGGGCGGACTTGTGGACTACCAGATTTGCAAGTTGTCGCACATTTAATTATGATCGCGCATTCATAGTAGTAGATGAACTGCGATTGTGAGGGGTGTCATGGTGTACGCGCCCGATTTTGACTTTACCAAGGTCAACGCGCTGGCGGTGGAAGACGATGCCGGCGGGATGGCGATTATTGGCGTCATGATGCGCCATTTGGGGATCAAGTCCTACATCAACACCACGGGCGAAGGCGTGGTCGAACTGGCGCGGGCGATGAAGCCGATCCCGGATATTGTGTTCCTCGATCTCAACCTGCCCATGACGAGCGGCTATGACGTCATTAAGCAGATTCGTGCCGACGAGAAGCTCAAAAAAGTGCTGGTGATCGCCGTCACCGCACAGGACGCCGACGTGGAAATTCCTAAGTGCCGCGCCGCGGGCTTCGATGGTTACATCGGCAAGCCGATCAGCCGATCACGCTTCCCGCGCCAACTGCGGCGCATCCTCTCCGGTGAACCTGTCTGGGAAACGTACTAAGTGCAACCACAGGGAAAAGTTAGCCTAGACTAGCGAGAGGAGGAGTGGTTTCATGCATTCCTCCTCTCCCCGCAAAGCGCCAAACAAATTCAAGCACTTGACGCTGTCTATCGGCATAGCAAGGCGGGCCGGTTACGACAGCGGGAGTATGTGCGCGGGCACGTCCGAGACAAGCAGCAGGCCGAACAACTGGCCGCGTACCAGTCATCCACCAGCACCTATACTGTAGTGAGAAAGGTGTCCAAGTCCATACTTGCTCTCTGTTGGCGCTTGAGAGCATACTGACCTTGGATATTTTCGCATTTTGCGGACAAGCCTAGAAGATCATCTGCTAACCACGGATGCGCAGAAGCGCGTCCCTACAAGAGGACGATTGTTACAAGTGTCCCGTCTTCAGTCTTTTCGGAGAGGGATCGGGGGTGAGGCTGAGTATTTTCACCAATTATGAAATAGCCGAATGCCTTGTCCCTACAGAAGCCCGGAACAACTTATCTTTCAGCTAATCGCTAACGGCTAACCGCTCCCCTAGCAATTCGTGCAGTGGTGATCGTCCACGAAGACGCTGACTTCGCGCCCATTCTGCCACGTCACCAAGCGCTGACCGTACAACTGCGAGAGCGTTTCGGCGGTCAGCACATGCTGCGGTTCACCGTAGGCGATCAGCGTGCGCTTGAGCGCCAACACCTTGGGGAAGCGTCCGAAGGTCAGATCGAGGTCGTGGGTGGAGAGCAGGATTGTCAGTCCGTCACGGTTGAGGCGGTCAAGCACGGCCATCAGGTCGGCCTGCGCGCCCGAATCCACGCCGCTGAACGGTTCGTCGAGGATGAGCACTTCGGCATCCTGCGCCAGCGCCCGCGCAATGAACGCCCGCCGCCGCTGACCGCCGCTCAATTCGCCGATCTGGCGGTGCTCGTACTCGGTCATGCCGACGCGCGCCAACGCCTGATCGACAATGTGCTGATGTTCGCGCTTCGGCGGTTTGAACCAGCCAATTCGGCGCGCGCAGCCCATCATGACCACATCACGCACGCTGACCGGGAACGTCCAATCGACCGCCTCATGCTGCGCCACATAGCCGATGTGTTCGCGCGGCACGTTCAGTTCGAATGTGCCGGAGGACGGGCGCAGCAGCCCGAGCAGCGCCTTGATCAGCGTGGATTTGCCCGCGCCGTTCGGCCCGATGATCGCTACCTGATCGCCGCGTTCGATGCGAAAGCTCACGTCTTCCAGCGCGGTGTTGTCGCCTTCATAGTTGACGGTGAGGTTGCGCGCTTCGATCAACGCGGGGTGCGCGCGTTCCTGCGAAATCTGGATGACTGCGGTTCGTTCAAACACTGCCATGGCTCTTGCCTTCATCGGGATGCTATTCAGGGCATCCCATGCTTTATCATAAACGAGCGGACGCGATAAATCGCGTCCCTACGGCCTAACCCCAACCCCTCAACCACAAACGGGGCGAGGGCAAAACGATGACTCTGCTGTCTCCCCTCCCTGAATTCGGGGAGGGGCCGGGGGTGGGGTGAGGCTAACTCAGCGCGTCGACAATCGTGTGAGTGTTGGCGCGCATCATGTCGATATAAGTGGGCGCATCCGCCCCAAGCGCATCGCTGTACAGCGTCGTCACCACCGTGACGCCCGCTTCCTGCGCGATCAGTTCGGCGATTTGCGGCGTGGTCGTGTTCTCGGCGAAGATCGCCGGGACGCCTTCCGTCCGCACCAGTTCGATCAGCGCGGCGAGCTCCTGCGGCGCGACTTCTGCCCCAGTGGCGCTGCCCGGCAGCACGGTCGCGGCGACTTCAAAGCCATAGGCATGCGCATAGTAGCCCATAAACTCGTGATTCGTGATTAAGACGCGCTGATCCTCGGAAATCGTACTCACCGCGGTCTGAATTTCAACCTGCAATGCGTCCAATTCGGCGATGTAAGCGTCGGCGTTCGCGCGATAGGTCGCAGCATTCGCGGGATCAAATTCGGCGAAGGCGTCGGCGAGGTTGTTCGTCCAGATGACCGCGTTGGCGACATCGTGCCACACATGCGGGTCACAACCGCCGTGATCATGCTCGTCTTCGGCGCCAGCTTCCTCTTCATGTTCGTGGGCTGCGCATTCCAGATCGACGCCCAACACACCGAGATGTTCATCTTCGTGGTCGGCTTCTGGCGTGGCAGCCTCGTCGTGATGTTCGTGTTCGCCATACGGGAGGATCTCGACGCCATTGGAGGCGACGACGACCGGGATATTTTCGCCCACTGTGGTCAGCAGATCGGCGAGGAAGGCTTCGTAGCCCGCGCCGACCGACAGCAGCAGATCGGCCTGCGCGACGAGCACCGCGTCGCTCGTGGACGGCTCGAAGGCATGGGGATCGGTATCGGCGGGGATGAGTGCGGCGACGGTAAAGGCGTCTCCGGCGACATTCTGCGCGACATCCGCGAGGATCGTCGTGGTCGCGACGACGTTGATTGGGTCTTGCGCGCGGATCACCCCTACAGAAAACGTCAGAATCAGAGGTAAAATGAGTAGTACACGACGACGCATTGTTTTCCCTATTGTAATTGATACGGTGTCTCAAGTGATACGGTATCTCAGTTGGGTCAATTTGTCAAGGAAGAAGGCGCGATGTCAGAGGAGATTATCAGCCCCCGTATGCAGCGACTGCGCGACGCGGGGTACAAACTCACCCACGCCCGCATCACCGTGCTGAACGCGCTGGAACGCGGCGGAGGTCACATGACCTCCACCGAACTGCTCGATCAGGTCGAGGCGCTCGATTCCAGCATCGGTCGCGCCAGCGTCTTCCGCGCGCTGGATCTGTTCACGCGCCTGTCGCTGGTCCGCCCGACGTACATTGACAGCAGCGTCACGCCGACGTATGTGCTCATGCCGGACGGCCATCACCATCACATCATCTGCACGCAGTGCAGCCGCGTGATCGAATTTGAGGACTGCAGCCTCGGCGCGCTCACCCACACGCTGGAAGAACGCCTCGGCGTGCGTCTGACCGGGCATCTGCTCGAATTCTACGGTCTGTGCAGCACCTGCAAAGATCAGCCCGTGCGCGAAGAATAAGCCCGCCGATCCGGTGTTTGACGTAGGGGCGCACCTGTGTGTGCGCCCTGCTCATGGGGCAGACACACAGGTCTGCCCCTACAGAGACGCTCCCCCGACGTAAAAAGGACGAGAACGAACCTATGCACATTGCTTTCAACGGCTGGTTCTGGGATCAGCCGAACACGGGCAGCGGACAATATCTGCGGCGGCTGCTGCACGCCTTGCGCCGGGTCGCGCCTGATCTGCAGATGACGCTCGTGCTGCCGCCGGGACTGACCAGCGCCGACGATCTCCCCGCCGATGTCAGCCTGATCACTACGACGGGCAGCCGGGGCAACCTCGGCAAAGTGCGCTTTGAGCAGCAGACCTTCCCGCAGATGGCGGGACGCTGCGGCGCCGACATCGCGCATGTGCCCTACTGGGGGACGCCGCTCTCATCACCGATCCCATTGATCACCAGCATCCTCGACGTGATCCCGCTGGTCATGCCGGAATACTCCCCCGGTTGGCGCGGACGCCTGTACACGTCACTCGTCAGCGCGGCGGGGCGCGGTTCAGCGCACGTGATCACCATCAGCGACGCGGCAAAGGCCGACATCGTCCAATACCTGAAAATCCCGGCGGAGAAGATCACCACGACCTACCTCGCCGCCGACGAGCAGTACAACCCGCGCATGGGCGCGGAGCACGACCCAGACGTGCGCGCCAAGTACAACCTGCCGGATCGCTATGTGCTGTACCTCGGCGGCTTTGACGTGCGCAAGCGCGTCGATCAACTGCTGCTGGCGTTCACGTATGTGATCGAAGCGGAGGGCGGCGAGGTGCCGCTGGTCATCGCCGGGCGCGAGCCACAGTGGGGATCGCCCATGTTCCCTGATTTGAAGAAGTACATCGCCGAACTCGGCATCGGCGAGTGGGTGCAGTGGCTCGGCTATGTGGACGAGGCCGACAAGCCCGCGATTTATCGCATGGCGGACGTGTTCGCCTTCCCAACGGTCTACGAGGGCTTTTGCCTGCCCGTGCTCGAAGCGATGGCGTGCGGCACGCCGGTCGTGGCGAACGAGATCCCCGTGCTGGAAGAAGTCACGGGCGATGGCGCGTTCCTGACGACCAAAGGCGACGCGCGCAAAATGGCGGGCGCGATCATCGCGCTGCTGGAGCAGGAGCCGCTGCGCGAAACGCAGATCACGCGCGGGCTGTCGCAGGCGACGCGCTACAGTTGGCGCAAGACCGCCCGCGAAACGCTGGCGGTGTATGAGCAAGTGTTGAAAGCCTAGCCTCACCCTCGACTGCCTGACCTCACCCCGTTTCGCTGCGCTCAACCGCCCCTCTCCAGAGGGCGAGGGGCAAAGGCGGGGCGCAAACAGGGTGAGGTTTTCATGCTATACTCGCTAACATCAGCACACCTCGATGGGAGCGCCGCGCATGACCCAGCAAGTCCACAACACAGTCTTCATCAGCTACCGCCGCAGCACCAGCAGCTACCTCGCCCGCGCCATCTACATGGACTTGAAACAGCACAACTACGATGTGTTTATGGACGTCCAAAGCATCGACTCCGGGCAGTTTGACGAGATCATCCTGCGGCAGATCGAAGCGCGCGCGCACTTCCTGCTGCTGTGCACCCCCGGCACGTTTGACCGCATCAACGACCCCGACGACTGGCTGCGCCGCGAGATTGAACATGCCATGCTGCACAGGCGCAACATCGTGCCGATTCTGGCAAGTGACTTCAAGTTTGACGCTGCCACCACGCAGCGCTTTACGGGTAAACTCGCCGAACTCCCGCGCTACAACGCGATTAATGTTCCATTCGATTATTTTGAAGAGGCGTTAGGTCGGCTGCGGACACGCTTCTTGAAATCGCCTGTTGGTATGAGCATCACGGCAACACCCTCCGCCGATTTGACTGCAGTGGCGGCAAAGCAGGCTGAAGTTGAGAGCCAGCCGAAACCAACGGAAAAGCAATTGACTGCTGAAGAATATTTCAGTCGTGGTTTGGCTCGAGATGAATCCGACTATGGTGGAAAGATAGCGGACTATACTGAAGCTATCCGTCTCAATCCTCAATATGCCAACGCTTACTATAATCGAGGCAATATCCAGCCACTATACGGCCATTTGGACGCTGCAATTGCAGATTTTACTAGCTGTATTGATTTAAGGATGCCTGACATCCACATGGCATATAACAATCGTGGAATTGCGCGCAAAGCGAATAGTGATTTTGAAGGTGCAATTAAGGACTACGATCGGGCTATAGGTTCAAAACCGGGGAACTCATATACTACAGAAACCGCGGACTTGCGGAAAAAGAAAGAGGCGCGTTTAGTAACGCTATTAGGGATTTTGAGCGCTATATTGATATGCGTGGACCGATGCAATATGGAGATAGATCCGAAGTTATCACCGAGATTCGCAACCTCAAAAAGAAACTACGGAATAAATGATCTTCCAAATAGGACGAGGCGTACCTCGTCCCACCAATAGCCCATCCTAACGCCTACTTCCCGTCGAAGGCGTCCTGCAAGGCTTGCATGTCGAGCTTGCGCATACTGAACATGGCCTGCATCGCGCGGTTGATGCCTTCGGTATTGCCCGTCGACATCATCTCGTCAAAGCCCCGCGGCACGACCTGCCACGACAGCCCGTACTTGTCCTTCAGCCACCCGCACATACTCTCTTCGCCGCCGTCCGCGGTGAGCTTGTCCCAGAAGTAGTCGACCTCCGCCTGATCCGCGCAGTTGATGAGCAGCGAAATCGCCTCGGTGAACTTAAATTCCGGCCCGCCGTTGAGCGCCGTAAAGCGCTGCCCGTCCAGCTCAAAATCGACGGTCAGGACTTCGCCGGCGGGGCGCGGCCCGGCGTCGGTGTAATGCGAGACGTTCACAATGCGCGAATTCTTGAACAGCGAACAGTAAAAGCGCGCCGCTGCTTCCGCCTGCGTGTCAAACCACAGGTTAGTGACGATCTTCTGCATGGGACTCTCTCCTCACATTCGTGTGCTGCTCCATGTCGAACCGGGAATGATTTGTGAACAGGTGTTCCAGATCAACCTCACCCTGCTCGCTGCGCGAGCCGTCCCTCTCCATGGGGAGAGGGACATGAACCGATGTTTTATTATGCGTCTCTATACAAACACGTTTCCGTGACGCAGATTCTGATAGGCATAGCGAGCAATGTCGGCTCCCCTCCCTGAATTCGGGGAGGGGCCGGGGGTGGGGTGGATATGGGTTAAATAGCCTCCCCGACCGCCAGTTCGATGCCCTTGGGCACAGGGTAGGGATCGTTCGTCGCCCACGTGAACGTCTGCGTCTCGTCGATGTACGCGAAGCCGGAACGCTTGAAGAAGTCGAGCGTGGGCTTGTTCTTGGCAGTCGGCAAGTAAACGGCAGCCACCTCGCGCAGACCAAGCGTCCGCGCATACTCGACCGCCACCGCCAGCATCGTCTCTTCGACCTTGCGCCCCATCACGCGGCAGCTCAGCACGTAATCGACGATGTTCCCGCGGTCGCCTTCAATTTCCAGACTGATGATACCCGTCAGGCCGAGATCGCCGAATTTATCGGTCACGCTGACCGTCCACAGGCGGTGATTGGGCTCATGCGCCAACGCCATGAGTTCAGTATCGCCCATGCGCCGCGTGGACAGGTTGAGCTGATTCGTCTTGTTGAACAACTGCGCGGTGCGCGGCAGCGTGCTCGTGTTGAGCGGCGCGACTTCCACGCGCACGCCGAGCGTTTGCAGCCAATCATCCAGCGACCCAATCTCCGTTTTGAGCGCGGTGCGCTGGCGGTCGGTCACATACATCTTGGTGCGTTCGGCGTCTTCGGCGGTGAGCGTCGGCGCGTCGAACACGCCGAGGCTGAGCAGTGTCTTGACGTAGAGCATCGGGTCTTCGGGCAGTTCCGGCACCAGCACATCCGGCAGCATGTCGCGCACGCGCGCTCGTTCCGCCGGGTTGTCGTCGAGGAAGACGACCGAGTCGAAGCCGAGGTTCAGTTCCGTCACCAGATCGGCGACGTTCTGCGCCTTATCCTGCCAGTTGATGCGCCAGCCCGCGAGGTCGTCCAGCGTCAGCACCATTTCGGGATGCTGGCGGATGGCGTCGAGCGCGACATTCTCCTCATTCTTGCTGACCACGCCGAGCACAATGCCGCGCCGCGTCAGCGCCTTGAGCGCCCGCTGAAAGTCGACATACGCTTCGCCCGTCGCGTCGTGCCCGCCGAGACTGAGGTTCTCCCAGCCGATGTCGCCGACCACGCCGCCCCACAACGTGTTGTCGAGGTCGAGCACGATCAGCTTTTTGCGCTTGCCAGAAATGCCGACCAGCGCCGATTTGATCGTCCGGACGGCCTCTTTGAACACATCGTTGCCAAACGCGACTTTCGCCATATACCAGAATTTTGGCTGGTACGGCATGCGGCTGCGTTCGATCCACTTTTGCGTGTTGAGCAGGTAGACATTCGGCACGTCGCGCAGATATTCCGCGAGCCGCAGATTCATGCGCATGAGCGTGTTGGCTACGCCGATCCCGTCGCGCATATCCAGCAGGCCAAGGCCGTCGACCCACGTTGGCACAACCCACGTCGGGATGAACACCGCTTTGACGCGCGTGGACGTGACCGCGATCAACGCGGCGAACTGCTCGACTTCGGCGAGAATTTGATCGAGTGACACCTGCTCGAAGTCGAGCAGGCGCTTGAACGAGGCGATCACGCCATCAGGGCGCGTCCAGATCACGGCCACATCGGGGCGAGTCGCCCACGTCTCATGGTCGGGATTCATCAAAATCTGCGCGACCTGTCCATACGGTGGCGCGGCGGCCTGCACGAGCGGGGTGGAGTCGTCATTGCTCAGGTAGTTGGCAAAGTTGCCAAGGTTAAAATCGCCGATCAGCGCGGCGCGCAAGTGTTGGGTGTCCAAATCTCTTCCCTCGAAATAAATCGCATCATTCTGTAGGGGCGCAGCATGCTGCGCCCCTACAGAATGATGCTGCGTGTGATCAATTCTCCTCATCCCGGTTTCGTTCTCCCCTCCCTGAATTCGTGGAGGGATCGGGGGTGAGGTCGAAGCAGCGGCTAAATCGCCTCGTCGCTGCTGGTTTCGCCTTCGATCAGGGGTTCGATGTACTCGGTCAGCGTGGCGACCGTGCGAAACGGGTTGGCCTCCGACGCGGTGGCGACTTTGTCGGCAATGTTGACCGCGAGGCCGAACTCATCTTCGATGCTCTCTTCGACCGCGAGGATCAGGTTGACGAAGCCGAGCGAGTCGAGCACGCCGGACTTCGCATAGAGGACGGTGTCGGGCGTTTTGCTCAGGCGTTTATCCGCCGGGAGCTGCTGGTTGAGCTCGTCAATCGCCGCGTAGATCGCGTTCAGAATGCGCGCAGTTTGGTCAATCATCGTGGTTAGTCTCCTTTTTCGCGCGGCAGCATGACGAGCCGCTGATTGGGGACGACCACCGTCTGCGCGGGGATATCCTCGCGAATAACCGCACCCGCGCCGATCACGCTGCCGTGCCCGATGTGCACGCCATCCTGAATCAGCGCGCCCGCACCGATCCACACATCATCTTCGATGACGGTTGCGCCCTTGGAATACAGCCCCTGCTTGACGATGGGGGTGTCCGCATCGTCGGTGATGTAGCGACCGCCGCCAAAATAGCACTGGCCGGAAATAAGAACATGGCTGCCGATGAAAATCCCGCCGACCGACGCAATTTGCGTCTGGCTGCCGATGGTAGCGTGATCCCCAATCGAGATCGTCCCGCCTTTGCACTGAATGATGGTGCTGCGCGCGACGAGCACATGATTACCAATGACGATGCCCGCCTCACCGCCGCCTTTCGCGTCGAGCAGACAGTTGTCGTCGATAGCAACCTGACTGCCCACGCTGATCTTATTGGGGTGGCGCAGCACAATGTTGCGCCCCCACATCACATCCGCGCCCATCGACCGGAAGATCGACGGGTAGACGGCCTTTCTAAGCCCCAATCCGAGCGCGCCGGGCAGCCAACTGAGCAATGAGGCCGCCATTTCATAGCGCAAGATCGCCCTCAGATCACTGCTGCCAACGTAGAAGTTGCCGTAGCGCTGGAGCGCCGACGTGCTGGCCTGAATATCCTGCAGCACCTGCTCTTTGGGAACGGCACGTTCCCCTTGCGTCGTTAGCATTGATGTCTCCCTAACTAGGCGATGGCTGCTTCTCGCCGAAACTGCTTGTGCAGATAGAACACACCACCCAGCAGCGCCGTACTCAATGTGATTAGGCGGATGGTGAGCATGGCCGATAACCCGACCGAAGCCGGAACGCCGATCAGCGGGAAGAGCAGCACGAACGCCCATTCCTGCAAACCAATGCCATTGAAGGACAGCGGCACAATCGCCACCACCATCGTCAAGGGGATGATCGTCGCCAGATCCAGCAGGCTGATCGGCTGGTGAAAGGCGAGCGCTGTCAGCCACGAATACACAATCGCGCCCGCGTTGAACAGCAGCGACCACCACAACGCCCGCAGCAGCGCGCGCGGTTGGTTCTGGTAGCGGTAGAGCGACGTTTGGAACTTGCCGAACTTGGCGAGGTACTTGTGCAGCGGCTTGGGCAGCACCCGCTCGAACCAAACGATCAGCCGCTTGTCGACGGCTAACCACACGATCATGATCAGCCCGAACGTCACTCCCAGCACAGCCAGCGTGAGCAGCGGGTTTTCCACGAGGGCGATGCGTGTGACCAGCGCGATCACCGCGAAGATCACGAGCACAATGAACCCCGTCAGCCGCTCGACAAACACCGCCGCCAGACTGGTCGCCGGGTCATGGGTGGTCTTGCCGATCTCATAAGCGCGGACGAAATCACCGCCAACGTTGGAGGGCAGAAAGTGATTGAAGAAAACGCCGATGTGATACACCCGGAACAGATAGAAGAAGGGCACGCGATAGCCCTGCGCCCGCAGCAATCCCTGCAGCTTGAACACGCCGGGCAGGTTAAGCAGTTGTGCCCACAGGAACGCGAGCAGGATGAAGAGTGGATTGGCATTCCGCACTGCGGTGATCAGTTCGTCGAGGCCAACTGATGAAATCACCAGATACATCAACAGCACCGTGAGGCTGATCGACACGATGGACAGCAGTTGTTTGCGCAAAAGCTGGTTGTCCTCTTCTCCAGAGCTCACAGCGGGGATGCGCGTGAGTCACGAACAATTGACGTCAGTTAGGGGTAAAACAGACGAAGTCGCCAGGCGGCTAGAGGGTGAGGGGAACTGCTCTAGAAATAGATCGATGTGCGTTCACCTTATCCCTAACTCACGTTCGATTACATTGGAAACAATATAACTTTAGGCCTTACACCTCCCTATCAGCCGACCTTGATTCG
The DNA here is from genome assembly GCF_016713355.1 of Candidatus Flexifilum breve. Lineage (NCBI taxonomy): Bacteria > Bacillati > Chloroflexota > Anaerolineae > Aggregatilineales > Candidatus Flexifilaceae > Candidatus Flexifilum > Candidatus Flexifilum breve. The sequence goes on from NZ_JADJPI010000022.1 coordinate 30,123, forward strand.
CCGTCTGCTGCCTAAGCGATCCGTGAGTGCCCCGTAGGCTCGCTTTTGCGCGCCTTGACAATGAGCATGTAGCCGCTGGCGGGGACGAGCGCGTCGAGCTGGCTGAACACCCACACCACCGGATAAATGAGCGAATACAGCCGGAACATCGACTTGTTCGCCTTGAGGTCGCTGCTCGTGACGACCAGCCCCTTCTCGCTGTGGCCGCCGCCTTTCAGCGTGGTGACGGCGAAGACGATCAGCGTGTCGATGAGTTCAGAGAAGAATTTGGAATAGGTGTGGGCCGATTCGACGCTGAAGCGCTCGCCGAGCAATCCCTGGAGATCGTCAAGCGTGTAGCCGGGGCGCAAATGCCCATGTTTCTCGTCGGTTTGCCCCAACCGGAAGCGCAAACGGCGCAGCGCAGTGCTTTTATGATGCGGCACGTTGATGATCAGCCAGCCGCCCGGCTTGAGCGTACGGTGCAGTTCGTCGACGAAACGGCGGTCATCTGGGATGTGTTCGAGGAAGTCGATGATCGCTACGCGGTCAAAGGTTTGGTCGGGGAATGGCAGCGCCTCCCCACTGATCTGATAGACTTCGTCGCCCACCAGCTCACGTATCGCGTTCACCGTCTGCGGGTTGAGGTCGGCGCTCGACCAGTCGCCGCCCTGCTGCCGCAGCAAGTAGCTGATCACACCGTTATCTGAGCCCACATCGAGACAACGCCGCCCGGCGAAGTCACCTAACAGCGCGGTCACTTCCCGGTACTTGCGGCGCTTGAGCACCGATTTATTGAAGAGCTCCAGCGCCCACTCGGGCGCGGTTTTTGTCACCTGCATCTGTTACTCCCAAACTGTGAGCGGGCATTCGAAAATCTGTCATTTTTGCTGCTGTAGGGGGCAAGACATGCGGGCAATTCAGAATCGGTGTTTTGTCTACCCACGCCTACTGTTTTGGCGTCTTTCGGACACTGACTTAAGTAGGTTCTCGAAACAAATCCACGAATGGATGTAGGGGCGCACCTGTGTGTGCGCCCGAAACCGGGTAGACACATAGGTCTACCCCTACATTGGGACTTTCGAGTGCCTACTTTAGTGCTCCGTCCAGCAATTGATTGCAGAAAAGGAAGCGCTTTTTCGTAGGGGCGCACGGCCGTGCGCCCCTACGAATCCATATTCGACCTTTTACCGGATGAAGCATTTAGGAGAAGAGTCGGAAGTAAGGTTGCGTATGTCCTATGCGGTCACCAGCGGTAGTGCGCCTGCACTGCGTCGATTTCGCGCAGCACACGCTCATTCGTCCAACCGAGTTCCGACTGCATCACCCGCGCGGCAAACCGCAAATACGACTCACTCGGCGGTGCAACCGACCCGAGTTCCGTGCGGCGGAGCACGACATCCGCCAGCGTCTGCGCCATCTCATGCTTGACCGCGTACCGAATCTCCGCGCGCAGCACCGCCAGCGCTTCGGGCAGCTCCGCGCGCTCAACATAGCGCAGCACGTTGGGATACTCTGTGCCGTAGTTCAGCACCAACCGCTTGATAGTGTCTGGGCGCAGTCCATGCGGATTGCGCGCGCTCTGCTCGGCCAGAAACTGATCGAACGATGCGAACGCGCCCCCGTAGAGCGGCGTCACGGCAGACACCGAGGGCGGGCTCGACCGTTCCAGACTTTTGAACAGCAGATCGACCGCCTGCTGTGCCACGCCGCGCGCTGTGGTGTACTTGCCGCCCTCCACACTGATCAGGCCGCGCCCGCTGTCGCTGATGCGCGGATGCGTGCTCAGCTTGACCTCCCCGCGCATGTCCACACCGTCGATCGGCAGCAGACCACGATGCACGAAAGTCACATCGTCAGGCGTCAGGCAGGCGGCTGGCAGCGCGCTGTTGACCGCCGCCAGCAGCCCGTTGATGTCGCGCTCCGTCACGCGCAGGGTGGCCGGGTCGCCGACGTGCAGCGCGTAATCCGTGCCGATCAGCGAGTGACCACGCCATGGGGAGACAAAGTACAGCCGACCAGCGCCCGACACGCCGACCGCGTGCGTCTTGAACAGCGGCCGCGTGATCACATTGATGGCTTTCGCCAGCCGGGGCGGCGGCGGGTCCGCGTGCAGCCACCCGTTGACGACGCTCGTCCACGCGCCCGCCGTGTTGATCACCCGCTGCGCGCGGATCTCGAACACATCACCCGTAAAGCGATCCCGCGCCCGCACGCCGCGCACCCGCCCGTCCGCACACACCAAGCCGACCGCTTCGACATAGTTCGCCACCGCCGCGCCGATATTCTCCGCCGTGCGCACAAACGCCAGCGTCAACCGTTCGGTGTTGTACGCCTGCGCATCGTAGAAGACGCAGCCGCCGTTCAAGCCGTCCGGGTTGATGCCCGGCGCAAGCGCCAGCGTTTCCGCCCGGCTGATCATGTGCGCGTTGGGAACATGCTTGGCGGCGTCCAGCCCGCGGTTGCGGTCGAAGCTCAGCGCGTCATTCACGCGAATGGCGACACTCATGGCCTCGCGGCCTTTCACGCCGTGACCATAGGTCGGCACGAGCACGGGCAGCACATGCACGAGGTGCGGCGCGATGCGTAACAGCGTGGTCCGCTCGTGGATGGAGTGGCGCATGCGTCGGAAATCGGCGCTTTGCAGGTAGCGCAGCCCGCCGTGAATCGTCTTGAGGCTGTTCGCCGAAGCGCCGCCGCCGAAGTCACCGCGCTCGATGAGCGCTACGCTCAGCCCACGCAAGGCCGCTTCCCACGCCACCGTCGCGCCATAAATGCCGCCGCCAATGATCACGACGTCGTAGGTAGTCGCTGCCAGATTGACGAGATCGCGCTTCATGCCGCCCCTCGCAGTCCGCTGGCCTGTTCCATCTCGGCCAGCAAATCAGTGATCGTCTGGTAGAAGGTCTGATAGTTGTATTTGGTCGCGATCAACTGCGCGCCCGCCGCGCCGATCTGGTCGCGTAAGGCCACGTTCGCTGCAAGGCGCAGCAGACCATCAGCATAGGCGCGCGGCAGCGGGTCGGTCAGCACCGCCGACTGCGGCGTCAGCACCTGCGTGTGCGTCCACAAATTCGTCGCCAGAATCGGCTTGCCGCTCTCCAGATACGAGTAGAGCTTCATCGGCGTGTTGCTGCCCTTGATGCGCGGTGAAAGCAGCAGATCGGCTTGCGCCAGGTACGCCGAGAGCAGCGCGACGGGCTGCGGGCCGAGAAAATGCACGCGCTCGGCAATTCCCAAATCGCGGCTGATGGTCGTGTAGCGCTCGATATCAGCGGGCTTGCCGCCGATGATGACGAGGTCGAGATCGGCGGCATCCTGTGCCGCCAGCCAGAAGCTTTCCAGCAGCAGATCAATGCCCTGATACCCTTCGAGGTTGCCGACGTACATGGCGATGGGTCCGGTCAGCCCGTACTTAGCGCGCACGTCGATCACGGGGACAGCGCATACCTCGGCGGGCATCGGCACATCGTAGAGCACGGCGATCTTCTTCGCGCCCCAGCGCACGGCATCGTCGCGCAGGGCGTCGCACACGGGCACGACTGCCTCTGCCCCGCGAATCATGATGCCTTCCAATCCGCGAAACACGGGCAGCAGCGGCTTCAAGACGCCGATCTTCTCGGTCAACTGGCCGGAGAGCGACGAATCCATGTCGTACAGGTACGGAATGCGATACAGCCGCCGGATCGCGTAGGCGATGAACGCCGCCTCTTCGACCGCGTGCACGTAGTCGTAGCCGCCGCGCGCCGCCATGCGCAGCGCCTGCGGCAGCATGAGCACATCACAGGCCAGCTTCTTCGGCGAAAAGCCGGGGCGGATGTTCTTCAGCCAAGGCAGCGCGGGGATGCGATGCAGCGTCACACCCGGCAGCGCGATATCTGCGCCTTCGTGAAAGGTGATCACGTCGACCTGATCGCCGCGCTGCGACAAGACCTCCAGCAGCAGCTTGATCGCGATCGGCGTGCCGCGCTCCTGATAGAACGGCTGCGGCGCAAGCAGGAGAATTTTCATCCTGCCCCCTCGCGGATCATTTTGAGGATCACGGGTGAGCCCCAACGCTGGGTCAACCCGAAGCCGCGGCACACGCGCTCCATGCGCTCCGAAACGGTCGGCGCTTGCAGTTTCCGATGCACCACCATCGGCACGAAGTACTGCGCGTAGCTCTCGCCATAGATGAAGCAGTGTTCGCGAAAGACGCGCAGCAGGTCAGCGCGGCGATAGTTCGTATAGTGGCGGGTGTTGCCTTCCAACTGCTTCTTGAAGTTGAAGAAGAGCGGCACAAAGGCATTTACGCTGTTGACTTCGGGATAGTCGAGGATGACGGCCTTTTCGGCCACGCGGCACAGTTCGCTGATGAAGCGTTCCCATTGGGTGACGTGGGGCAGCAGCCGGTAGCTGATGACCACGCCAAACGCTTTGTCAGGGTATGGTAAGTTGAGCATATCGCCCACTTCAAACGAGCAGCGGCGCGCATCAATGTAGGGCTGAATGCGCTGAGCGCAGATCGGGTCGCTGCCCACCACGGTTACATCGAATCCACCCGCGATCAATGCCCCGGTGATCTGCCCATGCCCCCCGCCCACATCCAGCACGGTCGCGCCGGGATACGGTGCGAGCATGCGCAGGGTCGCCTGTTCTTGGACGCTCAGGAACCACCTGCCCACGCCGCCCGCAAACCGTGTCGCGTACCCGTCCGACGACGTTTCGATATCTGCTGTTTCTGTAAATTCGGCCAGGGTTATCATTTTTTGGTTTCCCAGGTATTGTGTGTTGCTCTCACAATACGGTCTGGTTCCTTGCGCTGAACTTACGACAACAACGAACACCGATTTCAGGCGAGAATTACAACTTAAGAACGTTTCCCAATCCGTGCTGACAGTTTCATGTTTAGGTTTATGTAAGGCGTAATATAGACAATCTGCCCATCGGTAAGCCCTGCGCTTGAAAGGTGAACCATGACGCAGACTGCTGAAAACCTGAGCAAAATCTATGCCTATCAACCGGAACGGTTCCAAACCCCCAGTTCCGAAACCAACCCGCGCCTGTCTGTCGTTATCCCGCTGTACAACGAAGTCGATAACATCCCGCCGCTGTACCAGGAACTCAGCACAGCGCTCGATGCGCTCGGCGACACGTATGAAGTCATCGTGGTGGATGACGGCAGCAATGACGGCAGTTTTATCGAATTACGCAAACTGTTTGAGACCGACCCGCACTGGCGGGTCATTCGCTTCCGCCGCAATTTCGGGCAGACTGCCGGGTTGATGGCTGGATTTGAGGCGGCGCGCGGCGAGTATGTGATCACGCTGGACGCCGATTTGCAGAACGATCCGCAGGATATTCCCAAGCTGATCGCCAAGGCGGACGAGGGTTACGACATCGTGAGCGGTTGGCGCATGGAACGCAAAGAACCGTTCTTCAGCCGCCGCCTGCCGTCGATGCTCGCGAACCGCCTGATCTCGCGCTCGACGGGCGTCGCCCTGCACGACTACGGGTGCACGCTCAAGGTGTACCGCGCGGACATCGCCAAGCACATCCGTCTCTATGGCGAACTGCACCGCTTCATCCCGGCGATTGCCAGCGGCCTCGGCGTACAGCTCGCCGAAGTCCCGGTCAGCGACCGGGCGCGGCGCTTCGGCAAGAGCAAATATGGCATCATGCGCACGTTCAAAGTGATGCTCGACCTCATTACGGTGATCTTTTTTCTGAGCTTCTCTACGCGCCCGCTGCACGTGTTCGGCGGCATCGGCCTTGTGACCGGGGCAGTCGGCGTGTTGATCGGCGTGTACCTCGCATTTGTGCGCCTGATCCTGCAGCAGGGCATCGGCGACCGGCCGCTGCTGCTGCTCTCGATGCTGCTCATCATCCTTGGCGTGCAAATCACGGGGACGGGGCTGGTCGCGGAATTTGTGATGCGCGCCTATCACGAGCCACAAGGCCGCAAGATCTACGTGGTGCGGGAAGAACTCGATCACGAACCCGGCGCGCAAACAGAAACCGCCTAACACACGCGGCAACTCTCCACAATCTCTCATGACCGGGCGCAGCCAACTGCGCCCTTTTTGTTGGCAGGTAGGGTCGGAAACAGCGGACGCAATGATGCAGATTACCTTAGTCGGAGTTATGGATCTGTAGGCCAACCCCGACCCTCCCACAATTAGGGAGGGAGCTCAACAGCCTTCACCCTGCTTCGTAGGACGCAATTCATTGCGTCCGCTGACGAAGGGAAAGGCTACAACAAGTGCTTTTAAAACCCTTACCTCGTCTCCTCTAGGTTAGGCAGCAGATCGGTTTGAGTGAAAGCAAAAGAGGCGTTTGAGGTTGTGGTGACTACGTAGGAGGACGAGGCATGCCTCGTCCCTCGTTAAGACCGCCCAGGGAGGCAAGTCCCCTCCCCTACAGGCGGTTCGCTTGGATTGGACTGTCGCCCTCTCCGTAAAGAGAAGAGGGGACAAGGGTGCGGTTGAAAACAGCGTGGCGTTTTAGCGTTACATCTTGGCCTGCTTTTGCGCCTGTTCCCGTTGGCGCACATCGCCGATGACCTTGGCGGGTACGCCCGCGACAATCGCGTAATCCGGGACATCTTTGGTGACGACCGCGCCCGCGCCGATCAGCGCGAACTTTCCGACGGTTACGCCGCCCAGAATCGTCGCGTTGGAGCCGATGCCCACGCCTTCTTTTATCAGCGTGGGGGCCAGCGTCCAATCGTCGCCGCGCTTGAGCTCCCCGGCGGGGGTGACGGCGCGCGGGAACAGATCGTTGACGAACATCACGCCGTGCCCTACGAACACACCATCCTCTAACGTAATCCCTTCGCAGATGAAAGCGTGCGACGAGATTTTGCAGCGCCGCCCGATCACGACGCCGCTTTGAATCTCCACAAACGGGCCGATCTGCGTCTCCGCGCCGATGATGCAGCCGTAAATGTTGACCATCGTCGGGTGAAAAATACGTACATTCGCGCCTAACTGCACATTATCGTTGACAGGCATCCGCTTTTCTCCATTCCAGCCTTAACACCGATACTGCTAGCCTACGATTGCCCACCTGTAAGCCGCCTAACGTCATCATGTTAGGCATCCTGTCATATACCGACAAATCAGCAGAAATCTAACATTTTCTTGAGTGTCCCCCCGTCAAATATTACAAATCGCATTGTTAGCCTCGTGAAAGGTGAGACTTCTATCATGAGGGGGTCTTTATTGGAGAAGGAGCGACGACATGTTGAAGCGTTGGCAGTTACGCCTCTATTTCGTCATGAAGCGGCTGCTGGATATGGTGCTGGCTGGCACCGCCCTCATCTTGCTCTCCCCGGTGCTGCTCACCATCGCGATCATCATCCGCTTGGACTCACCGGGACGGGCGATCTTCGCCCAGGAACGGGTCGGCGTGCGGGTGAAAGCGCGCAACGGCCAGAAGTTCTGGGAGATTCGGCCCTTCATTGTCTACAAGTTCCGCACGATGAAGCAGGACGCGCGGAGCGACATCCATCAGAAGTTCGTCACGGCGCTCATTCAACGGGACGATCAGACGATCACGGCGATGAACGGCAAGGCCAGCGCGGACAAGAAGTTCAAGCTGCAGGACGACCCCCGTGTGACGCGGATGGGCAAATTCCTGCGCCAGACGAGCATCGACGAACTGCCGCAGTTGTGGAACGTGTTCCGCGGCGATATGTCGCTGGTGGGGCCGCGCCCCGCCCTCGCCTATGAAGTGGATATGTATTCGTCTAAGCACCTGCGCCGTCTGGAAGCGCAGCCGGGCCTGACGGGCATGTGGCAAGTCGCCGCCCGCAGTCAGGTCGATTTTGAAACGATGGTCGATCTCGACATTCAGTACGTCGAGAACCAATCACTGCTGAAGGATCTCGTGATCCTGTTTAAAACGCCGTTCGCTGTCCTAAAGGGCAAGGGCGCGGCTTAACCGAGGGAGATGGAATGAATACTGTGAACATCGGCGTAATTGGCGCCGGGTATTGGGGGCCGAACTTAATCCGCAACTTCGTGGATCTACCGAAGACGAATCTCGTGGCGGTCGCGGATATGAAGCAGGAACGACTGGACCGGATCGCGCAGATGTACCCGTCGATCAAGACGGTCAACGACTACCGCGAACTGTTCAACCTGGGGCTGGATGCCGTCGTGATCGCGACGCCGCCCGCCACGCACTACATGATCGCGTCGGACTGCCTGCGCCACGGGCTGAGCGTGATGGTCGAAAAGCCGCTCACGCTGCGCGCCGAAGACTCCGAAGCGCTGATCGAACTGGCTGACCGTATGGGCTTGACGCTCATGGTCGGCAATACCTTTGAATATAACGCCGCCGTCGAAACGCTGCGTAAGCTGATCGCGGATGGCGAGCTGGGCGAGATTTACTACATCAACGCCGTACGGACGAACCTCGGCTTGTTCCAGCCGAACGTCAACGCGATGTGGGATTTAGCGCCGCACGACATTTCGATTTTGCTGTACCTGCTCGGCAAAGAGCCGACGAGCGTCAGCGCGCAGGGCGGCAAACACGTCTTCAAGCACATTCATGATGTGGTGTTCATGCACCTCAAGTTTGGTGACAGCCTGCAAGCGCACATCCATGTGAGCTGGCTCGACCCGAACAAGACGCGCAAGATCACGGTCGTGGGGAGCAAGAAGATGGCCGTCTACGATGACGTGGAAAATCTCGAAAAGATTCGCGTGTACGACAAGGGCGTCGACGTGCCGCCGTACACCGACACCTTCGCCGAATTCCAGTGCAGCTACCGCTACGGCGACATCGTCACGCCGCACATTCAATTCGTCGAGCCGCTCAAGGTGGAATGCGAACACTTCGCCGACAGCGTCCGCAACAAGACGACGCCGCGCAGCAGCGGACAGGTTGGCCTACGCATCGTCAAGGTGCTGGAAGCCGCGCAGCAGTCACTCGATGCGGACGGTACGCCCATCGGCATCACGCCAACACTCGACACACTCAATCCCGAAAACGTGGTCAACCTCATGCACTCGGTCGGGCTGCAAACGCCCGCGACCAACGGCAAGTCCCGGCACTTAAACACCGTTCCGCGCCAGTAACACACCTTCGCACCGCAGTTGACTGCGTTCCAACCGATTCTCTGTTTATCCCGGATGCCGCGCGCATCCGCACGAACCGACCTGATTCAGCATCAAGTAGGAGAACCCACTGTGATGAAAGTGCCTTTCGTCAATCTGCAAGCCCAGCACGAGCCGCTGCAGACCGAAATCAATTTGGCCATTGCCAACGTCTTCACCAATACCAGCTTCGTTCTCGGCGAAGAGGTGAACAAGTTTGAAGAAGAATTCGCGGCCTACTGTGGCGTGAAGCACGCCATCGGGCTGGACAGCGGCCTATCAGCGCTCAAGCTGGCGTTGGAAGCCTACAACATCGGCGAAGGCGATGAGGTGATCGTCCCGGCGAATACCTTCATCGCGACGGCGGCGGCGGTCTCGTTCGTCGGCGCGAAGCCGGTATTCGTGGATATCAAGCCGAACACCTACAACATCGACCCGGCCAAGATCGAAGCGGCCATCACCGACCGCACCAAGGCGATCATTCCCGTGCATCTGTACGGCATCCCGGCGGACATGAACGAGATCATGGCTATCGCCAACCAGCACAACCTGATCGTCATCGAAGATGCGTGTCAGGCGCATGGCGCGTACTACCGCGGCCAGCGCATCGGCTCGTTTGGGCACGCGGCGGCCTTCAGCTTCTATCCGGCGAAGAACCTCGGCGCGGCGGGCGACGGCGGCGCGCTGGTTACCAACGACAGCCAGCTCAACGCGCAGATCAAGGCCATGCGCAACTGCGGTCAGAAAGAAAAGTATGTGCATGTGACCACGCCATACAACCATCGCCTCGACACCGTGCACGCCGCCGTCCTGCGCATCAAGCTGCGCCACCTCGACGAATGGAACGCGCTGCGCCGCCAGAAGGCCACGCTCTATCACCGCTTCCTGCTGCACAGCGGCGTGATCACGCCAGCCGCGCCGAACTACACCATCCCCGTGTGGCACCTGTACGTCGTGCGCGTGCAGAACCGCGCGGCGCTGCAAGCCCGTCTCAACGAACAGGGCATCAGCACGGCGCTGCATTACCCGCTCCCGCTGCACCTGCAGCCCTATTACGAAAACCTCGGCCACCAGCGCGGCGACTTCCCCATCACGGAAGCCTACGCCGACCAGATTCTGTCGCTGCCCATGTTCCCGGAACTGAGCGAGGAACAGATCGAACACGTCGCCAATGCGCTCAAGGTATTTGTGGCGACCCAAGAACTGACCATCACGTAGAGAGGGCTAACCTGTGGAACTGGCAAATTACCTGAAGGTCATTCAGAAGCGCAAATGGATCATCCTGCTCACGGCGCTGATCACGACGGCGATTGTCGCCGTGATCAGCGCGCAGACGCCGCCAACTTACGCGGCGGCGACCCGGCTGCGCATTGTGCCGTTCGGCATCACCTCGCCGGATTACGGGGCGTACGTGTATTTCGAGCGGCTGGCCAACACCTATTCGGACATTCTGACGAGCGATCTGATCGTGAGTCAGGCGGAAGAGATGCTCGGCTTGCAGGAACTGCCGGATTTCAGCATTGAAGTGATTCCGCAGACGGAACTGATGAAGCTGACGGTCATCGACGAAGACCCGCGCCTCGCGCAGACGGTCGCGAACACGCTCTCGCAGCTCCTCGTCCAGCAGAACGAAAGCTCGTTCAGCTCAGATATCAGCGGCGTGCGTTCCGAACTGCAAATCCAGATCGACCAGATGGAGACGCAGCTCAACACGCAGTTGGAAGAGCGCGAACGGCTGGAAAACACCGTCCCGCGCGACAGCGGCCGCATCGCCGACCTCGACCGCTCGATCACGACGCTGCAGCAGCGCTACGAACTGCTGCTCAACAGTTTCAATCAGGCGGCGATTCAACAGCTCAGCCGCTCCAACGCGCTCACGATCATCCAGAACGCCGCCATCCCCACCGAGCGTGAAGGACCGAAGGTGGTGCGCGACACCGTCGTCGCGGCGATCATCGGTTTGCTGGGCGGCATTGTGATCGCCTTCGCCACCGAGTACCAGAACCCGCGCTTCTACACGCTGCGCCAGATTCAAAAGGTGCTGCGCGCGGAGGTCATCGGCAAGATTCCCGGCATCAAACGCGGCCATACGGAGAACGTCTTCGGCGGCGATCCGTCGGCGGCAGAGGCGTTCCGCCGACTGCGCGCCAACCTGTTCGCGGGCGCGCGCAACAAGCCAATGCGTCTGCTGCTGGTGACGAGCGCCATCCCCGGCGAAGGCAAATCGACCGTCGCGGCGAATCTCGCGGCGGCCATCGCGCAGAACGGGCGCAAGGTGCTGCTCGTGGACGGCAACATGCAGGCGCCCACGCTGGATCGACGCTACCACCTCGCCAACAATTCCGGCTTGAGCAATGTGCTCAAAGACGAAACCCGGCTGGAAGATGCGGTGCAGGAAAGCATGATCCCGAACCTGCAGCTGCTCACAGCGGGCTACGCCGCGAATGGCAACTCGGCGGAACTGCTGCACACGGAAGAAATCAACGACCTGACCTCGCGCCTGCTGCATTACTACGACGTGATCGTCTTCGACATGCCCGCGCTGCTGGCATCGACTGACGCGGCGGTGCTCGCCCCGTTCGTCGACGGCGTGCTGTGGGTGATCGACACCGAAAAGGTCGATCAGCGCGTGGTGGATTTCGCGCGCGAACAGCTCGAAGGCGTGGGCGCGAAGGTGCTCGGCGTCGTGGCGAACCGCGTCACCAAGGATGAGAGCTTCAACTGGGTCAAGTACTACCGGGCGCGCGCCAAAGGCAAATACGCGGGCGGCACCGGCTCGGACAATGGCAATCGGGTCAGCCAGCCGATCAGCCCGAACGGCCACGGCGAGCCGGAAGGCGTCGGCTATGGGAATGGACAGCGGTAAATGAAAGCCTGTTTTGTCAGCCAGCGGTACTACCCCGGCGACGGCCGCTTGCAGACCGAAATCACGGCGCTGACCGAGGCCGGCTGGTCGGTGGATATGATCGCCATGAAGCAGCCCGGCGAACGCTTCAGCGAAGTCGTGGAGGGCGTGCGCATCCTGCGCATTCCGTCCCTGACCCGGCAGCGCGCGGGCAAGGTGCGCTATGTGGCGGAATATATCTCCTTCTTCACGCCCGTGTTCGTGCTGCTGGCCGTCATGCAGATTCTGCGCGGCTACCGCGTTATCCACATCACCAACCTGCCGGATACGCTGGTGTTCGCCGGGCTGATCCCCAAGCTGTTGGGCGCCAAGATCATCTTTGACGTGCGCGAATGCACGCCGGAGATGTTCATGGATCGCTTTGGCGCGCAGCCGGGGAGCCGCATCCTCAACCTGATGACGCGCATCGAACAGGCGGCGCTGCGCTTCGCCCATGTCAGCGTGACGTGCACCGAGCAGATGCGCCAGGCGCTCATCCAGCGCGGCGCAAACGGCGACCAGATCGCCGTCATGCTCAACACGAGTGAACTCCAGCCGCCCCGCCCGATCACGCCGCCGCCCGCCGATCAGGTGATCGACGGCGACCTGCGCATCATCACGCATGGCACGGTGATCAAGCGTTACGGTCACGACGTGCTGATCGACGCGCTGGCGCTGGTCGTCAAAGAGCTGCCGCACGCGCGCTTAGAGATTCTGGGCAAAGGGCAGGCGCTGCCCGACCTGCAAGCGCAGGTTGCGCGCCTCGGCCTCGGCGACGTGGTGACATTCAGCGGTTTTGTGCCGGATGACGTGCTGGTCGAACGCCTCATGAATGCGCACATCGGCGCGGTGACGCTCATGCAGAACCCGGAAGCCGACCTCGTGCACACCTTCAAGATGTATGAGTATTTGCAGTTGGCCGTGCCGATGGTCATCAGTGCGACTTCGGCAGTCACCTCCTATTTCAACGACGACACCATGCGCTTCTTCCAGCCGGGCGACGCGCGCTCACTGGCCGACGCCATCCTCGAACTGGCACGCGATCCCGCGCTGCGTCACCGCCTCGCCGTCAACGGGCTGCGCGTCTACGAGCAGTGTTCGATTCCCAAGCAGCGCGCGCTGTATCGCGGGTTGGTGGAAAAGATCACATCACCCCTAAATCCCCTCTCCAGAGGGCGAGGGGACTTAAACTCCGCGTCCGCCGTTCCCCCTCGTCACGCCCATCGGGGTGAGGTTTTGCCCGTCATTCAACCGAAGGATGGTGCGTCATGACGCTGCGCATGGCTCGCACCCGGCTTGAACCATATCTGTGGGCGCTGCTGACGGGGACGCTGCTGGCGATCACCACGCTGATCTCGCCGCTCGTCAGCTTGGGCATTCTCTTCGGGCTGGGCTTCGCGGTGCTGGCGCTCACGCGCCCGGTCATGCTGTGCTACGTGCTGGTCGCGGCGATTGTGTTCCTGTCGGGCATGCCCCGCGGCGGTGTGATTCCGCTGCTCATCCCTAACGAGCCGATTCTCGTGGTGGCGGCGGCGCTGGCCTTCTTCGTGATGCTGGCACGCGCAAAAGCACCCAAGCTGCCACGCCCGGTGGTGTTCGCGCTCGGCTGCATGGTCTTCGGCACGGCGCTCATCCCCACGCTCGCCTACTATCTGCGCGACTTTCCCCTGACGACCAGCGATATTTTCAGTCTGGTCGCCCCCGTGCAGTATGTGGTGCTTGTGTGGCTGTTCGCGTCCCTGCCGAAAAACGAAGCTGACCGCTACAAAATCATCACCTTCATGCTGATGTGCGGCTCGGCGGTCGCGTTGATCGGCTTGCTGGAGGCGGCGCGGGTCGGCCCCGTCAACGACCTGATCCAGACGCTGTATCCGAGCAAGCAGGCGGAAGACGCCGCGGATCTCGGGCGCGTGACATCGATTCTTGGCGCGTGGAATTCGCTCGGAAACTTCCTCATGATCAACCTGATCATGGTGCTGGCGATGCACGGCTACAAGCAGCGCGCCCGGTGGGGTACGGCGAATCTCGTGGTGAATCTGGCCTTGTGCGGCGCGTGCTTGCTGGCAAGTGGGTCGTATGCCAGCCTGTTCGGGCTGGTGCTCAGCCTGTTCATCGTCAAAGGCTTTGACCGGCGCGGCTGGAAGATCATCCTCGTGTTTCTGGTGGGCATGGCGGTTGCGGGCTTCTTCCTGCAAAACCTGATCCTCGAACGCCTGGACTATCAGTATCGCAGCGGCGGCGTGGTGCCAGAAACACTGGCCTACCGCTTCAAAGTGTGGCAGGACATCTATTTCCCGATGATCCGGCAAAATCCGCTGTGGGGCATCACGCCGACCTTTGCCGGACGCGTGACGTGGGCGTGGGCGGAAAGCCAGTATCTGTATCTGCTGGTGCGCTCCGGCCTCATCTCGCTGATCGGGCATCTCGCCTACGTGGTCACGCTGATGGTGTGGGCGTTCCGCCGCTTCCGCTCGCCGAGCGAAGTCACGCATCAACTGGCGATTGCGCTGTTTGCCATTCTGGCTGTGCTCAGCATTATGGGCATCACCAACGAAGTGTTCACCAGTTCGGGCGCGGTCGATTATGTCTGGATCATTGTGGGCTTGATCGCCGCGGGCTACCGGTTGAAGGTCGAAAACCCGACGCCGTGCGAAGTCACGCTCCCGGATTTCAACGCCGAACCAATTACAGCGATGAGGGCCGACTATGACTTCCGTACTCACTAAGTCGACGCTGCCCGCGCGGCGCGCGCACATGCTGGCCCTGGCGTGGGCGCCGTTCGAAGCGCGCACTGCCCTGTTCGCTGACCGCCTGCAAGTGCCGGTGTTCTTCGTGCATTTTTTGCTCTACAAGCGACCGTATATCGCGCCGTTCAAGTATGTGCTGCAAGCGTTCAAAACGTGGGCAATTCTGCTGCGCGAACGGCCGCAGTTGGTGTACGTGCTCAACCCGCCCGTGTTCGCGCCGCTGTGTGTGTGGCTCTACAGCCTGTTCACGGGGACGAAACTGGTCATCGACACGCATCCGCCCGCGCTGTATTCGCGCAAATGGGCGTGGACGGTGCCGCTTCAGCGCTTTGTGATTAAGCGCGCCTACCTGAACATCATCGATCAGGAGCGCTTTGCCGACCAGTTCCGGCAGTGGGGCGCGCAGGTCGTCACATTGACCAATCCGCCCCGCCCGCGCCCGGAAAAGATCATCGAGCTGGAACGCGCTCACTCGGTGGACAAAGCCGCTGAACAGCCGAAATCGACGGTCACACGCACGCGGCAGGATGGGCTGTTCGAAGTCGCCGTGGTCAACACCTTCGCCGCTGATGAACCGCTCGACATCATTTTGCAGGCGGCCTACGCCCTGCCCGATGCCCATTTCTCGATCATGGGGGATTTGAGCATGGCCCCCGCTGATGTGCATCAGTCCACGCCGCCCAACGTGACCTTCACCGGGTATCTGCGCGGGGAGGCCTACTGGGACGCGCTGCGGGCGGCGAACGCCGTCATGGTGCTGACCACCTACCCTTATTCCGTGCTCGGAGGCGCGCAGGACGGTGTCACGCTGGGCAAGCCGCTGCTGCTCTCCGACCAACCCGCGCTGCGTGAGTTTTTCACGTCGGGGGTCGTTTTCATTCCGAATACCGCTGGCGGCATTGTGGCGGGCGTGCGCGCAGTTATGCGCGACGAAACCCACCTGATCCAAGCCGTCAAGTGGCTGGCGCTTCAGCAGGAAGCCGCGTGGCAAGCACGGTTTGGCGAGCTACTGCGCGCGATAGAACAGGCATAACGTATGGCATCTGGAACCCGCGAACTCATCAAGAGTTCGACTATCATTTCGGTTGGCGTGGCGTTGGCGCGCGTGCTCGGCTTCGGCTTTTCGCTGGTGCTGGCACGGCTGCTCTCGCCCGACGATTACGGTTTTATTCAGTACTCGCTCACGCTGGCGGGGCTGGTGACCTTGCTCACCATGCCCTTCGGTCAGCATGTTCTGGCGCGCTATGTCGGCAATGTCAAGGACCAGCCGCTGGAACTGGACGAGTTTCTCGCCACCGCGTGGATCATCCTGATCGGGCTGGTGGCCGTCACGCTGGTGATCGCTGTGCCCGTGCTGCTGCTCGCCGGACGCTTGAGCGTCGGCGTGCTGGTCGTGTTCCTCGGCTTCACGCTGCACTACAGCTATTTTGGGCTGGCGCGCGGCTTCATGGCGTCGTGGCGGTTGATGGCGGCTTATCTGGGCAGCAACGTGGTGCAGATCATCGCCATCGTGATTGTGTACGTGGTACTGGGCGAACGCGGCCCCATGCCCGCGCTGATCATCTACGGCGCGTCGTATCTGCTGCCGATTGCGCTGCTCCAGCTCATGCAGCCCTTCCCGGTGCGCTTCCGGTTCTTCCTGCCCGACCGCGCGTATGTGCGGCGCATCCTCAAGTTCAGCGCGCCCGTGTGGGTGTCGCACGCCGCCTACATCTTCTACGCGGGCATCGACATTCTGCTGCTCGAACGCTTTCTCGGCACCGGTGCGGTTGGCCTGTACGCGCTGACCAAGACGCTCACCATGCTGTTGAGCTTCGTCCCGACCGGGTTGACGACCGTGCTGCTGCCGAAAGTAGCAGCGGGTCAGGGCGCGTCGCATCGCGGGTTGCTGCGCAACTCCATCCTGATTTCGCTGATGATCAACGCGCTGGTGCTCATCGTCATGCTGGTCGCCTACCGTCCGTTCATCCTGTACGTGTTCGGGGAAGCTTACGTCGCGCCGCTCGCCGTGCTCGTCATGCTGGCGTTCAGCGAAATCGCGTTCGGCATTCAGGGCATCATGTCGGCGGTGGTGGTGGGCGCGGGGCAACCACAGCTCGAAACCATCATGCGCGTCGTCGTGGTCGGCGTATCGGTCGTCTTCGGTTTCGTGTTCATTCCCACCCTCGGCTTGACCGGGGCGGCGCTGACCTCCCTCGTCGGAGCGATCAGCGGCATCGTGACGTATGGACTCGCCTCTTACTGGTTGAAAAAGGACATCACCCATGCAGTTGTGGAAGTTCGCTAACCGTTTTATGCCGCACATGGATCAGGGTAGGGGCAAGGCGCGCCTTGCCCCTACGACCGTTGGGCTGCGCCTCAGCCCCGCGAAACGCGTTCTCGTGAACGTCGCCGTGCTGTTCTTCCTGCTCGTCAGCGGGTTCGCGCCGACACCGGCGCAGGCGCAGCAGGAACCCGAGAACAGCATCACCGTCGTCGGCGAGGGGCAGGTCAGTGCGACGCCGGATCTCGCATCGGTGAATCTCGGCGTGGAAGTGCTCAACACGGATCTGGCGCAGGCGATCCTCGACGTCGAAAGCCGCATGAACCTGATCGCGGAAGCGCTCACGGGCATCGGCGTCGACGCCGCCGACATTCAGATCATCGGCGTGGATGTCACACCGCAGGATCTGGTCGACACGCGCACCGGCGCGCTCACCGGGCAGTTGGTCTACCGTGTGTCGAATACCCAGCAGGTCATCATCCGCGATGTGAGTCAGGCGCGTACCATCATCAGCGAGGCGGTGCGCGCGGGCGCGAACATCATCCGTGACTTCGCGTTCGGCATGACCGATTTGCGGGCGTTGGAGACGAGCGCGCGCACTACAGCGATCACCAGCGCATACGAGCGCGCCGGGGAACTCGCGGCCGGCCTCGGCTTGATCGTGGGCGAACCGCTCAACGTAGAAGAAATCGAGATCACGCGCGGCATCATCACCGAACCCTCCAGCACGCTGCTGGCGGGCGCGGGGCAGTTGGTGATCACCGTTCAGATTCAAGTCACATTCCGGGCGCGCATCGGTGTGCAGTAAAAGGGGGAAACGAATGAAACAACAGGTGAAACTGGTTGTCGTCATCCCGGTGGGGGCGTTGAGCTCGAAGAATCGCTATGAGCATATGGTGGATACGATTGAGAGCATCCAGCACTATGCCACGCCCAATCATAAGATCGTGATTCAGGACAATTCCGCGCCCATGCATCTCGGCGACCGGCTGCTCAAGGAGTTTCCGCGCCTCGACGTGGTGCGCGCGCCGCTCAACTACGGGCTGTTCGGCGGGCTGTACAAGTCGCTGTCGCTGGCACTGCTGCACGTCCATTCGACGTATCAGTATCAGGTGCTGATGAAGATGGACACCGACGCCCTGATGACCGGGCCGGGGATCGAAGACGACGCGATTCGCTTCTTCGACGGGCATCCCGGCGTCGGCGAAATCGGGCACCGCCTGTACGACGGCGACGGCATCAAGTACCCAGCGCAGACGATTGGCCGCGAAGTGAGCATGTACGGCTGGCTGCGCGACCGTGAGCGCTGTACCACCATGCGCCTGTACATGCAGCAGGCCGAAGCCAATGGCTACATCATCGGCGAGCATGTGCTTGGCGGCACGGCGATCTATCACCCGGAATTCATCGAGCGCCTCGTCAAACACGACATGCTGCTGCGCGAAGAACTGCGCCGCACCATGCTGCAGGAAGATCACCTGTGGGGGCTGCTGTGCTACGCCGTCGGGCTGAAGGTCGCCCGCTTCCACATCCCCGAACAGCCGCTGGCGGTGGTATGGAAGGGGCTGCCCTGCTCGCCCGACGACCTCGTCAAGGTCAACGCCAAAATCGTGCACTCGACGCGTTACTGGCAGCATATGAACGAAGACCAGATCCGCGCCTACTTCCGCCAGCGCCGCCGGGAACGCCGCCAGGAGAGCAACCATGCGCGTATCCCTGTCTAAGCGCGAGGGCACGCTGATCGCCATCGCGCTGATCGCGATTCTGGCGCTGGCGGCGCTCTTGCGCTTCGCCGACATCGGCGGGGAAAGCTACTGGCTCGACGAGATCATCATGGTGCGCCTGACCGGAAACGGGTTCGACACCGTGCTGCAGGAGATCACCGGGACGGATCGCCCCCCGGTCTACGTGCTGCTCGGCTATGCGTGGTCGCAGTTGTTCGGTACCAGCGAGGCGGCGACACGTTCGCTCTCTGCGCTGGCCGGGGTCGCCGCGATTGGCGTGATGTACCTGATCGGGCGCGAACTCTACCGCCGCGAGGTCGGCTTGCTGGCGGCGCTCGTGATGGCGGTCTCAGCCTTTCAGGTCTGGTACTCGCAGGAATATCGCTATTACGCCGTGTTCGAACTGGTGGTGCTGTTCGCGGTGCTGTTCTATCTGCTGTGGCTCAAGCACGGCCACGCGATTGATCTCATCGCCTACACGGTGTTTTCGGCGCTCGCCGCCTACGTGCATACCTACGCGATCTTCTTCTACGTCGGTTTGGGCCTGCACTTTTTGACGCGGTGGCAGGCGCAGGCGTCCAAACGCTGGCTGTGGGTCGCCTCGCAGGTGCTGATTATCATCGCGGTGCTGCCGCGTATCATCTCGACGTTCACCACGGTCAGTACGGTAATTCCGGAAAACACGGTCGGTGGCGGCACGCCCGTCGTCGATTGGCTGCCTGTCCCGCCGATCTATGCACCGCTGCGCACCCTCATCAACTTTATGTTCATTCAGCGCAGTTACCTGTCATGGTCGGTGATCGGCGTCGGCGCGGCGGTACTGGTGGTCGGGCTGCTCGCCTACACGCTCACCCGCGGCGGCGCGTGGCGTGATGATGTCCGCGCGACGGCGGGCAGCATCCGCGGGCTGTTCGACTCCCGCCTGACGTTGGTCATTCTGTGGCTGATCTGCCCGATTGGCATCACGTTTCTGCTCTCGCACGTCTTCGCGCCCATGTATCTGGATCGCTTCGTGATCACCGCCGCGCCCGCGTGGTATCTACTGATCGCGCTGGCGATGTGGACGCTGCGGCGCGTCGTCCCGGTCGCGCTCTCGGTCGTCGTGCTGCTCATCCTGATCACCGGCGTACTGTGGACGTACTACACGCAGGATCTCAAAGAGCAGTGGCGCGAAACCGCCGCGTTCATCGACGAGCGCATTCAGCCCGGCGATGCGCTGGCGCTCTCGTACGGCATCTTCCCCGGCGACGCCTTTAACATCCGCGACAGTTTTTCGTGGTATTATCCGGCCATGACGTCCGACTGCTTTGTCGACGTGCGCGGCGACAGCGCGGCGCTCGCCGCGCAAATCAGCACGTGCGGCCGCCAGAGCGATCGGCTGTGGTTGGTCGTGTATGCGTCGAACCCGGAAGGTGAGCGGCTGACGTTATCTGATCTGCCAGACCAGTATCCGTTAGTCGAAGCGCAGGATTTCGTTGGCACAACCGTTTATCTCTTCGACCTCGAATCGTAACTATCCCATTGAAAGCGAACACCGGAGTGCGGGTCAGCGGTCGCTGAGTGCGATGACGCTGCTCCGCATGCTCTTTTTTCTGCTCACGCTGCTGTACGTCCTCGGCATGATCGCGTTTGGCGCGGCGTGGGCGTTCCTCGGCGAGCGGCAGTGGTGGGTGGCGATGCTCGTCAACTTCACGCCGTTCCTCCTCCTGCCCGCCTTCCTCATGTTCCCCGCGGCGCTGCTGATTCGCGCCAAACGGTCGGCGCTGCTGCTGCTCCCGGTCATGGTCGCCGCGGCCCTCCTGTATGCGAGCTATTTCGTGCCGCGCGCTGCCGTCACCGCCGAACCCGCGTGGTCGCTCAAGGTGATCGCGTTCAATGTGTCGTCGCGCCACCAACCCATGCACCGCATCGAAGCGTGGCTGCGCACCATGGACGCCGATGTCGTCGTGCTGGCGGAAATCGACCGCTCCCCCGACCGCACCCTCCCGCGCATGTCCGACCTGTACCCGTACAGTATCGGGCAGGATCGCCGCAATGGCGTGGCCATCCTGTCGCGTTATCCCCTCAGCGACCCGCAAGGGTGGGGCGAGGATGAGGCGGGCTATCCGCATTACCCGCGCATCACCGTGCATGTTGGCGACCAGCCCGTCACGGTGATCGGCACAAGTCTCGACGCGCCAACCGGGGTGCGCGGGCGCGTGCTGCTGCCGGATACGCGCATCCGCTTGGTCAACAACGCGTGGGATATGCTGTGGGGTTACAGTGACGTCACGCGCTCGGCGGAAGTCGCGGCCATCGTCGATTATGTCGCGGCGTCGCCCAACCCGGTCATCGTGGCGGGTGATATGAATCTCGTCGAGCAGTCGAGCGATTACTGGGAGCTTGCCAGTGAGCTCCGCGACAGCTACCGCGAAACCTCGACGGGCTTTGGCTTCAGCTTCCCGGCGTGGGAGGCGTTCGGTTTACCGCCGGGACTGCCCCCCACCATGCGCATCGACTACATTTGGCACACGCCGGATCTGGTCGCGCTGACGGCCAGCTATGGTCCCTACGTCGGCTCCGATCACCTGCCGGCGCTGGCGACCATCGGCGGCGGGTGACCAGCCTGCTCAGAAAACCGAATTTCCGGTTACAATGTCCATTACACCTTTTATGAATGGAGGCGGCATGGAGAACCTGGTCGGCACGCTCGTTCTGGTGCGGCACGGACAGTCACAGTGGAATCTCGAAAATCGCTTTACGGGGTGGATCGATGTGCCCTTGAGCGCGGCAGGTGAAGCCGAAGCGCGCAAGGCGGGCGAACTGCTCAAAGGGCAGCAGTTCGACTTTGCGTTCACCTCGGCGTTGACGCGCGCGCAAGAAACGCTGCGGATCATCCTCGAGGTGATCGGCCAGACGGATATCCCAATTGCCCGCGATCAGGCGCTCAACGAGCGGCACTACGGCGATCTGCAAGGCTTGAACAAGGACGAAACCGCCATCAAATTTGGCAAGGAACAGGTGCATATCTGGCGCCGCTCCTTCGACACGCAGCCGCCCAATGGCGAAAGTCTCAAAGACACCCGTGACCGCGTACTGCCCTACTACCGCGCCGAGATCGAACCGCTGGTCAAGCAGGGCAAGCGCGTGCTGGTCGCGGCGCATGGCAACAGTCTGCGCGCGCTGGTGATGACGCTCGACAACATCTCCACACAGGCCATCCCTGACCTGAATATCCCGACAACGGTTGAGGTTCGTGCGCACGCGCCGCGAGACGACGATCACGCCGACCAGACCGATCACCACCAGCGCCAGCGCGCCCACGCCATCGCGTCCGCCGCCGGCGATCTCGTCGAACAGCCCGGTATCCGGCAGCGCCGTCGGAACGGTCGTCGGGAGGAAGCCCTGCGTCGGCGTGACCAGCGCGCCTTCCGCGGTGGGCGTACCCGCCTGCGCTTGAGCAGCTTGCGCCGTCGCCGTGAGGAACGCACCCGCAATCGCGGTCGCCGTCTGGTTGACCGCCGCCAGCGGATCGATGGTCGGGGTAACGTCCACGATCACCGTGCCCTGCAGCCGGTCGATGAGTGCTTGGCGGGTCGACAGCGCCGACTGCGTCGCCAGCGCCGACTGGGTCGCGACCGCCGGCGGGGTCGAGAGCGCCTGCTGGGTGGCCGCAGCCACCAGCGTCGCGATGCTGTCGTCCACACCTTCAATCGTCGGAGTCGGTTCAACGCCGCTGACCGCCGCCGTCGCCTGCGCGACCAGCGCCGCAAAAGCCGCCTGCGTCTGTTCGCCGCTCTGCGTGGCCACCTGTGCGTCGATGCTCACATCCGTGCCCTGCGCGGTGGCCGTCGCCAACCCCGACTGGGTGATCTGCGCTTCGATGGTCGCGAGGCGGAACTGGAACGAGAGCGCGGCCTGCGTCGCCAGCAGCGAAGCCGCCGTGGTGTCGCCGCCCTGCGCCTGCGCCGTGCCCAGCTGACTCTGTGAGGAGCCTGCGGCTTGCGTCGCCTGCGCCGCCAGCGTGCCAAAGAAGGCCACCGTCGGTTCGAGCGTCGCGACCTGCGCGGCGTAACCGGGCAGGAACATGGCTTTCGCGTTCAACGGCGCGGTGCGAACCACGCGCAGTCGATTTTGAATCGAGGTCGTGCCGCCCGCCTGCGCGGTGGCGTTGAAGATCTCCGTCGCAATGGCTTCTCGGGTCTGTCCGGCCACCTGCGTCGCCAGATTGCCCTGATTCGCCAGCGCGGTCTGCGTCGCCTGCCCGATGGGGACAAGCACCGAGAGCTGCGTCGCGATGAACGGATCGGTCACGGCGGCAGTTTGCAGCGCGCGGTCGACCACATCAATCGCCTGCTGCACCGCGGCCACCTGCGCATCCAACGCGGACTGCGTCGCGCTCAAGCCTGCCGCTAACGCCGCTTCCGAGGTCGGATCAAGACCGCCCGTCCCGGAGAACTGGGTCGCGATGGCGACCTGCGTGCTGTACAGGCTCTGGTTGAACGCGCCCTGCGCCGTCGCAAACGCGACCTGCGTCGCGAAAGCGTCGCCGACGTTGAGTTCGGCGTTCTGCGCCGGAACTGACGGCACATCCGTCGGCGGTTCGGTCGGCACGGCGGTCGGTTGGGCGGCGGCGGTTAAGTCGAGCATGGCCTGCACCGTGAGATCGAGGTTCGGCGTCGCGGAAGGCGTCGGCGTGATCGTCGGGCGCACTTCCGTCGGGCTGGCCGTGAAGGTCGGCGTCGGCGTATCCGTCCACGCGGCGGCAGTCTGCGTCAGCGCGAGCTGTTCTGCCCCCGCCGTCGCCGTCAGCGCGCCAAAGGCCATCTGCGTCTCGTTGTACGCCACAATCGCCGTCGTCGTGAATTCTATTTCGGTCGGGCCGGTATTCCGGGTCGCGAGGAACAAAACCGCGCCCAAGCCGACGACCAGTACGAGGATTAGCAGGATGGCGACGAGCAAAAACGTGCGGTTGCCGCCCCGTTCTTCTTCCTGCTCCTCGATGACGGGCATGTCGTCGTCGAGATCATCCCCAACGTTGGCGACCGCATCGTCGTCAAAAAAATCGGCGCCAAGGTCGTCTTCTGGTTCATCCCCAAAATTAAAAGGATCATTCTCGAAATCGTCAAAGTCGTTCTGGTCGCGGTTGCTCATGTTCCCCCTTCCCGCAGCGGGTAACAGCTTTGGGTAAATTATTAGCCTAAATAGTCGATGTTCGCTAGTGGTACAGTGACCTTTTCACCACCCGCCAGTTCGACCTGAGCGCACATCATACGCAATCCATTGTCCAACAGGATAGGGGTTTTTGGCAAATCGCTGATTTTCCCCGTAACGCCGGAGCGTAAGCGCACATTGTCGCCCCGCCGCAGCGGCTGCATCGTATTGGGTGGGTTGGGACGGTTGTTCCCCGTGAGCGGCACGTTGATCACCACTTCGGGGATGCGCGGCTCGAGCGCCGCGGGCAGTACGGCGTCCAACGTCGCCTGTTTGCCCTGCATATCAATCAGGAAATTGATCGTCGTGGTGTTCATGCGCATCGAGCCGAAGCCTTCGGTGAGCAGCACCGGACGCTGGAGTTTCAGCACCGCGTCGATCAGGTCGGGTTCCATGCTCGGGGCGATCAACCCGCGAAAGCCCTGCTGTTCCATCACGTCGATCGTGCTCTGGCGCACAGGCTGCCGCGTGACGATGATCGCGCCGCGCAGTTCCGTATCCATCGCATCAGCGCGAATCTTCTCGACGCCTTCGCGCGGTTCCATGCTCAGCGTGCCCACGGCGCGGCGGTTGTTGCCCCACAGGCCTTGCAGCACGCCGCCATACGCCTCGACTGTCACGCTGCGCCCCTGCACCACCTCGACCACCATGCCGTTCATGCCCGCTTCGACTTCGACGACGCCCTGTGTTTGCTGTAAGATGATCTTGCCATCGCCAACAAACATGATCGTCCCGCTGATCGGGGCGAGGAGCCGTTTGCCGCGCGCCTTGATCGCCAGCGTTTGCCCCTCTTCGATGCGGTCGCCCTGCCGCGCTTCCATCAGGTCGGGCAGCTGCTCCGGACGGCGCAGCCCAAAGAAGCGCGCCGCGTCAATCACCGCAAACGGCGCCGGTTGAATCCCGCGCAGCACAACATCCGACAAGCTGACGCGCGTCATGTTGCCCACTTCGACGCGCACGCTCAGGTCGGGCAGGGTGCGTTCGCGGCGCAGTTGGGCGCTCGCGAGCATATGGCGGTGACTAGGAAAGTAAATCGCGTAAGTCATCGACCTCTTCTTCCTTCGGAGTGGGAGCGGGCGCCTCTGCCTGCGTGGCCTTACGCGGTCGTCCGCGTTTCTTGGGCTCCGCCTTCGGGTCGCCCGTCACACTGAAGATCGGCTCATCTTCGGTCGCCGTCTGCCGCTTCTTGCGGCGTTCCTGCCGTTTCTGGGCCTGGGCTTCCGCTTTGGGCGCCTCGGGCGCGGCGAGCCAATCGTCCGGGATGTCGTGTTTGACCCCCGTTGCCTGCTCGTACCACGCCGGGAGCTGACCCGCCAAGCCACGCGGCGACCGTTCCAGCGGCAGCACGCGCCCGCGCGCATCGATGATCACGCCCGCGGTGCCGCCGATCACATCAATTTTGAGCCGCCGCTTGCCGTTGATGCTCACGCCGCCCGACGCGCTCACCTGCACGTTCGCGGCAACGCCCAGCGGCAGCGGAATGCTGAAAATCGTGCCGCCCATCACATTATACGTGCTGACTTCGCCGCGCTCATCGGTGACACGCACGCGGCAGGCGGCACGCCCCTTGCGCGGGTTGCCGCTCAGGCTGATGCAGATGCCCAGATCTTCGAGGTTGCGGCCATCCAGCACCTGCACCACCGCCTCCGGGATGATGTAGGCCAGCGCGCCCAACGCCGGGATCAGCGCGTGGCGGTCGGCTTGCAAGCGCGTCACGCCGACGGGCTGGAACGAGTCGAGCAGCAGCATAGCGGTCAGGAGTGGTTGTCCCGTCCCGGTGAGCGCCGCGCCTGCCCCGATGATGCGTTCGAAATACGGCAGCGGTGCGTCGGCCTTATCCGGCGCGGAGTCCGGCGTCCACGTGGGGCGCGCATCGCGCACCAGCGTCCGCAGCGCGGCGCGCAGCAGCGCATGTTCGAGGTAGAGTTCGCGCACGGTTTCCGGCACGCTGGCCGGGCGCAGGGCTTTGTTCATCGCATAGGCGGTGATTTCGGCGTCGGTCGCAGCGAAGGGCAGCCAATCGCGCACCGACGGGAGCGAGACGCCGTACAGAATATTGTTCGCGCTGTGCCCCAGGCCGATATCGGTGCGGATGCTGGTCGCGGTGAAGCGTTTGACCGACGCGGACACGGTGCTGACCGCGCTGCCCACATCGACCGCCAGCACGCCGCCGCGGGTCGTCCGCCCCAGATAATCGATGATCGTCTGGTAGCTTTGCGCCGTCGGCACCACGCCAATCGCGCTCATCTCGGCGATCACGTCAAAGCCGAGGCCGCGCTTTTCCGTAAAGTTATTGTAGGCTTGCGCCAGCGCCTTCTGCGCCGATTCCAGCGCTTCGCGTTCCGGCGTAGGGCGTACATTATCGGCAATTAAAAGACCAGTTTGCGTGTCAAATAATTCGTGGATTTGCGGAATAACGGCACTATTACCCGCATATAACACAATCGGTTTGACATTTTTGGGCAGCAAACGAATGGCGGTGCGCGCCATCTGCACCAGTTCGAGCACTGGGCCTTCCGCGCCGCCTTCCGTGCCCCCGGTGATGAAGATCAGGTCCGGGCGCGCCAGCGTGATGGCGTTGAGCTGGTCTTCCAGCGAACGGTTTTCGCCGAGGTTGATCGTCTCGACAATGTCGACGTAGGTGCCCGCGGCGGCGCGTTTGCCGCTGGCGATGCTCATTTCGCCGACCAGACCGAGCAAAATCGTGCGCAGCGGCCGCCCGATGCTCGCCGTCGCCAAAAAGAGATCGACGCCGGTGCGGTCGGTTTCTTCGGGCGAAATCACGCGGCCATCCGGGGAGATGAGCCGCCGCCCGGTGCTCACGCTGAGCTGCGTCAGCACGCGCACAAAGCCCACGCCGACATCACCGTGCGGGAAGCCCGCCGTAGTTTGTTCCTGCGCCTGCGCGACGAGGGTATACACGCCATCGACCAGATCGATCAAGATGGCGCGGGTATTCACATTGCCAAAATCTACTGCCAGTATGGATGTGGAACGGCTGATGGACATGCTGCCTAGCCTCCGCCGATGCGTCCGATAAGAAAGGCGATGCGTTCGCTAAAGATCACTAACCCGGTCAGGATCGCGCCGCCATACAATGCGCCTAACGTCACGGCGATGAATCCCTGACCGACCGCGCCTACCGTCCGCACGAACGCCCCGCGGCGAATTGCGCCGCCCGGAACGCGCCGAGCCAAATATTGGAAGTAGACTAGGGTCGAAACGACCCCGATGACGAGGATGAAACCGTTCAGCGCGTCGCTGCCCGGCGCCCCCGCCGTCGTATTGGCCAGTGGGACGAGCGTCCCGCTGATCGCGCCGACCAGCGCCACCGCCGCCCCCACGCCGATGATCAGGGCGAGGGCCAGCGTGCCGAGCGCGTTGAAGCGTTTGGTCATGCGCAGGAGCAGGAAAGCGCCCAGAACCAACGGGATGATGCCGAGAATCAGGTTGCTGGTCGACCCCGCGCTGAGCGCGTCCCGAAACCACGGGAGCAGCACGCTATCGAGGGTGACAATCGTGACAAAGCCCGCCGACAGACCAACGAACACATACACGGCCAAGCGGTAAAGCACGTTGTCGCCCAGCAGATAGCTGAACACCATCAGCGTTAGGATAAAACCAACCCATAAGCCTAGTTGATCCATAGTTAGCGGCTGCGTCTCCTCTGGAACAGGGCGCGGATCACGTTAAAGACCGCTCCAACTGCGATCAATGTCGCAATGGCCAGCGTGCCGAGCGTTTGCGAATACCAGCGCGCATCGCGGGCGGCGAGCGTGGGTGGCGGGGTGTAGACGAAGGCGGCTTCCGCGGTCGCCTCCGCTGTTGCTTCCACGGTCGCTTCCGCGGTGACTTCAGCCGTCGGTTCGGCAGTCGGCTGCAGGGTGGGACGTGGGGTGCGCGTCGGGCGCGGCGTACGCGTCGGAGACGCTTCCGGCGCGGTGACTTCCGGCGTCGGGTCGTCCTGCTGGACGGGTTTGCTCACGGTGCGCTTGCTGATCACCGGGGGTTTGGGCGCGCGTTTCGGCGTGGTGATTTCCAGCAGCGAGAGCGAAATCCAGCCTTCGACGCCGTCGTCCAAGCGCACGTTGACCCAGTCGCCCGTGTCGTTGTAGCCGAGCACCTGCACGCGCGTCCCGTTCGCCAGATTATCGACGATGTCGAAATCCGTGCCGGGGCCGCCGCGCACGCGTACATTCCCGCTCGACGACACCGTCGCGAATACCTCAGCCGCCGCGGGCGTTTCCCCGGCGGTCGTGTCTTCGGGCGTCGCCTCATCGGTCGCTTCCGGTGTCGCTTCCGCGGCGACCGGGGCAACGGGCGTGGCTTCCGGCTGCACAGGCGTCGGCTGCGGCGTGGGCAGATCCGGAATGCGGCTGCGCTCCACCGGGATGACCGAGGCGAGCAGGCCGCTGTAGGTGTAGGCATCGCCGTAGCCGACGAGCAAGCCCGCGATGGGCGAACCGCTGGTGACGGGCGAGTCCGCGTAAGGTTCGGTGAGCGGCGCGGCGCTGTAGGAGACCGCCGCGATCAGCGGTTGGCCGACCAGCGGCGCGATCTGTTCGGCGTAGGCGCGCACATCTTCGGGACGTTCAGCGATCAGCGCCACGAGCGCGAAGGCATCGAGCGAATTGATGTACAAGCCTGTCGACTGCCCGGTGATATCGGTCAGCACGTAGGCCGCCGAGTCGCCGCTGAAGGCGCGCAGACCGAGCACGCTCCCCGGCAGATACTGCACGACGAAGTAGTCGAGGTTGGCTTGCAGACCGTCACGGGCGCGCATCCGGTTGAGGAAGTCCGCATCGGTGTTGATCGAGCCGATCAGGTTGTTGACGCGGAGCTGAGTGACCGGATTGCTGCTGATGATCACCGGACGCGCCCCGCGCAGCAGCGCATGGCGGATCAGGCTGTCGGTCATCAGGTCGAGTTCCGCCGCCGCCGTCGCGCCATATTCCGCGCCGATCAGCAGCAGGTCGCCGGGGTTGAGCGCGTCGACGCGCGCAAAGGCCACTTCACCGCGACTGCCTGCCCCAAACACCGCAGGGGGCAAGTCGCCGATGCGCAGTTGGCCGATGAAATACGGAGCAATCACAGCGGCCAGCACGATCAGCGCGACAAACCAGCGTTCCAGCGAGGGACGCGGACGCGCCTTTGGCTGGGCGACGGGCACGGGCACCACGGGCGCGGCATCGGACGTTTCGTGGACGATGGTATCGGGATGATCGGCGATGTCCGGCGCGAACGGCGAATCGTAGGTCAGCTCAATGGCGTTGAGTTTTTGCGGCTTGATGTCGAGCGCCAGCATCGACCGCAGCAGGCCGACATGCTCGGTTTGTTCCGGCGTAAGCGCGACCGTGTTCGCCCCGACCGGATTCAATTCGTCGGTGCGCAGCGGCGCGGGCGTCAGCGTGGAGATCACGCCCGGCAGCACGTAGGCCAGCGAGTCGGTGATCCAGTTCGCGTCTTCCTCGTCAGGAATTTGGTCCGCGCGCTGGCGCAGCTTCTTCAACCGATCCGGCAGTTCTTCCGGCGGCTTGCTGTCGCCCATCTGGCGCGCAATCGCACCCGCCGACACCGAACCGACGACATTCGCGCCCAGCCAATCCAACCCGGTGGCCGGGGCTAAGCCTTCGAGATCGGGGTTGGGCAGCGCGTTCGGGTCGTCTTCGATCAGCTCCTCGTTGAAGAGCTCGTCGAGGTCAACATCCTGCTGTGTCCCGAAGAAATCGCCCGTCTGCCGCTTGACTTCCGGACTATCCAGCGACTGCAGATAGGCATCGATATCATCGATTTCAAACGCCAGTGCCCCGGTATCGCCATCCGATTCAAAGGCGGACACCGCGTCAAACACGGGCAGCGGCCCGGTCTTCGGCAGGGGCGTGGTCGGGACGTCATCCATCGCTGAGACGGCGTCAAACGAGGCGAACAATTCGGCGGCGTTATAGTCGGGCGCAGCTTCCGGCTCAAACATCGACAGATCGTCGTCCGCGGGCGTTTCCGGCGCGCCAAACAGACTGTCGAAGTCGGGCAGCGAGTCCGTCTTCTTGGTGGAGAGATCGCGCATGCGCTCGACATAGGCGTCGTCGCCCAGCCAATCGACATCCGCCGCGAACAACTCATCTTCGGTGGTGGGTTGGTTCGGCGCATCTTCGAGTTCATCAAACATGGAGAAGAGTTCGCCAGTGTTCGGCAGCACTTCCTCGCGGATGAGCTCTTCTTCTTCCGGGCGCACCCAACCATCGGCGTTCGGCGGCTGCTCGGCGAAAATGTCGCTGACATCTTCCATGAGTTCGGCGGGCGGCTCCACTTGATACGCCGGGCTGTCGGTCTCTTCGTCGATGTGATCCCAGCCAAAATCCGGGAAGGCGATCGGCTCGTCCTCCAGCGCTTCCATCTCCCGGTCGACCTGGAATTCGGGCGCTTCGAACGAGGGCAGTTCGTACGCCAGCTCCTCAGACTCGTCGACTTCTTCCTCGATTTCCGCGACAGGCGCTTCGAGCGCTTCGTCGTCGGTGACTTCGTCCTCAGCGTCAAAGCTCAGCGCGTCGCCCACGACTGCGTATTCGGCCTGCGTCCCCGGCTCACCCACATCGCCGAACACCGCCTGAAAATCAAAGTCGTTTTCCGGCTCGGCGGGCGCGGACGGTTCCGGTTCGGGAGCCAATTCCGCAAACACCGACTCGAAGTCGAAATCATCGGCGGTGGGCTCCACGACGGGCTCGGACGTGGCGAAGAAGTCGAAGTTCAGGTCGCCCGTCCCCGGCAGCTCGATGTCGTCGTCAGTGGTGGCCGCGGCGTCCAGCGAAAGGAAATCAAAGTCTTCCGCGGTCGGGAGCTCGAACGAGGCTTCCTCTATGGGCGTATCTGAAGGCTCACCGAACTGCCGACTGAATTCCCCATCGCCGGGTTGTTCGAAGGTCGGCTCCGCGGCGGGCGTCAGGTCGCCAAACCGCTGCCGCAGCTCATCGGTGTTGGGCAGTTCGAACGCGGGTTCTTCACCGGGCGTTGCGGCTCCCCACGGCTGATCATCATCCTCAGCCGTCGGTAGTTCGAATTCGGCATCGTCGCCCGGCGTGTCCGACAGATCGCCGAACTGCAGGCGTAAATCGTCGGTCGACGGCAGTTCAAAGCTCGGCTCGGCAGCGCTGGCAGCCGCCATCCACGGCTGAGCGTAATCATCAGCCGTCGGCAGTTCGAATTCCGCATCGTCGCTTGGCGTATCTGACAGGTCGCCAAACTGCAGGCGTAAATCGTCGGTCGACGGCAGTTCGAAGCTCGGTTCGGCAGCGAACGCCGTTGGTTCCGGCACCGCGTCAAAGGTCGGCAGTTCGAATTCGGGCTGATCGTCGCTGAGATAGCCGGAGTCCCGGATTAGGTTGTGATCGATGCCCTTTTCGATGAGCGCGAAGAAATCATCTTCGGCGCTCGTCGCGGCGGCGGGTTGAACGGGCGGCGCGTCTTCCTCGTCCGCCAGCAGATCATCGGTCAGCCACCCGCTGTACAGCTCGTCGTCCGAAATATGCGTTTCATCGTTTTCCGCCGCAAACGAGAATTCCGGCTCTTCTTCGAAGCGCGGGGCGTCTTGATTCAGGTCGCGCAGCATATCGGTGAAGCTGAGTTCACCGCCAGCGGGCGTTTCCGCGCTGGGTGCGGCTTCGAGGTCGAGGCCGCTTAAGAAATCGTCCATCGCGATCTCTTCGACACCGGACTCAGCACCGAGTCCGGCGGGTAGCTCCCAGTCCGTCGGCGGCGCGTCAAAATCGATATCGTCCAATGTGAAGCCGCGCAGCGCGTCGCTGTAGCTGACCGGGTCGAGGGCGGAATCGTCCGGATCGGGCACCGCTTCCCACTGGAGATCCGCCGCCGGGGAGTCGGGAATGGTATTCCACGCCTCGTCAAGCGGTTCCGGCTCGGGCTCGGCTGCCCGCTGGAGCAGTCCGCTCAAGGCGGGGCGCGCGGGCGGGGGATTGGTCGGCACGGTAAAAGCGGGCAGATCGTCCGCGGGTTCATCATCAGTTAGCGCTTCGGGCGCAGCGCCGATGGCGTTCAACCAGTCCATCGACGGCGCTTCGGGCTCGGCGGGCGTCTCCGCCACCTGTCCCCAATCAAACTCATCCAAGTCGGCTTCGGGCTCATCAGCGTCGCTTTGACGCAGTGCCGCCCACGGATCATCGGACGCATCGGTCAGGAAGTCGCTCATCGGCGGTTCAGCCGCCGGTTCGCTGGTCGCCGACGAGACGATATCTTCGAGCTCGTTCAACCAGCTCAGCGAGCTGCTGTCTTCGACGGACGGGCGGCGAATCTGCGTCGGCGCGGCGATCTCGTCGTCCGGTGCCAGCAAACTTCCCGTCTGCGGCACATTCAGGAACCAGCTCACATCTGGGTCTTCAACGTCCGCGACCTCGCGATTTTTCGCCAGCGAGGCGAACAGATCGTCAGGCAGATCCATCGCCGGGTGGGGATCATCGTCATCGAGATCGATGGGCGGCAGCGATCCCGTGCCAATGTCAGACCCACCGAACGCGTCCACGTCGGGCAGTTCGGTGTCATCGGCGGGCGGTTCGATGAACTGTTTGTAGAACTCTTCATCCGGCAAATCAGAGGAGGGGCGCAGCGTCGACGTGGGCGGCGCGGATTGCTCGATCCAGTCATCGTCGGCGAGCACGGGTTCGGCACTGGGTGCGGGTGACGTAGGCGGCGCAGGCGGTTTGACGCCAAACTGCGCGAAGAAGTCATCTTCTTCGGTGGTGGTCGGCTCGTTGCCCGTGGTCGCGGCAAACCAGTCGACGACCGGTTCGTCTTCTTCCAAGCGGAAACCACTGCCCATACTGCTGAAGAACGTCTCGACATCGTCGTCGAGCATAGCCGACTGCGCGGGTTCCGGCGGCGGCTCCGTCTGTACGAGATCCATCATCCACGGCGCGAGATCGCCGGGCGCGCCGCTCGGCGGGGCCTCGATCTCCTGCGCGTCTTTGAACCAGTCGGGGATTTCGCTCTCGTCCAGTTCTTCGAGGCCGAGGAACCATTCGGGGAGCTGTCCCGTGCCACCCGTCGACTCGCCGGTCAGCGCGCCGGTGTCGGGGATGTCCGAAATCAGGTCAGGAATTTCTTCGTCGATGCTCTTGGGGCGGGCATCTTCGGCCTGCTGCGCCACCCACTCATCATAGGTGATGTCACTCTCATGCCGGTCGATGAGCTGATCGCCGCCGGAGAGGTATTCTTCCGAGAGTTCCGCGCCGCCGAAGTTGTACACAACGGGCGGATCTTCCCCTTGCAGCCACGGCGGGAGATCGCCGCCATCGTCATCAGCGTCGGCTTGCGGCGCGTTCGCCTGGGGATTCAACCACGGGGGCAGTTCGCCGCCCTCGTTTTCAGGTTGCTGGTCGTTCTCGTCGCCACCCGGATCCGGTGCATCGAGCCACGAGGGAAAATCGTTCTTATTGCTCATAGACTCTTTTACTCACGATAAGCACGGTCTTGCCCGATCAAAACGCGCACGCCGGTGACGACCGTCGCCAGCGCAATGCCGAGCAAAATCCCACGCGCGCCCGCGCTCACCGGAACGGCGAGTAACCAAGCACGCACATCGGCAATAAAAGCGGTTTCCCGCAAGGGCAGCGCCCCGATCAAAATGACCAGCAGCGACAAAATGAACAGAAAGTTTCCCCACGAAACCCGGCGGCTCATAATGCGGTACGCGCCGTACACCAGCGCGAAGAGCACCAAGCCCGCCAGCGCCGATTCGATGGCGACCTGCACGTCTTCCAACAGCAGACGGTTCACATCGTCGACGTTGAGCAGCCACAAGATGATCACGGCGGCGGCGGCCACGATGACAATCAGGCTGTAGCCCCACTGGCGTTCGCGCCGCCGGATGCGCCCAAAATGCACGCCCAGCAGGTTGAGAAGGCCGATCAGCACGCCAATGGCGACCGTCGGCAGCACTAACTTCAGAATATTATTGGCGTAGCTGTTGACAAAACCTGAGCCCGCGACCAAGCCCCACAGCATAAACAGGCCAAAGCCCATGGCGACGGCGGTCGAAAGCGCTGCGAAAAGACGACGCATGAATCAGCCTCCCCCGAGGAGCGCGGTGCGGACAGGCTCATACAGACTGACGAAGGTGTAGACGACAATCGCGCCGATCAGCAACCAGCGCAGCGTGTCGAGCGCGACGACTGCGCCGCGTTGGGCGGTGTTGTCGCCGAGATACGCGCCCGCGACGAACATCTCTTCGCCGATCAGCGTGTCCCCGGCCAGCGCGTAAGCGACCGCCTGCCCCGTCAGATCGACGCTGGAAGCGATGCTGCCCTGCTTGCGGCGGTTGGCGGCATCGAGCACGAGCGCGAGTTCGCTGCCAAAATTGCCGAGCAGGATGCTTCCGCTCACTTGATCCGCGCTGAGGGTGGTCGTCAGCGCGCCCGCGAAGGCCAGCGGTTGAGCGGGCGCCGGATACCAGCGCAGGTAGCGTCCGCTGAAGCGGTCAGCGTGACCACGGCGCGCATACGCTCGCTGGAGCAGTACATAACTCAGCGGCAGCACGAGCGGATCATTTGCGGTGAGAATCGTGGGTTCGGCCCGGACGGCCGTTTGATAGAACAATTCGGCACTGGCTAACGTCAGGAGCGTGTTGCTGCCGCCCAGACCGGTATTCGCCACCGAGATGTGGACGGGGCGTCCGGCTTCAATCGCCGTCCCGACCATCGTCGGAATCGAGGCATAGGCGGCAATCGGGCGCAGGGGAAAAGCATCTTTCCGCCGCCGCGCGACCAGCGCGCCCTGCACCAGTGAGAGCAGTGTCAGGCATATGATCACCACCGTGATGAACTGCGTCGTCGTATCCAACCTAGGCATCCTCGTCCAATAAGGCTCGCAGCCGTTCGACTCCATCCGGCTGTTCAAGCGTCCGCGCTAATCCGGCGACGATCTCGCGCCCGCCAAAGAGTCCGGCGGTCGGCTGGGCTATCCATAGAAGCTGAGCGCCTAATACCCCCAGCGGCCCGATCACATCCAGAAGCACACTCACTGCATTGGTCAAGCCGCGCCGTTTCAAGGCGGCGATCAGTTCAGCATCATTCATGAACGCCAGTATAACACGCGCAGGCACAGTGTAGAAATGAATCTCGCACTCAGCCTGCGTTACGGTTTGGTTAGATCTGAGGCGATTGCGTCAGATCGGGAGCGGCGGCGATGTCAAGGCGTCTGCTTACCTTATCTATGTTATATTGAAACCAGCCTTTATGCGCGTAAATCCTGAAAATCGTACACCAAGAAGGACTAGAATCATGCTCCAGTATCCGCTGACGTTGAATTTCAAACTGATCGCTTTAGCGCCGCGTATTCGCGTCACCGATGCGACCGGGCGGCTCATTCTGTACGTGCATCAGAAGACGTTCAAGCTCAAAGAAGATGTGCGCATTTTTGCGGATGAAGCCAAGACAAACGAACTCTTCCGCATCAACGCAGACCGCATCTTCGACTTTTCCGCCAAGTACCACCTCAGCGAGAGCGCGACCGGACGCCAACTCGGCCACATCAAGCATCGGGGCATGCGCTCGATCTGGAGCGCGACCTACGAAATGTACGACGCGAATGATCAGGTCACGCACATCATGACGGAAGATAATCCGTGGGTCAAAGTGTTGGACACCATCGCCAGCAACATCGACATCATCGGCATGTTCAGCGGCTACTTCCTCAACCCAACGTACACCGTGCATCGCGGCACCGACAAAGAGGGCGAAGGCGTGTTGAAGTTGAGCAAGCGCCCGGCCTTCTTCGAAAGCAACTTCACCATCGAAAACCTCGACCCCAATCTCACCGAACAGGACGAACGCCGCCTGATCCTCGGCATCATCATGGCCGTGCAGATGGAACGCTCGCGCGGGTAAAGCTGACCGCACTCTCCAGTTCGTTGTAGGGACGCAATTCATTGCGTCCGTCGTTTCCGCCCCCACCCCCGACCCCCTCCCCGAATTCAGGGAGGGGAGACAACAGCGTTCGCCACGTCTTCCCTCTCTCCGCTTGCCTAGGAGAGAGGATTTAGGGGTGAGGTTGATCTATCGGAAACGGGAATTTCCCGCCGCCGGGTGGTATAACAGGGGCGTTGACCGACGACTCTAGCAAAGGTGCATTATGCGTCTGGCAGTCATTTCGGATATTCACGGTAATTTGACCGCGCTCGAAGCTGTGCTCGCGGATTTGGAAGCGCGCGGCGGGTCGGATCACCTGTGGTTTTTGGGCGATCTGGCGGCGATAGGTCCGCGTCCGGCGGAATGTGTCCGGCGGATCAAAGCGTTCGCCGATGCGGCGGCGGAAGGCGAGAAAAAAGGTACGTTCCGCGCCATTCGCGGCAACACGGATCGCTGGATTGTGCACGGGACACGTGCCAAATCGGCGGGTGTCGACAAAGCCGAAGACCTGCCCAACCTCATCAACGCGTTTCGCAACATGGGCGGCGCCATGATCTGGGCGCTGGAGCAGTTGAGTTACGAAGAATACGACTTCCTGCGCAAACTCCCCGGCGAATGCGATCTGCAGGTGCCTGGTTACGGCACGGTGATCGGCTATCACGGCACGCCGGGCGATGATGAAGGCTTCCTCACGCCGGAAACGACCGACGAAGAAGCGGCGGATGCCCTGCTCGACCGCGAGGGACGCCTTGGCATTGGCGGGCACATCCATCGGCAAATGGATCGGTCGTTGAGTATTGGCGGCTGGCGGGCGATCAACGTCGGCTCAGTCGGCATGTCGTTCGAAAAACCGGGGATCGCGCAGTATGGCGTGTTCACCTTCGAGGATGGCGACGTGCAGGTCGATTTGCGCGGCGTACCCTATGACCTCGAAGCGGTGATCGCTGACCTGAAAGCGGTGGGCTTCCCGGCGCTCGACTGGGCGACCAAGACTTTCCGTAGGACGTAGCCGATGCCCAAACGCCCCCAACTGCTGAGCGAACTGGGCGGCGAACAGGATTACGGCGTGCTGCTCGTCGCGCAGATGGGTGGCGTCCCCAACCAGATCGACCTGATCATCCAGACGGCGATCTACGATGAGGCCGCCGAAGGGCTGCGCCCGCGCCATACCTACATCGTCCGCGCGCTCGGCGTGCGCGAACACCGCCTGACGGTCGGCATGTTCGGCAAGCTGCGCCTGCTGGACGAGCACCCGCTGCTGTATCACCACAACGCGCCCAAAGTAGCCGTGTACTTCGACGGCACGCCCAAAGACCTCAACGAGCTGGTGCTGGATATTTCGCAGACGCATGTGCTCCCCTATGACGGCTGGCGGCATCTGGTCGATACCGACGACATCAACCGCTCGACACCCATGACGACGCTGTTCAAGCGCGGCTTTGGTGTGCTCGGCGTGATGCCCAAGCCGCTGGCGGAACGCATCGGCAAGGTGCTGGAACATCACGGCATCAAGCACACGGACAACGAAGAACTCCCCGACGACAACACCGACGAACACGGCCGTTCGCGCCTCGCCAAGCTGCTGCTGCTCGACCAGTCGTATATCATCGCCCTCGACTTCAGCGTGGAAGAACTCGGCAAAACTTAGGACTGAGCATTGAGGACTGAGGACTGAGAACCGCAGGACTGAGAAAAACGCTGCTAAGGTTAGGTATGGATACCTGATAAGCCTACCGGCAGACGAAAATAAACTCAGTCCTTAGTCCTCGCTACTTCTTTATTTTAAGGAGACTTGATATGCAGCTTACAGATTCTGTCGCTTTAGTGACCGGGGGCGCGTCCGGGTTGGGCGCCGGTGTGGTGGCGCGCTTTATTTCGGCGGGCGCGAAAGTTGTGATCGTCGACCGGGACGAGGAGAAGGGCGCGGCGCTGGCGGCGACGCTCGGCGCGAACGCGCGGGCGGTGCGCGCCGATGTGACCAGCGAAGCCGACATCCAGAACGCCATTGCGACGGCGGTCGAAGCGTTCGGCGGCGTGAACATCACCGTGAACTGCGCGGGGATCGGCATGGCCATGAAAACGGTCGGCAAGAACGGCGCGCATCCGCTGGACGTCTTCGAGACGGTCATCCGCATCAATTTGATCGGCACATTCAACGTGATCCGCTTGGTGGCGGCGCACATGGTGACCAACAATCCGAACGCGGAAGGCGAACGCGGCGTGATCATCAACACGGCGTCGGTGGCGGCCTACGACGGGCAGATCGGTCAGGCGGCGTATTCGGCCTCGAAGGGCGGCATCGTCGGCATGACACTGCCCATTGCCCGCGACCTCGCCCGCGAGGGCATCCGCGTGGTGACGATTGCGCCGGGCATCTTCGACACGCCGCTGCTCGCCGCTCTGCCGGAGCCCGCGCGCGTGTCGCTGGGGCAGCAGGTGCCGTTCCCATCGCGCCTCGGTCGCCCGGAGGAGTACGCGCAGTTGGCGCAGGCCATCGTCGAAAACGTGATGCTCAACGGCGAAGTGATTCGACTGGATGGGGCTTTGCGCATGGGAATGAAGTAGGGCAAATCTAGGAGAAACGCGAATGACAAACCAAACCTACACCAGCTTTGTTGAAGAACTAGAGCAAGTGATTGCCAAACAGGGCTGGAATTTAGCCAAGCAAGTTAACAGCTCGTGGTGTTCGTTTAAACCTCGCAAGCGTCGCAACGTAGCTTTCGGAATCATGATCGGAGCAGGGAATACACTATATATCTATGTTAAACGTGTACATGCTGAGGCTGAATTATTCCCAATCAAGGCGGCGAACTACGACAAAGATCATGATCAAGATGAGTTTCTGCTTGAACCAGGCATTACTCAGGTGGAGTCCTTCTTGCCTTTACTGAAATTGGCCTACTCTCGCTGCTAAAACGAAGTTTCTGATTCGGCGTGTCGGCGGGCTGAGAATGGCGATGAAGTAAGACAACTCTCGCTTCAGTGCTAAAAGTCTAATTTGTTTCATGAAGGTCACTATGAACCAAAACGAGGCACTAGTTTACACGCAGATTCTCGGAAATGTGTTGGGAGTGTTGATCCCCCTGTGCGCGCTATTTATCGCCCGTCGAGAGTTAAACAAATGGCGAACTGAACTTATTGGAAGAAATCGCATTGAATTAGCACAGCAATTGGGAAGAGCTGCTGTGAAATTTCGGAATTCATTTTCCCGCATATTCTCAAAACCGATTTACGAACACGAGTATTCTGAACGTCAAAAATCTGCTGATGAGGCTTACCAACTAACTTATTTACTTGATAAATGCTATACGTACCGCAAACGAGCAGCGAAGGCGCATCAATTGATGGAGGAGCTAGAAGAACAAGGTGCAAGAAGCAGAAATCGTTTTCAAAAAGATATACGCGAATATGTTGATGAGTGCCGGAAAATTATTACTGGACTTGAGTCACTAATAGATATTTATGAAGACACATTGGGAGGTGCAAGCTTCCCAGGCGATCATGAAGGCAACATCTTGTTTGAAATGGAGGTCGCCCAGTTTGAGGCGATACGCGATGGAAAGATAAGTCTCTTCAAGTCAGAGTTGATAATGCAACAAGCAGTCTAAAAAACACAGGTTATTCAATATCTTAAATAGCTCTTGGTTATTGGAGTTTGGCATCAGGCGTGTGGGCGGCATAAGGATGTCTCCCAAGTAAGCCAGAGTTTGGCATTAGGATGTCGGTGGCCTATGAACGTCGCCGCAGTAGACCTTCTTGGGAGCGTCTTTTTTCGCTCGATTCAAGTTTGATTCTTACTTAAACACGAATAGTATCTTCGTCTTCATCCGGTTCACCGGAGAGAGGTGAGAGCGTCTTGACAAGTTTGCCATCGATATCAAGCTGCAATAACTCATCATTTTGATTGTGGATAATACTCCATATCGCTTGAGAAGACGGGAAGACATCATGAAGTGTCATACCGTAGCGCTCCATATATACGCTTAGAACCTCCGCGTATACTTTGGGTTCCCATTCGTCTAGTATTGGTTTTGAGGACAAGCCCATCAATGGCATCTGAACGACTTCTGTAGGTCTGCTTAGATTATTTGGCATAGAAACCATGTACTTCACGGTGCGATTCATCAAAGAGGCACCATAGACTACATTTGCAAAGACTTCATCGAACTGAATTCGATGCAGGGAAAGCAAGTCAATTTCCTCAAAGTAGTGCTTACTGATCACCTCCTGTACACCACTGTCTTCTAAAACTACAATCAAGCCTATTTCGCCCATTCGTATGCCAAAAACCATTGGAGAGAGTAAGTCGTGGTAGTCGAAAGCTAAGTCGATTGGATGATCTAGGATTCGGAGAATAAACATTGACCACGGCTGGAAGCCTCGAAAGACAAAGGGCAATCTTACAGACTGCAAGAAATGATGAAGTGTGGCGAACTCCTGTAGTTGCTCCTCAGTAAAGATAAAACCTTGCGATGCGTCTTTCCGATCACGTAACAGCGACAACTCTCGAAAGAGAATGCCGTAATAGATTTTCGCTACCCATTGGAACACGCTCAGTTTAGGGAGTTTCGAAACTCATCCAGTCCGTTGTTATAAGCGTTAGCGATTGTCTCTTCCAATCGACTAAGATAATTGGTATTGCAGTTCTCGCAGCAAGGTATGAGCACCTGTTTGTAGGGAATAGTAGTCCTATTCTGCAATTCTAGAGTTTGATTCCACAGGTTGTATTTACGCTGCAACCATTTTGGAAAAACATGTTCATCGCTTCTGTTTGTAGCCGTGAGGACAACGCCACACAAAAAGCAATGATCATTATCAAATGTCCAAGTTGTAATAGGATCGTAAAGAGGAGTTAAGCCGACACTGTGCGCGGTATTGACAATACTGGTGTGAGCAGCAAAATAACGCATTCGTTTGCCGCTGAAGTCGATTTGTTTCGACGCCTTTCCACGACGAATGAGCTCATCAAGTAATTCTCCAACATAGGAGTTAGATTTCAGTCCGACCTTAATTCCAATTTCCTTGCGAGTTGTACCAACCCCGGTGCGTTTCCAAAGGAATTCTAAAACCTGATTCAGTCGTTGTTCCCGCTTGTTCGACATGACATTTCTCCAGGTCAGAAAAGGTGAACCGCACACCTCATGGGCATCTCAAGGTCGCCTAGTTCGATCTATATTAGTAAGAGTGATATTCGATAGTCAAGAGGCTTTTGGAGTTTGGCATTCGGCGTGTCGGGGCACTGCGAATGTCGTCTAAACAGTGTCAGCTTGCCGTGTGCTCGGTAAGCTGACACTGTTTGCGCCTTACGCTCCTTCCATCTCCCGAGGCAGCGTGCGTCGAGGCGGCGTGGCTTGTGGTCGGCGCTCCCCCAGAATGGGGCGTTCGATCAACTGGTAGGTATCCACATAGGCCCAGCGCCAGCTCGGTCCAGACCGCTGGGGAGCGCAGATCCCAGCCATCCCGGATGCCCCGACGATGAACTCAGCGCCAGCATAGTGCCACAAATAGATCCCGTATGTCAGGTTGCCCAACCAGCGCACGAAGCGGTTTTCGATCACGAAATGCCCGGCGCTGATGTTCCAGGATCCAACCACGCGAAGACGAAAACGTCATCGCATAATCCATCCCACGACATGCGCGGGAACTTCGGCGACGATCAGCAGGCCGAGCACCACCAGCAAAGCGGTCCGCGCGGGCCGCGTGGTCAGCGGGCTGCGTTCGACCGCCGCGCGGCGATAGTGCCATAAACGCGGCCAACCCGCCCAGCGCGAGCGCATCCACCTTGAGATAGAGGCACAATCTGATGCAGTGGGCTCTCGACTGGAGTCAGCGCGAGGAGCAGCGGGCGCAGGCCAATCACCAACCCGAAGGTCAGCCGGATGAAGCGCGCGCGCACCACCCACGGGAGCAGCCCGTAGAAGATAACTTCCACACTCGGACTCCAGAAATGGCTGATCATGCCAGAGACACTGTTCATCGCCAGCATAGGGGATGAAGCGGCGAACAGCGCCGTCGCCGGGTACTGAAGCGCGTTGAACTGGCGACCAAACACGATCCCATAGTCGGGCGCGGTGGCGATGCTCACCTTGCTTGACGGCCAGCACCAGATAATAAGCGGGCACCAGGCGACGCAGGCGGCGTTCATAAAAGCGCAGGGGCTTAATCGGCTGCCGCTGTTTGTCGGAGAGCAGAGATCGAGGTGAGCAGAAAGCCGGAGAGCATAGAACAGAGCACCGCTCCGCCCCGGTCAGGTCAGATTGCGCAGAATTCCCGTATTCACATCGATCGGGAACCAGCCGGGGATGAATTCGTGGACATGCCCGACGACGACGGATAGGGCTGCGTAAACGCGCAGCGTGTGCAAACCCGGAATATACCGGGTGGTTGGAGCCAAGAGAGATACATGCATTCCGGCATAATAGCACAGAACATGGCTGAACAGCACCCGCAGTCGGGTAAGACTGAGAAGACATTTATCCTATGGAAAGCGAGCAGCCTCTGTGGAAAGCATCATTTTGAGCGGCGAACGCGTGCACTTGCGCGACTGGATGCTGACGGATCTGGAAGCATTCGCCCACTGGCAGCAGCCCGGTCAACGGTGGCAGGAGCTCGACGGCCCGTACTACCCCGGCCCCAAAGCGGACGACATCTCCGGGCATCGTCAGGCGCATCAAAACGCGCCTCGCGGCAACTTCTCGACGCCGCGCCAGAACCTGATCATCGCGCTCAGAAGTCAGATCAGTTGATCGGGCGGGTGTCGCGCTACTGGATCAGCGAGGAAACGAACTGGTTAGCGGCGGGCATCTCGATCTGCGACGCCCGGCGTTGTGGGGGGCAGGCTATGGAGCAGAGGCGCTCAGCCTGCTGGACAGGCTACCTGTTTGCGGCCTTCCGCGCGATCGTGCGGCTGGACTTGCAGACGTGGTCAGGCAACCCGGGCATGATAAGTGGCGACCAAGCTCGGCTATCAACTGGAAGGCCGCTTGCCAGGCGCGGATCGTGCGCGGGAATACTTCGACGCGCTCGGCTGCAGGGATCTTGCGCGAGGAGTAGGCAAAGTCGCCGGAATAACGTCAGTTAAGGTTAAACGCCCACCTGTAGAGGCATG
>NZ_JADJPI010000023.1:0-188202 GCF_016713355.1 Candidatus Flexifilum breve
CTGAACGGCAAGAAGCGCCCTGCTGTGCTGGTAGTCCCCGGTGGGGCGTACCTATGACTGCTCGGATCGTGAGCTGAACCCGTCGCGCTGCGCTTCGCCGCGATAGGCTACCACGCCTTCGTGCTGCGCTATTCCACGTATTTGAGGGTTTTGGGACGTTCCGCCTCCTAAGGGTTATGCCCATCAACCCGAACAGCCTGTATCCCGCGCCCATGCGTGACATCGACAAAGCGTTCTTGACGATCACGCGCGCACGCCGATAGATAGTTGGTGGACGTGGACAAGATCGCTATTGCGGATTTTCGGCGGGTGGTCACAACTGCGCCATGTATTCGGTCTACTGGCACGACCCGATCATCTACGAGCACTTCGGCGCTGCGCCGGAACTGTTCAAGCCTGCCGCCGCGATCTTGGGCTAGCCATTTTGTGACTGATCCATCAGCGTTCCTAGACATCCCAGACCCGTTTGCGCGGGAATTAGGCGACGCGGCGGCATCGCCTACTTCGGCACTAAGACGCCCGCACCAGAGCAGTTGGATGTCACCCAGCCCTGTGCCGCATGTGAAAGCTAAGAACACACCGCCGACGTTCTTGTGGGCGACGGCGGCGGACGCACTCGTACCCGCCGAGAACTCGACGCGCATGGCGACGGCGCTGGCGGCGGCAGGTGTCCAGGCGAAATCCATGTGTTTGAGGGCGGCGGGCACGGCTTGAGGCCTCGCGAATCAAGCGGACAGCAGGATCGCACATGGACATGGATGCGGACGCCGAGGTGATTGATTCTAGCAGAGTCATGGGTTAAAACGGCTCGCGCTGCAAGTTCCGCAAAACCCGCGTGGCTGGAAGCGCTCAAAGCGGCGCAGCAAGGGCATAGCTCTCGATCTGATCCAAAGCCAAACCCTTTTACCTGTCCGATGAGGACTGCGCGTGGGTCGAAACCACCCTCGCTGGCATGACCGAAGACGAGAAGATCGGGAGTTGTTCTGCCTGATCGCCTGTGTCAGCGACGAAGGCTATCCCAAGAATATCGCTGAATGTCAAACCCGGCGGCTTGATGTGCCGGGTCATGCCGTGCGTGAAGTCGTGGATACGGTGCGCGTGCTGCAAGAAAAACGCGAAAAAATCCTGCTGATCGCCGCTAATTTCCAGAAAGGCGGCGACGGATCGCCGTAGAAGGCACGTCGCTCCGGTTCGCCGATGCAGATCGCCGCGACCGATGATGACGAACTGGCGTAATCCCGGCTCCGGCGTGGTGTGCGGGCGCGAAGGCGCCTTGGCGTTAAACGGAAACTGGGCATTGCCGATCATCGACATCGGGACTTCAACTTTCGCAACCCGATCACCAACACGCGCACGTCCGGCTCTAATCCTGATCGCGTGTGCCGCAGGGTGTAGCAGTACGTGCGGCGTGCAGGAAAACGGACTCGCCGCCTCGATGGCTGTTTCCCCGTGATGGCGTCGATGAGCGCGATCAGCATCTCGTCACCAGCTTCTCAGCCTATCGTGCGAAGAGGGATTCGACCTTTGGCGCGGTCTATCAAGCCTGCATCGACGCGGCGCGCGTTCACGGTCATGGCGGGACACATCGTGCAGCCCGCATACCGCGCAAGCTCAAACCGGGGATCGCAGACAGGATATTTTGCCCGCATACCGCTCTGGAACTGATCGGGCTGCTGCGGGAACAACTT
Organism: Candidatus Flexifilum breve; assembly: GCF_016713355.1. Lineage (NCBI taxonomy): Bacteria > Bacillati > Chloroflexota > Anaerolineae > Aggregatilineales > Candidatus Flexifilaceae > Candidatus Flexifilum > Candidatus Flexifilum breve. Next base: position 1,689 of record NZ_JADJPI010000023.1, read on the forward strand.
GGCTTCAACGGGCTATGATCACCGATGCGACGGCGATGGCGGGCAGGGGATCGCCATGCCGCGCGCGCAAGCGGTGCCGCAAACCATCGCGGCGGGCTGCGATATGTTCCTGTTCACGCGCAACCTCGAAGAAGACTTTGCCTATGAAGCAGGGTGTTGCCAACGTGATCACGCCGGAACGCCGGAACGACGCGCTGACGCGCATCCCCGTTCTGAAGGCGGCGCTCAAACTGTACTGAAGCCCGCTCTCGTCCCGACGCTCGACGACGCGATCACGGTCATCGGCAGTCATCAGGCGTGGGCGGCAGAATGCGCGACAAAGGGATCGCGCTGGTGAAAGACGGCGAATTTGCTCCCATTTCGCTGGAGAAGCACAGCGTGTGCTGCGCTACGAATTGCAGAATGGCGAGTTACTTTGATGGCGGAAAACGCCCGCGTTTGAAGTCTTTACGCGCCTGCTCACGGCGGAAGGCTTCGAGGTCGAACGCTTCGATCCGAGGTCGCGGGATGGAAGGACTGATGCAGCCCTCGACTGCCGTCACCGCGAAGTACGATTGATCATCTATCTGGCAAAGCTGGCACAATAATCAGACGGCGTCCGCATTGAGTGGTCGATGCCGATGGGCGCGGATATGTGCCGATCTGGCGGTGACCGCCGTTCCGACCCTGTTTATCCTCGCTCGAGAATCCATATCACCTGATCGATGATGTTCCGCATGTGCCAGCATACATCAATACCTACAGCTCCAGCGAGACAACGCTCGCGGTGCTGGTGGATAAGCTGGTTGGGCGCTCCTTTCACGGGGATCAGTCCGGTTGACGCCTTTGCGGATTATGGGATGCGCGGTTGCTTAATCATAGGAGAACAGCATGACTGATTTTCCAGTTTCCGAAGATTTCATGTGGGGGCGGCGACCGCTGCTCACCAGGTCGAGGAAATAACATTAATCCCGAAGCTGGGTACTGAAACACCTGCCCGAAACATCCACGCTGAACCTTCCGGCTTACGTGCGTCATTATCACCGCCCATCTGATATTGCACTGCTGGCACAACTCGGCTATGCGTTGTCGCTTCTCGGTGGAGTGGGCGCGGATCGAACCGGAAGAAGGCGAATTCTCTTACGCCGCACTGGAACATTACCGCCGGATGCTGGCAGCCTGCCACGAGCATGGCATTCGCCCGATGCTGACGTTTCATCATTTCGCCGTCACGCGCTGGCTGCATCATTACGGCGGTGGCTGGACGACAAGACCGGAACGCTTCGCGCTTACTGGCGAGCGCGTAACGCAACACTTGGGCGATCTGATCGGCGCCGGGTGTACGCTCAATAGGCCGAATATTTCCAGTAGTGCTGGCGCAGATTCCGGGATCAATCCGCGCAACGATCCGTGGTGGGAAACTGCCGCGCAGCGGTTGCGAACCACGACGGATCGGTTAGGATTGTTCCAGTTTAACGCGACGCCACAGGCGCGGGACATCATCCTGAAAGCGCACCGTCGCGGCTATGAGGCGATCAAATCCGTGCGCGGTGACTTCCCTCTCGGCCTGACCATCGCCCTGCACGATTTTTCCAAGCGCGTGAAGGCAGTGAGCAACGCATGGCGAAATCCGCCGCACATTGGCGGACAATTATCGAAACCACTGCGTGGGGATGATTTCGTCGGCGTGCAAAACTACGCACGGATGGTGATCGGCGCGGATGGACTGATTCCTCCTGCTGAGGATGTGGAACGTAACCAGATGGGCGAAGAAGTGTATCCAGAGGCGCTCGGCGGCGCGGTTCGCTACGCGGCACAGGTTACCGGCATTCCGGTTTACGTCACCGAAAACGGCTTGGCAACGACCGCCGACTTTCGCGTCGCGTTGAATACCTTAAGCGTGCTTTGATCAGCCTTGCAGAATGTATGCAGAGCGGGATACGATGTGCGCGGATATTTCTGCTGGTCGGCTCTGGATAACTTCAGATCGGTGGGCGGGTATCGCCCGAAGTTCGGCATCATTGAGGTGGATCGATAGACACAAGCACGCCTACCCAAACCGAGCGCTCATTGGCTTGGTGATGTTGCGCGCGCGAATCGACTGCGGCTTTAGCAGCTCGTTAAGCGACGAGCATTTCACAGGTGCAATCCGCATCAATCACAACTGAGACTCGGGTTCATCTACGGAAGCGCATCGGCGGGGGCAGTTTCTCGGAGCTGCTGTACATCCCGTATGGGTGGGACACCAAAGACGCTTTTGTACTCCCCGGTTGAAGTGCGATGCATCGTTGTAACCCACGCGGTAGGCTGCACCGGTCGCATCAAGTTTTTCGCTCAACATCAGCCGCCGCGCCACTCCTGCAACCGGAGCTGCTTCTGGGATCGCAGCGGACTCATCCCCGTGACCGACTTAAAGTGGTAGTGAAAACCGGAGATGCTCATGCCCAGTTCGCTGACAAGCTGCTCAATGCGAAGGGTTTGATCGAGTTCTGACGAATGCGCTGAACCGCTTTGGCAATGACGGAAGACGTGCCGCCCAAGAGCGCAAGGTGACGCAGATGCGCTCCCTGATCGCTTATCAGCAGGCGGTAGATGATTTCGCGCGTAATCATCGCGTAGCCCCAAAAAACTCCGGTTACGAGAGAAACGGAGCTACGCGGCGTCGTAATAGTAATCTTTGATGATGCCCAAGACAGTGCGATAGTGAATTGCTCCGGCTTGCTTTCGTTCTGGTTGTGGCACTGGGGTTTGCTGCCCGATGCCCTGATGAGGGCGAGCGTTGTTATAGTAATCGATATAGTCTCGCATGACACGCCGCAGATGAGCTTCATTCAGAATGAGCAGTTTGTCTAAACACTCTTCACGGACGCTTCGTACCCAACGCTCAGCGTAAGCGTTGGCATTGGGAGCCCGAACCGGCGTGCGAATGATCTTGATGTGTTCCGATGCGAAAACTGCATCAAATGAACTGCAGAACTTGGTATCGCGGTCGTGAATGAGGAAGCGCAGCGGTGGCTTGTGTTCATCGATTGCCCAGACGAACTGCCGGGCTTGCTGCGTCACCCACGCGCTCGTGGGATGAGCGGTACAACCGGCGAAGTGGACGCGGCGCGTGCCAAGCTCGAGGAAAAAGAACACGTACAGCGTTTGCAGAAACAGGGTCTCGACGGTGAAGAAGTCACAGGCGATGAGCTGCTGTTTGTAATGGGTCATGAGCTGTCGCCAACTCAGTGAGGGGCGACGTTGGGGCAGGGGTGGTATGCCGTAACATTTGAGGATATTGGCGACGGTTTGATCGCTGATCTCCAATCCCAGTTTGCGCAATTCGCCCTCGATTTTGCCGTTCCCCCAATCGTTGGCACGGGCAAGTCGAAGCACCAAGCGTTCCACGTCGACGTCGGTTCTTGGACGTCCACAGCGCGCTCGATGCCTATGCGTCCATTTTCGGCGAACCAATTCACGATGCCATTGGAGGACAGTTTCGGGCTGGAAGATGCGGAGCACGTCGCGCAATTCCTTGGCGCTTTGCCCCGTGATGCGTTTCAACTGAACGGTGAGAAGCGCGAGGGAGAACTTCTCGGCGTGGGAAACGCGCAACGGCTTGTCCAACTTACGCTGGACGATCTCGAGTTGCCGGCGCAGCAGGAGGATCTGTAGGTCTTTGGCTTGGTCAGATTGGCGACGAAGCAGAACAAACTGGAGCAGCAGCGAGAAACAATGAGCAATGATGAACCAGCGCACAGCACACTCCCAAGGGCAACAAGGCAAGCAGCAATCTTATCAGCGAGATGTTCGTCCATCGCGGGTCAATTCACAGCAATATGGAGTTGTTTGGGGGTACGGGTTCTTGAGCATAGTGCAGCGGGATTATCTGTATCACCATTGGGAGCTAACCCAAACAACTACACATGCCCAGGTAATACGCAAATCGATGAACACAAACAAATTTGGTGTCACTGTCCTGTTGCCGCCCGGCATTCTCTTTGATAACTATCCCACGTTAACGTAGAGCTCTTTATAATGGTGCAAACCGAACCTATTGAAATAGGGATGTCCCGTGACCAACCCAACCGATCAATCCCCTGATCCTTCCCTTTCCCTGTTTGACCGTATTCGTCAGGTCGATAAGGATGACTTGGAATTCTGGTCAGCCCGTGATCTGATGGAAGTATTGGAATACACAAACTGGCGTAATTTCAAAGGGGTGCTACTCAAAGCACAAATTGCCTGCGAGAACAGTGGGCATGATCCGACAGACCATTTCGTCGGAGCCATCAAAATGGTCGCCATTGGCTCAGATGCGAAACGCGAAGTTGAGGATATGCACCTCTCGCGTTACGCCTGTTACCTCGTCGTGCAAAACGCCGATCCGGCGAAAGAAGTGGTTGCGCTCGGTCAAACCTACTTTGCGGTGCAGACACGCCGCCAAGAAGTTTCAGATGCAGCAGCGATGGCGGAGTTAACTGAGGATCAGCGGCGTCTGCTTCTGCGCCAGCGCATTAAGTTGCAGAACACTGACCTCGCCTCAGCAGCAAAAACGGCGGGCGTGATTACCGGACAAGACTTCGCCGTGTTCCAGAATCACGGTTATCGCGGGCTGTACAACGGATTAACCGCAGAAGCCATCCACAAGCGCAAGAAACTGAAGAAAAGTCAGCACATCCTTGATCACATGGGAACGACTGAACTCGCTGCGAACCTGTTTCGCAGCACACAGGCGGAAGAGAAGCTGCGCCGCGACCAGGTGCAGGGCAAGGATGCGGCGAATGCCGTGCATTACGAAGCGGGCGTTGTCGTTCGGCGGGCGATTGCTGAACTCGGCGGGACGATGCCGGAAGACCTGCCGACAGCAGAGAGCATCAAGAAACTGCAGCACGCCGAGAAGAAACGTCTTGCCGCTCCAAAGTCAAAGCCCAAGAAAGATGAAGATGAATAATCACACCATGTGGGCTGCGCTTCGACCACAGCCCACACGAGTACATACATTCCTCTACGCGGGTATCGCCTCCTTCAGCCGCGTGATCTCTTCGACCAGCAGCGCCCGTTCTTCAAGATAGGTCTCGATCTCCGCCCGATGCGCACGGCGCAGCGTTTCAATCTGACTGCGCAGGCGATGCACTTCTTGTTCAAGCAAATCGCCGTTGCGGACGATGCGTAAGTCCGTAGCTGGCGCGACCTTCAGAAACTCGTATGCCTGCTTCGTCAGCGTGTTCGAGCGGGAACGGCGTGATGTGTGCCTCAGATAGCCGAACTCGACCAGCTTGCCGAGGTTGTACGCGACCACTGAGGTCGAAGCGGTGCCGGTCTCCTGGCAGATTTCACGGATCGTCGGGAAAAAGCCGTTGATTTGGCTGTAGTCATAGAGAAAACGCAAGATGACTTGCTGTCGTTTGCTTAACAATTTACCTCTCACCTGATGGACTCCTCATAGTCATCCCATTATTGCGAAATCGAAAATTCGCACAAGCGTTCTGGGGCATGCGTATGACACCTCAAACCAAGTTCGTATCCCCTCCATACCATTCCCATGAACGGTATGTAGGGTATGAACGGTTTTTCAGCGAGTCTCATTCACTGTTGCGACGTCGTAGCGGCGCATCATGTCGATCACATCGAACGAGCGAACAGCGTAGGCGATGCCATCCATGCCACGCTTGCGCCCCGCCTCGTCGATCAGGTGCAGTCGCTTGAGGATGTGCCCGATCCACTGGGCATCCCCCATCTTCTCGACCGGCTGACCGATCAGCCGCGCGACTTTCTCACGCAGCGCGACGGCCTTGATCCAGACCGTACCTTCATCGCCGCGTGTCATCAGTTCCAGTGCTTGCAGCACCGCTTCTTCGCGTTCGCTCAATGCCTTGCCTTCACTGATCTGCTCATCGGTTTCGGCAGCGGTCGCAATCGCTTCGAGCAGTCCGCTGATGCCGCCTTGTTCCTCAAAGAAAGCTGCCAGCGCGACCAGCGGCGACCACAGTTCACCGGAGCGGTTGTGCAGGGTGTGCAATGTGGGACGCTCGGAATAGTTGATATGGACGGTTTGGAAGTGGGTCAGCGCCAGTGTATAGAGCAAATGGCGGAGCGCTGCGCCGTCGAAGTCAGGCGGGAATGAGGGCATGTTCTTGTCGGTGCGGCGCATGGGGATGGCGATACAGCGCGAGGCGAGAATGTCCTCCAGTCCCATAATTGCCGCCAGAATCTTAGGTGAATACACGTCGAACGCCTGCGGTTTCATATCCCCCCCGATCAAGCGAATCGCGGGCATCCCGTGCTTGTAGCCGCTGTTGAGCAGTTGGCGAATTTGCTGCATACCGGGGTCTTTGGGATTGTGATAGCGCTCGGCTTCGTCGATGCCGACTGTGCAGCTTGCGTAGTGGATCAGCCGAAACATCGACGGACCGGTCGGATCAGACGTGCTGACCATGTTGAAGGCGAGCGGCTGCATCACGCGCATCACGGTCGATTTACCGCTGTTCTTCGGTCCGTTCAGTGCGAGATAAGGGTATGCCGGGAACATGGTGTAAAAGTATGTCCCAATCGTCCACAGAGTCAGGATCGCACTCTCCACGGGCGAACGAAAATCGACGTACTGCGTAAACAGATCATGCACGGCGGTGAAGACTTGACCAGGTTCGACCATTTCGCCTTTCAGAAAGCGCTGGATGTCGGCGAAGCGCCAGCGCATCAGGAATTCCGAGCCTTCCGGCATCACCCGCAGCGCGACCTCGCGTCCATCGAGCTTGATGATCTGCTCCTCACTGAGGCGGATCAATTCGCGTGAGGAGGTCACGAGGTACGGCTGCGTGTTCAGCTTCTTGTCCTTCGTTCGTTCCACCACCGAAACGGTGACAATGGCGACATCGCGCTGAAACCCCAGCGCGGGCGAGAGCAGCGGAATATCGTCGCCGAGAATCTGCGGCATGTCGTCGTCTTCCTCCTTCTCTTGCTTCTTCCGAGCGGCGCGGAGCAGGTCGTTGAACGCGCGTCCTTTCACGCCCTGCTTTGCCAGCGCTGCGCGAAACTCGCTCAATTCCATTTCATCCAGATCGACGGCGTAAGTGAACAGCGCCCGGATCGTATCCTTCTTTTCGAGTCCATCCAGAAACGCTGCGCGTTCAATCTCAGTTTGCAGCCACGTCTTTGCCTTGTTGAATGCCGACTGAACATCCTCAACACTGCCACCTTGTGTGAGCCAATCGTTGGCATCTTTCACGCCGTCGGGCAGGCGCGGAATCAGGGCACAGGAACCGAGTGACCGTGCAATGTCTCGATTCTTCTGCATCGCATCCGGCGTGTTGTCGAGCGCGACGAACACGCGGCGGTGTTTCCGCAGCGAAGTCAGCAATTCATCCGAGACATGCATTCCGGCGACTGCCAGCGCCGGAAAGCCCCACTCGCCAAACGTGATCGCGTCCGCTTGTCCCTCGACCAGCACCACCTGGTCAGCATCCGCCGTGTAGAGGTGATTGGCATAGGGACGACGCTCACCGAGCAGGTCACGCGGTGGGTTGTAATGCTGCTTACCTTCAATCGAGCGTCCGCTCAGATACCCCAAACGCCCCCGTTCCAGATGAACGTACACCATCATCCCGGCGGGGAATTTGGCGATCACGCCGCGCCACTTGTCGGGCAGATTCAGGTCAGCCAGCAGTTTCCGTTTATCCTGTGGCATGAAACAAAGCCGTGCATTACGGACGGTTGCCATCTGCCATCCGCGTGTCTTGGTTACGTAGTCCAGCGCAGCGGGAGTGTTCAGCAGTACCTCGTGCAGGCGCTGCACCAGTTGGCGTTCCGCCCACATATACGACTTCTGAAAGTCCGCGTTACTTTCGATGGAAATACCTGCGCGTTCCGCCAGATAGCGCATGGCTTCCCAGAACATCGCCGCGTCGCGGTTGTTCCAGCGGTTATCGTAGCCAAGTTGATGACGACCGGCGAAGTCGAAGACATCACCATGCTCACCACGTGAGTTCCAAAAATAGAGTCCGGTCTGGGATGTCACCACCAGACTGTCATGTTCGACGCCGACGTAGCGTGTGCCCTGACGCTTAAGCGCAAAGCGTTCGCCGACGAGTTGTTCAATCGGGTTCGCGGAGCGAATTTGCTCCAGATCAATGCTCATCAGTCCCTCTGTCTCTATGCAAAGCCGAAGAGAACACGTGTCAAAAAACACGGTTGGAAATGGATCTTCAGTTGCACATGGGGACAGGCTGTGATACATTGTGGGTGTCCAGTCCAAACGTATCACAGCGCGCCGCCCACGCGCCGTCCAGCAGTGGGCATTTCGTTTTCTAGGGCGGTGATCTGGTTTTGGTCGTCATAGGCCTTCTCCAAAATGTAAACGCGTTTACAATTTCTAGTCCTCAGTCAGATAACGTTCTGCTTCAGTCAGCAACTTCCGTAACGCTTGTAGTCTTGCGCGTGCGATGGCAGCATCTCCTTCCTGACGCATGAGTGCTCGTGCGATATCCTGTGGTGTTGTTGAATTACTGGCTTGCACAGCACGCGCCATCTTCATTGCGGCGGGCGGTAGTTTGTCTAGTGGTTCTTCCGTGTCAGTTTCTAACCCATCACCGTCGCAGAGTTCACGCACTTGCTTCGCAGTGAGGTTGAAATCGATGATCTGGCGGACGATTTCCGAATGATACTCAGGTGCGACACTGACTATTGGGCGAAGCCGGTACTCCTCGATCTGGTGACGATCAGCCAGTTCCAAAGCTTCATCCGAAAGTTTCAGAAGAGCTTTATATTGGCTGAATTGCATTCGCCCCATACCTCCCATCGCGCTCAAAATCGCATCCGTGAATTCACGTTTTGAGCGCAGATGTAGATCAAGTGCTTGACGGTAGAAGTTCGTTCTCTGCGTAAGCAGAGATTTCGTAGCCATGTACCGTCAGCAGCAGCAAAGCAGCCTGACGTGCCATCGCAATAGCGGTCAGCCCGGATCGCGCCGTGTTCTCCTTCGCCTGACGGAACACGGACGAACGCTTCTCGGGGATGATGATGCAGGGGATTGTCCCATCACCGGTGTAGTTAGGGATGAAGTCGCGCAGCAGCCACGTTGCCCAGTAGCGGCGCTCGCCCGTCTCAATTCGGAACAACCGGGTTACGCCCTGCGACACATCGACGACAGTCAGGGGATTGACCTGACCATCGTCGCGGATGGTCACGGCAAGATTGACCAGATCGTGCAGCAGTTGTTCTTCTGGTGACAATGTGACGGCAGTTTCCTCTTCGCGCTCTTCGTCAGCATTCGGCAGGAGTTCGATAACACTGTTGAACGGTCGTCCCTGCTGACGTGCGGCGATTTGCACGATCTGCACCAGTTCACGCAGCGCCTGCGTCGGCGTGAACTGGTTGTTGTGAAACCGTAAGTGAATGCTCTCTGGCAGCACACGGCGCGGTTGCACCGGATCGGGACGCACCATCTCCAACAGCAGCCGCTCTACACGGATGCTATTGTCCTGTAGTGCACCTTGACCATCGCCCATCAAATCGGTCGTCACCGATGCCAATAACTCATCAATCCGGTTCGTGTTTCCCCTTTGCCATCACGCACCCACCTTCGTCATGTAGCGGACGAGCGAAGCGACCACCTGAATGTACGCCTTGCTCGCGGATGAGCGCGGATTGTAGGTGAAGAGGCTCTGATGATTGTGATGGGCATAGGACACGGCTTCGTTGACCGGGATCACGCCGAGCACGAGCTTGCCCAGTACTGGATGGGCGTTGATCTCGGAGAGCAAGTGGTTGTGGCCGCGGACGCGGGTATCCATCTTGGTGATGAGCAGTCCACTCACGCGCAGATTGGGATGCCGCCAACCCTCACGAATGTCGTTGATCTTCTGAATGACGCTGGTCAACCCGACCGTCTCCAGGTAGCGCGGTTCGACCGGCACAATCGCATCGGTGGCCGCGAGCAAGCCCATTTCTGTCATCAATGAGAAGGAAGGGCGGGTATCGATCACGACGGCGGCGTACTGTCCGGCAATCTTGCTGAGGGGATCAGCGAGTCGATAGGGCGCGCCTGCCACGCCCATCAATTCGCGCTCCGCGCCTTCAAGCATGGGGGAGGCGGGGAGGACATGCAGATCTTCGTCCCATTGGCTCTGCACAGTACAGTTCATAAGCGTCTGCGGCGCATTTTGCCGATCTGCCATCAACACTGTGTACAGACTATCATCCGCGCCGTAGTCTTTGCGTCCGGTCGTGACCAACGACGCATGTCCCTGCGAGTCCGTGTCGATCAGCAGCACGCGACAGTTGGACGCATGGGCGCGCTTCAGCACCTGAGTAATGCCGAGCGCAATGTTGGTGGCTGACGTGCTTTTACCTACGCCACCCTTATGGTTGGTGAAAACGAATACGCGAGTCATTGCCTTTTCCCTTTAGTAACCCAACAACTGGTCGAATTCGCTGTCGTTGGCAAGGACTGCGCGGAGGTGTGGTACAGTGACATCCGGGAGTCTTGCTGGTACGGGCAGCGAGCTTCAAGATGAGTGGGGGAGGGCGCACCTCTCCCGCTCACCGCAAAAGCCGAATTCAGTTAGAGTCCAGCAGGAAAGCGACTGCGCACGTTGAGGATAAGCAATAGAATGAAGGAATTGAGGGAGAACTTCCTCTGCAAAAGGTTCGGATTGGCAACAAGCTGTGGAGCTAGTGAATTTGGACCCGAACTTTTTCGGGGTAAACGCCGGGAGAAACATCCCCGGCGTTTTTTGTTGTGTACCGCGTGGACTTCATTGTTTTCGAATGTGCGATTTCTCACGGGTGCGGACTTACAGAAACACCAGGCTACATGTCTTTATAGCCGCCCAGACCGGCTTCACGCGCACGAATGGCGGCTTGCGCTCGGTCGGCAACCTGAAGCTTGCTGAAGATATTGGAGACATGGTTGCGGACTGTCTTCAGGCTGACGACCAGTCTTTCGGCGATTTCGGCGTTGGTTTGTCCATCGGCAATGAAGGACAAAATTTCTCGTTCGCGCTCGGTCAGTTCGGGGAACAGTTCCGGGCGCGCGGCTGGTTCTAGATGGGCAAAGAACTGCATTAACCGAGCGGCGATTTCCGGGCTGAACAACGACTCGCCGCTGGCGACCGCGCGCACGGCCCGCAGCAGCACGCCCTGATCCGCACCCTTAAGAACGTAGCCGCGCGCGCCGGCGCGCATCACGGCGAACACGGAGTCGTCATCTTGAAACATCGTCAGGACGACGATCCCGATATGCGGGCTGGTGCGTAAAATCTGACGCGTCGCGTCGATCCCGTTGAGATCGGGCATCTGAATGTCCATGAGAATCACGTCGGGTTGATGCTCGACAGCCAGCCGCAGCGCCTCCTTGCCATTGGCAGCCTCCCCCACGACCTCCAGATCCGGGATTGAAGCCAGCAGCGCCCGCAGTCCATCTCGAAACAACGTGTGATCATCGGCAAGGAGAACGCGGATCGTCTCCATCGCTACAAGCCAACCCCTGAAGGATGGACGAAGGCTAAAGGCAGACGTGCCATAATGCCTGTGCCTCCCTGAGGTAACGCTTCAGCCGTACACCTGCCACCCAACTCCTCGGCGCGTTCGCGCATGGAGATCAACCCGACACCGGCTCGAACTTCCCTAGGGAGTCCTCGTCCATCATCCAGAATTTCCAGGCATAGATCATCTGGCAATGACAAGCGGACACGGCAGTGATGCGCCTCCGCATGGCGGCTCACGTTGTTCAGCGCTTCGAGCGCAATCCGGTAGGCAGCGACTTCGACGGCAGCGGGCAAAGGCGGTGGATTTTCGGGGGCTTCCAGGGTAATTTGCAGTCCTTGGACTTGATTATGGGATGTAATATGCGCTTTCAGTGCGCCAACCAGCCCCAGCTCATCTAAGGCGGGCGGACGCAGATCATAGGCGATCCGCCGGATGTCCGCCAGCGCGTCCTGCATCTGCAGCTTGAGTTCTGCCGCCAAGCGCTGAACCGCACCCGCATCGCGATTCGCCAGATTGTGGATCGCATCCAGCTTGAAGGACATGGCCGCAAGGACAGGGCCAAGCCCGTCATGAAGATCACGCCGAAGCCGCCGCCGCTCTTCTTCACGGGTTGTTACCAGCCGCTCACGGGAACGCTGCAAGTCCTGCGTGAGCCGGACGTTATAAGCGGCAACCCCTGCCTGCCGGGCAATGGTTTCTAGCAGCTTCTGATCGGTAGCGGAAAAGGCTTCACCGGGGGAACGGGGCGCGAGGATCAACTGCCCGATGGTTTCCATCTGATAAATCAGCGGCAGAGATTCCGCCTTACCGATGTTTCTCGGCGTAACTACTGGCGCGCGAAGGTACTCGGCTGCGATCCTGATCTGCTCTCCATCCTGCAAAGCAATCGCGGCATAGGGCAGTTTGAGCGCCTCTGCCACTGTCTCCACGATGGTTGGCAGTACCGACTGCGAAGCGACCACGACTTCAAGCCGTTCTGACAGGCGACCTAATACGGCATATGGGTTGTCGCGTTCACCGTACATCAGTCGATTGACACTGCGCTGTAAGCGGTCGCGCAGCGATTGGAAGGAGATCGCAATGATCCCCGTTCCCAGCAATGAGATAGGTAGACTGCTGCCCGCCTGTAGGAGGTTCCCTAATGTGCCGACGATCACGACATACAGCGCCACAACCAGCGCGGTCAGCGAGCTATAGACCAGCGCACGGTTAACGAGGATGTGAATATCCCACAACCGGTAGCGCAAGATGGCAATTCCGGTAGCAATGACAATGCTGACAAGCGTAATATCAGTGGCAATGATGCTCAGCTCTTGGGACAATGCATTGTCGGGCATGATGAGCCAAAGAAGCCCACCTAGAATATTCCCCACAATGACAATGACTCCCGCGACTGCCAATCCTTTCAACTGCGCCCGTTCGATTCCAGCAGCGCGTCGAAAGCGGACGACGATGGAGGCAATTGAGCCGAAAATGCCCACAAGAAGAAAAGGGGCCGCAAAGGTTATCAGCGCCTTCATCACGCCTTCGCTGCCCTGAATTCCATACGGATTGGATGCAGGGATGCCCAGCGGTTCAAGCGATCCGGGGTAGAAAGCCATGCTGAACGTGTAAGCCGCAATGCCGAATCCCGCTGCCCACGCCATCGGATACCAGCGCCGCGAAATTAGTCTACCGTCAGGGAACATGAGCAGGGTAAATGTGACGGGGAGCAGCGTGTTCGGAATCCATATCCAAATACTAAACCAGCGCGCCAACGCCTCGCCGGGCATGGGACTAACCAGCTCGCTGTACAAAGCATAGCCTGCCGACAGCATGTTTAGCGCACTCAGAAACCCGATGGTGCAGAATATCCAGCCGATCAAGTTTCGCGGGTGACGCGAAGCGATCAGCGCGCCGACGACGCAGTAGGTGATGGTTAGTGGGGGTGTGAAGAACTGATGGCTAAAGGTCACGCCCCGGTCACTGAAGATCAGCGCGAGGAGACTGATGCCTAGACCAGCCAACACCACGAGAACGGAAAGCCCGGCAATAGACCAGGACAGTCGTCGCGCAGTTCGCTCATTCATAAGTAGTTTCATTCTGACTCTACTGGCACTGATGCGTATGCAATATCGTATCACGTAGACTATCAACGCGCTGTGTGACAGCGGTGCTTACTGTTGGATCAGCAGCGCGATGCCGATGAGGAGCGGCGCGACATGGTGCAGCACCGGATAGTAGATGTCGCGTGGACGAACAATCAGCATGACCAGCAGCCACCCTAAGTTCCAAAGGATGGTCGCCCAGCCTGCCCATCCCGCCACCAAGCCGGTTTGCAGCAGGGATGCTCCGAAAGCCGCTTGAGCCAGAAACGCCAGCACGACATAGAGCACGATCTGCGGATACATCCAATCACGCTTGCTGAGATGAGCAGTTTCAGCAACCACGACAACCACTGCACCCAACAGATAAGCTATCATGCCCAACCGTGACAGAAGCGGTTCACCGGCTGCACGCAGCAGATCCTCAAGCAGCGCTAGACCGAAAACGGTCGTCAGAACTGCTGCGATGACTAGACTCCGTTCCCACGTTAAGTGAGAAGAGGTTTCGGCAATCTGCCATTTCAAGAACGCTCGGCCCGTGAAGAGCATACCGCCGACCGTGAACACGACAAAACACAGGATCAGTAGGCTGGCGGTGACGGTGCGCATCGATAAACCCTGCGCGACGATCGCATTCAGGAGCACCAAGCCAGCGCCTATAGCAATGAGGATGGTGAATGCGAGTATTCCATTCCGCGAGGCGATCCGGCTTTTCACGGAGTTTCTCCTCACGGGTATGTTCCGCTATAGCCGAGGAATCGTCCGAACGGTGCAAGCGACATCAGCAACCGCTGCACCAGACGGGGTGGCTTTGTCACGCGGATGACCTGATCGTACTCGTGCAACAAAACGGCTAGATGGAATACATTGGCAGGTATACCCTGCTCGGTAAGTTTGCCTGCTCGGGCGAGCGCGAAATAGGTAGCGAAGAAGTCTTCGATGTTGAGTGCCGGGCGGAACTCCTGAATGGCGTGTGCCTCTTCATCACTCTCATTCCAGAAATAATGTGGTACATTGCGCGGGATCTCTAGGATCTCGCCCGCGCTGACAATTCGCTCGGTGTCCGCGATTCGAAAGTGCAGCCGACCAGAGAGAACTGCGCAATGACTCGTCTGGAATGGGTGGACATGCTCCGGTTCGGCGGGTTGTCCTGGTGGATGAAAGCTCTCCATGCGGAGGTAAGTACCCCCGGTATCGGCGGCAGTTTGGAGAAAAATGGTCCGCTGCCCGGTACGTGAGTTCACGATTTCGCTGCCGGATGTCGCCATAAACTTCGCTCTCCTGTAACTAGTTTATCTCTGCAAGTCATGGGATGGAGAGGCAGAAGCCAGCGCTTGAACTACTGCGTCTGACCTGTTTTCTCCGCGGACTATCTGCCGTGCGCGTAGCGCAAGGAACCCGACAGCGCCGAAGAGCAGAACTGCCAAAACCGGATGCAGTGCGGCGATAATCGGTGCTGACCCCCGTAGGAAGATGACAACATCTGCTAGCAGAACGTAGACGATAAGCGCGAACCATGTGCAGGGCTTCATGGGGTGCGGCAAACGACCGGTGTAAGCCAGCACAACCATGAGCAGAGGCGCGACCGCCAACCCATGCCCCAACCCGACGTGACTTTGCAGGGTGGGGCGTCCACCCAAGTAGGTCAAACCGATGAGATACACTTGCGTCAGAATACCCGCCACAAAGAGCCACGCGGTTACCGCATAGGCATAGCGGGATAACCTTTCTCTCGACGTCATCTTGTCCCCCCAATAGTCAGAGCATAATCATTGCAGTAAAGATGCTCCCTAGGTTGACCGGAAGCTGCTGCCAGTGGTCGCCGTAATCGGCTGTGTGCCACACATCGCCGCTGCTCAATCCGGCATACAGATGTCCCGGCCTTGCCCGGTCGGTGAGAAGCGCGTAGGGCATGTAGCTCAACGGCTGTGGCAGTCCACCGCTCAGTTTTTTCCACGGGCCGCCGCCCATTGAGCGGAAGATATAAGCTTGGGCGTCATCCCTACTGTGGGCTTTCATTGGCCCCGGTGATACTGAGGCGTACATCACGTCTGGACAGGCCGGGTCGGCGGCGGCTGCCCAACCGTAATGGCGATCAAGCCCCTGCCTCATCTGCGTCCATGTATTTCCAGCATCGCGGCTGAACGCAGCACCTGCGCCCGTTCCGCCGCCCTCGTAGACCCAATCGCCGTTGGTGGCGTGGAACTGGATGGAATGACAGTCGCGCAAAGCGCCCTTGCGGTGATCCTGCCAAGTTGTGCCTCTGTCCGTGCTCCGAACCACGGCTCCCGCTTCGATTCCGGCAACAATTACGCTGGGATCGGTTGGCGAAAGCGCAATGCCTTGGACGTAGCCTATGAAAGGCGGCTCGGCTGGAGAGAACCAGAAGCGCCGCGAAAAGATGCGACGGAATGCGCTGACTTCTTCCCAATGCGCGCCCTTATCACGCGAGACGAAGAGTAGTGCAGGTCGCGTCCCGGCATAAATGGTGTCCGGTTGGCCGGGGCTGACGGCAAGCGACTTGACGACATGACCGGCAAGCCCGGCAGATTTCCATGTCCTGCCGCCATCCGCTGAGCGTAAGACACCACTGCCCTGTGTCCCGGCATACACAACGTTGCGGTTGTGAGGGTCAACGGATAGGCAGCTTACCATCGCACCTTCGAGCAGAAACTCGACCGACCATTGTCCGTCCGCGTTACATTCTGCCCGTGCGAGTCTGCTGCCATTGGTTGAAAGCAATATCCGATTCATGTTTACCGCCCGCCTCTCGTAACTCGACCAGAGCCTATAGGTGGACGCACCCTCAGCAGATGCGTCCACACTCTAACCGCGTGTTGAACGGCGATTACTCTGCCAGCTTGAGGACGCCGCCAGTCATGTAATCTGTTCGCGCTCTTCATCGCGGATAGGTATAGTGCCCTTGATACCCAAGCAAACGTCCAACCGGCGCAAGTAAACCGAAAAGGACTCTTTGCGCGGCTGCTGGCGGTTGCGCCAGATAGAGCTCCTTCTCGAATTCTCGCATCACGAGGGCTAGGACGAGCAAATTGGGCAACCCTGTTTTCTTGCTGACTTTGCCAGCTTGGGCAAGGCCAAAAAAGGTTTCAAAGAACTCGTCGAAACGGAGCGCAGGGCGAACATCGACCAGCACATGGGCCGCTTGATCGCCATCGTTCCACCACACATGCGGGGTACCTGGAGGGACAACGGCGATTTCGCCTGCGTGAACTTCTCGCTTGACCCCACGGATACGAAATTTGACACTCCCTGAAAGAACTTCGAAGCGTTCTTCTTGGATCGGATGGATGTGTTCGGCTGCGACGAACCCATGGGGTCTCATGATCACGTCCGCTTGCATGAGTTCACCGCTCGTGTCCTGAGCCGTTTTCCGAAAAATGATCTTCTCACCTGTCACCGGGTGTTCGAGGATGTCGCCTGACTTCGCCATCATGTCTCCCCTTGGTAACTTGCCAACGTCTGCGTAAGCCGAGGCAGCAATAGTCTATGTAGACTGCAATGGAGCGCGATTTGTTTATACCTGCGATGACATCGCGGGTAGCGAGGACCTTGAATTGCACAGCCCTCCGTATGAAACGCTGCCCATTTCTTCTTCTCCTTTGATGTAGCCTACAGGCGCACGTGTCCCTTTGTCATGAGCAGGGCTCACGTTTTGCGCGGGAAGAATGCCCGGATGGGTCGGGAATATATCCTGATTCAGGTCACTGTACTGCCAATTTCGTCTGCGGCTTTTGTTCCGGCACGTTCGAGGCGGTGTACTTTACGTATCTAAGCCAATGACCGTTTGTCAGCCAAAGGACAAGGCAGGCCGGTAAGGGCGGAGAATGCCGTGAAAACGAGTTACCTGTCGGTCTTGGGAGTTTGCGGACGCGATTTACCGCGTCCGCAAACTCCCCCAAAAGACATTATTCTACGTAGCGATCGGCCTGCCTTGGCCTGTTATGTCGTATTTCGGACCCTAGCTTAGTGCTTCATCCCGCAAAGTCAGGTAGGGGTAGCGGGGGGCCCCATTCGGGATTGTTTGAGACCTACTTTAGTGCTTCATCCCGCAAAAGATTCAAGTCGTCGGGCAGACCGATGTGTCTGCCCGCCTGAGGGCGCACACAGGTGCGCCCCTACGGAAAAACATCATCATTTTCGAAGACTTGTCGGACGGAGCACTTAGGAATTAGGAATAATGAAGCGAATTGAGACAGGTCGCACTGTGCCTGCTGGCATCTCGGATAGAACGCTGATTCAGACAAAGACGAATAATCACACCATGTGGGCTGTGTTTCGACACCAGCTCACACGAGTACACTCCTCTATGCGGTTACCGCTTGCTTCAGCCGCGTGATTTCGTTCACCAGCAGCGCCCCCGCGGCGGACAATCGCGCGACTGTTGGCCTCGACGGAAATATTCAGGTCGTTAACGCCATTTCTGTTCAGCTCGGGTCCAACGATCCCCTGCTGCAAACCGTGCAGCCCGGCAGTTTCGTCAGTGTGCAAGGTAATTTCCAGATCAGTAACGCCGGGATTGTCCTCGTCGTCGTTAATATTGCCATCGTTGACAAGGTCAGTGTCGAAAGTAACTGCTGGTATCACGTGGATGCTATGGGGATGGGACACTGGCATTGTGACGGGATGGATATGGGCATGGAGGGTAACCGAGAGTGCGAAAGTGTCTCGCATAACCCCAGAGCTGACGATTACTCACCAGCGAGGACAATAAAGCGGCTGTTTGTTTCCTGTTGGCTAACTACCGCGACACTGTCCGGGTCTCTTCCCTTCATAACCCGAGTGGTCTGGAATTTCGGGATCGGCCTCAGTCGCGCTCAAGCGACCATCTGCGTGTCAGTGTTCAACCGTGGGGCGAGCGTCAAGTCGGCGTGTCCCTTCCTCACCCCTATAATGGAAGCAGATGTGCTGATTCGCTGCGAGAGGACTCCCATGAGAAGCATCATTCCGCTGCTGGCCCTGTTCATCCTGCTGCTGGCGGTTGCCGGAAGCGCTGCCCTCCGCGCCCAGGAACCGCCCATCAATTCCATTTATGCGCTGGTGACGGTCGATCAGGCGGAGGTGCGCGCGGGTCCGGATTTCGCCTATCCTACAATCGGGCGCATCCCGCGCGATACATCGCTGGTGGTCGTCGGACGCGCGGGCGATTTTTTGACGCGCTGGGATGGCCGGCAGTGGCTGCAAGTCGAATACGGCGACGGCTTGGCGTGGATTTACGCCCGCCTGCTGCGCACCAGTGTCGCCTTCAACTCCATCCCGCCGACCGGACGACTGCTCCCGCGCGATGCCAACGGACGTGTGCCGGACAGCTTCGATCTCTCGGAAGATCTGTGTTCGCAGTGGCAGGGACAGTTCACCTTGACGGGGAATTTCATGGCGGGCGATACCGCATTGGCGGTGACGTTCCCCGCGCTGACGGGAGCGAACGTCTACAGCGTGATCGTCATTTCGCCGACGGGTGACCGCCGCGCCTTCGACAGCACCCAGCCCCAGTCACGCATCATCCTGAGCGATTTACCGTGGGAGATGGGCACGTACACGTGGCGCGTCGCGCCGTACTGGACAAATTCGAGCTACCGCTACAACTGGCAGCAGGTGTGTTTGTTGCAGACGGGCGGGACGTTTGAAAAACCCTATACGGGCATCTACACCCCGACCCCGATCCCGACCGCCACCTTCACGCCCACGCCGTCCCCGACCCCGTGGCGCGGCTAGACTCACACAATCATTCGGGCGATCCAACGGATCGCCCGAAGCTGTGTTGACGCCGCGCTACTCGTCAGCGGCGCACCTGCACGACCTCTTCTTCCAGAATTTGCAGCCGTTCGAGTGTCGCATCGAACACTACCCGCGCGTTGATCGCGGCGTTGCGCGCGGCAATCGTCACCTCCGGGCCGACGATGCCACAGTGCAGCAGCGGTTCGCGGGCGCGGTTCAGGTAAGTGACGGCTTGAGCGACCTCCGGTGCGTAACGCCCCAGTTCCGGCAGTTCGCGCACATCGGCTTCACCGTAGGGGTAGTCGACGATTTCTGGCGGCGCCGCACACGGCATAATCTCTCCGCGAAACACGCGCCACCAGAACGTCTCGAGCCCCGCCGCCAGCGCATAGCGCTCGTGGATGAACGCGCGCAGGCGGTCGATTTGCGCCTGCTGCAGCTCAACCGGGATGGTCACGACGGGCGGCGTTTCCAGCGGGGGCAGATTGGGCGGCATGGGGATGCGCAGCCAATTCGGGATCGGTCGCCCCGCAAATGCGATCATCCACCCCTGGTAGCCGAGGTAGTTGACGAACACCCACGAGCCATCCTGATTGCGCCCAAGCACTGGAATCGTGATCAGCGCCGGGAGTTCCATGATCATCCGGGCGCGGCGCAGTGGTTGTTCGCGCAGATACGCGCCTTCGTTGACGTAAATGGCGTCATCCGTGGACTGGGTCAGCGGGTAGGGGCCGACCACGCCCGTTGTGAAGTCGCCCAGCGGAAGCAGTTCGGGCTGGAAATCCCAGTCCATGATGCCTTCGAAGACCCAACCGAGCGTGTTGAAGCGCCCCGGTCGGCGCACCTCAAACCACGAGCCGTCAAGGTTGCGGCTGATGACTTCCAGCCGTTCGTCGTCAAACACCGACGCGAGTGGTTCGGCGTCAAAGGCGGGTAGGGCGCGCGCAAAGGCGCTTTCAACGCGCACCACGCCCACGAAATCGGTTTGCGCGTGGGCGGGAAGCGAGACCAGTGTGAGTAGCACAACCATGAGGCTGAAACGGAGCAGGTTGTTCACGGATGCACCCTCCACGTCGTCACATTCCACAGGGGATTATCGGGATAGGGCGCGAAATTCTCGATGCCCCGCGCGGCGTAGAACTCATGCTGTGCATACAGCCACACCGCGGGCTGATCGGCCTGCAAGAGCGCCGAGACTTCGCGGTACAGCGCCGCCCGCTGCTCGACATCACAACCGGCGAGCGTCCGCGCTTGTTCGAGCAGTGCATCGACGCGCGGATTGGAATACGACCCGGGATTGCCCGCTGAGTCCACCACATCCGCCGCCGTCGACCACAGCGCCGCCTGATCCGGATCGCGGTTGAGCGCGGTTTCTGCCCCAAACGTGAACCAGTAGGCGTCAAATTCCTGCAGGCTGGCGCTGGGCGCCTCCGAGATCTGAGCTGCAATCCCCACACGCCGCAGTTGGCGGCTGACCGACTCCGCGGCGGCATAGCTGCTCGCCTGGCTCAGCTGCGGGTCAAGGCCGATCATAAAATAGAAGTCCATGCCTTCAGTCCCGTAGAGGCAGTGGTAGCAGTTGCGAACGCCATCACCGTCTACATCGACCCACCCCGCCTCATCGAGCAGGCGCTCGGCCTCGGTGGGATCATAACCGAGCGGCGCAAGGTCAGGATCAGACGCCCACGAGGTCGGCGGGTAGTTGGCGGCCATCGGCGTGGCGTTCCCATGAAACGCACTCTCGATTACCTCGTCCACGTTGATCGCCAACTGCACCGCCCGCCGCACGCGCAGATCGCCGAACAGCGGGTGCTGTCCCTGATCGCGCCGCGCCCCATCTTCGTCAAAGGCGTCGCGGGGGCGCGTGGGGTCGGCGAGGTTGAACAGCAGCATATCCCACGAGCCACCGGGCATTTCGGCGATCTGAACGTCACGCGCGGCGCGTACGTCAGTGCGGCGGTCGTACGGTACGTCGAGCAGTAGATTGGTCTGCCCCGTGAGGAAGCGTTCGACCGGGGGTATGCCCACCGGAGCCGGCGAAAAGACGACGGCCAGATCGCCGGAAACTAACCGCAGCCCCTCATCAGACTGCGCCTCCACCAGTTGAAACGGTGTACCCGGTAGGGGCAGCGTGGGCGTAGACCGCGGGACACGGTCAGCGAAATAAGCGCGATACGCGGCGATCCATTCAGGAAGCGTCAGCAGTTCGTCGGGAGTGCCGACCGCGTCCACGAACGCGCGAAAGTCTGGCGCGCGTACGTGAGCCAGTGGCAGCGCTTGATTCACGCGGGCGGGCGCGGCGCACGTTTGATCGAGAAAATCCAGTTCGAGCGTGTACTCGTCGATCAACCGTGCGCCCGCGATGAAATCGTTGAAGACGTGCAGCCCGTCCGCATCGGCGTAGCTGGTGGTCGCGTCGATCACATATTTGTACAACACATCGTAGGCGGTGACGGGCATGCCATCCCCCCACATCAGATCGTCGCGCAGGTGCAGCACCGGCCCCGCTCCCGGGTTGAGCACGAGGCCGAAATTGCCCGCACCTGCTGCCGTGGGCAGTCCGGTCGCCGGGTCGAGCGCATACAGCGTCGGCAGCAGGAGCTGCGCGCTAAAGCGCCATCGTCACGGTAGCTGGTGTGCACCACGCCGCGCCCGTCATCCTGCGCGGAGACGCCCCCCACCAGCACACAGCAGAGCAGCAGCACTACAAGCGGTTTCATGGCGACCTCACTCCCCCGGTGTGACGAGCGTGAGCCAGAACGTGTAATTGCCATTGCGCAGGCTGTCGTCGATGGCGACCAGCACTTCGGGCGGTGTCCCGGCGGGCAAGCGCGCCACCGATCCGCTCACGGCGACAAAACGCTGATAGTTTTCCGCCGCCAATGCCGAATAGACCGCCGCCAGCGTCGCATACGGGTGCGCGACGTCCGGATCCAGCGCGATGGCTGCTTCCAGATCGACAATTGCCTCGGCGTAATTGCCCTCAATGGCGTGGACGATTGCGCGGTTGTTCAGCGCCGACACGCTGGTCGGGTCGAGCTGCGCCGCCAGCGTAAAATCGCCGATCGCCAGCCCGAAATTGCCCAACTGCACATACAGCGCGCCGCGGTTGATGTAGCCTTCCACCAGCGCTTCATCCAGTTCCAGCGCGCGGTTGTAGTCGTTCATGGCCGCGTCGCCGTCGCCCAGGTTAATCTGCGCGTAGCCCCGGCGCGCGTAAGCGGGCGCATAGCCCGGATCGAGCTGGAGCGCGCAGGTATAGTGCACGACAGCGGCGGCATAGGCTTGACGCGCCAACTGCGCATCCCCCAGGCCGACGTAATACGAATACGCCACGCTGATTCCGGCGGGCGGTGGGGCGCATTCCACCTCAGCCTGCGCCCCGACCGCGCCTAAGGGAATGAGCGCGCACAGCAGCACCAGCAGCAGACGTCCCATGATCGCCCTCACGACAGGAAATCGTCGAGGATCAGCCACGATCCATCGTCCAAGCGTAGATCAAACGTGAAGCGCGAGTCGAGCGCCCCGGCCACATCGGCAATGCGCTGATCCGGGAACTGCTGCGATTCGTTGTACAGGTAGAGGTAGGCGTTAAACTGATCGCGCGCCTGCGCCTCGCTGATGATGCCGAGCAGCGCGTACAAGCGCGCCGCCAGCGGGTCGAACGGGATCGGCGTGGCGTTGTCGGGGCGTTCCGGGTCGGCGTACTCCGCGATCACGCCGTCAATGCCCGAGGCGACCACCGCGTCTTCCAGCACTCTGAGCGCGCCGCTGTAATCGCCCTGCGCCGCGCGAATCATCGCCAGATTGCTGATGGCAACCAGATAATTGCCGTCCAGTTCGACGGCGCGCTGAAAATCCGCTTCGGCGCGGGCAAAATCGTACTGCGCCGCGAAGACCACGCCGCGATTGTTGAATGCTTCTTTCAAATTGGGGTCGTAATCCAGCGCGGTGTTGTAGTCGTACTGCGCGCGGACAAACTCGCGCAGATGGAAGTAGGTTTCGGCGCGCCCCATCCATCCGGCGATGTAGCTCGGCTCGATGACTTCGACCACGCAGGCGAACGCGATTTTGGCCTCGATCAACTGACTAGTCGCCAGATAAGCGCTCCCTTGCCCCATGTAGTAGCCGACACGGATGTCCGTTGGTTCGGCTTCGAACGTCGGGCAGTCGGGGATCGGTTCGGGCGGGAGCGGCGTCGGCGTGGCGTCCTGCGCGAAGGCCGGGACGACGAGCAGCAGCACAGTGACGATGATGAACAGCACAGACAGGCGTTTCATGGTTCAAGCGTCTCCTTCGAATGAGGTCGGTTAAGTCCCGCTGTCCAACAGCGGATTACGCGCGCGCAGCGGTTCGAGCAGTGATCCGGCGAGGATCAGGCTGCGCTGGGCGCTGGCGAGTTCGGCAAGCTGGGTATTGACGGTCTCCGGCGTAAGCGTGTAGCCCGGCGTAGTACAGGCGTCTTCGAAGACGCTGATCGTCCGGTTGATGGCGGTCACGGCGTTGTCGAGCGGGACGATGACGGGCGCGAACAGCGGTTCTTTCAGCACATCGCCGTCGGTGAGTGTGCGTTCGACATACGTCGGGAGTGGGTCACAGGCGACGCGGTCGCCGCGCTGTAAGCGCTGCCAGACGCTGAGAATGCGCGTGTAGCTGCTCAGCGAGAACGCGAGGTTTTCCTCAAGCGACTGCACGAGTCGGCCATAGGGGAACAGATAGGCCAGATCGAGCAGGCGGTGATAGTCGCCATCGATCAGCCGGATGTCCCACGAGCCCACCCAGTACAGTTGGCCCTCGTAGCGCACCTGAAAGCGGAAGTAGCCCGTTTCGCCGACGCGTCCGGTCAGTTCCAGCGCCACGCCTTCCGGAATCGTGCCGACCTGATACTGCGGCAGCATGTGCGTGAACGCGGGGTAGATGGGCGTTTCGCGCGTGGTCATGCCCAGCGCCGCGGCGCGGCGGATGAACGGTTCCGGGTCGACGCCGTCGACGGGTAGGTTGATCACATCGCCGCTCCACACGAGCAGAATCGAGGCGATCCACCCACGCTGTCCCTCATACTCGACTTGAATCCACTGCGTGTCGGACGAGCGCCCATAGGCCGGGAGCGTCACCTCCGGCGGCACAACTGTGATCCGCTCGAAGGCGCGTCCCGGTCCATGGCGCAGCGCGACGAAATCCTGCGTGGTCACATAGGCGAGCACGGTCTCCTGCGCTGAGGCGAACGGCACAACGCCCAGCAGGAGCACGACAATCAGCAGAGCTGTGAATTGCCGTCCGTGGTGAAAGCGCATCTGCATTCGCGTGATCATTCTCCGCCCTCCGTCCACAGCAGCAGATCGCTGATTCCGGTCTGCACGACGACCGCTTGCCCCGTCTGTGTATCCATGATGATGGTGCGGGGCGCGCTGAACTGGTACTGCTGCTCCAACGGGACGGGCGTGGCGGTGGGTGGCGGTTCACCCGGTGTGCCCGTCGGATTCGGCGCGTCGCCCTGCGGTGGCAGATATACGACGAAGGCCAAATAGCGGCCATCCGGCGACCACGTGAAATCCAGCGGCGCATTGCTGGACAAGCCGCTTTCCGGCACGCAGAAGCGTCGCATGACCCCAGTGTGACTATCCCAGATTTGGAACTGCGGCGGCAGATCACCCGCCGCGACCTGTGCCCGCACTTCATCGGTCGGCAGATAGGTGGCCTCGACGCGATAGCGACCGTCCGGCGACCACGTCCCACCCGGCAGCGCTTCCCCGAGGACAGCATGTTCCCCGGTACGCACGTCAAAGACATTCCACTGCGCGCCTGTTCCGCTCACATGGTAGTAGAGCGCGCCGCCATCGGGACGCCACTCATACCACAGCGAACTATCGTCGCTGCGGGCGAAATAGGCCGCCGTCCCGCTCACCGCGTCATACAGATAGTATTTCGCCCCGCCGATCCCGTAAGGTGTGCTGACCAGCGCCAGCGTGCCGCCGGGCTGCCACGCGAGTTCGGTCGTCGGCAGTCCGGCGATCTCCACAGGGGGATCGAGGCGATAGGGCGCGGAGACCAGCCCGGTCGTCGGGTCAAAGTCGCGCAGTACCATGACCGGATCGCGTTCATCCGGCTGCCATTCCCGGCGGCGCAGGATCAGCGTCGAACCTGCCCACGCATAGGCCTCCGGAAAGTAGTTCGCGGCTTCCAACGGGAACAGCGTGCGCGCCGCCGAGCCGTCCGGCTGCGCGACCAGCACGCCATCCGCCTGATACACCATCCACGCGCCATTCGGCGACAGATAGCATGACCCATCCAGGTGGCAGCGCGGGATGGTGTTATCGGGATGGAAGTCACCCGTGCTCGGGTTGAGCACCCACACCGCATCGAACGTTTCGGGTGGTGGCGCGGCAAAGATGCGTCCCGGCGGGGCGAAACCGGGCGGGAGCGCGTCTAGCGTGCTCAATGTCCGCGCCGGACACACATCCTCGACGGTGCCCACCTGCGACCCGACAGCGGTCGCGGATGGCAGTGGCGGCGGAGTCGGCGTGATAGTCGGCGTGAGCGTGGGGCGAATCTCCCCAATCGGATCGAAGGGCAGCGTCGCCGTCGGGAGGAGACCGATGGACGGGCCGCCGCCCGCGGCGCGCGTGGCCATGGCATTCAACTCATCTGCGATGAAGTCGTTGTACGAGCGCGTGAGGCGGTAGATTTGCACGAAGCCGTTCGGATCGCGTACCGCCAGCAGAGTCCCATCCGCGCTGACCGCGCGCTCGCCCAGATACGTACCGAATTGGTTGAGCCACAGTTCGCTGAGGAGGTCGCGGTCCAAACCGGGCGTGGAACTGCTGTGCGGTGGTAAATAATCACCGCGTGTGCGATTGCTGGTCAGAATGTCGATGGCGATCACGTCCGGGCGATACCGGTCAGCCCCTTCCACCGATTCGGGCGCAGCATCGACCGGAGTCGCCGTGGGGGGTACCAGCATATTCGGGTTGACGGTCGCTGTTGGCTCAATGCCGCTCAACGACGTGATCAGCCCTTCGCACAGCATCGTTTCCAGAGTGGCGATTGCTTCTGCCGTCAGATCGACGGTCATCTCGCGCCACAGCGCTGCGTAATCCACCGATTGGCCGGGGAAGGCGCGGGTCAGGCACGTCGGCACGCCGGGGATCACGTAAGCGGCGGGCGTCGCCAGCGACGCATAGGTTGCGCGCGGCGTCGGCGTCAGCGCGGCGATCACTTCACTCGCCGCGGCGGGCAGCGCCGCGCACATGCGCGCCGCCAGCCGATTCAAACTGTCCGCGCGCAGCGTCAGTGTGAGGTTTTCCCATACGGGCTGCCAGCGCATCCAATCATCAGGGAACGCCGCGACCAAGCAGGCGGGCAAGCCGGATGTATGGTACTCAATCCCGTGAATGCGCTCCGGCTGTGACCGATACTCTGTATTGAAGCTGCTGATATAGACGGTGCGCGCATCCAACCACCCGTAAGCGCGGTCTTCGGGCTGCGGCAGATCATCCCCCGCCGCATAGATCAGCTGACCGCGATCAAAGTTGTACACGGCAATCGCGTTGCCGGGGTAATGCTGGCTCGTCGGGTTCAGACCATAGACCACCAGCGCATTTTCCCAGTCGTCCGACGGGATGATCTGCTCGATGCTGCCGTCGGTCGGGTAGGGGATCGTGAGCGGGCGGCGCTGGTCAGCGCGAATGTCGACAATTTCCAGCGTGATCCCGTCCGCCGCATCGGCGCGCGTCAGGTAGCGGCTCTGATCCGGCGTGACCGCCAGCACCTCGCCGTGCAGCGCAATCGACTTGCGCTCGGCGATGCGGCCGGTTTCGATATCCCAGCGCAGCCATTCGCCGCCGCGCAGGGTGATCAGGCTGCGGTTGTCGGCGCTGAACACGTAGTAATCGAAGGGCGTGGTATAGGTCGGCACGCCCGCCAAGCGTTCGCCCGTCGCCGCGTCAAAGCGCTCGAAGTCGGCGAGGATGACATTGCCCGTCGCGTTATAGGCCAGCAAGCCGCCACCGGGATCGGGTTCGGTCGGATAGATGATCTGTTCCAGCGCGCACGAGTCGAGGCCATACACCTCGACGGGTTGGGTGCCGGACGCCCGCCGCACCAGCAGATGCGCGCGATCCGGGCTGAGCGCCAGTGCCGAAATATCCACTGGACGCAGCAGTTCGATCACGCCGCGTCCGCGCGTTTCGTTAAAGGTCGATACGAGCAGCGCGCCGCGATCTGCCTCCATGGTCATGGGCTGCAGCACGTCGAGCAGCGTCACCGTGAGCGGATCGCCACCCTGATATGACCCATAGTTATCCCCGAAAATCAGCCGCAGCAGCGACGTCTCGTGCTGTAACCCGATCCCGCACAGGGTACGCGCATTGTCGCTCAGGGTGAAGTCCGCTAAATCGGCGAGGTTGGCCTGACTCAGATCGCGTCCGAGCGGCACATTGAACACTGTTCCGGTGCGCGTGTTCACCTGCGCGAGCACGTTGTCGAGCACCGGATCGACATACATCAACTCATCCGTTGCGCTCTCCCACACCGTGATTGGGTCGCGTTCGAAGCGGGAGGACAGGATTTCGGCGGTGACCGGGAAGTCATTATCGCGCCCGTCTAACACCTGCAAGCGCCCCGGCAGCCCCGCGATCAGAAAGGAGTTCGCGCCAACGACCAGCCCATTGCGGAAGTTGAAAAATGGCTGCGCGATTTCGCCATTGGCCACGCGCGAAGGCGCGCGCTCCAGCGCCGCGTTGACATCCCACAGCCACGGGATGATGCTGGTGTCATTTTCGCTGCGCCGGGTTTCCGGCGGCGCGGGCACCACGGTGTCCAGCAGCAGCCACGAATCATCGCTCGTGAAGTGCAGGCGACCCTGCACCAGATTCGCTCCGCTCGGCTCAAAGACCGCCCGGCGTTCGCCGCCTGCCGTGTCCCACAGTTCGACGCGGCGGTCAATGGCCAGCGCCAGCAGCGTCCCGTCATGACTGAAGCGGTAGGCGTTAAACGCGCCCGATGCATACAGGACATGCTGCACGGTGTAAGTGGCGGCATCGACGAGCACCAATCGCCCATCGCGGTCGACCCACACGAACCGATCAAAGTGGGGATCATACTGCACACCGAAGGGTCGCAGCTCGCCGATCTGCCGGTAGGGGACAAACACCTCCGGCGGCGGGCCGGATTGGGCCCAGGTGATGCCAACAGCGGATAATAAGAGGAGGAACAGAACCAGCAGCCACTTTTGCTTCATGGGCTACTCCCGTGTGCGCCGACTACCCTCATTATGCGGGAAATCGATGCGGCGCTTACCATACGATTTCCGCCGCCGACCATGACGCTTGACCTACGCTGGGGAAATTTGCGGTAGTCTAGCAGTAGCTGCGGTCATCGGATCAAGGGGGATATGATGAAGCTAAACCCATTCCTGCTCAGTGTGCTAGTGCTCCTCCTGCTTGTATCCCCGGCTTTCGGACAAGACGTACCCACGTGCCCGCCCGCGGTGCTGATCGATTTGGCGCGGGCGTCCTCGACCTGTTACGGACTGCAAGGCGAAAGCGTGTGCGTCGGCAATGGCAGCGCGCAGGTGGGCACGTTCGCCGCGGAGATAGCCCCGGCACTCCCCGGCGACCGCGCGCCCGCCGACACGATCCACGAGCTGCGCGTCACTTCCACTGGGGATGAACTCGGCATCGCCCACTTGACCATCCGCGCCGATTTGCCCACGCTGCAGGAGCGCGCTGGGTGGCTGATGCTGTTCGGGAACGCCGAACTGACCAACCTGATTCCGCCGCTGGTCACGCTGAACGCGCTCTCGCTCGGTACGCTCAACCTTCGCCAAACGCCGGAAGCCTCCGGGGAGATTCTCGCCCGCCTGGGCGTTAACGAAGGGTGGTCGTCAGCGGGCGCACCGCTGAGGGCGCGTGGCTGCGCACACAAATTCCCAATACAGATGAATATGGCTGGATCGCAGCCGAACTGGTGACTGTGAGTGGCTCGGTCAGCGCACTGGCGGTCGCCGATGGCGCCTCGATCATTGAGCGGCCGTTCGCGCGGTTCACGCTCCACAGCGACGCGACGGCGTTTTGCGGCGGGGCGCTCACCTCCGGCCTACTCCTGCAAACGCCGAATGTCGAACAACCCGTCCGACTGCGTGTCAACGGCGTCAACCTAACCCTCGCCGGAACCTTCTTTCTCACGGCGGATGGGGCGCTTACCGTCTATGCGCTGAACGGGCTGGGGCTGGTCAGCGCAGGCGAGGTGGAGGGATTTTTGCCCGCCGGAACCTACAGCACCGCCATCGGGGAAACTATCAGCGCCGCTGCGCCGTATGCCCCAGCCATCGTGAATGGGTTGCCCGTCGCTAACCTGCCAACGCGCGTCACAGTCGCCGAGCCGCTCTCCACCGAGGGGATCGCCGCGGCCCGCGCAGCCTATATTCAGTCACAGGTGGAAGCGGTGGTCACGCCGGAAGTCCGCGCGACCGAGGACACGACCTGCCGCCGCACCGTGCAGCGCTTCGCGGATCTGTATGGCGGCCCCGGCGATTTCTACGAGGTGGTCGCCAGCCTCCAAACCGGGGAGCGGGTCGATCCGCTGCTGCAAACGACCGATCCCGATGGTTACGTGTGGTGGCAGTTACGCAGCGGCAGTTGGCTGCGTGCCGACCGGGTCGCGGTCAGCGGATTGTGCGCCGAACTCCCCTTCGTCGATAATGTGCGTCCGCCGGGAACCAATACGCTCTCGTTAGAGACGTGTGAACCGATCAACGGGCCGCTGCGGGCCGGGCAGCGGGTTACCATCCAATTCACACCCCCGGCCTTCGACAACTTTGGCGAAGCGCGCGACGCCGCCCAGATCGATCCGGGGCGCATTCGCATCGGCTCCCGCACGTACCGGGCACAAGCCAGCGAACCGCTTCGCCTCGGCACCACCGATGACCGCTACGTGCGGCGTTTCTACATCATCTGGGAGGCGGCTCCCGGGACGTATCGCATTGAAGGGGATCGCCTGCACTATTCGCCGGTGTGTACGGTCACCGTACCCGTCGGCTGAAAGGAAGCAAAGGTTGACGGCCCCAAGCGCGAACCAAAGACGGACACATAAAAATTATTCTACATACCGTTCATATCTCCTCTCTCAAATATGAACGCTATGTCCGGTTTTTCTAGCGTTCCTGATGAAGAATGGCGATGTCAGAGCGGCGCATCAAATCGGTCACGTCGAATGAGCGTACGGCATGCCACCTCCTTCGTTTGCGCGCAGCATCGTCCAGCAAACGCAGGCGTTTGCGGATATGCCCGATCCACTGTCCATCACCCAGTTTTTCGGTTGGTTGCCCTGATCCAGACAATGCTGTCATGGTCACGGGGCAGCAGTTCGAGGGCTTGTAAGACTGCCTACTCACCTTCGTTAAGCGCTTTGCCTGCACTGATCTGTTCGTCGGTTTCTGCCGCGGTGGCAATTGCTTCAAGTAAGCCGTTTACTCCGCCCTGCTCCTCGAAGAACGCCGCTCATCATGACCGGCGTTTTTTGCTGCCGGTTGCCGTGCTGACCGTTGTGTGAAGGCCGCTTCGATAGGTCATAGCGTTTGTTTACCACTTCATCAGGTTCTCCGATAGGTATTGACGCACGACACGGTTAGCGTGCCACCTGAATGCTTGCAGCGAGCTGTTTCGACATGATGCAGGGTCGTGGCCTAGTTTTCGCGCCTCTCCGGTACCGTAACATCACGATCGCCAACTTGCCCTTGTGATTATAAATGAGACATGGTATCAATATTATCCATAAATGAGATTTCGTATCATTTATGTGATTGGAATTTCGTCCGCAGTCGTTCAGCGGTTCAGTTACGCTGACGATTCTGTCAGACACGAGAAACGAAAGCAGCCAAATGGCAGGAAAACACAAAATCACCCAGACCAAACCCATGTTCGGCAATGATCGCTCGTTTTCGATGCGAGCGACCCGGCGCAAGTTCAACCCGAATCTGCAATCCAAAGCGATCTATGTAGAAGCGACAGGGCAGTTCGTCAAAGTGCGCGTGACGGCGCGCGAACTGCGCACGATTGACAAGATTGGGCTTCCGGCGTTCTTGCGGCGTCATGGCTTGAGTTTGAAGGCGTTGACCACATGACGACGAGACTCCCGGTCACGGTTCTATCTGGTTTTTTGGGCGCGGGCAAGACGACGCTGCTCAATCACATCCTGCACAACCGCGCAGGCCTGCGCGTCGCGGTGATCGTCAACGACATGAGCGAAGTCAACATCGATGCGCAGTTGGTGCGCGACGGCGGCGCGGCGCTCAGCCGCACTGATGAGAAGTTGGTGCAGATGAGCAATGGCTGCATCTGCTGCACCCTGCGCGACGATCTCCTTGTGGAAGTTGCCCGGTTGGCACGCGAAGGACGCTTCGACTACCTGCTGATCGAATCGTCTGGCATCTCTGAGCCGCTGCCCGTCGCCGAGACCTTCACCTTTCCCCTGAGCGAGACCGACGGTGGTTTGTCCGCGCTCACCCGGCTGGATACGATGGTCACGGTGGTGGATGCGCATAACATCCTGCGCGAATTCGCGTCGCTCGATACGATGGCGGAACGCGGCATCGGCGTGACCATTGACGACGAACGCACGATTGTCGATCTGCTGGTCGATCAAATTGAGTTCGCGGATGTGTTGATCCTCAACAAGATCGATCTGGTACAGCCGGAAGAGCGGCACCGCCTTGAGGCACTGCTGCGCAAGCTGAACCCGCAAGCGCAACTGATCTGTGCCGATCACGGACAGGTCGCGCTGACGGAGATTCTGAATACAGGGCGGTTCGACTTTGACCGCGCCGCAACTTTTTCCGAGTGGCTCTCTGGCGCGCCGCACACGCCGGAGACTGAAGAGTATGGAGTGAGCAGCTTTGTGTACCGGGCGCGCCGACCGTTTCATCCGCAGCGCTTGCTGGATGTGCTCGAAAGCGCGGCGCTCGACCGTGTGCTGCGCTCTAAAGGCTTCGTGTGGCTGGCGACCCGGCACAACCTGGTTGGCGTGTGGTCACAAGCGGGCGATGTCATCACGCTCGATTACGGCGGTGAGTGGTGGGCCAACACGCCCGACGATGAATACCCGGACGATCCGGCGCTCGTGGCCGAGATCAAGCGCTATTTTGAGGGCGAATATGGCGACCGCCGGCAGGAACTCGTCGTGATTGGGATCGAGATGGATCAGGCCGCGATCCGCGCTGCGCTCGATGCGTGCCTACTCACTGACGACGAAATGGCGCAGGGCGCAAAGCAGTGGCGGCGCTATCGCGATCCGTTTGTGGAATGGCTCGTGGATGCGGACACTCTCCCGTCTGAGTGACGCGCGTTTCCCAGCATGCCCCCGCTCAGCGGTGTGGCGGGGATTGAGATATCAGAACTATTCTGAACCCTAGACAAACTGATTGACCCTGTGCCATACTGAGAGCCTACCCAATTCCCAGTGATTTAGGACAGCGCTCATGATGTCGTCTTCGGTCGAAAAGCGGAAGATTTCGCCCATGCTGCCGGTCGTCGCCTTACTGACCGGAACGCGCACGATCACTGACACGGGCGTGCGCATGATCTACCCGCTGCTGCCCGTGTTCGCGCGCGGCGTGAACGTCGAAGTCGGCGCCATTGTGAGTGTGCTCACGCTGATGCAGCTCCTCGGGCTGGTTTCGCCGTTCATGGGGCGTGTCTCCGAACAGCGCGGGCGCAAATTCACCATGCTCCTCGGGCTGCTGCTGTACGTGGCGGGCATGGTCAGCGTGTTCATCCTGCCCGATTTCACCGGGCTGGCGCTGGCGCTGCTGTTCGGCGCCTTGGGACGAACGGCACTCGGCCCGGCGATGCAGGCGTACATCGGCGACAAAGTGCCGTATCAGCGGCGCGGCCTGTACCTGGGTATGGTCGAACTGGCGTGGTCCGGCGCGTTCCTGTTCGGCGTCCCGGCCATGACGTGGCTGCTCGCGACGTACAACTGGCAGACGCCGTTTCTGGCGCTGGCGCTGCTCGCCGGGCTGAGTTTTCTCCTGGTATGGTTCCGGGTTGAGCGCGATGCACCTGTTGCGCAGCATGGCGCGCTGCTGCCCGCGCTGCGCGCCGCCGTCAGCGGCCCGATGGCGCTGGCCGGGCTATGCCTCGGCTTCAGCATCAGCGCGGCGAATCAACTGGTGAGTGTGGTTTTCGGCACGTGGATTGAAGCATCGTTCGGCATTCAACTGGCCGCGCTGGCCGTGGCCGCCGCCGTCATCGGGTTGTCGGAACTGGGCGGCGAGGGCATCGTGACCTTTTTTGCCGACAAGTTTGGCAAGCGGCGCCTGGTGCTGCTTGGTGTGAGCGGCAATATTCTGGCGTGCCTCATCCTGCCGTTGACCGGGGTGAATCTGAATCTGGCGCTGGTCGGGCTGTTCTTCTTCTATCTGACGTTTGAACTGAGCGTCGTCGCCAGCATTCCGCTCGCCACCGAGCTGAGCCCGAATGCCCGCGCGATGTATATGACGGTGCTGATGACCGCGGTCACGCTGGGGCGCGCGCTGCTGACCCCCGTTGCTCCGCTGCTGTTCGCTTCCGGGCTGCTGGCGAATTGTCTGGTGGCGATTGGCTTGAATCTGGTCGCGATCTTTGTGGTTCGGCGCTATATCACGGTGAAGTGAGCGTCGTCACCCGTCGCCCTGACCAGACACGGGGGTGGGTAATCATTCAGGCGTGGCGGTGTGGAACAGCGCTAACTCATCCGGGGTATTCACGTTGACCAGCGAGCGTAAATCGGGATCCAGCAAGCACAGCTCGTCGGCGCTCACCCAGCGGGTGTTGACTTGCGGAAATACCCGGCGAATAGTCAGATCGCCGCTCAGAATCTGTTCCCGCATGACTGCGTGACACGTGCGGCGGTAGACCGCGTGCAGGGCATGGGCGGTTCCGTGGACGAACGGCACCACGGCATCGACACCAGTCGCTTGATCGAGCAGGTGGCGGAGGAGCGCCGGGTTGAGGAAGGGCATGTCACAGGCGACGCACAGCGTGTATTCGGCGTCCCCGTGCTGCACCGCCGTGTAGATCCCGCCTAACGATCCAGCGTTGGGAAGCACATCGGTGATCACCGGCAGGCCAAAATCAGCGTATTTCGCGGGGTCATTGGCGATCAACACGAGCGGCAGTTGCAAGGCTGAGACGCGCTCGATCACGTGTTGGAGCAGCGGCTTTTCGTTCAGCCGGACAAAGCTCTTGTCCGTGCCCATGCGCCGGGACTGCCCCCCCGCGAGTATCGCGATTTGCGCCGCCATCGGTTCAACCACCGATCTGGCTCAGGATCCGCTCGTCAGGGCTGATCACTGCGGGGTCGGCCAACCACGCTGAATCACACTTCACCTGAAAATAGGCTTCACCCGCGCAGTTACGACAGAGCGGCTGACCGCCGCTGATGACCTCGCGCTCGTTGATAATCTCTTCGCCACAGACTGCACAGGTCACGCGGATGCCCGGTCGGCTGACGAGATCGTGCACGGAGAGGTTCAAGATCACTTCCTGAGCCACGAACAAATCCATGTTCGCCAACACCTGATAGGCTTCCAACTGCGCGTGCCAGCGGCTCTTCGCGTCCGGCAGGGAAGAGGCCGCGAGTTGACGCGCTTCGGGCGCAGGGTGAATCCGAATCGCCAGCTCGGTCTTGGTATCTACAAACACCGCCGCCGATTTGCCGTGATCGATATGGCGCAAGGTGCGATGTCCGAGCGTGCAGCCAGTCGCGGCGGCGATGCCGTCCGCGAAGCAGCCATCCGTCTCGACAAAGGTCAGCACGCGCTTATCCGACTGGGGGAGATCCAGCCCAAGCAGTTCCGCCGCGTACAACCCCATGCGCACACCAAGGACCTGACGCGGACACAGATGTTTATGCTGTGCCTCGGTGATGGCCAAAATTTCGTGTAGGTCTGCCATTGGTTCTATCTACCTTTGCTTTAGGCTTCGGGCGCCGAAGCGCGGTTGGCGTTCACAGCCAGTAAGCGTTCACGGGTGGCGGCGGGCAATTGCGCCAGCACCGCCTCGGGCAGATGCACACCGCTGGGATGTTCACGGCGGAAAGTGCATGTTGGGCACAAGGTTTGCTCTGGTGAGCCAGCGAACCGCGTCTGGCAGCGCGTGCACTCCTTCATGTGCCCGGTATGCAGGAGCAGACGCGCCTCGTCCAGTACATGGCGCAGCGACGGCGCACCATACACCGTCAGGGCGCGCGGTTCGCAGTAGTCGACGCACAAGTGGCAATCCAGACAGCGCTGCGCTGCAAAGATGACCATAAACTGATCATCCGTTTTGGTCACATGCAGCGCAGCGGTCGGGCAGACGCGCTCACATAAACCGCAGGCGTTACAGGCATCGGAAACCACCAACTGCACGAAACCAGCGCCGTCTAGGCGCGCCGCTTCGGGCAGATCGGGCATCTGCTCCGTGAGCAGGCGCAAGACCTTGAGTAAGCGCCGCCGCTCACGGGAGAGTTGGTCAGAGCCATCGCCTTCATCGATGAGGTTGATGGCCTGCTGCTGTGCGGCGGCCTCGGGACTCACCAGTGACGCGAACAGGCCGCGCCGTGACAGGCGCGCGGGCGTGTTATGGTGTAACGGGCGTTCGACCCAATCGGCGTCGGCGGCATAGACGGGGACGACCGCATCCGCCCGGTCCAGCTCGGCGAGCAGCTGGCGGGTCGCGGCGATGCCCTGCTCAATGCTGGGGTATAAAACGCGCAGCGGACACTCCGCGCAGGCATCGAGGCGCACGCGCACCTGCTCAACCCCCACCGCGAGCAGCCCCACCCAGGCGGACACGCCGAGTTCGGCGAGACAATTCTTGGTTTGAACAACTCCAGCGACCGCAGACGCGGTGGTTTGGGGCGCGGGGTGACGCACACAGGCAATATCGACCACCTGATGCTCGCGTAGGCTGTGGGCATTAGAGAGCAGCCGTTGAAAACCGTCGGGACGTTCGAAGACGCCCAGCGGGCAGGTATGTAAACACACACCGCATTTGATGCATTGCTCGGGAGTCAGCTCGGGTAAATCACTGTCCAGCCGAATGGCTCCGGTCGGGCACAGGGCCGCGCACCGGTCACAGGCCGCGTGCACATTTTTCGTGCGCACGCACTGCACCGTCGTCTGTTGAATAACCAGGTTGCTGTTGGACGAAGGCCTCGGCGGCCAGCGCCAGCTCGATCAGGTTCATGTCGAAGCCACTGAGTCGCTCTCGATGTGCCAGGCTTCCAGCGTGTGCTGGATGCTTCCGGACGCCAGCCAGCTCAAGCCGCGATAATAGGGTGTCTGCGCCGCTTCCTTGACATCGGCGAGGAAGGCAGGCGCCCACTGGCCGATATGCTCGCTAAAGAAGCTGTCAAGCGCGGCGAGAGCGATGTCCGTGTGATACGGTTGGTCAGTGCGGATGCCCTCGAGCGCCACCTGACACAGATGCGCGACGAACAGCATTTCCAGCCCAAAGTGATCCTCCGGCTCATGGCGCACCGTTGGGACGACCATCCCAAACTGGCGAAACAGGAGCCGCACCTGCAGCGTCTGCTTGTCGAAGATCAGCCGTTCTTCATTGCGGTACACCGATTCCCACGGCGGGGTGGGTAAGTGACCGGGGCCGATGAACAAGCGGGCAAAGTCGCGCCGAACCGCGTCGAAGTCTTCGGCCTGCCAGCCGTGGAAAAAGGCCTGCAAGGTCTCCAGCCCGGTCTTCAAGGCGTCATTCGTGCCTTCCAGCGGCCAATCGGCAAAGAGATCATCCTGCTGCAATTGTTTGAGCAGGTCGACGGTGGGGGCTTCAAAAAACGCCGTGCCCAGAAAGCGATAGGCCAGGTAGGTCGCGATGAGCTTGTCTGAGAGTGCGACTGTGTCCTTATTTTCCATGATGGATTACTCCAATAGTTGATCGATAGAGATAAGCGTGAGTGGGGAGTAAAGCCGCTCGCGCTTATCTCTCTCTATTCACAGGTCAGGCTGCGCCTAGATTTACAGCCCGATGCGCACCATGCTCTGATAGAACAGGAAGCGCGCGACGATTTCGGAAACCAGCACGCAGATAAACGCGCTGTAGGCCAGATAAGCGGTCACCCGGGTTTTGGCCTGGTTGGACGCGCTGCGATACATGAAGATCGAGAAGATGCCCGCGCCGACAAACAGCAGGATCAAGCGCAGAGCCAGCAGAGCGCCGCCTTCGTTTAGGATTAACGAGATGCTGCTGATCGCCGCCGCCGATCCCTGTTGGGCAAGGCTGGCAAAATACAGCGGGATGACCACGAACTGAACCCCGAGCAGCACCAGCGAAATCAGGACGATCCAGCGGAAGGTGGTGGAGAGGATGTCGAACTGGATGTCGGTATCTGTCAGCTTGCCGCGACCGCGCAGATACTGATAGGTTATGACAAAGGCCGAACCGACCGCCAGTGACCCTAGCAACAAGGTGGTGATGAAGAACGTCACGACAGTCGCGGGCGAGTTCCATGCGGGGACGGTTGGCAGCAGATAGACCTGCGCCATCGACCAGACCAGCACCAGACCGACCGCCGCCAGCAGCAAGCCGAGCGCATTGCGCACCGCGGCGGAACCGATTTTGCGCCACTGCAGCAGCGCAAAGACCGCGCCACCGACCGCAAACACCAGCGCCAATGTGATTTCACGACTCAACCACGACGTGCCGAGATTGGTGACGGCGCGCGGCGCGTTGAGCGGGTTCCCCAGGTGGAGGAAGGTGACCAGCAAGGCCAGCACGACTACGGGGCCAATCGCCAGTAAGGCGCGGTCGCTCAGGGCGTCCGCCGCTTTGGTATCATAGCGCCGCGTCGCAAAAAAGTGGATGCCACCCAGAATGACGAATGAGCCAACGGCCATTTGCATGACCGTCGTGAAGATAATCAGTGACCATTCATTCCCTTGCATCGCTCTAGACCTCCTCGGGATTAATCAGTTTGCCAGCCGTGGAACCGACTGCGCGGGCATGGTGATGCGGTTGGATGACGAGATTCGGATTGGTGATGTCAGCCGGGGGCAGCGGAGCAATTTCCGCCAGCGTCCCGTGTTCGGCACGGAGCGTGTCGATCTCACCGAAGAACAGGGCGCGCGACGGACAGGCCGCCACACAGGCCGGCGACTTGCCTTCCGCGAGGTAGTCCTGACAGAAGTTGCACTTCGTCATGACGCCCGCTTCCTCGTTGAACTGCGGCGCGCCATACGGACACGCCCATTCGCAGTACCGGCAGCCGATGCATTTGCTCTCGTCGATCATGACGACGCCGTCTTCGCGCTTGAACATCGCCTGCGTGGGGCAGACTTCGGCGCAGATCGGGTTTTCGCAGTGGTTGCAGGCCATCGACGTGTAGTAGGCGAAGACGTTCTGCACAACCGAGCCATCGGGGTTGGTGACCCATTCGCCGCCCGTATATTCGGCGACGCGCCGCCAGTTGACGCCAATGGGCAAATCCGACTTATCTTTACAGGCAATCTGGCAGGCCTTGCAACCCGTGCACGCGCCGCCATTGAAGTAGAATCCCAATTTGTTAGCCATTTGAGTATTCCCCTTTACGCTTTCTCAACTTCAACCAGAACCGTGTGCATGGGGTCGCCTTTTGCCAGCGGGGAGGGGCGATAACGTGTCAACACATTGACACAACCTGCCTGATCGGTGCCATCCGCATCCGGGGTATACCACGCGCCCTCGGACAGATGGACCACACCGGGGATGATGCGCGGGGTGACGCGAGCCGGCACGTGCGTCTTACCACGACCGTTGTAAACGAAGACCCGATCCCCGTTGCGGATACCGCGGGCTTCGGCGTCGATGGGGTTAATCCACACTTCCTGCGGGGCGACTTCCTTCATCCACGGCACGTTCCCGTAGGTCGAGTGCGTGCGCTGCTTGAAGTGCGCGCTGATCAACTGCAGCGGGTAGGTTTCGCGCAGCGGGTCGGCGACGCCTTCCCACGTCGGCACATAGATGGGCAGGCCGGAAATCACATCGCCTTCCTGCAGTTCCCACGTCTGGCCGATCTCATGCAGGCGCGCCGAGAAAATCTCCAGCTTGCCCGAGGGGGTCAACAGTGGATTAGCGGCGGGGTCTTCGCGGAAACCCTGATAAGCGACGTACGGATCACCCTGATTGGTGACTTTGTAGATGCCCATCTCACGGAAGGTTTCAAAGTCCGGCCAATCCGGGTTGGTGGCGCGGGTTTCGTCGATGCAGAAGCGCAGCCAGTCTTCGACCGTGCGGCCTTCGGTGTACTGGTCTTCGACACCCAGGCGCTTGGCAATTTCCGCGCACATGTCGTAGACGTGCATCGTCTCGAACATCGGCTCAATCGCCTGTTCGCAGAAGATGGCGTAACCCATGCTGCTGGTATCGCCATTCAGGGCGATATCCATCTTTTCGTAGTTGGTGGTGTCGGGCAGCAGAATGTCTGACCAGCGGGCGCTGGGCGTCATGTGCACGTCCACGGTCACGATCATTTCGCACTTGGTGTCATCGCCCAAAACTTCGCGGGTGTGGTTGACATCGGCGTGCTGGTTGATCAGCGCGTTGCCCGCATAGCTCCAGATGAACTTAATCGGCACATCCAGCTTGTCTTTGCCGATCACGCCGTCTTTGGTCGCGGTCATTTCCGGGCCATGCAGAATGGCATCCGGCCAGTTGAACACGGAGATGTAGGTCTGAACCGGGTTTTGCAGGGTCGGGAAGCCCGCCATGCCAATGCCGTACCCCGATTCGCGCGCGCCGGTGCCGCCGCCATGGATACCGATGTTGCCGGTCAGGATGGCCAGCATGGGGATGGCGCGGCTGGTCTGCTCGCCGTTCGCTTGGCGCTGCGGACCCCAACCCTGCGTGATGAAGCATGGCTTGGTCAGCGCGATTTCGCGCGCCAGTTGGACGATCTTCTGCGCGGGAATGCCCGTAATCGCCGCGGCCCAGACCGGGGTCTTGGCGACGCCGTCTGCGCCCGTGCCGAGGATATAGTCGGAGTAGCTGTCCTGATCTTCGTAACCTTCGGGCATGTGCGCGCGGTCAAAGCCGACGCAGTAGGTGTCGAGGAACGCCTGATCGTGCAGATTTTCGGTGATCATGACGTAGGCCAGCGCACTGATCAGCGCGGCGTCGGTGCCGGGGCGAATGGGGATCCACTCGTCAGCCGCGGTGACCGCCGTATCGGTATAGCGCGGGTCGATGACGATCATCTTCGCGCCGCTGACCTGCTTGTAGTGCTGGAGGCTGTAGATCATCCCGCCGCCGCTCATGCGCGTTTCGCCGGGGTTGTTGCCAAAGTAGACGAGCAGTTTACTGTTGACGATGTCTTCGATGCTGTTGTTGGTCACCCATGTATCCGCCCACGTGTTGCCAAACGTATACGGCAGGCCGGACT
The DNA here is from genome assembly GCF_016713355.1 of Candidatus Flexifilum breve. Lineage (NCBI taxonomy): Bacteria > Bacillati > Chloroflexota > Anaerolineae > Aggregatilineales > Candidatus Flexifilaceae > Candidatus Flexifilum > Candidatus Flexifilum breve. The sequence goes on from NZ_JADJPI010000023.1 coordinate 42,347, forward strand.
CAATCTGGGCGGCGCTGTAATCGCCATAGTGATTCAGGTAGCCACCGAAGCAGTTCATCAGGCGGGCAATCGGGGTGGCGCTGGGCGGCCACGACTTCGCCACGGTCGCGCCGAGCGTGCCGGTGCCGTAGTTCAGATAAATCGATTCGTTGCCATAATTCTCAACCAGCTCTTTAATCTTGTTGGCGATCAGATCAAAGGCTTCTTCCCAGCTAATCTGCTCAAATTCGCCGGAGCCACGGGGGCCAACCCGCTTCATCGGGTACTTGAGGCGGTCGGGATTGTAAATGCGCTGGCGAACCGAGCGGCCACGCACGCAGGCGCGCACCTGATGATTGCCGAATTCGTCGTCGCCGAGGTTGTCGGTTTCGACGCGGACGACCACGCCATCTTTGACATGGAGGCGCAGCGGGCAGCGGCTGCCGCAGTTCACCACGCAGGACGTCCAGACCACGTTTTCTTCGGCCTGTTCCTGCGCCGCGACACTTCCGACCCCTTGTTGGCCGGGAAGGCTGGTCAAATTGCTCGCAACCGCCGCGGTGCCACCGAAGATGGCGCTCCATTTAAGGAAGCTGCGGCGGGACATGATACTACTTGTGATTAGGTCATTAATAAATTCTCTGGCAGCCATAGAATTCCTCCCATGCTGGAATCACTAAGGAGAGACGAGCCGTGTCAATGTTGATACACGATGGCTGATTATGCTTTTTTTCACAAGTGGGGACATCAACAGGGTGGAGCATTTTTGATCTCACCCGATTGGGTGATAAGCGCCGGTAATGGGTGGGGTCGAGGGTAGGGGATTCGTTGTAAGGACGAGGCCTGAGGCGATTTCAAAATCGGCACGTTGCCTAACCTCACCTCGTTTCGCTGCGCTCAACCGCCCCTCTCCAGAGGGCGAGGGGCAAGGGCACGGCAGGTGGTGTCCCTCTCCCCACGGAGAGGGACGGCTTGCGGAGCAAGCAGGGTGAGGTTGAGTATTTTCACCAAATCTGAAATGACTGCATGCCTCGTCCCTACAATCAACGTCAGTCAGGGATAAGCCTCATTCGTGCGGTCCCCCCACCCCCAACCCCTCTCCCACGCAAGCGGGGAGAGGGGAGACGAACCCAGTTTTTGCTGTCGCCCGTCCCTGAATTCGGTTGAGGACAGGACACTTTTTACAATTAAGCCATTGTAGGGACGCGCTTCTGCGCGTCCGTGGTCAGCGGACGGCGACCACGCAAAGCGCCTTTGCTTTCGCGCGGCACAAGCCTTTTTTCCCACCCGAGAAAAACAGGAAGGCCGTCCCTACACGGTGTCGTTTACGAGAGACAGTCTCGGAATGTTAAAACTGCCCTGCCGTGAACTGAATTCGGGGAGGGGCTGGGGGTGGGGTCGGACTGATGCGGCTTGTGCCGCAGGTTGTAGAGGAGAGGCTGACCGTCCGCTAATCGGGCGAGGATTTGATCCCGTGCTCGACGGCATAGGCGGCGACCTGCGCGCGGTTATCGAGCTGCAGCTTCTTGAGAATATTGCTGAGGTGCGTCTTGACCGTATTGGTCGAGATGGAGAGTTTCTCGGCGATCTGCGGGTTGCTTTCGCCCTGCGCGACCAGATGGAGCACCATGATCTCGCGTTCGGTCAGCGTTTCGATCTCGTCGGGGCCGCCGATTTGCTGACGGGCGATCCCCTTCAGCACCTTGGAGGCCATCGCGCGCGTCATCGCCGCTTCGCCCTTCGCCACACCTTCCAGCATATTGAAGAGTTCGTCGGCATCCAGATTTTTCAGCAGATAGCCCGCCGCATCGGCGCGCACAGCCTCGAATAAATGGCTGTCCTTCTCGGAAGACGTGAGGATCACCACGGCGATCTCCGGATACAGTTTTTTGATAGCGCGCGTGGCTTCCAGCCCATCGACTTCGGGCATGTAGATATCCATCAGGACGACATCAGGCCGGAGCTGCCCCGCCAGTTTGATGGCTTCGGCGGCGGTGGCCGCTTCACCCACCACCTCGACGATGTCATCGCGGGTACTCATCAAGCTGCGCAGACCCTGCCGGAAGAGCTTATGATCGTCGACAATCAGCACTTTAATGGTCATGGTAGACTCTTTCGTCGCACTAGATACCCGTCCGCACATGGACTGCATAGAAGAGAAACCGTCCCAAGACTTCGCTGATCAAAACCATCAGGAACGTCAGATAGATCGATGCCAGAAAGCGCACGACCGGTTTGGATCGTCTTTGCTGCCAGAGTGTAACCAGTGACAGGGCAAGCACGCCAGCGATCAGCAGTGCGACGCGGATGACAAACAGAGCGCGATACAAGCCGAGCAGCAGATACAGGCTGGCGTGAGCGGTTGACCCCTGGTTGTACAAATCCACAATCTGGAAGCCATAATTTGCCAGCTCAATCAGCGCCACGAGGATCGCCACCCCGCAGGCGAGGGTTAACACGCGACGGGTCACAGCCCGAATGAGCACCAGATCGCTATCTTTGTTCAAGGTGAAGAGATACAGATTGATCAACAGGACGACCGCCATGCCGATGACGCCCAACAGCACCATCGCACAGAAAAACGCGATCGGCGTGGCGACCGAATTCCACGCGATCTGAGTGGGCAGCAAATACACCCGTGACATCGCATAGACCGTGACCACGCCCATCGTCACCGCGCCCCAACCGAGCGCCAGTTGGCCTTTGACCGCGTTCGGTCGGTACAACAGCACGAGCAGCAATAAGCCCGCCAAGCCCGCAAAGACCACCGTAAAGCCGACTTCTCGGCTCAGCCACGACGACTGAAAATTGAGCACCGCGAACAGCGAGAAGGCGGGGCGGCTGAGATGATAATGCGAGCCAATCATCGCCGTTATCACCGTCACGACGATGACGATGAGCGGGTTCTTGGTGAGTTTAGTGGCGATCTCCGGCCCATAGCGGCGCAAAGCCACCGTATACAGTACCCACAAAGCCAGCATGCTGCCCGCTGACATCTGCATCATGATGGTGTAGACGGGCAGCGCCCATTCGCGTAAGTTAACCATGCGCAGTCATCCTCGTTCCGGCAGCGCCGCGGGCGACAAATGCATGAGATTCGCCTGATCGACTTCGGGCAGCTCACAGATCACCGTGGTGCCCTGACCCACCCGTGAGGAGATTGAGAGTTTACCGCCGACTTGCTGCGCGCGTTCCCGCATGGTGTGCAGGCCAAACCGCTGACTATCCGCCTGTTCGACGAAGCCGACGCCGTTATCCGTGATTTCCAGATGCGCGCACCCAACCCGCCGCGTCAGTTTGACCGAGACTTCGGTGGCGCGGGCATGCTTGCGGACGTTCGCCAGCGCTTCCTGCAAGACACACACCAACTGGACTTCCGCGAGAGGCGACAAGCCCAGGTAACCGTCGAGCTGGTTCTCGAGCTTGATGTCGATGCCGGTTTGTAAGCTGAAGCCGTCGAGATATTCGAGCATGGCCGACGCGACCCCGGCCTCGGTCGACAGGGTGGTTCGCAGGCTCAGGATGTTTTCGCGGACGTCGGCATGCGCGGTCTGGATGGCTTCGCGCATCCGTTTAATCTCCGCGAACAGAGCATCGTGCTTGTTCTGCTTGAGGAGCGCTTCGAGCGTCTGCGCCTGCAAATTCATATAGCCCAAAATCTGCGCCAGACTGTCATGCATTTCGCGGGCGATGCGGGCGCGCTCCCCGACGACCGCCAGCGATTGAATCTGCGCGGCCATCAGGCTGTGCTGAATGGCGATCACCGACTGGTTGGCGAGACGTTCCAACCCGAGCAGATCATCTGCCGTATACGGATCGGACTTGGTGCGCGCGCTCCATAGGACACCCACAGCCACATTGTTGAGGAGCAGGGGAACAAATGCCGCTTCGCTGACCGTCGCCTCGACACACAGGCAGACATCCGCTTGCCAGCCAGCCGCTTCTGTCCCTACGGTGCGATAGGCTTGCGCCGCTTGCAGCACTTCAAGAATCAAGCCGGATTTGACCTGCACACTGGTGCCGACCCGGGGAGCGGCCTGCACCGAGTCGCTGATCGCAAAACAGCGCAGCATGAGCCGCTGCTTTTCATCCAGCAGGGCGATGGCCGCAAAATCGGAGTTCAGCAGCTGACGGGCACAGCACACAATCTCAAACAGGATGTCATCGAGTTCGTTGAGTTCCGCGATCTGGCGGTTGATCTTCATCAGGGCTTCCGCCCAACTTTCGGCCAGATAGCGCGCGTTGGACTGGGCGAGATCGCGTTCCTCCTGCAAGCGTTGAATGCGGCGGCGCTCAATCGCATCGAACACGTCGAGGCTGCGCACGACGAACACCAGGAGCGCGAGCGCCGAGAGCATGCGCCAGAATTGGATCGGGAGGCCGGTGGCTTGCAGCACATGCGCGTAGTCGAGCCAATCGACGATGGTGAAGGGGTCGGTCGGCGCGTCCAGATCCGCCACAATCGAGTCGAAATGCACGCGATCATAGTCGTAATACGATACGGGACCATAGGGCGCCGCCGGGACGATCAACCCGACGACCAGCGCCTCGGTCAGAAAGGCGATCCCCGCGCCCATCATCAGGTAGCTGGCATCGGGGAAGCCGCGCTGTTTGTGCTGGTTGCTCTGGCGGATGAAGCCGATTCCGGCCATGATGCTGCCCGGCAGATACAGCAGGTAGCGCGACCAGATGTCAATTGGGATGTGGATCGGTGAAGGCGTCACAAAGGTGGTGGCCGCGTAGGTGATCACGAAGGCCAGCGGGACGGTCAGGATGCTCGGAATGATGCGCGTCCACGAGGGCAGTGGTGTCATCTGCGTGAGCATACCCCAGCCAAAGCGCAGCAGCAGCAGCCCGGAGATCGGCTGTAAGACCATGCGCAGGAAATGCAGAACCCCCTGAATTTCCGGCTGTGTCCCGCTGATGAGAAACATATCGGTCCAGCCGACGCCCGCATAGGCTAAGCCAAATGCGGCCAACGAGGGGAGTTGGCGGTGCAGCGGCAGAACGCCGCCCCGGCGGTACTGAAGCAGGGCGGCCAGTCCCAGTCCGCTGAAGGACAATCCGTAGAGGAAGTACATCATCAACATGAGTCGTTCTCGATCATCCGGAACGAGGCAGAGGGCTTCATCCGGAGTCGTAGTGAGTATACTGCATTCGAACTCGTTGGTTGATAAAGTGGTCTACAGGATCGTGTTCGGATGAGGTCAAATGCGACCTCACTTCCAGCCCCTCTCGGAAATCAGGTGGAGGCGGATGTGGCGGACGCCCAACGGGGCGTCCCTACAATTCGCTCGATTGTTAAAAGCTGCTGTCCTCCACAGCCGCAAAAAGCAGAGCGGTCAGCCCGTGCCCCCGTCCGTGGTGATGAAATCCGCGAGGAAGCGCAGCCCTTCGTCGAGACCGCGCCCCCACACGCCCCAGTCGTGCCCGCCATCATACACGCGGAACTCGGAGCGGATGTTGGCCACCCGCGCCACCTGATTGAAGAACAGGTGCGCTTCCATGTCGAGGTCGTGCAGATAGTCTTCCGGATTGGGGTTCTTCCACTCGTCGTCGCCCACGGCGATGAACAAGGACAGCGACAGGCCGCTCGCCGCGACGGAATCCAGCAGGGCGGGATAGTTCAGACTCTGATAGATTGCCTCATCGAACAGCGCGTCGCCATTCCCGAACGCGCCAAATTCGCGCGTGCTCGAATCGGCGGGCGGGAGCGGAATATACACCGCCGGGCTGAGCACGATCGCGCCGCCGAACACTTCCGGGTAGGCCAGCGAGTAGCGGATCGCACCGTAGCCGCCCATCGAATAACCGCCGACGAGCCGCGCCTCGCGGTTGGGCGCCGTGCGGTAGGTGGCGTCGATGTGCGGGATGAGATCGTGCATGAAGGCCGTTTCGACCGCTTCACCGCGGTAGAGCGACCCGGTGTACTGCGAATCGATGTAGTAGCCCGCCCGGTCGCTGGACGGCATATCCGGCAGCACGGCGATCAGCGGCGGGATGTCGCCATTCGCGATCAACTGGTCGAGCACATCGCGCGCTTCCAGCCACGAGTCCATCACGTCGCCGCGCCCGTGCAGCAGGTAGATTACCGGATAGCGGGCGTCGCTCTCGTCGTAGCCTGCGGGCAGGATGGCAGTGTACTGATACGTCCGCCCGAGCGTCACCGACTGGAAATCTTCGCGGATGAGCACGCTGCCCTCACTTTGCGCCACGGCGCGCCCCCCGAACAACCATAGACACAGAACGGCGATCCACAGAAATTTTGCCAGCATGGTCACTGTCCATCGTACTCATGATCGGTCGGGTGAATGCGGCGCATGGGGCGCTCGCGTGTCTGCTCTTCGTAAACGTGCGCGACTAAGCCCGGTACGCGCGCCATCATGAAGAAGGTGTTGCCCAGTTCAATGGGGATGCGTAAATCCAGCAGCACCGCCGCCATCGCGCCGTCCACATTGATCGGCAGCGGCTTGCCGGACTGCCGCGCCCACGCATCGCGCAGCGCGGCGACCATCGTCACGGCCTCCCCGGCGACGCCCGCTTCGGCGGCAAGATCGAGCAGGCGAGCGGTGCGCGGATCAGCGGTGTGGATGCGATGACCGAAACCGGGCAGGCGAACTTTCGCCGCGCGCTTGGCTTCGACCAGTTTATCCGCGGCAGCTTCCGGCGTCAGATTGTCCGCGCGGGCGAGATCGAGCGCGGACTGAATCAGGCGCATGCAGTCTTCGACCGCGCCGCCGTGGTGCTTGTTGATGCTCAACAGCCCGACTGCGACCGCCGCATTGATCGGCGCGCCCGTGCTGGCCGACGTCCGCGCCGCCAGCGCCGACGGCGGACTCGCGCCGTGATCCAGCGAGGAGACGAGCAGCGCATCGAGCAGCCGCCCGACCGGTTCGGACGGGAGATCGCCTGTCAGCGCGAGATAGATCGCCTGACTGAAGGAGACGCGCCCCATCAGCTCGTCGATACGCTGCCCGCGCAGGCGAATCTCATTGGGCTTGATGTCGGTGATCGCCGTCTTCCAGTGCAGACTCGCCTCATCGGGTTCCGGTTTGCTCACGGGGACGACCTTTCTCGGCTTAACGATGCTTGCCGTCACCCGCGGAATATCCGCGAACGACTCGACGATGTGCGCGCCGACCTCGCGCAGGCGCGCGACTTTGCTGGCGTGCGTGCCGCGGTCGCCTTCGATGATCGCGCCCGCATGGCTGAAGCGCGTCCCATTTTTCGCCGCCTTCCCGCCGATATAAGCGATCAGCGGCTTGGTGAACGCCCCCGACTCGATCAGCGCGGCGGCGGCTTCTTCCTGCGACGTGCCGATCTCACCGAACATGACGACCGCTTCGGTTTGCGGATCGGCCTGAAACAGCTTGAGGACTTCGGCGTGCGGCAGGCCGACGATGGCATCGCCGCCGACGTGCACGAGCGTCGATGCGCCGATGCCCGCTTGGGCGAGATAGTAGGCGGTGCTGGTCGTCATGCCGCCGCTGCGGCTGGTCACACCGACCGGTCCGGGGAAGAACCAGTCTTTCGCGCTGGCCGCTTGCCCGCCCATCATGCCGAGCACGCCTTTGTCCGGGCTGAGCACGCCGAGCGTGTTCGGGCCGATAAACTGCGCGCCCGCCGCCCGCGCCGCGCTGTCGATTTCCAGCACATCGTAGATGGGCACGCGATCCGGCACGATCACGAGGAGCTTGACGCCCGCGTCGATGGCTTCGAGCGCCGCATTTTTGACGAGCGCCGCGGGCACAAACAGCACGCTGATGTCGATGCTGCCGACCGCTTCCCACGCGCCGCGCACTGAGTCGAACACGGGGACGCCTTCGGCATCTGCGCCGCCTTTGCCGGGGGTCACGCCCGCGACCACCTGCGTATGGTAGCCGCGCATCAGCCGCGCGCGGGTTAGACCTTCGCGCCCCGTGATGCCCTGAATGAGGACGCGCTTGTCGGGATCAATCAGAATGGACATCGTTGCCCCCTACATCCGGCAGTCCGGCGATGGGCAGGAAAATGCGCCCGCCCCGGTTGCCCAGGAAATGGCATTCAACCTCACACGCCAGACATTCGGTGCAGCCGCCTTTTTTCGCTTGTTCCGGCGCAATGTTGAGCACGGGAACATCGTTGACGAGCGAGAGGATGTGCGGGACGCAGGTTGTCACGCAGGCTTTGCTGACACAGGTGCGGCACACGGCATGATCATAGGTCACCGTGCCGCCCGTGACGGTCGCGAAGCTGTACGGCTCCTGCGGCGCGAAGGGCGGGCGCGGCGGCGGATTTTCGGCAGGGGTATAGCTGTCTACTAGGGTTTGCAGTCGCTCCACGCAAAAATCGGGCGAGTCGTCGCGGCCATACGCCTCGATGGGTGCGGGGAAGGCCCCGTTCGCACGCAGCAGAATGGCTTTCGCCTGATCTTCGGCGTTGCCGCCCACGCGTAGCACCGCCGGGACGTTCAACTGCTCGTCCATGAACGCCTTGACCAGCCCGCGCGCCGAATGGAACTGTTCCTGACTGGCGACGCCGCTCCCGCCCGCGTAATAGCCGTCAATATCGCGCTGGCTGAGGATGATGCGCGCCGCGCGGTAGACTTTGCTGGCGGGCGGGTTGCCGCTGGTATCGACAAAGTTGGCGATCTTGAAGTCATGGGCGAGCAGCGCATCCATGTTCATCATGCTGCCGCCGCCGCCCGCGCCGTGAAAGCCGATCACGCGCTCGCCCTTGCGGAAGTCGGTCTGCATCTGAATGAAGTAGAACGTCCCGCGATAGTCGTGCTTCTCGACGTTCCACGCGATCTTTTCGAGATCGGTCGGCGGGCGGTCGAACTCACGGGCGATCTCAATGCCGAGATCCGGGTGGCGGTAGACGGCGTAATCGTCAATCGTGAAGCGGGCATCCAGCGCGACCAGTTCGCCGCTCGCGGTGAGCGCCAGCGGGTTGATCTCCGCGGTGCGCGCTTCGTACGTCCGCGCCGCCGTGTAGAACTTTGGCAGGAACGCGGCAAGCTGGGTCTGCAAATCGCCGTCAATGCCCGTGCGCCGCACGAGATCGCGCGCCTCAAATTCGCGCAGGCCGAGGCGAATATCGACCACCTGCCGCGCGACCTGGTCGGGGTGCTCCGCCGCGATCACTTCGATGCCTGTGCCGCCTCGACTGCTGAAGATCACGACCGGGGCGCGCGCCGCATCGTCGACGATCACGCCGACGTAGAATTCGCGCGTCAGCTTCAGCCGCTCCTCGACCAGAATCCGGTCGACGCGGAAGTTGCCCACCTGTCGCCCCAGAAGATCGGCAGCGATGGCGGCGGTTTCGTCGGGCGAGTCGGCGAAGTGAATCAGGTTTTGCCCGGCGCGCCCGGTCACCCACGCCTGCGCCTTGATGACGACCGGGCCGCCGATGCCAATCGCCAGCAGGCGCGCCTCATTCGGCGTGGCGACCGCCGCGCCTTTGGGCACAGGAATGCCGAACTGCCGCAGAATTTCTTTGCCTTGGTATTCGTGTAAACGTGTCATGTTGGTGTCAACCGAACTGATTCGAAGCGGGTGTGGCCGCCGTGCCACGTCGATAAGCCGATTTGCCCGTGCTGGTAATCGCGCAGATCATCCGCCCACGTGAGCGTCTGCGCGGCGCCATCCGGCGCAGTGACCGTCGCCGTCAGCGTGTTGTTTTTCACAGTCAAACGCAAGGTATAGCGGGTGTTGGACTGCCATGCGAACGGCGCAGTCGCGACTGGCTGATAGGTTTTGTCCTTCTTGTACAAGGCGACGCAGCCATTCGGCGCAAGCCCGAAGGCATAGCTCCGCAGCGCGCCCTGCACGCGCACATGGATGTTATGATGGTCACCGATTAGCGGCACGAGCGCCACTTCGAGCGCGTAATTTGACCACTCGATATCCCCAGAATACGACTCGCATTCCCCGACGCCGCTGCCGTGATACGCGCCGTCTTCCAGCCGCCAGTAACCGCGCAGGCGCGTCCATTGGCTGATGCCGCCGGATTCAGGACGTTCCTTGGCGAACGTGGTGGTGTAGCTCGGCGGGCCACCCCAATCGAGCCAGCGGAGCTGAACCGATCCGGTCTCCCACACTTCGCCTAAGTTGTGCAGCACGATGCCCACTTCTGAGAAGCACGCATCGCTCAGCGTCGGAGTCGAGAAGTTCAGCGACTGCCATTCTCCCGGCGTAAGCGGAACGGCCTGTGCCTGATGATTCGCGCCTGAATGGTCGTCGTGGACATAGATCGCTGCATGGATTGTATCGGGTGCCTTTTTATTGATCCGCACCCGGGCTTCGATCACTTGACCGGGCGCGATCAGCGGCGTGAAACAGGCTTCGTAGAAGTTGCCGCTCAACTCGGAGGGGCGGTAATACGTGCACGTGAAGACGCGAATCTCGCCTTTTTTGTTGAGCTTGCGGATGCTTGTGCGCAGCGCGCCCGCGTGATTCCGCCAGATGGATCGCGCGTCCGCGTTCGCCGCGCGCTGAGAAATTGTTGGTCGAGCCGGGGTAGCGGAAGTGGTAGCGGGGCGCCGCCCCTGGGAGAACCTTTCGCCGTCTGCGTCTTTCGCTAAACTGACGAACAAGTCGACGCACTGGGGAATCGTCAGCAGGTTGCGCGTGCCGATTAGGCTCGACGCGATCAGCAGGTCGTTGATCGGGATGCGCCACGACTCGTCGATGCCCTCGACGCCGAGCGCCGTCCCCATGATCGCGCCGACGTTGCCGACATTGCAGTCGGTATCCCACCCGCACATGTTGGTGATTTGCAGCGTGCGCGAAAAATCGCCGCCGCCGTAGAGCAAGCCGAGCGCGATCACGCCGGCGTTCGGGATGATGTGCACCACGCCACCGTAACGGTCATAGCCGAAATGCGCTTTGAGGTGGGCAAAGGCCGCGCGCCAATCATCCGGGTGCTCACGGTGCCAAGCGATCATGGCGTGGATGACGCGGGCATAGTCGCTGTCCGCCGGAATGAGCGACAAACCCGTTTGCAGCAGCTTGAGCGGGTCGCGTTCGGTGAAGGCGGCGCTCACCAGCCCGGCGATGAAGCGCCCGCCGTAAATGCCGTTCCCGTCGTGGGTGACGCTCGCCGCTTTGGCCGCCAGATCCGCCGCGCGAGCGGGATTGTTCGGCGCGACCCAGCCCCAGCTGTCGCTGAAAATCTGCCCGCCGATCTGCTCGGCGACCGTCGCGCCGTTCTGCGCGATGGAACCGGAGCGTGGCGCGGGGATGCTATTGGCGAGGTTCAGGTAGGCGGTGTGCTCGGTCGAGACGCCGTAGCCGCCCCACCAGAAGGTGCCGTGCTGGTCCCCGAGGTAGTTGAGCAGCGTGTCGCCGAACTGCTGCGGTGTGGGGTCGGGACCGTAATCCTGCAGCGCGCGGATCAGCACCATCGGCACGGCGGTATCATCGTCCGGCTTGAAGATTTTGCCCTGATCCTCGCGGACGTAGGTGGTCAATTCGCCGAGGTTGTCGCGGATGTCCTCATACGTCCAGTTCTCGATGGGCGCACCGAAGCGCACGCCGATGCACTTGCCGAGCCAGCCAGCATACACGCGATTTTCGTAATCCGGGGGAAGGGTCATAGGGTCACATTCATACAGAAAACACCATTATTGGTGGCGTTGAAGGGGGAGAACATCTCTTCGTTCCCTCACCCCAAACCCCTCTCCCTAGGGAGAGGGGAGCAAGTCCCTCGCCTTTAGGAGAGGGATATAGGGTGAGGTTTGTATCTAGACTTACGAGCCTTCAGGCAGCGCCGAATAGCTGTCGTCGAGGCAGGCTTGCGCCGTCGCGGTTGCTTCGGTCATCATGGCTTCGAGATCACGTTCGCCGCCTTCAATCCAGCGGGTGCGCACGTCGCCGAGCGCCGGGTACACGCAGTCAAAGAAGAACTGGCTGCGCAGGTAGTTGGGCGTGAGCGTCGAGTTGACGAGTTGATCATAGGACACGCTCTTGATCGGGTCGGTGTTCCAGCCGAGTTCTTCCCAGATCGCTGGGCCATTGGGCGTCCACACGCCAGCTTCCGCCGCCATACGCTGGGCTTCGGGGCCGGTCAGGTATTCGATCAGCTTCCACGCGGCGTCCTTGTTGTCGCTGCCGCTCCACATGTAGTACATGTAGGAATCTGCCCACGGGACGACCGCGCTGTCGGCGGTGAAGCTCGGCGGCGCGACCACGCCAAAGTTGATGCCCGATTCCAGCAGCGCGGGGATTTCCCAGTCGGAGACCGTCTGCAGCGCCACGTCGCCCGACATGAACGTCTGCTCGCCGAACTGCTCGCCCATTGAGGCGGGAGTCGCCACCTGATCTTCGGTCACGAGACCGAGGCACCAGCCCATTGCCGCGATGGCTTCCGGCGTGTCCATGTAACCCGTGACCGTGCGGCCATCTTCGCTGGTGAGTTCCGCGCCGAGATTGAACGAGAACGGCGACCACATCAGGCAGCCTTCGCCGCCTTCAATGCCACCCACGCCATAGATGCCGTTGTCGACATCGGTCAGCGCGATGGCGGTCTGCCGGAAGTCCTCGACCGTCCAGCCCGCCTCGGGGTAGGCCATGCCCGCCGCGTCAAAGATGTCCTTGTTGTAGGCGATGAACCCGGCGACGGCATCGCGCGGCGCGCCGTACGTGCGACCCTGATACACACCGCGGCGAGCGGCGCTCTCAAACCAGCCCGCGTCCACATCCGATGCTTCGAGGTAGGGGGTCAGGTCTTCGAGGAAACCCTGCGCGGCGATATCCGGCGCGTAGTAGTGATACCAAACGTCCGGGCCTTCGCCCGCTGCAATCGCGGTCAGCACGCGCGTGGCAAAGCCACGGCTCGGATACAGTGAAATGGCGACCTGCGTGCCGGGGTTGGCGGCTTCAAAGGCGCGCGCCATCTGGAAATGCAGTTCGCGTGTGGCGGCGGTATCACGGCCACGTTCCGTCGCCCACCAGTTGATGATGGTGACGGGCTGGTCCTGCGCAGTAATGCCCAGAGCCGGAATGAGGAGCACCAATAGCAGTACGAACACAAAAGTCTTCTTCATCTTGTTTCCTCCAGAATAGCCTTTCTTGAGTGACGAAAAATTGCCCATTAGCCTTTCAACCCTTCAATAGCGATGCCTCCAATCAACTGGCGTTGCGCGAAAAAGAACAGGAGCAGCGGCGGGATCGAGGCCATCAGTGAGCCCGCCATGAGCAAGTTCCAGTTGGTGTCGCGCACATCCTGGAAAAAGCTCAGCCCCAGCGAGATGGTGAAGAGATTCGGGTCGTTCAGGTAGATCAGCGGCTGGAGGAAGTCGTTCCACACGCCGACGAACGTGAAGACCACCACCAGCACGAGCGCCGGACGCGAGAGCGGCAGAATCACGTGCCAGAAGACCTGCAGGCGGCTCGCGCCGTCGATGTAGGCGGCTTCGTCGAGGTCGAACGGGATGCTCATCATGTACTGCCGCACCATGAAGATCAGGAACGAACTGCCCGTGAACGCCGGAACGAACAGCGGCAGGTAGGTGTTCACCCAGCCGAGCCGCGAGAACAGGATGAAGCGCGGCACGAGTGTGACATGATACGGGATCATGAGCGTGGAGAGCATGAGCAGGAACAGGATGCTGCGCCCGGGAAAGCGCAGCCGCGCGAAGCCATAGGCGACCAGCGTCACGGCGAAGAGTTCGCCGACGATGTTGAGCGCGACGAGGATCACCGTGTTGAGGATGAAGCGCCCGAACGGCACTTCCTCGAACACGCGGACGAAGTTATCCCACGCCATCGGGTTGGGCACCCATTCCGGCGGCAGCGCGAAGGTTTGCTCCGGCGTTTTGAGCGCGGTCGCCAGCATCCAGTAGAGCGGCAGCACCAGCAGGCAGGCGACGGCGATCAGCGTGGCGTAGCCGAGCACTTTTTCGATGGTCTCGACCTGCTTCGGCGTCAGGCGCATGGGCTGGGCGGGCGCGCGCCCGCGGTCGTACGATTGAGTTGCAGCCATAGTCATGTCACCTGTTCGTACTGCGGTCGGTTTCGTAGTGCACCCAGTAGCGGGAACTGCGCAGAACCGCTACGGTCACCACGAGGATGAAGATCGTCAGAATCCACGCCAGCGCCGAGGCGTAACCCATGCGCAGCGTGACGAAACCCCGGTTGTAGACGTAGAGCATGTAGAACAAGCCGGATTGCAGCGGCCCACCGTTCGCGCCCGCCGCGATGAACGCGGGCGTGAAGGTCTGGAACACGCCGATCAAGCCGAGCACGAGCTGAAAGAAGATCGTCGGCGAGAGCAGGGGCAGGGTGATGCGGAAGAAGCTCTGCCAGCGGTTCGCGCCGTCGACGGTTGCGGCCTCGTACATGACTTCAGGGATGTTTTGCAGCCCCGCGAGATAAATGATCGAGGTGCCGCCCACGCCCCACAGCGCGATCATGATCAGACTCGGCAGGATGGTGGCCGGGTTTTCCAGCCAGTTGGGGCCTTGCGCGCCAAACCAGTTGAGCACCGTATTGATCACGCCGTAGCGCCCGTTGAGCATCCACACCCACACGAGCGACGCCGCCACCGAGGGTACGACGTAGGGCATGTAGTAGAGCGTGCGAAACACGCCGATGCCGCGCAGCTTCTGATTCATGAGCAGCGCCAGCCCGATCCCGCAGATCACTTCCAGCGGCAGGTAAAACAGCGCATACGTCAGCGTGACCTGCACCGCTTTCAGAAAGCGCGCATCGCTGGTGAAGATGTCGACGTAGTTGTCCAGCCCGACCCACGTCGGCGCGCCGACGATGTTCCACTGCGTGAAGCTGAGGATGAACGAGGCGATGATCGGCCCGACGAAGAAGACGATGAAGCCGATCAGCCACGGTGAGATGAACAGATAGCCGGAGATCGCCTCTTTGCGGCGTTCGCGGCCCAGGCTCGCCCACGCGGCGAACAGCGGAATCCGGCTAACCATGCGGCACCCGTCCCATCTGCGCCGCGAGTTCGGCTTGCCGCCGCTGCGCGCGCTGATATTCCGCGGCGTATTCGCGGATGAACAATTCGTAGAGGGCATGGGCGTTGGCGTCGAAGTCGATGCGGTTGCGCAGCGCGATCTCGCGCGCCCAGTAGTCGGGCAGTGCCCGTTTGCCGCGCAGCGCGCCGATGATCGCGCCGACCATCCCAGCAATGCTGTCTGAGTCCCGCCCATAGTTGACCGCGCCCAAGACCGCTGTGCGGAAATCGCCCCGCGCCACCACGAGGAAGGCCAGCGCGATCGGCACTTCTTCAATCGCGTGGTATTGGCTCGGATACCCGCCCACACGGTCGATCTCGTCGACGCCGCCGCGGACAGTGTCGAACGGCTCCATGGCCGAGCGCAGGGTGTGCTGAATGAGCAGGTCGTCAGTGGTGTCGAGGGTGCGGGCGGCGGCGATCACCGCCTCAAGCGCGCTCCGGGTGCCGTCTTTGGCGAGCCGCAGCGCCGTCGCGACGATGCTGTCCACCGAGGCGGGCGGGCGCACGGCTTCGGCGACGCACGCCGCCATGATCGCCGCCGCTTCCAGCCCATACGAGTACTGGTGCGCGCTGAAGATGTTGAGCGCCCGCTGATAGGCGAGGTCAGGATCACACGCGTTCATGAGGCCGACGGGCGCAGCATACATCGCCGCCCCGCAGTTGACCATGTTGCCCATGCCCCCTTCGCGCGGGTTCACCCCGGCGAGACGCAGGCGCAGCAGCAGGTATTTTTCCGGGTAAAACAGCCGCTCGATGAGGAGCATGTCGCGCTGATATTCGGGCACCCAGATCGGCTTATCGAAGATTTCCGGCACCAGATAGGTCGCCATGTCGTGCGCGTCGAGGTGGCCTCCTTTCGCCAGATAGGCGCGACAGAGCGCCTGCACCATGAGCGAATCGTCGGAGACGCGTCCGTCGCCCTTGTGCCGCCCGTCGGGCTTGGGCGCGAAGGGCGGCGCAAAATCTTCGACGCGCCCGCCGAAGCGTTCACGGATGGCGGCGGGCGTGCGCCATTCGGTCGACGTACCTAAGCCATCGCCAATCGCCCCGCCGACGAGACAGCCCGCAAACTTATCCTCCAAGTCAGAAATGAGACCGATTTCATTTTGTTGCATGCAAGAATACCTTCCCGAACAACTGCGTTTAATTGGGTGGTGCGGTGGAGCTGCGCAGCACCAGCGTACAGGGCAGCAGGGTGTGGCGCGGCGCTGAGATCGGCGTGCCGTTCATGCGTTCTAATAAATACTGCGCCGCGACCAAGCCGATGTCATATTTGGGCTTGGCGATGGTCGTCAGCGGTGGAAAGGCGGTCGCGGCGGCGAAGATGTCGTCCATGCCGATAATCGAGAGCTGCTCCGGCACGGCGAGCTGCGCGGCCTGCGCGGCTTGCAGCGCCCCGAGGGCCAGAATGTCGTTGACGGCAAAGACGGCGGTCGGCGGCTGCGGCTGGGCGAGAATTTGTTTGAGCGCCTGATACCCGCTCTCCTGCGAGAAATCCGTCTCGATCATCAGCTGCGGGTCGACGGTCAGGCCGTGCGCTTCCATGAGCCGCGTGTAGGTGTTGAGGTGCGTGTGCGACTTGCGGCGGCGCAGCTGCCCGGCGATGATGCCGATGCGGCGGTGGCCGAGTTCCAGCAGGTGTTCCAGCGCTCGGCGTCCCGCCGCCGCCGAATCGCTGCTCACAGTGTCGAAGTCGGGGAACGAATCGCCCGCGGCCAGCGCTACGACCGGCAGGCGCAGCTTGATCAGGTCGGAGTTCAGCGTCCCCGTCGGGTTGATGATCAAGCCGTCGAACTGCTTCTGACCCATGCGCCGCAGGTGCGTTTGTTCGCGTTCGACATTCCAGTCGTTGTTCAACAGCACGACCGTGTAACCCGCTTCTTCCAGCTTGTCCTGAATCCCCCGCGCCACTTCTGGCCAGAAGGGGTTGGTGATATCCGGTATCGACAGCGCGATCATGTAGGTGCGCGCCGACCGCAGACTGCCGGCAATCGCGTGTCGCTCATAGCCCAACCGCTCGACGGCCTCGTAGACGCGCTGGCGGGTCTCTTCACGAATCGGATCACTGCTGCCACTGACCACGCGCGCAGCCGTCGCCTTGGAAACTCCGGCAAGCTGGGCGACTTCGCGTAGGGTGGGGCGTTTCTTCATCGTCAGCCTAATGAGACCGATATCATTACAATCAAAGTAATCCAGCAGTTCGTTCCTGTCAAGTCATCTCTAGTGGTTTTGCACAAATTTCGCCCCGTGAGTCGTCGCACCGACAGGTTGAGCTGTCGATTCGGAGACCCGCGCCGCCGCGCGTGCCACTCACTGGACAGCACGCCGCGCCTGCCCTATACTGACTGTGTCCGAACGAATTGACGAAGGGTGCCTGTGTTCTCTGTGTTGGTGAATTAGAACAACCTCAGGCGATGTCACTGCCTGATGCCCCTGCATGAGCGCCACGCTGATGCAGATTGTTTGGTTTACGCAATTACAGGAAAGGAACACGCCATGTTTACGGCGCTTTTCACCAGTCAACGCCTGCGTTTGGCCGCTCCCCAACCCGAAGATCAAGCCACGTTTGCCGCGTGGACGCAGGATGACGAGTATATGCGTCTGCTCGACGACGACCCGGTGCGCCCGCAGTCGGCGGCGACTTTCAGCTCGTTTGGCGATGCGACCCGCTCCGACGACTACTATTTTCATCTGCGCACGCTCGATGGCGATCACTTGATCGGCTTTGTCGTGCTGTTCAACCTCAAGTGGCGCAACCAGACAGCGCAGCTCGCCATCGGGATTGGCGACCGCGAGTACCGCGGGCAAGGTTACGGGCAGGAAGCCCTCCATCTCATTTTGCAGTATGCCTTTGTCGAACTGGGGCTGCGGCGGGTGAGCCTGACTGTCTTGGATTACAACACCCGCGCCATCCACGCTTATGAGCGCGTTGGCTTTCAGCGCGAAGGGATAGAACGGCGCGCGATCTGGCGGAACGGACGCACGTTTGATCTGCTGCACTACGGCATTCTCCGCGAGGAATGGCACCCCCCAACTGAGTAGTAGACTGGGGCTGGCAGCGGTTGATCCGTCTGCCAGCCCCGGCAAGTTACGATCAGATCCACCACTCTAGAGCACTGATGTGTGCAGTGTGCCTAAGCTATGAGTCGTTTGTGCAACTTGTTATATTTAATCGCGCGTGGTCTCGCGTAAGTGGGCACGTGGATCACATCTGACTTTTTGCAAAGTGCCTAAGCAAGTCCTTCGTGCATTTCACCAAACGCCAGCCTGCAAACGTTGTCACATCCATCTATATGTTCGCGGGATCGCTCAACGGTAGCATAAGCGTCGAGACCTGCAACTGCATCCACCAAGGACAAGATCATATGCGCACCAAAAACGGCTTGTTGAGCGCAAAGCCGCTCATCTGGGTATTTGTCTTGGCAATTCTCGCCTTTGGCATCGCGCCAATCAGCGCGCAAGATACGATCAAAGTGGGCATTCTGCACTCGTTGAGCGGCACGATGTCGATCAGCGAAACGACCGTGCGCGATTCGACGCTGATGGCGATTGAAGAGATCAACGCGGCGGGTGGCGTGCTCGGGCGGATGATCGAACCGATTGTCGAAGATGGCGCGAGCGATTGGCCGACCTTCGCCGAAAAAGCGGGCAAGCTGCTGCTCGAAGATCAGGTGGCGGTGATTTTCGGCTGTTGGACGAGCGCCAGTCGCAAGGCCGTGCTCCCGGTGGTGGAAGCCAACAATGGCCTGCTCTTCTACCCGGTGCAGTATGAAGGGTTGGAAATGTCGCCGAATATCGTCTACACGGGCGCGACGACCAACCAGCAGATCGTCCCGGCGGTGGAATGGCTGCTGAGCCAGGGCAAGACGCGCTTCTTCCTGCTCGGTTCCGACTACGTGTTCCCACGCACCTCGAACACCATCATCCGCGCGCAGTTGGCGGCGGCGGGCGCGGAAGTCGTCGGCGAAGAATACGTCCCGCTCGGCGGCACGGAATTCAGCTCGATCCTGCTGCGCATTCAGGAAGCCGCGCCGGATGTCATCTTCAACACGCTCAACGGTGACAGCAACGTGGCCTTCTTCAACCAGTATGCGGACGCGGGGTACACCGCCGAAACGCTGCCCACTATGTCGGTGAGCATCGCGGAAGAAGAAGTCACAGGCATCGGCGTGGAGAACGTCCTCGGTCACTACGTGTCATGGAACTACTACCAGACGGTCGACAGCGAAGTCAACGCGGCGTTTGTGGCCGCCTTCCAGGCGCGCTATGGCGAAAATCGCGTCACCAGTGACCCGATGGAAGCCGGGTACTTCGGCGTGTACCTGTGGGCAGCGGCGGTCGAAGCCGCGGGCAGCACGGATGTCGACGCGGTGCGCGCCGCCATCAACGCGGGCGGCATCGGCACGGAAGCGCCAGAAGGCTTCGTCGAACTCGACGGCCTGACACAGCACACCGTCAAACCCGTGCGCATCGGCATCATCCGCGAAGACGGTCTGATCGACACCGTGTTCGAGACCGAACCCGTCGTCCCCGATCCGTACCTGTGCGGCTACGAGTGGGCGACCGTGCTCAGCCGTCCGGAAGGCATCTGCGCTGACTGGGTGGTGCCGGAAGCGACTCCGTCCAGCTAACCCAGCAGGTTCTGGCGACTATGCAGCGTGCTTCTGCCTCATTGTGGGCAGAAGCACATTTTGGTTTCTACAGGGGATGCAGATGAATATCCTGATTTCGCAGTTGTTTACCGGATTGAGCATCGGCTCGATCCTGCTGCTGACCGCGCTCGGGTTGGCGTTCTCGTTCGGGTTGATGAAGGTCATCAACATGGCGCACGGCGAATTCATCATGGTCGGCGCGTATGTGACCTATTTCTTCCAGCAGTTTCTCGCCGTGCCGCTGCGCGGCGCAGATGGTCAGCGCGAAGGGCTGGTGTTTGTGGTCTCGATTGTGGCGGCGTTCCTGATCACGGCGGCGTTGGGCTACCTGCTCGAAGTCACCGTGATTCGGCGTTTATATGGGCGTCCGCTCGATACCTTGCTGGCAACTTGGGGCATCGGGCTGATCTTGCAGCAGGTCGCGCGCAGCTATGACCCGCGCAACGTGCCGGTCACCTCGCCCGCGTGGCTGGATGGTCGGCTGGTGGTCGCGCAGGGGATCGGCTTTCCGTACGCGCGCCTGTTCATCATTTTGCTGGCGGTGATCTGCGTGATCGGCGTGTACTTCTACCTGTACCGCACCTCCAACGGGCGGCGCACGCGCGCGGTCATGCAGAACCGCGAGATCGCGGCCTCGCTCGGCGTAGCGACGCGGCGCGTCGATGCGTACACGTTCGCGCTCGGCACGGGGCTGGCGGGCGTCGCCGGGTCGGCGCTCACGCTCATCGGGCAGATCGGGCCGCAGTTGGGTACAGGCTACATCGTGGATGCGTTCATGGTCGTGGTGCTCGGCGGTGTCGGTAGCCTGCCGGGGACGATCCTCGCTGCCATCGTGATCGGGACGCTCAACCCGATCTTCGAGATGTACATCTCGTCGGCGGGCTTCGACTCGGCGGCGTCACTCGGCAAGGTGCTGGTCTTCGTCGTCATCATCGCCTTCCTGCAGTTCCGTCCGAACGGGCTGCTGGCACTGCGCTCACGTACGTGATGAGGGAGACACGATGTTGAAGCATCTCAATCTCCACACCCTGGGCGTGATCGTCGTCGCGCTCATCATGATTTTCGTGCTGCCCGCCGCGATCTCGCCGTTTCAGATCAATCTGCTGGGGCGCTTTTTGACCTATGCGATTGTCGCCGTGGGGCTGGACCTGATCTGGGGCTACACGGGCATGTTGAGCCTCGGTCAGGGCTTGTTCTTCGGGTTGGGCGCGTACTGCTTCGCCATGTACCTGAATCTCGAAGCGGCGGGCACGCGCATGCCGGAATTCATGGGCTTGTACGGCGTGACCACGCTCCCGGCGTTGTGGCAGCCGTTTTATTCGCCCGTCGTCGCGATTCTGCTCGCGGCGGTCTTCCCGATGATCATCGCCGGGCTGCTCGGTTACATGATCTTCCGCAGCCGCATTCAGGGCGTGTACTTCTCGATCATCACGCAGGCGCTGACGGCCATCGTCGCGCTCCTGCTCATCGGGCAGCAGCGCTTGATCAACGGGACGAACGGCATCACCGAAATGCGCACCATTTTTGGCGCGCCGCTCGCCACGCCGGACACGAAAGTCGCGCTGTATATCGCTTCGGTGATCGTACTGGCGGTCGTGTACCTCGGCGCGCGGCTGCTGATCAAGTCGCGCTTCGGACGGCTGCTGGTCGCCATCCGCGATGACGAAAACCGCGTGCGCTTTATGGGCTACAACCCGGTGCTGATTAAGACGCTGGTGTTCATGCTCTCGGCGGGGATCGCGGGAATCGCGGGGGTGCTGTTTGTGCCGCAGGTCGGCATCATTTCCCCAAGCAGTTGGACATCACCGCCTCCATCGAGATCGTGATCTGGGTGGCGGTCGGCGGGCGGGCTCACTGATCGGCGCGATCCTCGGGGCGCTGCTGGTCAATACGGGCAAAAGCGCGATCAGTACGGCGCGCCCGGATATCTGGCAGTTGATCATGGGCGCGCTGTTCGTCGGCGTGGTGCTGCTGTTCCCGAAAGGACTGGTCGGCTCCATCAGCGACGGGATCGCGCGGCTGCGGTCGAAGCCGGGGGATGCGCCCGTCGCGCTGGAAGCGGTCGAAACGCCGACGGTGGTGTAAGACGACCCCACCCCCGGCCCCTCCCCGAATTCGGGGAGGGGAGACAGCAGGTTCCTGAATTTGTTGGGGAAGGAAACCAGATGCACCAGCGACGCGCTGCGGTGTGCTCACGGGACGGCCAGAGGCCGTCTAAGGTGGCGCAGAAGGAGACAGTCCGAAATGATAAGACTGTCCTAGCGTGAACTGAATTCGGGGGTCGGACGCGCTTCTGCGCGTCCCTACAAGTGAATTTTGAGCGGGTCGGATAGGATGATGAGGAGGAGCACGCAATGACCGATTACATCATGGATATGCAGAACGTGACGGTGAGCTTTGACGGCTTCAAAGTGCTGGACAGCCTGAGCTTCAATATTCGCTATGGCGAACTGCGCTTCCTGATCGGCCCGAACGGCGCGGGCAAATCGACGCTGCTGGACATCATGACGGGCAAAACCCGCCCCGATCAGGGCAAGGTGATCTTTGATCAGAAGCTGGATGTCACCCGCGTCACCGAACACCAGTTGGTCAAGCATGGCATTGGGCGCAAGTTCCAGACGCCGAGCGTGTTCAACAGCCTGACCGTGTATGAGAACCTCGAAGCGGCGCTCGGCTTCAAAACGCCTGTCATCGGCCTGAGCCGTAAGCTGACGCCGGATCAGCACGACGTGATCGAAGAGACGCTCGTCAACACCAACCTCATGACGCAGCGCAACGTCGCGGCGGGTATACTCTCGCATGGGCAGAAGCAGTGGCTAGAAATTGGCATGCTGCTGGTACAGTCGCCCAAGCTGCTGCTGCTCGACGAGCCCGTCGCCGGGATGACGCGGCGCGAACGCGATCACACTGGGGAACTGCTGCACCGCATCGCGGAAGGCCGCTCGATCCTCGTGGTGGAACATGACATGGTGTTCGTTCGCCAGTTCGCGACCACGGTCACTGTGCTGCACATGGGCAAACTGCTGTGCGAAGGGTTGGTCGACGAAGTGCAGGCGAATGAGCGCGTGGTCGAGGTGTATCTCGGACACCGGCACGCGGCCTAGGGGGGAGTATGCTGGCTGTCAACGGGCTGCACGTGTATTACGGGCAAAGCCGCATCATCGACAATGTGGATCTGGAAGTTGCGCCCGGCGAAGTCGTGTGCCTGATGGGGCGCAACGGCGTGGGCAAAACGACCATGCTCAAGGCGATCATGGGCATTCTGAAGGCCAAGCAGGGCACGATCCGCTATGAGGGGCAGGAGATCACGCAGCTGCCGCCGCACAAACGCGCCGCGGCGGGTCTCGGCTACGTGCCGCAGGGGCGGGGCATCTTCCCGCATCTGACCGTGTACGAAAACCTTGCTGATGGGCTTTGAGGCACTGAGCGGCAAGGCGCGCAATGGATCGCCGGAGGCGCTGGAGGAAATCTACGCGATCTTCCCCGTGCTCAAGCAGATGGGCGGGCGCGTCGCGGGGACGTTGAGCGGTGGGCAGCAGCAGCAGTTGGCCATCGGTCGCGTGCTGGTGCGCAAGCCGCGCTTGCTCCTGCTCGACGAACCGACGGAAGGCATTCAGCCCAACATCGTGGAGGAGATCGAAGACCTGATCCGCTCACTGCGCGATCAGGGGCAGATCGCCATTCTCCTGATCGAGCAGTTTCTCGATTTCGCGCTAGGCATTGCGGATACGTGTTACGTGATGCAGAAGGGCGTGATCGTCTCGCACGGGAAGGCGAACGAACTGTCACCGGATATTATCCGCGAACATCTGTCGGTCTAGACGATGTCGCTGCACAGTATTGGTCGTGAAGGCGAACTGCGCCTGAGCTTCGCCCGCCGGGGCGAACGAACGATCCTCGCCGAGCAGTATTCGCGCCCACCGTTACAGGTGATGCGCGCGATACCAGACGCGGCGGGGATTTTGTGCGTCTATCTGCTGAGTCCGACCGGGGGCGTGGTGCAGGGCGACCGCTACCGGATTGATCTGGAGATCGGCGACGAGGCACGCGCGCTGTTCACCACGCAGTCGGCGACGAAGATCTACCGCATGCCGGAGGGCTGTGCCGAACAGGTGACGACCATCACCGCGCGGCGCGGCGCGTTCTTCGAGTATGTGCCAGATGCGGCGATCCTCTTTGCCGATGCGGATTACCATCAGCGCACCGAGGTCACGCTCGAAGCGGGGGCGTTGGCGCTGCTCTACGACATCGTCATGCCGGGGCGCCTGGCACGCGGTGAACGCTTGCAGTTTCGGCGCTTCGCCAACCGCACGCGGGTGAGCGATGCGCGCGGGCTGCTGGTGTACGACGCCGCTGATATTCAGCCCGCGCAGCTCGATTTGGACGCGCTCGGTCGGCTGGAAGGCTACCCGTGTTGGGGGAGCGCGACGCTGGTCGGGGATCTCGCAGCGTGGGGACTCGACGCGGCGGCGCTGGCGACTGAGACGGCCGCCGCGCTCAGCCAACTACCCAAGCGCGACGGCATCGGCGGGGCGTCACTGCTGGCGCGGAACGGCCTCAGCGTGCGCGTGCTCAGTCAGCGGTTGGAGACGATCTACGAGGCATTTTCGGCGCTGCGCCTGCGCGTGCGCGACTTGTGTCTGCACTCGACTGCGCCGCTGCGGAAATAGTGGGATTCCCCTCACCCCCGACCCCTCTCCCACGCAAGCGGGGAGAGGGGAGGTACGGCGAGCGCTGTTGTCTCCCCTCCCTGAATTCGGGGAGGGGCCGGGGGTGGGGTCAGCAACGGACGCGCAGAAGCGCGTCCCTACGAAGCAAGTCTTTTTGGGGATGATGCATGCCCCGTCCTGAATTCTGGAGAAGGATAGGGCAGAGGACAAGGCACGCCTTCGTCCCTACACGGCACTGGCTGCGGGCAGAGGATTCGGGAACAAGGCTCATTTATAGAAAGGCAGGCTATGAACTTATCACCGAGAGAAAAAGACAAGCTGATGATCTACGTGGCCGCGATGGTGGCGCGGGATCGCCGCGCGCGGGGGCTCAAGCTGAATCACCCGGAGGCGGTGGCGCTGATTACAGCGGAAGTTTTGGAGGGCATTCGTGACGGGCGCACCGTCGCGGACTTGATGCAGTACGGCAAGACCATCCTCAAGCGTGAGGATGTGATGGAAGGCGTGCCGGAGATGATCCCGGAAATTCAGGTGGAAGGCACGTTCCCCGATGGCACGAAACTCGTCACGATTCATGAACCGATCCCGTGAGGCGCTATGATTCCCGGTGAATACTTTCTGGCTGACGACGACATCCTCGCCAATGCGGATCGCCCTGTGATCACGCTGCTGGTGGCGAACACGGGCGACCGACCGATTCAGGTGGGGTCGCATTTTCATTTCTACGAAGTCAATTCCGCGCTGACCTTTGACCGGGACGCGGCCTATGGCATGCGCCTGAACATCGCTTCCGGGCTGACCGTGCGCTTTGAACCCGGTGATACCAAAACGGTCGAACTGACGACCATCGGCGGCACGCGCACGATCTACGGCTTGAACAACCGCGTGAACGGTCCACTGGACAAGGAGAGCTAACTATGCCGCTGCGCATTCCACGACACGTTTACGCTGATCTCTACGGCCCGACGACGGGCGACCGCGTGCGCCTCGCCGATACCGACCTGATCATCGAAGTTGAGGCGGATTACACGCATTACGGCGACGAAGCCAAGTTCGGCGGTGGCAAAACACTGCGCGACGGCATGGGGCAGTCGGCCGATGTCACGCGGGCGGGCGGCGCGCTCGATCTCGTCATCACCAATGCGCTGATCATCGATCACTGGGGCATTGTCAAAGCGGATGTCGGCATCCGCGATGGCAAGATCGCCGCGATTGGCAAGGCGGGCAACCCCGGCGTGATGGATGGGGTGACGCCCGGCATGATCGTCGGCGCGGCGACCGAAGTGATCGCTGGCGAAGGCATGATCCTCACGGCGGGCGGCATCGATTCGCACATCCATTTCATCGCCCCGCAGCAAAGCGAAGAGGCGCTGTCGTCTGGCATCACGACGATGCTCGGCGGTGGCACCGGCCCGGCGACCGGGACGAATGCGACCACCTGCACCCCCGGCGCGTGGAATCTGTACCGCATGCTCGAAGCCGCGGACTCGTTCCCGATGAACCTCGGCTTCATGGGCAAGGGCAACGCGTCGCTGCCCGACCCGCTGCGCGAGCAGATCGAAGCGGGCGCGATTGGCCTCAAGCTGCACGAGGATTGGGGCACGACGCCCAACGCGATCGACAACTGCCTGTCGGTCGCGGAGGAATATGATGTGCAGGTGGCGATCCACACGGATACGCTCAACGAGTCGGGCTACGTCGACGACTCGATTGCCGCGTTCAAAGGCCGCACAATCCATACTTTCCACACGGAAGGCGCGGGCGGCGGACATGCGCCGGACATCATCAAGGTGTGCGGCGAGCTTAACGTGTTGCCGTCGTCCACCAATCCGACGCGCCCATTCACGGTCAACACGATTGACGAACACCTCGATATGCTCATGGTGTGCCATCACCTCAGCCCGTCGATCCCTGAGGATTTGGCCTTCGCTGAGTCGCGCATCCGCCCGGAAACCATCGCCGCGGAAGACATTCTGCACGATATGGGCGCGCTCAGCATGATGTCCTCGGATTCGCAGGCGATGGGGCGTGTGGGCGAAGTCATCATGCGCACGTGGCAGACCGCGCACAAGATGAAAGCGCAGCGCGGCAAGCTCCCGCTCGACACCGATAAGCACGACAATTTTCGCGTCAAACGCTATGTCGCCAAGTACACCATCAACCCGGCGATTTCGCATGGGCTGGCGGCGTATGTCGGTTCCGTCGAAGTCGGCAAGCTGGCCGATCTCGTGCTGTGGCGTCCGGCGTTCTTCGGCGTCAAGCCGGAGCTGATCCTCAAGGGCGGGTTCATCGCCTACGCGCAGATGGGCGACCCGAACGCCTCGATCCCCACGCCGCAGCCCGTGCACGGTCGCCCCATGTTCGGCGGTTATGGCCGCGCGATTCACAGCACGTCGGTGACGTTCATGAGTCAGGCGGCGGTCGAGCGCGGCGTGCCGGAAGCGCTCAAGCTGGGGAAGATCATCGCGCCCGTGTCCAACTGCCGCGGCCTGACCAAAGCGCACATGATTCACAACGACTTCCTGCCCAACATCAGCGTGGACCCGGAAACGTACGAAGTCCGCGTGGACGGGCAGATCATCACGTGCGAACCGGCGGCGTCGCTGCCGCTCGCGCAGCGGTATGTTCTGTTTTAGACGTCGACCCCACTTCGACCCCTCCCCGGGAGGGGAGCGCAGCATGGCGCCCCTCTCTCCGCTTGCGTGGGAGAGGGGGTGGGGTGAGGGGTGTCACACTATGAGAGGGATACACCATGCAGTTTGCGGCGCCCCAACTGCTCATGCTGCTCCAGTGGATGGACTCCGCCTTTCCGACGGGGGCATTCGCGCATTCGGGCGGGCTGGAGACGTACGCGCAAGCGGATGTCGTGCGCACCGCGCGGGATCTCGCCGCGCTGATCGCGGTGAAGCTGGAGAATGCCGCGCACACTGATCTGATCGTCGTGCACAGCGCCATGTCCGCGTATGCGAAGGCGGATTTCGCGCAGATCGCCTATTTGGACAGCCTGTGCGCCGCCTCGAAGCCCGCCAAAGAGACGCGCGAGGCCAGCGAGAAGATCGGGCGGCGCATGCTGGCGAGCGTGCTCAATGTGCAGCCCGACGCCCGCCTGAGCGAGTACCGCGCGCGGATTGAACGGGGCGAATGCAGTGGTCATCACGCGGTAGCGCATGGATTGGCGTGCGCCGCGCTTGGTCTGGACGCGCGGTCGGCGCTGCTGGCATTCGGTTACGGGCTGGCGGCGAATCAGACGGCAGCGTCGCTCAGTTGATATCCATTGGGCAGACACAGGCGCAAGCGGTGCTCGGCGCGTGCGGATCGGCGATTGCCGAGGTGGCTGAGGCGGCGCTCGGGCGCACGCTAGACGATTTCGGCGGGTTCGCGCCGGGGCTGGACATCCGCGCCATGCAGCACGAACAGCTTTTCCAACGGTTATTCATCAGTTGAATGAGGTCAAACGAGATGTGCAAAGTCGAGTATAACGAGCAGTCCTTCGTCCGCACCGTGAAAGACATCCGCCCGCTGATCATTGGCGTAGGCGGCCCGGTCGGGTCGGGCAAGACGACGCTCATCGAAAAGCTGTGCAAGGCCATGTCGGCGACGCACCCCATCGCGGTCATCACCAATGACATCTACACCAAAGAGGACGCCGCCATCCTCACCCAGTTGAGCGCGCTCGAACCGGAGCGGATCTACGGCGTGGAGACGGGGGGCTGCCCGCACACCGCCATCCGTGATGACATTTCGGCCAATCAGGATGCGCTTGACCTGATGATGGAGCGCTTCGGTGGAGCGTTGGACATCATCTTCCTCGAAAGCGGCGGCGACAACCTCGCGGCGAGCTTCAGCCCGGAATTGGTCGAGGTCGAATTTTACGTGATCTATGTGGGAGGCGGCGCGAAGATTCCGCGGAAATGCGACCCCGGCATTCTGCGCTCGGATCTGCTGATCATCAACAAGACCGACCTCGCCCCGTATGTCGGGGCGAGCCCGAAGTCATGCAGCGCGATACGGAACGCCAGCGCGGGGAACGTCCGTATCGCTTCACCGATTTGAAGAGCGGCGCGGGTCTGCCGGAAGTGATCGCGTGGATTGAGCACCGGTTAGCGCATCGCGGTGAGGCATATCAGGAGCACACGCATGATCACGACCACCATGATCACGGGCACGCCCATCCGCATCACCACGCCTAAGTCGACTGTGCCCCTCCCGTTCAGGGGCGACCACATAGTGTCGCCCCTACAGCCAATCTCCGCGATCATTCGTTGAGTGGCATGATTGCGTCCCTACATCAAGAGGGTGTTTCTCAAAGGGACGAGGCATACCTTGTCCCAATTTCTAGAGAAGGATACAGAGGACAAGGTATGCCTTGTAACGACAAAAACTTCTCAATCAAGCTGACTGTGTGCTTTCTAAGCCAGTGTCCGAAATTCGACAAAAACAGGACAAGGTAGGCCAATCGCTACGTAGAATAATGTCTTTCTGGGGACAGCGGACGCAATGAATTGCGTCCTACGAGAAAAAGCGTGTGGGTGTAGGGACGCGATTGATCGCGTCCGCAAACCCCAAGACCGACAGGCAACCCGTTTCACGGCATTCGACGCACTTATCGGCCTGCACCTTGTCCTTTTGCTGACAAACGGTCATTGGCTTAAAGTAGGTTCTCGAAACAAATCCACGAACGGATGTAGGGCGCACCTGTGTGTGCGCCTCATTCGGGCAGACACAGAGGTCTGCCCCTACACGATGATTCTCGAGAAGGTGCTTTAGACACCTCTTGATCGCATCCGCAACGCTCGAGAACGGACCATGAAGTCCCGTGTTCACGCTATTCCAGGCTTTACGGCGTAAGCCGGGCCAACGCGAACGATTGCACCACCGTCCAGACCATGATCCCACAGAGGGACGGCAAAGGGGACAGGGAAATCTCCCACGTTGTTGAGCAATATCCCGCGTCGCCCTCAGTGATGTCCTGCGCTGCGCCGCCATCCGTCATGATGGCGCTGCCGCCGCCGTACACAGCGCGACTGAAATCCTGCGCGGGGTAGCGAGTTCGCATCCGTCGCGCTGGCGACCATAAGCGGTTCCGGGTCATAGCGAACGTGGCGGCGTCATTCGACCCGGTGGACAGCGCATAGACCCCGGTAAAAGGTGCCATCGTCCGCCAGCGAGAACACATAACCCGTCGTATCCACTGCACCGCCGATGGCGGCGGGCACACCCGTGATCCGCCAGTCGCCGAGATAACAGGTGCCGGCGGCGGTGGGTTCCGCAGTCGGCTGCGCCTGAAACATGGGTCGCGCTCGGGCGCTGCCCCCCATGTGAGCGTGAAACCTGTCCCGTTCCCGCGGCGGCGCGTCCTCGGCTGATGATCACCACATCCCGGTCGCCGACGGGCAAAATTCCAGCGGCGTGTCGGCGGCAAGGCGCTGCAGTCCGCTGCTGGTTTCAATGCTCACCGCGTAATTGCGCGTGGCGCTGCCATTCGCTTGCACGAAAGCGATGCTTGCCCGGCTCGAACCTCAAAGCCCCATCACAGATTGACGGAAGTCCCCGGAGAACCGCGGCAGGCTGGATATCCGCACTGCCCTATTGGGCGGCCAGCGTATCAGAATCCGGTCAAATCTTTACCACGGGAGTGAATGGGCAAGCTGCGCTGATGCAGCGCCAACAGCCAGTGTGGAAGAGTTCGGTTGGTTCAACCGGGAGGCCGGAGGAACAAACCGTCATCCGAGCGGCGGGCCGCAAGCTTGACGC
Source organism: Candidatus Flexifilum breve (assembly GCF_016713355.1). Taxonomy (NCBI): domain Bacteria; kingdom Bacillati; phylum Chloroflexota; class Anaerolineae; order Aggregatilineales; family Candidatus Flexifilaceae; genus Candidatus Flexifilum; species Candidatus Flexifilum breve. The sequence continues at coordinate 72,360 of NZ_JADJPI010000023.1, forward strand.
GGAGCTCGTTGTGCACATAGTCGCGCCGCCCATCCCGGAGGCCGTCGCGGTAAACTCCCAGAAATAGAGCGCCTCATAGTTGGTCGCCGTGATATCTTGCCGTTACATCAAACCGATGGATCCTGCGCGCGCTGAGGTATTGGCCGGGGAAGACTTGCGCCTGCGCCGCCCACCTGCTGAACCGTTGACCCACCACCCCCTGTGCGGGATCCGGATAGGTCCATCAGCGGGAGATCCGACGCGAGCTCGGCCTGAACGCAGTGAAAAACCCTGCGCGCGATGACCGATCCGAGGTCGCGCGTTCTCCCAACCGCTGTGATGCTCAGATGACAGATGGTCGGGTCAAACAGGATGGTGGGTTCAATGCGGGTGACATAACCGGCGCTGGGCGGTAGCGTAAGCCTGAGAGCGACATCCCCGTGGGGAGGCCGATCCCAAACACGATGATGATCTGCCGAACCCACGGAATCCCTCCCGCGCAGCGTGTGACAGATGGGCAGCGTTGTTTCCAGGATGTCGATTGATGGGGATAGTCGCCGGCGTTATCCGCGCAGATAGTAAACAAAGTTTGTGCCGCGTCCCTCGCAGCGCGAAACCTGACCGTCGGGCGGCGTGCGTCGATCTTGAGCGAGGAGCGGCTGACAGAGCAGCAGCAGCCAGCAGTGCAACCGATGACGCGCAATCGATGGGAACATAGATTGGCCTTGGTGGAGTGAAGTCAGGTGGAGGGTTTCCGCTGATATAGTGGAAGCTCAGTAACAGTTGTCTGCGCGCAGACGCGAGAGCAGCCGGAAATCGTCGACAGGTTCCTAGACGGGCAGGCGTTACGACCGACGAGCGGCCTTCGATCTCATTGGTGGCACCAGCACCGCCCGCCGAATCCCCCACCCGATCTGTGAATTTCCGATGAATCCGATTAGTGTAGCGTACAGATGCCCTTCTGTCTACCGCGAGGCTCGGCACTGATGACAGGTACATCGCTCACGGGTTTTACGGGCGGCGAATCAGTAATTACAGGTTATAAAGGGTAACTTAACCGGTCATGTGGATCTGCAGTTTACGGGTCAATCGACCCAAAATTGCCCAAGCACCTTTGACACAGGGCTGCTAGCGCATGGCTTGGGATTCATCTATAGTGAGACATACGCTTCGCCTTACATTACGTCTATTGTCATTCGTGTCTCCCTGGAGCAAGCGGTTACTGACTGCATCGTTATCATTCAAAGGGAATTGTAGATGCTCCACAGATATCCTCGTTTCACCGTTATCCTGTTTATTTCGCTGGCGCTCACGGTATTGGGAGCGATCGCTTGCTCAGGCTTTAGTGCGAAGAATGCGAATCAGCCGCGTATATCGCCGATTGCTCGCTGATCTCGAATCGACCATCCCTGACCCGCCGAAAGAAGAATTTCCGGTTCCCTGTAAGGCATTCTCGCTGATTTTGGCAAACCGCTCAACGCGCCGTCCCACGATCTACACGGCCATGATGGTTACACATTCATTACGGAACAGGCCGTGACGGTGAGCTGGGGACGCTGTTCAGCGTGTCCTCTGCGTTGACCCAGTTCTTCGAAGACGAAGATGTGAGCATTCTCGCCAGATCGATCCGCGACAGCTTTGGTCGCATCTAATTGTGTGGTTGAGCATCGGCGGCGAAGGCGATGCGATGCCCGTGCCGAACAGCGTCGTCCTCGCCTGCCAGCAGAAGACGTGCGACTACCCGCACGCGAAGGCGATGCAGGGGACGGTGCTCGGCTCACCGCTCACGTACTACGAAGCGAACCTGAATGCGGAGTCGATCCGGCGGTCGTGCTTGCGCCCCGATCAGACGTGGTGGATTGTCGATGCGCGGCGCGCGACGGTCTTGCATCTGGTGTTCACTACCCGCGGTGCGCCGCTTGTGTGTAATGACTGGAGTCATCGGCCGGAACTTCGACGATGTGTGGCGCGGGCGTCCGCTGCCCGATGCCGGCACCCGTCCGGAGTAAGCCAGACGGCGTTTCAACTCGACAATTTGCAGGGGTTCAACTCACGAGGCGACCATCACGATCGCCTTCTCTTTCACGAGAGCGGCTGCGTGACAAGCTGAACCGGAAGGTTGAGCCGACGTCCGGTTCGCTCGACAGTGATGGCGCCGTGATACGCTTCGGCGATGAGCTTGACGAGCGTCAAGCCGAGCCCCAACCCCGCCTGCGAGGTCGTGCGCGCATCATCAATTTTGTAGAACGGCTCAAAATGTGCGGCAGATGCTCTGCGGCGATGCCGATGCCGTCGTCCCGGACGGTCACAGTGATCGTCTCATCCGTGTGGGCAAAAGTGACGGTGACGCCCTGCCGGTGGTGTGTAGGCGACAGCGTTCTGGATCAACTGCTGCAGCGCTACTTCGATGTGGGCGTGGTTGCACTTAGCGTACACGCGCTCAGCCTGCGGGACAATCGTCAGCGTGACGTGCCGCTCCTGCGCCACCCGCTGCATGCGGCGGGCAATCCCGTCGACGGTGAGCTGCAAATCGACCTTGGTCTGGGTGGTGTTCTCCAGCCCGATGACCAGCCCCATGTTTTCCATCTGGTAGGTCATTTTGCTGGACGGCGGTGTGCGTTTATCGATGTGTTCGGCGACCGTGTCCAGTCTGTCGCCGCGTTCCAGCTTGCGGCGCAGCAGATGCTGATTCACCTCGACCGTCGAGAGGCGGTTGCGAAAATCGTGAGTGACTGCGGTGACGAACTTGCTCAACACCCGCTGCTGTTCCTGCTGGACGAGCAGTTCGGTACGTTTGCGTTCGCTGATCTCGAGCTGCGTGCGCTTTTCGCGTTCGCGGGTGTTCCAGAACGAGGTCACAGTGAGGATGATCGCCGCGCCGAAGACGTTGAAGGCGAGCGGGCCGCGAATTGTGTCGCTCCACTCCAGAGCCGGATTGAACAGTTGAAAGACGGCAATGATCACTACGACCGCTGCTACCCATAGGAACGTGTAGAAGCGTCGGAGAACGCCGAGATGAAGAGCGTCACCATGATGTAATAGTAGGTGATATCGCGCCCAGTCGAACCTCCCACCGCGTAGATCGCGCTCGAGATGAGCACGCTCGCGATCACCGCTAAAGCATTGATAGCACCCTGAACCTTTCCACGACGGCTCAAATGGTAAGGATAGACGAACAGCGCAGTGCCCACGCACGCGGGAAGGACAGCCACTTTTTGCGTGTCAGTGTAGCGTGACACGGTGACCAAAATCCCCCCAATGGCGACAAAGATCAACGCCAAAGAGAGACCCGCGATGACGCGCGCTTCTCGATGATGCTGTGTGTCGGTGATCGCCGCCGTTGGTTCGACGAGCCGATGCCAGAGCCTCATAATGCTCAAGCGCAGGCGCTTCAGTGAGTGTTTAATAAAATTCTCCCCGGCGTCGTGTCGTAAAGGCAGAATATGGGGGCTGAGTGTTTGGACGATTTCTGAGTTTCATTATAAACGAAGTATACGGAGATGGACGTAAGGCGGCGGTGATCACAACGTTTTATATAGTTTGATCAACCAAGCGGTGACCATCTAAAGAACGTAAAGATGGTCTAGTATACCCGAATAACAGGGGCATGAACATGGTTGCGCATGGCCTACCAAGCGGATGAGCCAAGCGGTATCAGGGCACAGTCAAATGCGCCCTGACGGGGACGAACGCGGTTAGTGCTAGCTCTGATTCAATTCGTAGATGATGCGCAGCCCTTCGAGCGTGAGTTCCGGCGCGATGAAGTCGAGCGCGTCGGTCTGCTCTTTGAAGTGCGGCGCGAGTCCCCCCGTGCCGATCACCTTGACGTTCTCCTCGTTCATGGCCGCTTTGATGCGCTTGACCATACCTTCGATCATACTGACGTAGCCCATGAACAGGCCGGACTGCATCGCATGGATGGTGTTCGTGCCGATCACCGAAGGCGGCGCGACCAGATCGACTTTGTGCAGGCGGGCGGTCATACTGACGAGCGCGTCCATCGACACGTTGATGCCCGGCGCAATCGCCCCGCCGCGATACGCTCCGCTGGCCGAGACGACATCGAACGTGGTCGCCGTGCCGAAGTCGCACACGATGGCGGGCGGGCCGTAGAGCGCGACGACCGCCGCCGCGTTGATGATGCGATCCGCCCCCGCCTGCTCCGGCTGATCGATTTCGACTTTGACGCCCGTTTTGGTTTTGTGGGTGATGACGAGCGGGTCCATCTTCAGATAGTTCTGCACGAGTTCGGTGAAGGTCAGCGTGAGGCGCGGGACGACGCTGCCAATCGCCACGCCGGTGATGGCGCGGTAGGTCAGGTCTTCCCCGGCGAGGAAATTGCGCAGCAGGACGGCATATTCGTCGGGCATCTTCTGCGCGACGGTGCGCATGCGCCACGAGACGAGCCATTGGCCATGATGATGTAAACCGAGGTGAATATTGGTGTTGCCGATATCGACAGCGAGCAGCATAACCGATCCATCCATTGAAAGAACCGTCAAAGGAGGAGATCTCTCCGGATTGAGGCGGCATTATAACGCGGCATTTGATCCGGAGGCGATGCGGGACTATGATCGAGGTGAGTTAGCACTTTCGAGCGAGGATGCATGGCGATCCGTTTGGCGAGCTTAGATGATACCGGGGCGATCAGCGCGTTGTTTCGCGGGCGCATCGGGGTGTGGCAGCGGTTGAACGCGCAGGGACGCGTCGAAGATATGCCGTACGAGGCGCTGACGCTGGTCGAGCGCTGGCTGCACGGTGGGGCGTGGATGAGCATTGAGACCGGCGCGATTTTCCTGAATCATCTGCTGTCCGGCGCGGGGATTCCGCTGGTGGCCACCGATGACGACGGCTATGTGACCGGGTATGCCGAGGCGTATCACGGCGTAGAGGCCGAACCCTACGGGAGTTCGCTGCACCTCGAACACCTGCTGACGAATACCGCCTATGACGCGGTCGATTTGCTGGATGCGCTGCTGGCGCGGGCGAAAGCGCTCAAGGCGAGCAAGCTCACGATCAACCGCGTGGGACAAGACTTCACGCTGCCGGAAGGGTATACGTGTACGTCATTGAGCCACCTGCGGCGCTATACGGTCGGAGCGCGGCAGGGGCAGGTATTTTACCGCTCGGTCGAACACAGCGATGCGAACCCGGCGCAGATCACCGGGTGGATGATGCCGGTTGGGCGGCTGACAAGCGCGCGCCATCAATGGGAGACGCATATGCCGCGCCTGTGGGAGGCGCTCCCCCGCGGGCGCAAGCTGCACCGCCAGAAACTGGCCGCCGCCGGGCAGGATTCGTATGTGGTGGTCGAGCAGGATATGTATGATCCGCGCAGCGCCGCCGTGTATCTGTGGGCGGCGAAACCCGTCACCGCGCAGACGATCATGGCGATCCGCGACTGGTCGCACCGCGAAGGCTACCGCACGCTCAAGCTGGCGATGACCGACGACGCGGCCAAAGTCCTCGGCGCGGACGCGGAAGTTGATGCTTTCGCGCAGGAGACGTGCGCCGTCGTGCGCGAGTAGGATCGGCGTGAGTCAGAGAGCGCCAACCTCACCCCCAGCCCCTCTCCGAAAAGAGGAAGGGGAGCCAACATCACCCGCCAAGCCAATGGGTGTCGTGGGACGCTTTAGACCCTAAATCGCGTCCGCCAGCCTGTACAGCCGATTGTTCCCAACATCCGGCTAATCCGGGGCGGCGGACACGGGACGGGCGGCGACCCACCCGACGCGCAGCGCAAACAGCATCAGCAGCCCGACCATCACATAATTTGATCCCTGCAGGTTGATCGTCGGCCACGCGCCGATCACTTCGCCCAGTACACTCGCGATCCCCGTGCCGATGATGGCGAACAGCGCCATCACCGTTTGGATCGCGCCGAATACGCGTCCCCGGTAGGCGTCAACGGTGCGCAGTTGAATGAGCGTGTCATAGCCCGTCCCGAGCGCCACGGTGGGAATGCCCACGATCACGAACAGCAGGAGCGCCAGCCCCGGCGCGGACGCGGTGAAGTTGAAAATTATCAGGTCGATGGTGCCGAAGATCAGCGCGCCCGCGATGAACAGGCGCAGCGGCGTGCTGCGCGGGCCGATCCAGCCGATCACCGCCCCGCCGATCAAGCCGCCGACGGCTTGCGCGGACATCAGCCAACCGAGGAAGGTCGCCTCACCGCGCAGTACATCGGTGACGAACGGGACAAACAGCACGCCGACCGCGCCTTCGCCGAGCGCCATAATCGCCGCGCACGCGAAGAGGAGCTTGAGCAGCGGATCGGTCTGGATGACGCGCAGACCCGCCCGCCAGTCACGGGCGAGTTTGCTGACGCTGCCGGGGTCGGCAGTGGGGATGGGGGTGGGGCGAGACGTGACACTAATCAGCAGGATGAGCACCGCGGCGATCCAGTAGGTCGCCGAGTCGACCAGCACAACCGCGCTTAAACCCGCCGCGCTGAGCAGAATGCCGCCAATCGCCGGGCCGATCAAACGGGCGAGATTGTTGTTGAGCGAATTCAGCGCATTGGCCGAGACGAGATGCCGTTCATCGACCAGCAGCGGGAGCATGGCGTTTTCGGCGGGCGCGAAGAACTGCACCAGTGTTGCCTGCACGAAGGTGACGACATAGAACAGCCAGAGCTGATCGGCGGAGCGTACGAACGTCAGCGGGATGAGCGACAACCCGAGCAGTAGGTTGACGATCACCATCGTGCGCTTGCGTTCCCAGCGGTCAACGAATACGCCCGCGAACGAGCTGAGCAGGATGCTCGGCAGGGTGCTGGCGAGGACAATGCCGCCCGTCGCGATGGTCGATCCCGTCATCTGGTAGACGATGATCGGGCGGGCGACGCCCAGCATCCAGTTGCCTGTGTACGAGATCAACCCGGCAAACCACAGCAAGAAAAAGTTGCGCTGGCGCAGCGTCGCGATCATCCTCTGCCCCCCACGATAGATGCTTGAACCTGTATGGAGCTATTCGTCCGTCGGCTGAAATGGTTCAATGTTGGTATAATGGGCTGATTAGAGAAGGACGCCGCCATGCCCGTGTATCAGCCGCGCAGCCTCGAACACCCGATCAACAGCGGACGTATTTCGGTCGCGCTGGAAGATGGGCGGCAGTTGCCCGCTTATTGGTCGCACCCGGACAGCAGCGGCAAGTTCCCCGCTGTCGCCATTATCCACGACTGGTGGGGGATTACGACTGTTGAACGGCGCGTCGCGCATCTGTTTGCGCAGATGGGCTACTACGTCATCATCCCTGATCTCTACAACGGCCGCGTCGCCACCACGCCGCAGGAAGCGATTCAACTGGTCGAAGAGACCGCGAAGCACAACTATCAATTTGTCGATACCTCGCTGCGCGCGCTGGAGACGCACGTGCGCGTCAACGGGAAAGTCGCGGCGGTCGGCTTGGGTATGGGCGGCACGCTGGCGTTTGAGGCGGCGCTCACGCGCGATGACCTCGAAGCCGCGGTGGCGCTGTACGGCTTCCCGCAGAAGTATCTCGGCAAGTTCCACGCGGCTTACGCGCCGATTCTGGCGATCTTTGGCGCCACCGATCCCTATGTCGGCGCGGGCGTGATCGCGCAGATGCGGCGCGAACTGCTGCAATCTGAGCGCCCGCACGAGCTGGTCACGTTGGAGGGTGCGGGGCACGGCTTCTTCAACATGGATGACAACGGTGGCAGCAGCCCGAGCGCGCAGGCGTGGGCGAAGATCAGCGCATTCCTCGAACGGCATGTGAAATCAGCGGGCGAGGTGTAGTACCACCCTCCCCTCTCCTAGGAGGAGAGGGGAGCGGCGCGTGTTAAGTCCCCTCGCCCTTGGGAGAGGGGATTTAGGGGTGAGGTTAGACAAAAACCAGACTCTGAATCTCTTCTTGGCTGTCTTCACGTCAGTTGTGAATTTACAGGTAGTCCCCATGATCATTCAAAGATTAGGTGTAGTCCCCTACGAGGAGGCGCTCGCGCTGCAAAATCGCCTCGCGGACGAGGTCGGCGCAGGCGGCGATGATCACGTGCTGCTGCTGGAACATCCGCACACGTACACGCTCGGCACGTCGGCTAAAGCAGAACATCTGCTGATGGCGCCCGACGAGCGCGAACGGCGCGGTGTGAGCGTCTATCACGTGGATCGCGGCGGCGACATTACGTATCATGGCTTCGGCCAGCTCGTCGGCTATCCGATCCTCAAGCTGGGGCGCGGGGGTGACGGTCTGCGCGCGGATGTGGTGCGTTACGTGCGCGATCTGGAACGCGTGATCATCAACACGCTGGCGGAGTACGACGTGATCGCCTACCCGATCTCCGGGCTGACGGGCGTGTGGGTCAATACAGCGCAGGGCGAACAGAAGATCGCGGCGATTGGCGTGCGCATCAATGTGCGCGGCGTGACCAAGCACGGGTTCGCGCTCAACGTCAACACGGATCTGCGCTACTTTGACGGCATCATCCCGTGCGGCATCCGCGACAAGGGCGTGACCAGCCTCGCGGTGCGGCTCGGCGCACGAGGTCGCGATGGAAGAAGTGATCGCGCGGATCAGCGGGCAGTTCGGCGCGGTGTTTGAAAATCGGCTGTAGCTCAAGTCTTAAGCTTATTTTTAGTCCTCTGGCATTAATGTGTAAACACGCATTTGCTTACATCACAGAGGATTGAAACATGCTGTTTACCCGCCGCCTCATGCTGGTATTTGTACTGCTGCTCGCCAGTTTGGCGATCACCACCGCTCTTGCCGCACAGGAGAGCGAACCGCCGCACTGGACCTACGAAGGCGAGGAAGGGGCCGGACCACTGGGGCGAACTCGATGCTGCGTACGAGATGTGCGCGTTGGGGTTGGAACAATCGCCTATCGATTTGACCGACGCGGAAGCTTTCGATTTGGTTGGGGTGCAGACGAATTATCAGCCGTCGGCGCTGACGATTTTCAATAACGGCCATACGGTGCAGGCGAATTACGACGCGGGCAGTACACTGGTCGTCAACGGTGTGACCTATGAACTGGCGCAGTTCCACTTCCACACGCCGAGCGAACACACGATTGACGGTGTGGCTTTCCCTATGGAAGTGCATTTCGTGCATCGCAGCGCCGATGGCGACCTGGCGGTGATCGGCGTGATGCTGGTCGAGGGGAAGCCGACAATGAAGCGTTCGCGCCGGTATTCGCAGCACTGCCCAGCGAGGCGGGCGATCCGAGCACCATCGCGGGAGTCACAATCGACGCCAGCGCGATGCTGCCCGCCGAGCAAATGTTCTACACGTATCGCGGTTCGCTGACCACACCGCCGTGCTACGAAGGCGTGCGCTGGATCGTCATGACCACACCGATTGAACTGTCGGCGGCGCAGATCGAAGCGTTCCATGCGCTTTTCGAACTGAACGCGCGTCCGGTGCAGTCGATCAACGAACGCGGCCTGCTGGTGGACGACGTACCGGGGAACTGATCGGGGCAACAGGCCAAAGCGTATTCCGCTAGCAAGCAGCCAAAAACGGCGACCCGAATGGGTCGCCGTTTTTCATGCGCGCCTCATGTGATGCAGGTAAGGTGAAATGTCCATCCCAGTTTGCCCCCCGGGGGTTTCCGTCAATTAAATGTGTAATCACAGGAGAGATCCAAGATGGTGTTTCCCGAAGATTTCGACTACGAGCGGCGGCAGGCGCGCGAACAGCGCAAGGAATGGCTTGATATTTCCGAAGAGGAACAGATCGCGGAAGGCGATATCAGCGTGTCGGAGACGGTGACCGGGCATGACCCGCGTCCGGAGGTCTTCGACCATGACTTCGAAGACGAATTGGACGACGAAGGGATGCACGTGCTGGATGAGGCCGAACTGGAAACGCTTGAAGACCCGTTCGACGCGGACGGCTACCTCGCCGATGAAGAAGACGACGAGGATGACTTTGATGCTGAGGATGACGATTTCGACGGGGCAGAAGATTGGGATGACGAGGGACTGGAAGACGCGGAAGATACGTATTAAGGACTGAGGTTCGAGGACTGAGGACTGAGTAAACTCTACTCAGTCCTTTAGTTCTCAGTCCTCAGTCCTAGCGTTTTTACGCCTCCGGCAGCGTGGGCGGCTGATCGCCGTTGCCATTAGTGACGGTGATGGGCGCGGGCGGTGTCACGCCGTTGGGCGCTTTGGCCTGCGTCTGGTTGGCGAGGATGATGCCGAGCAGCGCTTCGACTAAGCTGCCGCCGCCCCCCTGCGCGCCGCCCCCGTTGACCAGAATCTCGGGGATGATCTGCACGCCGCGTTCGCCGACGATCTGCATAAGCTGCACGGCGGTGTAGCCCTGCGCGCCCATCGCTTCGGCACCAGCGCGGTACGCCGACGCCTGCGCTTCACCGATGGCGCGGATACCTTCGGCTTCACCGATGGCGTTCAAGCGGGTCGATTCAGCTTGACCGCTGGCCTCTTTGATCTTGGACTGCGCCTGCAGTTCGGCAATACTCACGCCTTGCTCGGCCTTGACCACCTGCTGCTGAATGTCGGCCAGTTCGGTTTGGCGCACCAACTGCTGACGCTGCTTTTGCGCTTCTTCCTGCATCTGGTAGGTCTTCTGCTGTTCTTCCGCGATCTTGCGTTCCGTCAGGGTGTGCATGAGCGCATCTGGCGGACGAATTTCACCGATCAGCGTATCAATCGCTTCGACATCATAGGTGCGCAGCGCCTTCTGGAATGTGCTGCGCGGCTTCGATCTGCCGCTCGCTGCGGGCGGTCAGGAAATCGAGCACGGTGTAGGCCTGCGCCGAGTTGCGGAAGTAGTTGCCGACAATCGGCTGCAAGACGTGATCGACCAGATTCTGCATCGCCCCGACCCGCGAAATCACCTTGGGCGCATCGAGCGCGCCGACGTGAATGATCTGCGAGACTTCGAGATCGAAGGCGAAACCATCACGCGAACGCACGTTGATCGAAGACAGCCGCGCGTCATACGCATGCTGTTCAACACGCGCCGCCCAGTTGAGAACGATGTTCGTCGTCGGCACGAGTTCCGTCTTCATCACGCGGATGTTGAGCGGGTGCTTGCCGGGATAGAGCGGGGTCGCCCAGACGCCCTTGTGCCCCACATTGACGAGATCGCCATGCTTGAACTCGGTGCCTGAAATGTCGATGTGCGCCTTGCCGATGTACGAGATCACCACGCCGACATGGCCGATCGGAATTTCGGTCATGGGCACCTGTTCGACGCGCACAAACCACGGATTGAGATTCCACGAACCGGAGAGCAGCACTTGTTCCTGCAGACCACGCTGACCACCCGCGTTGATGAACGCCTGCGCATTCTGGAAATTGTCGTGCCCCGGCAGATACAAGCCAGCGATCTCACCCTCCGGAGATCGGCGCGCCGTCGAGCGTCGTCACAATACCGACCATGTCCGGTTGGATGCTGTAGACCAGTAGGCTCTCAGAATCCATATCGTGCATTTCGGCGTTTGAGCGCATGATCACGGTGAACAGCGCCGTGTTGATGCGGTAAACACCCGCCGTCAGGATCGCCAACTGACGCCCTTTTTCGCCGCCGTTGGTCAGGAACTTGCGTGCGTCCTGAAAATTGTCACAGTCAACGGTTTTGCCGAGGATGCGTTCTGGTGGCACAGACGAGCCATCGGCGGCCACGACCAAGCCGATTTCGCCTTACTGAATGACGGTGACCGGGACGCGCTGAATGCTGTACATCCACGACCAATAGCCAAAGTGCCACCCCGGCGCGAGCGTATCCGCCTGATAACCGGGTTCGCCGCTCAGGGCGACCAATTGACCGGGAGGAAGTTTCTTCCCGTCGCGGGAGAACCGCTTGATCACGACGCCGACCTGTCGCTCGCCGATTACCACTAAGCCGAGGGTGACACTGGGCAGAACGAACAGTAACACACCGATCGCCGCAATGACGAGGATGGGGATAATCAAATCTTCCATGAGAGGAGCTGTCCTTTACGGAGCTGCATCCGTGAAATCCTGCAGACATGCGCCATCATACACCCGGTCACGGCGAACGGGTGGGTTTGGGCGCTCGGATTTGACGAATCCTTGACGTGGGACAGTCGCACCGTGTCGGAACCCAGAAACGAGTGTCCCGACACGGAGTGCTAAAGCGGGATTAGCTGAGGAGTTCGCTAATTTTGGCCGGGGCTTCGGCGCGGTTGACCGTGACTTCCTCCCCGTCGGCAAGGCGCTTGAGCTTGACCGTGCCGTCGGCGATCTCCTGCGAGCCGAGCACGGCGACCAGCGGGATACGCTTCTTGTCGGCATAGGTCATCTGCTTGCCGATTTGCTTATCGAGCATGTACAGCTCGGTGCGCACACCCGCGGCACGCAGGTCGGCGGCGAACGCGGTCGAGGCGGCACGGGTGTCATCGCCAAAGACCGTCACCATCACCTGCACGACTGTGCCGCCAATGTGCGGCGGGTACAGCTTGAGGATGTCCAGCAGGTCGATGATACGCTCGATGCCGAGCGACGTTCCAGTCGTCGGGAGCGACTCGCCGCGGAACAGGCCGACGAGATCGTCGTAGCGGCCCCCGCCCGTCACGCTGCCGAGGTTCGGCTCGGTGATGACCGTCTCGAAGATCGGACCGGTATAGTAGCCGAGGCCGCGCACCATCGTCAGATCAAACTCATAGAAGTTTGCCGGGACGTTAGCGGCATTCAGGTGGTCGGCGAGTTCACGCAGTTCGCGGATGGCGGCTTGCGCGGCAGGCAGGTTGCCCATCACCTCTTCGAGGAAATTGAGCTGTTCGAGGCCGGGGTGCCGCGCTGTGACCAGTTCCATGATGCGCGTGACGACATCCGCCTGCACGCCGCGCTTGACCAGTTCTTCGCGCACGCCGTCTGCGCCGACTTTGTCAAACTTGTCGATGCTGCGGTAGAGCTCGGCGAGCTGGTCGCCTTCCGCGCCCGCGTATTCGCCAATCGCGGTCAGCAGCTTGCGGTTGTTCACCTTGACGCTGAACTGCTGGAAGCCGAGGCGGGTGAGCGCGGTGGTGATCAGGCTGAGGATTTCGGCATCCGCGCCCATCCCCGTCACGCCGACGATGTCCGCGTCACACTGGTAGAACTCGCGGTAGCGCCCGCGCTGCGGGCGTTCGGCGCGCCACACGGGCGAGAGCTGATAGCGCTTGAACGGAATCGGGATCTCATTCTGGTACTGGGCGACCACGCGGGCGAGCGGCACGGTCAGGTCATAGCGCAGGGCAAGCTCTTCTTTGCCGCCGGGGTGCTGCGCGTTGAAGATCAGTTTTTCGGCGTCCTCGCCGTATTTGCCCATCAGGGTTTCGTGCAGTTCGAGCACGGGGGTTTGCAGCGGCTCGAAGCCGTACAGGTGAAAGACTTCGCGCACGATGTTAAAGACGTATTCCCGCTTGATCATCTCTTGCGGGAGGAAATCGCGCATCCCTTTGGGCAAACGCGGCTCGATTTTGGGTTTCGCCATGACTTCAGACTCCGGTAGTGGTGTGTTCGCCCATTCATTATAGCGAATGGGCCGCGGACCAATAGACTTGAGCAGACAACAAAAAGGACGAGGCCAGCCTCGTCCTTACGACACAAAGTTAAGCAAGTCGATGCTTGAATTACGCTTCGGGATGATGCTCCGGGAAAATGTCGGCGACGGGCAGCGTGAAACCGGGCAGCACGGCACCGCCATCCAGCGTATCTTTTTCAGTGAGGCGCACAGCTTTTTGACCGGGTACAAACACGTCGACGGTCTTGCTTTCGTAATCGACGACCCATACAGTCGCCCCGTCGTTCATGTAGTTGACGACCTTCAAGCGCATCTCGCTCTCGGTATTACCGGGGGAGAGCACTTCAACCGCGAGGTCGGGCGGATCAGGGTTATAGCCCTGTTTCGAGAGCGTCTTGCCTGTGCGCAGGAAGGCGACATCTGGTGCGTAGCGATCCCCATAGACGCGATAGCCGCCGCCTTCGCCGGTGACATAGCCCAGATTGTTAAGCTCAACAAACATCGCCAAACGCCACAAAATTCGAACTACGATGACGATGAGTATGCGTTTGATGGCACTTCGACGGCTTCTCCCCCAATGAATTCAAACAGCTTATCGGCGTTTTCGGGCAGATCCACAAACTGATCGAAGTCCTCAACGGTCATGCGCAGATTGCGTACCACAACAGCCATCGGGCGTCCTCGCCTTCTCTCTCCACCTCATCATTATAGGCCATTTATGTCTGCCTGTCAGGCAGAATCAAACAAGACGAGGCCAGCCTCGTCCTGTTTGCATGGTTTCGCGTTGGGGGAGTTTTAAGCTCCGGCGACGGCGATCTCGCGGGCTTGGCGGGCGGCTTCGCGCAGTTGATCGTAATGACCCATCTCATGCTTTAAGCCGAAGAGGAAGCGCGTCATGGCATTCATTTTGCCGAAGCGTTCCAGAAACTTCTCTGAGACATCCTGAAATACGTCGAGATGCGGCTCGTCCGGGAAGGTGTCGAGGAAGGCGTGGCGCATGCGCCGGCTCTCTTCGAGGCGCTGCATGACCTGCGCGCGCGTGGTGACCGGCTGCCAATCCGGCTCGTAGCGCAGGCGTGGCTCACGGGTGTAGGGGATGCCGCGGGCCAACACGGAAGCGACGGCTGCGCCTTCTTCAGCGCTGGCGGTCACATGCAAAACCAGATGCGCGAGACTCCAGCCAATATGCTGCAGCTCTGCCGGGGCATACGGATCGTGCGCGTCGGGATCATGCGGAATGTGCGCGACCTGCGCGTCATTCGCAGCTCCGATGATCGCCAGGATGGTATCCAGACTTTCGTTGGTCCAGGTGCGGAGGTCCGCGACGGTCGGCCTGAGGATCTGCGTCAGTTCGTAGAGCGTGAGTTCACCATTGTCCACACGGGAAAAATCGAAGGGCACGTCGAAAGTCTCCTTGATCGGCATCGTATACGCAATAGAAGCGGTCTAGCGGGCGGTTCTTTCGTTCTGAAGTTTTCAAATTCAAGGTGTTACGGGATACTATAGACAATTCAATCTCAGTTCTGCGAAAAGATACCCGATGAATATTGATATTCGGCTCACTGGTTATACCAGCGTTGTCTTCGTCATGAACTTGCGCCCGCTCGTCCGGCCAGATCTCGGATTCACGTTTGAAAAACTGCGCGGCAGCGCCGATTACAACCGCTTTTTGCGGACAACGCTGCCCGACCAGATGAAGACCAGCCCGTATTTTGAACCGCTGCTGGAAGACGGCGAACGCGAGCGACCGATGTCATCGGAAGAAGCGGGTTTCCTGACCGGAATTTTCCGCTATACCATGCTGGATACCTATTCCGCGCCGTGCTACCGGGTGCGGCAGGATGAACTCTACAGCAACCTCGACCCGCTGCTGGTGCGCAATCACCAGTTTCACAAAGCGTATGAAATCTTTCGCCGTTGGGACGTGTTCATGCGCCCCACGCCCATGGGCACGTTCGTCTTTCGCTTTCAGCGTCCGTACAGGCGACCGACCGCGCTGATTGACATCCTCGAAGATGTGCTCGATTTGCAGCGCCCGGTCGACATTCCCAGCGCGTACAGCAAGCGGCGTGAACTGCTGGAACAGTTAGGCGAAAAAGCGGCGGCGACGGACAAGGATGTCGCGTCGATCAACCGCCTGCTGGACTGGGCGCGGGTGGCGAATGATCAGCAGCAGCGCACGAATTACCCGCCGCTGCAATCGCTGTTCGCGCTGGAGATCGCGCTGCAGTTCGTGTCGACGGTGGGGCGCTGCTTCAAGACCGATGGGGGAGCGGAACTGTGGTTCAATCAGCACGATGCTGAGATCCGCCCGCCGATCCACGATTCGTATGTGATACACCACATCGACGAGATGAGCGCGCCGCGCAGCATCGTGCAGCAGCTGAATCAGGTGCAGCGCCGCGTCGAGACGGTGGAAGCAGGCTCGTCCGGGCAGACCACTGCGCGGCAGAGCAGCAGTCGCACCGCGCCGGATACGTATGTGTCGCTGCGCCGCCAGCACATCCGCGACTCGGTGCACATCCGCAGTTCGCTGCTGCGCCTCACCGAAGGGGCGCTGCTGCGGCGGCGCGTCGGCGAGAATGAGCTGAAATCCTACTTTCCCGACCATCAGAGCAGCTACATCGACCATATTCTGGCGCAGGACAAAGCGACGTGGGCGGAAGAACTGTGCCTGCTCACGGCGCGCGTGGCGATCATCATGCCGTCGTACAAGTCGCGGAAAGATGAACTGTTCATCTCCACGCTGCCCGGTTCCGACAGCACCAGCGGCGTCTCTTACCCGTCGTACTGGGAGGCGCTGGAACGCATGATCGAGTTTGTCGTCGAAGGGCGGCTGATGTCGCAGCTCGTCGAACGGTTGAGCACGGATTTGCTCGACGAGTTTGTCGAGTCGCTGGGCACAGCGCGGTCGGGCATGGCGGTCGGCGATATTCAGATCGATCACGCCAAGTTCGCGCGCCTCGCCGACGAAGCGGCGAATATTGGCCGACTGGTCGGCCTGAGCTATGGGATGACGAACCCGCACCTGTGGAGCCGCGCCGAATACGCCATCGAAAAGGCGAATCACCTGATCGCGCAGATGCAGATCGGCTCGCTGCTCAATCACGCGGAACTCAACGTGACGAACCTGACCAGCCTCGTGAATCATGTCGACGAACTCTATCTGGCGGATCTCTCGGAGAAGAACAACAAGCAGACCTTCTGGTTGTCGCTGCTGATCGCCTCGCTGTCCTTCAGCATCACGCTGTTTTCGCTGCCATCCTTCTGGGCGGATACCGTGCAGCTCAGCGAAGCGCTGCGCACCAATGTCGGCGCGGTCGATGTCCTGAACGTAATTCTCGTGCTCGGCAACTACGTCCTGGGACCAGTGCTGATTCTGGGGATTCCAGCGTTCACCACGTATGTCTTCGTCCGCCAGTTTTTGCCGAACGCGCTGCGGTTGTCGCAGCGCCTGCAGCGGCGGCGAACAGCCGAGAAACGCCATCGTTGACCCGTGATCATTGGAGCCCTTGAGGAGTGTATTTCGTTCGTGCCGGAATGCTGGAAAGTGCGGTAAACTCCGGGCCAGAAATGAAAACTGACGTTAGGGAGCTCTTATGCTTTATCCCGTTGAACAAATGATCTTTATCCTTCTGGCGCTGTTCGCGGTGGGCGCAGCCTACTACGGCTTCCGGGAGATGGCGCTGATCATCAATCGCGGTCAGCGTGAGCTGTATCTGGACAATTTGCCCCGCCGTGTGCTCGAAGCGCTGCGCGTGTACTTCGCGCAGACCACCACGCTCAAAACGCGCCGCGTGACGAGCCTGTTTCACCTCGCCGTCGTGTGGGGGTTCACGTACTACTTCCTCGTCAATGCGCTCGACGCGCTGAACGGTTTCCTGCCCGAATTCAGCCTGTTTGAAGGCAATGATGTACTCAGCAGCGCGTATCGCCTGTTCGGCGATGTCTTCAGCGTGGGCGTGCTCGTCGGCGTGAGCTATTTCATCCTGCGCCGCTTCGTGCTGCCGAATAAACGCGAACTCCAATATCACCCGAATGTGCTGCTGCATCCCAAGGTGGCGGCGGGCGCGATCAACCGCGATTCGCTGATCGTGGCGCTGTTCATCCTGCTGCATGTTGGCTCCCGTTTCCTCGGCGAATCGGTCAAGATCGCCGTGCACGGCCCCGACCTGATGAGCCCGTTCGCGACGCTCGTCTCGCCGATCTGGAGCGGCTTGGGCGAAGACGGTCTGATCATCATGGAACACCTCTTCTGGTGGCTGGCGCTCGGCGGCATTCTGCTGTTCCTGCCGTACTTCCCCTACACCAAGCACCTGCATCTGGCGATGGCGCCGCTCAACTTCCTGACCCGCCCGCAGCGGCGTTCGCTCGGCGAAATGGCGAAGCTCGACTTTGAGGACGAAGAGATCGAGCAGTTTGGCGCGAATAAGCTGGAACACCTGAGCAAGACGCAGATTTTCGACGCCTTCGCCTGCATCATGTGCAATCGCTGTCAGGATGTGTGCCCGGCGTACACTACGGGCAAAGAACTGTCGCCGTCCGCGCTGGAAATCAACAAGCGCTTCATGATCAAGGATCAGATGAGCGGCTTGGCGGCGGGCGAAGAATCGATCAACCCGCTGATGGGCTTCGCGATCAGCGAGTCGGCGGTGTGGGCGTGTACGACGTGCGGCGCGTGTATCGACATCTGCCCGGTCGGCAATGAGCCGATGATGGACATCCTCGACATTCGCCGTGATGCCGTGCTCATGCAGGGCGATGTGTCGGCGGAACTGCAAACGGCCTTCAAGGGCATGGAACGACAGGGTAACCCGTGGAACAACCCGCGCGGCGACCGCTTCCGCTGGGCGAAAGACCTCGACGTGCCGACGGTCGAAGACAACCCCGATTTCGAAGTCCTGTACTGGGTCGGGTGCGCGCCCTCGTATGATCCGCGGGCGCAGTTGACGGCGCGGGCGTTCGTCAAGGTGATGCAGTCGGCGGGCATCAATTTCGCCGTGCTCGGTGAACTGGAAAATTGCACGGGCGACTCGGCGCGCCGCGCGGGTAAAGAAGACCTCGCGCAGGAACTGGCCATGACCAATGTCGAGACGATTAACGAGGTATTCGGCGATAACGCGGCACGGCGCATCGTGGCGACCTGCCCGCACTGCTTCCACAGCCTCGCCAAAGAGTATCCGCAGTTCGGCGGCAACTGGAATGTCGTGCATCACACTGAATTCATCGAGGAACTGATCGCGGCGGGCAAGCTGCCGGAATCGGCCAACCCGAAGAAGATGAGCAACGTCACCTTCCATGATCCGTGCTACCTCGGACGGCACAACGATATCATCGATGCACCACGCACGGCGTTGACCAAGGGCGTCGGCGTGGACATCATCGAAATGCCGCGCAACAAGCAGAATTCGTTCTGCTGCGGCGCGGGCGGCGCGCAGTTCTGGAAAGAAGAAGAACACGGCACGAAGGCCGTCAACGTGGCGCGCTATGAAGAAGCGAAGGCCACGGGCGCGGAAGTCGTCGCGGTGGGCTGCCCGTTCTGTATGCAGATGTTCGAGACGGCGAAATCGACGCTCGGCGAAGGGCCGGAAGTCAAGGACATTGTCGAGCTGATCGCGGATCGCCTGCCGGTCGGCAGTGGGGACTAAGAAAAGCACGAAAAAGAGAAGACTTAACGCAAAGGCGCGAAGTCGCAACGACGCAAAGTGCTGAATTCAAAGTAGATAGCAGACAGTTCACAGTTGAGAAGTGCTTTCACTGTGAACTGTTTACTGTAAACTGATCACTTCTTGATCATGGGGGCTGACACAATGACGCAGTTTTGCAGCGACTGTTCGGTGGAGGCGGGGGAGAAGTTCTTCGCGAGTGCGCCGCGCACCGAACACTGGATTTTGGTTGAATACACAGGGGCGTGGGGCGCGAAGGTGATTCCCGAAAGCGACCTCGCGCCGGAAATTAAAGCCAAGCTGAACGGCTGGGCGGATGCGATCCCGTTCACGAAGGTGCTGTTCATCAAGCAGGGGGCGATGGGCGCGACCGTGCGCGTGTTCGTCGCGCTGACGAACGAGTCGTCGCCCGTGCTGTACAAATTCGAATTAGCCAGCTACGAAGCGCTGCTGAGCTTCGATCTTGATGCGGTGCTGCGCCGCGATCCGCAGTTCGACGCGAATGTCCAGCGTGATCCGCTGGTGCTGGTATGCACCAATGGGCGGCGCGATGTCTCGTGCGCGAAGTACGGCCTCCCTGTGTATATCGCGTTCGCGGAGCAGACGCCGGGCTGGGCGTGGGAAGTGACGCACGTTGGCGGGCATCGCTTCGCCGGGACGCTGGTTACGCTGCCCGATGGCGTGATGTATGGTCGCATCAGCCCGGACGATGTCTCCGCGCTGGTCGCGGCGCAGCGCAACCGCGCGTTGGTGGTCGAGAAAACGCGTGGACGCGCTTTCTTTGATGCGCCTGTGCAAGCGGCGGAGTATTTTCTGCGCGGCAGCACCGGAATCGCGGCGCTCGGTGGAGTGTGCTTTGAGAGCATCCGCCAGCCCGAAGAAAACGTGTGGTCGGTGCGCTTCTCCGTCGCTCACGACAACGAACTGCACGAGGTGCACGTCCGCCGCGAAATGTCGCCGTGGACGGTATACGAGAGTACGACCGACGAAGGGGTGAACGACGACAGGCTCTCGCGCCGGTGCCGCAGTTCCGATTCGTCGAGCAGTTCCGAACCATCCAGGGCGGGGGGGGGCCGGGGGGGGGGCGGGGGGGGGCCGCGGGGGGGGGGGGGGGGGGGGGGGGGGGGGGCCGGGGGCGGGGGGGGGGGGGGGGGGGGGGGGGGGGGGGGGGGGGGGGGGGGGGGGGGGGGGGGGGGGGGGGGGTACTGGCGCAAGCGCCTCGCTGCGAGGGTGGAGATATGTCGCGCGCGGATACAGCATTCATTCGATAATCCGTCTACGATTCGAATTTCGCACAGACGGATAACGCCATGAACCTGTATCTGGAGCCGCCCGGTTTCCTCGGCACGGGCGCGAGCTTACTCGCTGATTTGACGCTGATTTTCTACATTTTGCTGATCGCGCCTGCCATGCTCATCGGGTTCTGGTTGGCGCGGCGCGGTCGGCATCGTCCCGCCCACCGCAACCTGATGATCGGCGTCACGGCGATCAACTGGGTGCTGATCATCTTCCTCATGCTGGTCGCCTATCGCTTTGATGTGGCGGGCAATTTCCCGAACCAACCCACCGCTCCGCGCTATCTGCTCCCGGTGCTGCATGCGCTCCTCGGTTTACCCGCGCAGCTCCTGGCCACCTATATCGTCGTTCGCATGTTGATCGAAGACGTGCGTGTCGCGCAGGGCAAACGCCGCGGGGAACCGGTCACGCAGCTCCGGCGCTACTGGTTCAAGCAGGCCAAGCCCGCGATGCAGATCACGCTGGGGTTATGGTTGGCGACCGCCGCGCTCGGTGTCATCACCTATCTGGTGCGCTACGAGGTGCTCCCCGGCAGCGCGAGCGGTGAGGCCGCTCCGCCCGTGGCGACGCCGGAAGTGCAGCCGCCGGTCGGGACGGCAGAGGTCGTACCGCCAGTTGAAACCCCGGAAGTTCAACCACCCGTGGCGACACCCGAACTCGACGAGGACGCTGCCGAGGATGCAACCCGGGCGGCGGAGAGAAGCGCCCGCGATGCGACGCGGACAGCCGAGGAAGCCGCCGAGGATGCAACCCGGGCAGCCGAAGACCACGATTGATCCTGTCTCCGGGGGCTGGGCCTCCGCGGTGAGCTCGACATCTGGACAGTGCCTGAGCGTGTTGGGACGAAGTGTCCGCGCGTTAGCTAACCCGATTCAAACGGGAAAAGCGGGTAAGCGGGGGTTTCTGCTCCGGCGAGATGGGCGTACGATGGAACATAATGCCACGTATGGGGGAACGCAAAACATGCGCAAGCTCATTCTCCTGGTGATGTTCGTGCTGCTGACCGCGACGACCATCCATGCCCAGCCTGCGGATCAAACCGCTCCGGCAGCACCGCTGGCGGTGCTGTACTCGTATTACACGGAGATCAACCTCGGCGATTACCTCGCCGCCTACAATCATTGGGTCAACCCGCCGATGACGTATGCGCGCTTTTCGAGCGGGTTCACGGCCACCACGCACATCGTGCCCTATTTCGCGCCGTTCACCGGGACGGCAGGCGCGGGCAGCGTGCGCTCGGTGCTGCTCGGCTACCGGGCGGATGGGCTGGTCGAAAGCTATGCAGGCTGCTTCAACCTGAGCTATGTCGGCGCGGGCTGGTATATCACCGGGGCGAACCTGACGCTGCTGGCGAATGGGTCGCCGCCGACGAACGCCGCGATCAGCACGGAACTAGCGCAGAGCTGCACGGCGAATCCCGCGCCCGCGCTCGGCACGTATGATGCCGCCGATCAACTGGTGGTCAACTACTTCGACCTGATCAACCGCCGCAGCTACGCGGGCGCTTACAGTCTGTGGCTATCGCCGCAGGCCGGCCCGCAGCCGAATGGCAGCCCGGCGACCGATTATCGCCGTCCGTTTGATCGCTTCGTCAGCGGCTATGCGGATACGCGCTATGGATATGTGTATTTCGGGGACTATCAGTTCATGGGCGCGGCGGCGGGCAAGCCGTATTTGCAGGGGATGCTGCCGATGGTGCTGGTCGGGGATCGGTGGGATGGTGGTTTCCGCGCGTTCTATGGCTGCTGGGTGATTGGGACGTTCACAAACGGCGCGCTCGGCATCGTCAACGGGCGTTTCTACCAGTTCATAAGCGACACGCCGTCGGGCGCGGACATTTTGAGCCGGGTTAACATCGATTGCACGACGCTGAATATTCCGAATTAGGTCGCAGCCCACTGCCTGGCGCGCCGAGAAGAACGGTTCTCGCAGCGGCGCCGGGGCGTCCGCTGCTCTCGCCTGTCTTGTCCACTGCGAACGGACAAGACAGGCGCTGTCCGCTGTGCTGCCCAGAGGCTTGCGCTAAACTGCGGTCGGGCGTATCCCCAATTGAACTTTCGCGCTGTTCAAGTGCGCTCTGATGTTTTAGCCATACTCACGCTGACAGCGCTTTTGCTCTTGCCTAAATTTGTGCATTTTTTCTTAGATTGCCCCGTAAGTCGTGATTACAGTTTCATCCCAAGCAGATATACTTAAGATGGCACCACATAAGGGCGAGATAACTTTAGACTCATATTTAGTCGACCCCTTCATCCCAATCTTCATCCACCCCTACTTCGCTGCTGGAGACACCATGCCGCACCTAAATACATCGCGAAAGCTTCTTTTCTTCTTGTTCTCCTCGTTCTTGATCATGGGGGTTGTGCAGTCTCAGGGCAGCTCCCCGCTGCTGAATGCAACGTTAGCCGATAGCCTTCTGCTGGATCGGGACGGCGATGGTCGGCTTGATGCCGGGGATGTCCTGCGGTATACGCTTGACATTGTGAACTGTGGGCCGGGCACGGCGGAAAATGTGCAGTTTACCGGTCAACGCGACCTAAATACGCAGTTTATGCCGAGTTCCGTGCAGGTCGACCAACCGATTCCGGCTCCGGAATGTGCGCCGCCAGCCGTGGTTGCGCCGCCAGCGGATAATCCGACTTCGGTGCCGCCTCCGGTGGATACGGTGACCCCGGCAGTGCTGTCCACGACCCCCGCTGACGGTGCGAGTGCCGTCGCCGTTAGTGCCAATATCACCTTGGAGTTCAACAAGAATGTGAACGTTGCCGGGGATTGGTTTGGGCTGGTCTGTACCCTGAGCGGTACGTTTAACATCAGTTCCAGCAATGTGACCGTCAGCGGTGGCCCGCTCAGCTTTGTGCTGGATCCGAATGTCGATTTACAGTCGGGCGAGATATGTACCTTGACGGTGGTGGCCGCGCTGGTGACGGATCAAGATACCGATGACCCGCCGGACACGTTGGCGGCGGATTACGTCTTCGGTTTTACCACCTATATCGACGCGGTGCCGACGGTGCAAGCGGTCACGCCCGCGAATGGCGCGGTGGCTGTCCCCGTGAACACCACGATTGGTATTACCTTTAGCGAATCGGTAGAGATTACGAGTGCGGTGGATTTTGGTCTGGAATGCGGGGGGGCGCCGATCGCTTATACCGTCACGACGCCGGGTAGTCTGCCAGCTTCCACGACGACTGTGGTGCTGACTCCGGCTGGAAACTTGCCCAGCGGTTCGCCCTGCACGGTGACTGTGCTCGGCAGCGTGAGCGATACGGATACCGATGACCCGCCGGATACGCTGGGGGCGGATTACGTCTTCAGCTTCACCACCTATATCGACGCGGCGCCGACGGTGCAAGCGGTCACGCCCGCCAATGGCGCGGTGGCTGTCCCCACGAACACCACGATCAACATCACCTTTAGCGAGCCGGTAAATATTGCCAGTGCGGGGGATTTTAGTGTGGAATGCGGGGGGATGCCGCAGGGCTATACTGTCACGACGCCGGCCACTCTGCCCGCTTCCACGACGACAGTGGTGATTACGCCAGCGGGAAACCTGCCCGAGGGTCAGACCTGCACGGTGACGGTGTTCTCCAGCGTAAACGATACGGATAGCGATGACCCGCCGGATCAAATGGTGCTGGATTACAGCTTCACGTTCGATACACTGGTGGAATTCGGGCCAACCGTTGACCAACCGGCGATTCTGCCCGCCTCAACCAGCACCGGGGCTAACTCGGCCAGCTTGGACGCGGCGGTTTCAACCACCCCGATCATCACCGTGCCGTTTAGTGAAGCTGTCGATTTGTCGACCGGGGCATTCAGCCTGACGTGCAATGCCGTGCCGATTGCGGTGACGACATCCCCGTCGCTGCCCGCCTTGAACCAAACGAGCATCGATATTTCATCGCTGACGCCACTGGCCGGAGGCACGAACTGCGTCCTGACCGTGGTGTCCACCGCGATCTCCGACGTGGATCCCTATGATCCACCCAACGGGATGGCGACGAACTTTGGCCTCAGCTTCTCGACGGATGCGGCTCCAACAGAAATCGGCACCGAAACCGAGGTTGGTGGTGTCTTTCAGGATGTCACCGGCGCCGGCGCCAGCAATGTTGACCTTGATAGCGATCTTGTCTTGACCTTCAGCGAAGCAGTCACCGTGACCTTCCCGACCAATGGACTGCAATGCCCGGTGGGCAACAATATCCCAGTCACCGTGACGACGAATGGAGCCGCCTCGATCGTCCTCAATCCGAATGTCAATCTTCCGCTCAATACCGCCTGTGGGCTGAGCATTCCGGCGGCGAACATCAGCGACGTCGATCCGGTGGATGCGCCGGATACGCCGGTGGCGGCGGTGACCCATGCTTTCCAGACCGTGGATGACGACGCCCCGACAGTGACCACAAACCCGACGGCCGGCGGCAGTAATGTCGCGGTCAACAGCAACATCACCGTCGTTTTCAACGAAGCAGTGACGCTCACCAGCGGCTGGTTCAGTCTCGATTGCAGTGTCAGTGGGAAGCGGGTGAGCACAGGTGAACTCACCGGAACCGGCATCACCATTATTGAAAATACCCCGGATCTGGTTTACACGATTGACCCGACGGTTGATCTAGCCGCTGGAGACATCTGTACCATCACGATTGCTTCGGCAGAGGTGGTGGACAACGATGGGATTGATGCGCCCAATGAACTAGACGGAGATGCCAGCGCGGACGTGGTCGATGGCGATAGTGACGATTATGTCGCCGTGTTCAGCAGCGCAGACATCCCGCCGACAATCTCCAGCAGCAGTCCGGCCGATACTGACACGGTCGGCACGGGGCAGGTGGTCACGCTGAATTTCAGCGAAGCGGTCAATGTGGCAGCGGGCGCGTTCAGCTTCGAATGCCCCTCAGGCGTGCCGCTGACCAGCAGTTTCACTACGTCCACCGCTTTACCGGCGACCAGCATCACCACGATTGACCTCATCCCGACCGATCCGCTGCCGTTGGGCGCAGCGTGCGTCGTTGTGGCCGATGCGAGCCTTGTCGTAGACAGCGATCTCGTGGATCCACCAAACTTTCTCGACGGCAATTCGAGCGGTGATCTAATCGACGATGCCGATGACTTCACTCTGAATTTCCAAGTAGGTGCCGTGCCCCTCGTGCTGTCCACGAATTCGCACCTCGCCTTCAGCGACGCGCTCACGCTCCCGAGCACCACCGAACGCAGCCTGCTGGCGTTGGTGTTCGACTTTGGCACTGAGATGGCGCAGGCGCAGGCGGGGTCAGACTTCAGCTTACCTTTGGGGCCGATCGTGATTGGCAGCATCCCCGCGCAAAGCCGGGTGAGGGTCACATTTGATGTGTCTGTAAATGTGGTAATCCCCGATGGGACGACCACCGTTGGCCTGCAAGGGATAGTCTCCGGCTCGAACTTCCCCAGCTTCCTGACCGATGATCCGGCGACCAGCGTGTCCCAGGACAGCACGTTGACTACGCTGGACTCGCTGCGTGCGGTGACGCAACTGCCGCAGACTGGCGAAACTGGCGTCTGGCAGATGGTTGCTGTCTGGACGATCCGTCTGCTGCTCGTCGGCGGTGTGCTGGCCGTCTGGCGCCTGATCCGCCGCCGTTTCGCGCTGCGGTAAGCCCATCAGCAAACAAAAACACGGTCAATCAAATTGACCGTGTTTTTACCGAAGAGTGCTCCACACGGGAGCGCTCTTTATTTCACCACCACCCTTACGTCAGTTAGGGATAAGCCTCATTCGTGCGTCCCCCTCACCCCCAACCCCTCTCCCACGCAAGCGGGGAGAGGGGAGACGAACCCTGTTTTGGCTGTCTCCCCTCCCTGAATTCGGGGAGGGGCCGGGGGTGGGTCAGAGAAGCGTTATCCATAACTTACGTTACCTTTAATTCAAATTCTCGAAAATGCCTGCCGCGCCCATGCCGCCGCCGATGCACATGGTCACCATGCCGTACTTGCTGTCGCGGCGCTTCATTTCGTTGATGAGTGACACGGTCAGCTTGGAGCCGGTGCAGCCCAGCGGGTGACCGAGCGCAATCGCGCCGCCGTTGACGTTGACCTTCTCCGCGTTCATCTCCAAGTGACGGATGACGGCCAGCGACTGCGCCGCGAACGCTTCGTTGAGCTCAAACAGGTCGATGTCTTCGAGCTTCATCCCCGTGCGGTTGAGCAGTTTGGGGATGGCCGCAATCGGGCCGACGCCCATGATCTCCGGGCGGACGCCCGCCACGCCGAAGCCGACGAAGCGCGCCAGCGGTTTGAGCCCCAACTGCGCGGCCTTGCCCGCTTCCATGATGATGACCGCCGCCGCGCCATCACTCAACGGGCTGCTGTTGCCCGCCGTGACGCGGCCGTTGTTGCGGAACACCGGCTTGAGCTTGCCCAAGCCTTCGACGGTGGTCTCGCGGCGCAGGTGCTCATCTTCGGTGAGCATCCGCTTGACCGTCACCAGTTCGCCGCTCTCGTCGACATACGACTCTTCGACTTCGAACGGCACAATTTCCGCGGCGAATTTGCCCGCGTCCATCGCCGCCGCCGCTTTCATGTGGCTCTGGTAGGCGAACTCATCCATGTCGGCGCGATTGACGTTGAATTCATCCGCGACATGTTCGGCGGTGTGCCCCATGCTCATATAGACTTCCGGCTCGTTCTGCGCCATGTACGGGTTCGGGCTGATCTTGAAGCCCGTCATGGGGACGAGCGACATGGTCTCTGCGCCGCCTGCGATGATCACATCCGCGCCGTTGGCGATGATGCGTTCGGCTGAGGTGGCGATGGTCTGCAAGCCGCTGGCGCAGAAGCGGTTGACGGTTTGCCCGGCGATGTCGACGGGGAGGCCAGCACGCAGCGCGATCACGCGGGCGAAGTTCAAACCCTGCGAGCCTTCCGGCATCGCGCAGCCGATCACCACATCGTCAATCTCCATCGGATCGAGCTTGCCGCCGGTCTGCGCCATGACGGCCTTGATGACTTCCGCCGCCATATCGTCGGAACGAGCGCTGCGGGTGACGCCTTTTTTCGCTTTGCCGACGGCGGTCCGCGCCGCCGCTACGATCACTGCTTCACGCATAATTTGAGTCCTCAGTTAACAGTTGACAGTTTACAGTTCAAGAACGGCGGACGAAACAGGTTTCGCCCCTGTAGTTAGCGATCCAAGCTGGTGCGATCCCACCCGGCGAGATCGGCGGCAGCATCATAGGTCGAGTCGAGAAAGTCCAGCAGCATGACATCCGGTTGGTCGGCGCGGCGTACCGCGTCATAGGGCAGCAGGAATTCACCGAACGGCTGGCTGTAGTAGGCCGCCGCGGGTTTGACCGCGCGTTCGGCTAGACCGGGGGGCTGCGGCGCAGCGTACACATAGAAGACGGCTTGGTCGAGGAACTGGCCGTTCCAACTGGTGCCACCGGGCCAGAAACCCGCGCTGATCACTTCGTGCGAATACGCTTCACGAGTGATGCGATCCATATTCGGGTTCTCCGGCGCACGCCGACCCGAAAAGCGCGTTACGGCGAGGTCGAAGCTGCCCCAGAAGAAATGTACCGGGCTGGATTTGCCGAGGAAGCGCCCGCGCCACTGCTTCAAAACGTGATCCGACCACAACATAATCCGCCACAGCCGTTCCGCGTACTCGCGGTCATAGCTGGCATGCTGGTGATCGCGCTCAAACGGAATCGGGTTGGCGACTTCGACCGGCGTCGTCCAGATGTGGATGTCGAGGCCGAGGCTGCGCAGTGTCGCCATGAGCTCGGCGTAGAAATCCGCGACCGAACGCGGTTCAAGCGCTAGGGTCATGATTGCGCCATCGCTCACCCGGATGATCAGTGTGTGCAGGATGAAGTCAAACTCGATCTCGAAGAAGCGATCCCCGCTCGGCAGCGGTGAGGTCGTCAATCCGCGGGCGGTCAGGTAGAACGGCACCTGCCACCAGTGGTTGCAGTAGGGGCTCTGCGCCAGCCGAATCTTGCCGACGATTTGCAGCCACATATGCAGGGTGGTGTAGGTGTCTTGCCAGGCGTTCAACGGAAGTTCGGGCAGTTTCATCCACTCATCCTCTAGACTAACCTCACCCATCACCTAGATGACGCCCCTCTCCCAAGGGAGAGGGGTTGGGGTGAGGCACGTATTTAGTTCCGCAGCGGCTTATTGGTCGAGAGCATGTGCGCCATGCGTTCAAGCGTCTTTTCGGTCTGCACGAGCTCGAGGAACACCTTGCGTTCCAGATCAAGGAAGACCTGCTCGTCGATCCAGCCCGGTTCGCTGACCGCGCCGCCCGTCAGCACATAGGCGAGCTTGCGGGCGATCAAGGCGTCGTGTTCGCTGGCGAGCCCCTGTTCCTTGAAGCCTTCGATGCCGATCAACAGCGCCGAATACACGTCGCGCCCCGCGGCGTAGACCTTGCCGGGGCGCTGCGGTTGATAGCCATCGGCCATATGCAGCACTTCGCGCTTGGCTTCGCCGAGCAGGTGATCGCGGTTGAGGATAATGCGATCACACGGAGCGAGAATGCCGAGGTCGCGCGCCTGCTTGGCGCTTTCGCTGACTTTCGCCAGCATAATTGCTTCGAAGATTTTCTGCACGTGCGGGATCGGATCAGCGTTCGGATGCGACGCCATCACCGGATTGAGGACGCGGCGTACCAATTCTTTACAGCCGCCGCTGCCGGGGATGAGGCCGACGCCGACTTCGACGAGGCCCGCGTATAGTTCCATGTGGGCGACCACGCGCGACCCCGCCATGACGAATTCCGCGCCGCCGCCGAGCGCCATGTTGTGCGGCGCGACCACGACCGGCTTGGAGGCGTTGCGCAGCGCCTGCATCACATCCTGCGAGCCTTTGACGGTCGCTTCAAGCTGATCAAGCTGGCCAGCCTGCACCGCCATCGCCACCATGAACAGGTTCGCGCCCACGCAGAAGCGTTCGGCGTCGTTGCCGACGACGAGACCTTCATACGCGCCCGTTTCCAGCAGATCGACAGCTTTCCACGACATTTCGACCACATCGGCGTCGATGGCGTTGGCCGGGCTGTGGAATTCCAGCAGCGCGACGCCGTCGCCCATGTCGAGGATACTGGCGCCGCTGTTGGCGGCAATCTCTTTGCCTGACGCGCGCAGGCGGCTGATCTTGATCTCGCGCTTATCCGGCACGAGCGACACATACGCGGCGGTCTGCGGGCTGTAGTAGCCGATCACCACGCCGTTCGCGTCGCGCTGGTAGAAGGTCGCGTTGCCCTGCGCCAGCATGGTCTTGACCCAGTCGGCGACCGGGTAGCCCGCCGCTTCGAATTTGGGCACGGTGTCGGCGACGCCAATCGCGTCCCAGATCTCGAACGGCCCCATCTCGTGGCTAAAGCCCCACTTCTGCGCGTTGTCGATGTTGACAATCGTGTCGGTGATCTCCGGCACGCGGTGCGAGGCATACGCCAGATAGAAGGCGTGGTGATGCCACAGGAACTGCGCGGCGCGGTCTTCCTCGTTGATGAGCAGGCGAATGCGCTCACCCGTCGGTTCGACTTTGCGGTGTTTGCCCACGCTGTCAAAGCGAATCTTTTGCGGTGCTTCGTACTCGAAGGTTTGCAGGTTGAGCGACCAGAATTCTTTTTCGCCGCTCGCGCCCTTGACCATCTTGTAGAAGCCCTGACCCGACTTGTTGCCCAGCCAGCCATTCGCCATGATCTTGTCGAACAGGGCGGTCGTGCCCACATGTTCGAGGATGGTGCGGGCGGGGTCGTTGGGGATGCTCGGGTACAGGTTGCGCGCGACGTGCGTGGCGATGTCGATGCCGACGAGGTCGTTGAGGCGGAACGTCGCCGTCTTCGGACGCCCGATCAGCGGGCCGGTGATGGTGTCGATCTCCTCGACCGTGAAGCCGCCATCCAGCGCCGCGTTGACCGTCTGCATGCCGACCATCGTCATGAAGCGGTTGCCGATGAAGTTCGGCTCATCCTTGCAGATCACCACGCCTTTGCCGAGCATTTCCGTGCCGAACTTGGTCAGGAAGGCGACAATTTCGGGATCGGTGTCCGGGTGCGGGATGACTTCGAGCAGGTGCAGGTAGCGCGGCGGGTTGAAGAAGTGCGTGCCCAGGAAGCGCCGGGTGAAGTCGTGGCCCATACCGTCGGCGATGGCGTGAATCGGCAGACCGGAGGTGTTGGTCGAGATGATGGTGTGTGGCGCGACGACTTCCGCCAGTTTGGCCATCAGATTGCGCTTGATGTCGAGGCGTTCGACCACAACTTCGATCACCCAGTCGGCGTCCGCCAACTGACCGAGATCGTCGTCAATGTTGCCGATCTTGATCAGGTCGAGGTCAGGCGCGTTGAAAACCTGCGCGGGGCGCAGACTTTGCAGGCGCTTGAGGCCTTCGGCGACCACGGCATTGCGTTTGGCGGGCGGGTCACCGGGGTTGGTGCCTTTGGCGGGAATATCGAGCAGCAAGGTCTCGACGCCGACGCCGGAGAGCAGCGCGGCAATGCCGCCGCCCATCGTGCCGGAGCCGATCACCGCTGCTTTGCGAATTTTATAGGGCATGAAAATAGAAGCCTTTCTCTAAAGATTCAATTCAGCTTTAATGAGAGCTGCTGCATCGTCAACCGTCGCCGCAGTGTGATACTGTTGTTGTCTGCCGCGTCCAAGGCGGCGCAGCGTTTCGAGTACTGCGCGAGCAAGGGCGTTTGCGCCGACCAGCACAATAAACGAGTTTTCAGGCATTGTGGCAGTCACGCGATGCGCATTGGAAAAGATGTCTTTGGGTAGAAACTGTCCACGCGTTAAGTCCTGAATACTTGGCAATGGCGCATCCCAACTCCCACGCATTTCAGCAGCGGTTGTACGGGCTTTAAATAGTTCGTCCCACGTCCACGCCCCGATGTATTCCAGCACGATGATTGTCTTGGTGTCGTCCAACCACCGAACATTTATTGGCATGTGTGTATCCTCTCGTTGGATAGCTGCAAGGTAAACCTATTTATTTACCTAATTGTAGCCAGAGGATCACCTCATGATTCGATAGATTTTGCTCCCCGTCCATAATTCGCCTGATGCGCGAGATATGAATTTCAGGACGGGGCAAGGCACGCCTTGCCCCGACATTTACGGTGGCGTGTTGGCTTACGCCAGTTCTTTGCTCGTGTAGCCGAGAATGCGCCGGGCGACGATCAGCGTGTTGATCTGTCCCGTGCCTTCGAATAGGTCGTTGATCTTCGCGTCGCGCATCCACTTTTCCAGCAGCCATTCGCGGCTGTAACCCATCGTGCCGAGCAGTTCGACGGCCTTGTAGGTCAACTGCGTGACGACCTTGCCTGCCTTCGCCTTCGCCATCGAGGATTCGAGGTTGTTCGGCTCTTTAGCGTCGAGCATGGAGATCGACCGCAGTGTGAGCAGATGCGCGGCTTTCAACTGCATTTCCATGTCGAGCACGTCGCGCTGGACGGCAGTCAGCTTGTGATAAGGCTGACCGTAGGGGATCTCGACGCCGTTTTCGGCGAGCTTCTCTTTGGTGAATTCGAGCGCGGCGCGGCCAATGCCGAGCGCGCTGGCGGCGACGAGCGGACGAGTGGCGTCAAAGGTCGCCATCGCGCCCTTGAAGCCCTGTCCACCCTGCGTCTGCACTTCCGGGCTGCCGAGAATCGCATCTTTGGGGACGCGCGCGTTTTCCAGCACAATCGCCGCCGTATCGCTGGCGCGGATGCCGAGCTTGATCTCCTGCTTGGTCACCTTGACGCCGGGCGTACCCGCCGCCACGATGAATGTGCGCATCCCTGCGCGCCCCGCCGAGCGATCCAGCGTTGCCCAGACGACGACCAAGCCATTGGATTCGTTGAGCGCGAGTGAGCCGTTGGTGCAGAAGATCTTCTCGCCGTTGAGCACCCATTCCTGCGTGGCTTCGTCAAACACGGCAGTCGTCTGAATGGAGGAGGTATCAGAGCCCGCGCCGGGTTCGGTCATGGCCATCGCGCCCCACGCCGGGACATCGCCTTCGGCGAAGCGCTGGAGGAATTTGGCTTTCTGTTCCGGCGTGCCGACCGCTTCAATCGCCGCGCCGCCGAGCGCGCCGCCGGGCAGGCACAGGTAAATGCCCGCGTCGCCCCACGAGAGCATTTCGATCATCAGCATGAGGCGCAGATACTGTGTGCTGGGGCCTTCGCGGCGCTTGCCTTCGCCGCCGTTGAGCATGCGTTCGAGGTTCTTCTTCTGCATGTCGCGCATGAAGGGCCACATCTGCTCGGCGAAGGCGGTGGGACGCTGGTGTTCATGCTCGTCGAGTTCGCGCGACATGGGGCGCATGATGTGTTCGGCGACCATTTTGACCATGTCGGTCTGCTGTTTGATGTGCTCAGGAATTTCGAAAGAGATAGTCATTTATCATCAGTCTCCATCTAAGCGGTTAGCCATTAGCGGTTAGCCGTTAGCAAGAGCAGCCTCACCCCTGACCCCTCTCCCACGGGAGAGGGGAACGCTGTTCTCTTGCGTCCCAGCTAATTGCTAAAAGCTAACAGCTAATCGCTAGACAATCGCCAAACCGGTGAACGAGGCGAACCCGCGCGCATTGCGCAGATACCGCTCGACGGGATATTCGCGGATGAAGCCGTAGCCGCCCAGCGTTTGTACTGCGCCATCGCACACGGTCATGGCGGCTTTGCTGGCGTATTCCTTGGCGAGATAGGCTTCCTGCGTGGCGTCGACGCCTTCGTCGAGCTTCCACGCGGCTTCCCACACCATCAGGCGGGCGGCATCCACTTCGATGGCCATTTCGGCGAGCATGAAGGCGATGGCCTGCTTGGTGGCAATGGGCGCGCCGAACTGCACGCGCTGCTTGGCGTATTCGCGGGCATAGTCGAAGGCGGCTTTCGCCACGCCGACCGCCAGCGCGCCGAGCGCGACGCGGCTGCGGTTGAGCAGCGCCTCATAGTCGATGCCGACCGCGCCGCCGACGCGGCAGCTCGCGTTGACCACGACATCATGCAGCGTGAGGTGATGCGTCGGCAGGGCGCGCACGCCCATCAGACCTTCGCGCTTGCCGACGGTCACACCTTTGGTCTCGCAGTTCACAATGTAGGCTTCGGGTTTGCCCGTTTCCGTGTTTTTGGCATAGACGAGGAAATGATCGGCGGTGGCGGCCAGCGGCACATAGACTTTGCTGCCGTTGAGCGTGACTGTTTCGCCGTTGGGCGTGGCGGTCGTCTTGAGATCGTGCGGGTCGAAGAACACGCCGGGTTCGAGGAGCGCGGCGCTGGCGTGCGCGGGACGTTCCTCAAGGAACATGGGCAGGTAGGTTTCGCGCTGCTCCGCCGTGCCGTAGAGCACAATCGGGTAGGCGAACAGGGCGGGCGCCAGCAGCTGCAGGGCGGACGAGAGATCGCCGTAGGCGAGTTCTTCATAGGCGAGGACGTTGGTCACCGCGCTCAGTTCGCCGAAACCGCCGAGGTCTTCGGGAATCGACGCGGGGATCAAGCCCATGTCCCAGCCCGTTTTGATGACGCTGGCGGGCACACGCTCGTTTTCGTCCGCTTCGTGGGCGACAGGCTGCACGTCATTGGCCGCAAAGCGCCGGATAGTATCGATCAACTGCTGCTGTTCTTCAGATGGCGTAAACGAGATCATCAAGACTGCCTTTCAACTAAGTTTTACAAGAAGGACTGAGTGCTGAGGACTGAGGACTAAGGCACAAGAGGAGTCGCGCGCCACTATGCGTTTCTGGCTCAGTCCTCAGTCCTTTTTTGACTCAGTCCTCGTATTTGCCTACCAGCCGCCCGCGACTTCGAGGACTTGCCCCGAGACGTAATTGCTCAAGTCGCTGGCGAAGAACAGGAGCGCGCCCGCCGCTTCGTCGACCGTGCCGGGGCGCTTCATCGGGATTTGCGCGAAGATGCTGTCGCGCACTTTGTCGGGCATGCCGAGCTTGACGCGCTGCCCGTCGCGTTCGGTCGCGTCGCCGACGGAATCGGACTGGGTGAGGCGGGTTTCAATGAAGCCGAAGGCGACGGCGTTCACCTGAATGTTGAACGCGCCCCATTCTTTGGCGAGCGTCTTGGTCATGCCGATGACGCCCGCTTTACCCGCCGAATAATTGACCTGACCGATGTTGCCGCGCGTGCCGGTCGTGCTGCTCACGTTGACGATTTTGCGCGCTTTGGTCGCGCCGTTGGCGTCGATTTCTTTCTTGGCGACATCGCGCATGTAGGGGATGGCGGCGCGGATGAGTTTGAATGGGGTGGTGAGGTGGATCGCCAGCATGGCATCCCACTGATCGTCGGTCATCTTGTGGATCATGCCGTCCCACGTGTATCCGGCGTTGTTGACGAGGATGTCGATGCCGCCGAACTTATCGACGGTCTGCCCGATCAACTCTTCGATCAGGCCGTCGGTGGTCACGTCGCCGCACACGCTGATCGCCGTGCCGCCGAGCGCCTCGATCTGCTTGACGACTTCTTCGGCGGGCCGGGGGTCAAGGTCGTTGATGACGACCTTCGCGCCGTGCGCCGCGAACAATTTCGCCGCCGCCGCGCCGATGCCGCGTCCACTCCCGGTAATGATGGCTACTTTGTTTTGAAGCAACAAGATTTTATTCCTTTGCCGGGACGAGCGCGCTCATCCCTCGATTGAAACTCGAACAATGCTGCGATCTTCACCCGTTTGCCCGGACTCACCACCACTCATGCGGGTAGTTTTGTCCAGTTGGCTTAGGCGGTGACGCGGCACCGACTGCCTCACGCGACGATGACGCCGTTGAGCATCGTATCGACAATTAGATCGGCGATCTGCTCGCCGTTCAGACGACCATTCGGGCGGTACCACACGCCCACCCAGTTCTGCGCGCCGAGCAGCGTCTTGACGAAGATCGCCACATCGACGGGGCGGAACGAGCCATTCTCGACGCCTTCGCGCACGACGACGCGAAACAGGTTCTCGAAGTCGTCGCGGCGCTTGAAGAACTCGTCGCGCCGTTCGATGAACTGTTCAAACGCTTCTTTGTCGTCCTCGCGGGCGTTGCGATAGGGGGCTTTGACGTTCATGAGCGCGCGAATTTCGAAGACCATCGCCGCGCCGACCGCGGTGTTCTGCGTCAGGCCGACGATGTGTTCGTGGATCATGTGGCGGAGTTTGTCGGTGGTCGGCAGATCAGAATGCGCGACGGGTTCGATCTGGCGGAGGACGTGATCCAGGCCGACTTCAAGCACAGCCAGCAGCAGCGCGTCTTTGTTCTTGAAGTGGTGATAGAGACTGGCCGCCGTGAGGTTGACCGCGGCGGCGATATCTTTCATCGTCGCAGCTTCGTAACCGTTCTTCTGCAGCACTTCTGCCGCTGCGAAGATAATCGCTTCTCGATTGACCGACTGGTCCGCAGGTTTCCGAGCCACGAGCGCCACCCTTACATAAGTTTGTTCGCAAATTAATCAAATCTCCATTTGATTATAGACAAGGCTTTTCCCGCCTGTCAACTCACCTCCATGAGTAAGCGCTAAAAAACGCCGAGGGCGGGGGCCCGCGCGCGGGGCCGCCCGGGGGGGGGGGGGGGGGGGGGGCGGGGGGGGGCGCCCGGCCGGGGCCGGGGGGGCCGGGGGCGGGGGGGGGGCGGGGGGGGGGCGGGGGGGGGGGGGGGGGGGGGGGGGGGGGGGCCGGGGCGGGGGGGGGGGGGGCGGGGGGGGGGGCGGGGGGGGGGGGGGGGGGGGGGGGGGCGGGGGGGGGGGGGGGCGGGGGGGGGGGGGGCGGGCGGGGGGGGGGGGGGGGGGGGGGGGGGGGCGGGGGGGCGCGGGGGGGGGGGGGGGGGCGGGGGGGGGGGGGGGGGGGGGGGGGGGGGGGGGGGGGGGGGGGCGGGGGGGGGGGGGGGGGGGGGGGGGGGTCAGGTCGGGGATATCGGCAATTTGCCATAGCGGCTCGTTGCTAGGTCTGCATAGAATGCACAGGTTCCAAAAGACCGGGATCGGGGTTAAAATCCATAGGTTCGTGTGCATAGGGACGCTTATGGATCGCTGGACGAGCTTTGACCTCATCTTCTTCGACTGCGACAGTACGCTTTCGAGCATAGAAGGCATCGATGAACTGGCCCGTTTTAAGGGTAAAGAATGGCGAGTGGGCGTTCTCACGCAAAAAGCGATGGACGGGGAACTCGATCTGTCAGAGGTGTATGGCAAGCGGTTGGAGGCGATTCGCCCGACCCGCGGGCAGTTGAAAGCCATTGAGGAACGCTACTGGCAAACGCTCGTGCCGGATGCCCAAGCGGTGGTTGACGCGCTGCACTTCCTCAAGAAGCAGGTGTTCATCATCAGCGGTGGGCTGGCTGGCCCCGTGCGCGGTTTTGGGCAGCGGTTGGGCGTGCCGCCGGAAAACATCCGCGCGGTGGAACTGGAATACAACGAATTGTCCGGCGACTGGTGGCGCTATTACGAGCCGGGGACCGTGCACAACCAGACGTATCTCGACTATGACGACAGCCCGCTCACGGTGTCGAGCGGCAAGCCGCAGATCGTGCGGGAGCTGGCCGCGGGCAAGGCGGGGCGCAAGCTGATGGTGGGCGATGGCGCGTCGGACTTGGCGACGCGCGGCGAGGTTGATCTGTTCGTCGGCTTCGGCGGCGTGGTGTCACGCGCAAAGGTCAAGGCGGGATCGGATGTGTTCGTCGAAGTGAACTCGCTCGCGCCGATTCTGCCGTTGGCGGCGGGACCGGCGGCCTATATCAAGACAATCGGCACGCCGCATCAGGCGACCTTTGAGCGCGGGCTGGAACTGGCGGCGCAGGGTGGGTTGATCATTCAACCGGAAGAGCTGCGGCGAGCGTATACCGCGTCGTTTGACAAGAAGGAATGAGTTAAAAGTTGAAAGGGAATAGTTAAAAGTGAGTACAAGTAACGTACTTTCAACTTTTGACTATTCCCACTAAATGCCATATCCGGTAAATGATGCAAGTGGTAGGGGCAGACCTGTGTGTCTGCCCGTCTGAGGGCGCACACACGAGGGTGTTTAAAAAGCTTTCGTAAAGCCGTTTCACTCGCCAGCGGACGCAATGAATTGCGTCCCTACGAAAACCAATTCGGTTTGGCTGGTGATGTTGGCTCCCCTCCCTGAATTCGGGGAGGGGTCGGGGGTGGGGTCGGAATCTGACCTTTTTCATCACGCTCCAGGTGCGCCCCTACAAGTCCATAGTTGACGATTTACTGGAGACAGCACTAAAGGAGATCGTGTGAACTCGTTGAACTTTTGCCCACAGGCGATCATCTTCGATATGGATGGGTTGCTCGTGGACTCCGAGCCCGTGTGGGCGATGGCGGAAGGTGCGCTGCTGCAGGAACGCGGCAAGCAGTGGGATATCGAAATTCAGCGCCCCTTGATCGGTATGCGCATGCGCGACTTTCTGGTCGGGATTCGCAGCGGCTACGGGCTGAGCGATACGGTCGACGAGCTGGTGGCAGAACTCATCGGTCGCATGACCAAACTCGTGCCGACGCAGGTTGTGCCGCGCCCCGGCGCGCCGGAACTGCTGGAGTATTTGCTGGCGCGCGGCATCCCGTGCGCGATTGCCTCCAGCTCGCCGATGCCGATCATCGATGCGGTGGTCACATCGCAGGGATGGGATCGCTATTTCCAGACCCATGTATGCGGCGATGATGTGCAGCATGGCAAGCCTGCGCCGGACATCTACCTCGAAGCGGCGCGCCGGATCGGCGTCAGCCCGGAAGCCTGCCTCGCGCTGGAAGACAGCCCGAATGGGTCACGCGCAGCGGTGGCGGCGGGCATGGTGACGATTGCCGTCCCCGATCTCTCTCACACCTCACACGCGGCCTTCGAGGCGATCACGCCGCACGTATTTGACAGCTTACATGAAGTGCAGGCCGCTCTGGAGTTGTGCCTTGGCTGAGTTTCAGATCGTCGTCGCGACCGACTTAACCGAAGAAAGCCTGAACATTCTCCGCGATATGGATGGCTTTAAGCTGACAGCCGTCAGCCCGACCAACCTCACCGCGCTGCGCGAGGCCCTGAAGACCGCCCATGCCTTGATTGCCCGGGATGATGTGCTGGTCGATGCCGCGCTGCTGAACACCGCTCCGAACCTCAAGGTGATCGGGCGGGTGGGCGCGAACCTCGGCGGCATTGCGATTGATTCGGCGACCGAACGCGGCATCATCGTCATGAATACCCCCGGCGTCAACGCGATTGCGGCGGGCGAACACGCGCTCACGCTGATGCTGGCGCTCAGCCGCAAGCTGATCTCCGCGCACAACAGCTTGAAAGAGGGGTATTGGCTGCTGGATCGCAAACGGCAGGCAGGGACACAGCTCCACGGCAAGACGCTCGGCATTGTTGGCTTGGGGCGCGTCGGCCAAATCGTCGCGACGCGCTGCCTGTCGTTTGGCATGAATGTGCTGGCCTATGACCCGTATATCACCGAAGACGACATCGCCGACAAGCGGATCGCGCTGGTCAGCTTACGCGAACTCGTCACCCGCGCGGATTTCGTCAGCATCCATGTGAGCGCGACCAACGAAACGCGCGGCTTGTTCAATGAGGCGCTCATCAAGCAGATGAAGGCGGGCGCGCGGCTGATCAATACGTCGCATGGCAGCGTGGTCGACGAGGCGGCGCTGGCGGCGGCGCTCAAAGAAGGGCGGCTGGCGGGCGCGGCGCTCGACGTTTATCAGGAAGAGCCGCCGTATAACAGCCCGCTGATCGGGCTGGACAGCGTGATTCACACGCCGCACATCGGCGACAATACGGTTGAAGCGGCGCAAGACCTGTCGATCCAGATTGTCACGCAGGTGATCGACGCGCTGAATGGCGACGATTACCGCAACGTGGTCAACATGCCGTTCATGCCGGGGCTGGATTTTGACGCGGTGCGCCCGTACCTGCGCCTCGCGGAATATATCGGCACGTTTCTGCATACGCTCTCGCGCTACCCGGTGCGGCGCGTGGCGGTGGAGTACCGCGGCGAAGAGACGGCGGGCCTGGTCAAGCCGCTGACGGTGGCGCTGCTCAAGGGCCTGCTCACGCCCGTTCACGGCGACAACGTCAACTATATCAATGCGCCGGTGCTGGCGAATGAGCGCGGCGTTCAGGTCACACAGGCGAAGGGCTTGAAAGCGAGCGAATACGCGGCGCTGGTGGCGAGCATGGTCACGCTGGAAGACGGCGAACAGATCTATGTCGCCGGGACGCTGCTGGATCGGCGTGAACCGCACATCGTGCAGATCAACGACTACCGCATGAACTTCGTCCCTGAAGGCCATTTGCTGATCATGGGCAGCTTCGACCAGCCCGGCGTGATCGGCAAGGTCGGGACGCTGATGGCGACCAACGGCATCAACATTGCGAGCTGGCATACGGGGCGCGCGACGCCCGGCGGGCACACGCTGACTGTGTTGACGCTCGACGAGCCGCTGCCGGAAGACATCTACGCGGCGTTGTGCGCGCAGGAGTTCGTGCGACACGCGCATCAGGTGAAGATTGGGTAAGGGTAGCCAAAGTTTGTGTAGGGACAAGGCATGCCTTGTCCTCTCTTCTCATTAAGACGAGGCATGAGGGTATTGAACAAGGTCTTATTCCGACCCCACCCCCGGCCCCTCCCCGAATTCGGGGAGGGGACCCAGCAGACGTGCCGTACCTCTCCCTCTCCGAGCGGAGAGGGGAATGAAAACCCCAAAGTTAAAGCTATGAATCAACGAATGTGGATGCTTCTGGATGTAGTCTACGCGGTGGCGCTGGCGTTCTATGTGCTGGCGGGCGTGCCGCTGACCCCGTTTCACGGCGACGAGTCGATGCAGATCTACATGAGCACCGACTACACCACCGCCATCGTCAATGGCCGCTGGAACGACCTGCTCACACAGCCACCCTACGACATCGATTCGGACGGGCATTTGCGGCTGATCAACGGCACGGTGAACCGCTACACCATCGGCGCGGTGCTGCAGGTGGGCGGCTACCCGATGACCCTGCCGCGTCCCGGTTGGGACTGGGGGCTGGATTATGCGCGCAACGTCGAGACCGGGCATCGCCTGAGCGCCAGCGCGCTCGAAGCGGCGCGGCTGCCCTCGACCTTGTTCACGGCGCTGAGCGTGGGCGTGATGTTCGTGATCGGGCGGCACATCGGCGGGCGTCCCGCGGCCTACATCGCGACGGCGATCTACGCGCTCAACCCCGCGCTGCTGCTCAACGGTCGGCGGGCGACGCAGGAAGGTTCCATGTTCTTCTTCGGCCTGCTGACGGTGCTGATCGCCGTGTGGCTGAGCCGGCGTGAGCAGCGTCCGCTGTGGGGGTGGGCACTGCTCACGCTGGCGGGCGCGCTGACGCTGGCCAGCAAGCACAGCGGGGTTGTATTTATCGCCGCGGCGCTGGGGTGGATTGGATTAGAGGCATTGATTCGCCTGCTCAAGCCTCACCCCCCAACCCCCTCTCCTCTAGGAGAGGGGAACGGCTTCTCTCAAGCGGCGGACGCGCAGAAGCGCGTCCCTACCAGAGAGGGGAGACGATTTGCAGGGACGGTCGCGGCGCTGGTGGTCAGCGGGGTGCTGATGGCGGCGTTGTTCGTGGCGCTGTCGCCCGCGCTGTGGAATGACCCGGCAGCTAGAGGCGTCAATCTGCTGGAAGAACGCGCGCGGCTGCTCGAGATTCAGGTGTCGATTGCGGGCGGCGCGTTAAGTTTTACCGACCGAATTGAAGCGATCCTCTTACAACCCACGGTGCGGCCTGTGATGTATTATGAACTTGCATCGTGGTCGGAGATCGAGCCGATTCAAGCAGAAGTGATTCGTTACGAGACGAGCTTCTGGCGCGGCTATCCGAACGGCACTCTGGGAGTGCTGATCCTGGTGCTGGTAGGCGTCGGCGTTGTGGTGGCGCTGGCGCGTGCAGGACGGTCGGCAGGACTGTTGTGGTGGTTCGGTTTGACTCTAGTCACGCTGCTCGTGAATCCGCTCGCGTGGCAGCGCTACTATTTACCGCTCATTCCGGTGCTGGCGGCGTTGGCCGGTCTCGGCGGCGCGACACTGATCCGTGCCCACCCGCGGTCGAACAACTAATAAGGCGTGTCAGGGTGAGCTGTGGCTCCCCTTGTTGAGGAAGTGCAAGCGATTATGCGTAGTTCATCCACGATTCTGCTCATTCTGGTGCTGATATTAGCGGCTTGCGGCGGGAGTCCCACCCCCACCCCGACGGTGAGCGTGCCCACGGCGACCGCGGGGCTGCCCACGCAGCCATCGGCGGCGGGCGAAACCCTGCCGACCAGTCAGTTCAACGAGTTACAAGTGACGGTCGCCGTGGCGCAGCCCGGCACGCCGATTCCGGCGTCAGGCGCGACGATTGAGCCGGTGAGTAATCAACCGTTCCAGTTTGACCGCGTGGTGTTCACGCAGACGGGCGGTCTCTCGGCGCTCAACTTGCAGATCGAAGTGTTCGCCGATGGCCGCGTCGTGCGCGATGGGGCGCAGACGCAGACCAGCGCCGATGCGGTTGCGAATATCGCGTCGTTGATCGATACGTTTGATTTCTTCCGGGTGAGCGGCCAGTTTATCGGCGCAGGTGCCTCCGCGGATACCTACACCTACTCGCTGACCGTGGATGCGGGTGGCAGCAGTCGCACCATCATCTCGCAGGACGGGTTCACACCGCCTGCGTTGTTCGCCATCTACGATGCGGTGCGCGCGTTGGGGCAGTAGTCGAGAAACCTCACCCCTAACCCCTCTCCTCTAGGAGGGGCCCCCCCCGCCGGGGGGGGGGGGGGGGGGGGGGGCGCCCCCCGGGGGGGGGGGGGGGGGGGGGGGGGGGGGGGGGGGGGGGGGGGGGGGGGGAATTCGGGGGGTGGGGGGGGGGTGGGTGGGGTGGGGGGGGGGGCGCCCGCGGCGGGGGGGGAGGGGGGGGGGGGAAGGGGCGCGCGGGCACGGGGGGGGCGGGGGGCCGCGCGGCGGGCCGATTGTTAAAGAGGTCCCTGTCCTCAACCGAATTCAGGGAGGGGGGCCAGCATATCTGCCAAGCCGAAACGGTTTTCGTAGGGACGCAATTTATTGCGTCCGCAATTGGTTGTAATCCTTAGGGGCGGTGAGCGGGGTAGCGTCTGACTAACGCGCTGAGATCGGTGATGAGGGCGTCCGCGACCACCCGGCGATCATGGCAGCGTTCCGGTCGGCACATGAAGATCGCCTCCATGCCTGCCGCTTTCGCGCCTTCGATGGGTTCGGGGCGGTCGTCGATCACGGCGCACTGCACCGGGTCGACGTGGAGCAGGGCGGCGGCGCGGCGGTAATAGTCCGCGTCTTTGAGGAAACGCCCCATCGTATCCGTTCCGATGATTTTCCCCGTGAAGTACTGGATCAAACTACTGCCGTCCAGCGTCGAGCGCACTTGTGGTTCGAGCGCGTGACTCGTCACGCTGAGCGTCAGCCCCTGCTGCGCCAGAGTGTCGATGACGGCGCGCGCTTCCGGGTAGGCGGTGTCGCAGCGGCGCGGGATGATGTGCAGCACCTCGCGCGACAGCTTGATGAGTTCGTCGTGGGGCGGTTCGGGGGTGCGCGTCAGGCGGAAATGCGCGCGCGTGGTGCGGAACTCGCCTTCCCACATTTGCTTGGCGCAGTCGTCCCCGCCGAAATCGAGATCCGCGTAGTAGCTGTCCCAATCGTCTTCAATCTGCTGATTTGCGCGCGTCCACGCTTCTGGCGCGCCGCCATAGCGCTCGGCGAGATAGCGACCAAGCTGTGTGCGGAAGCAGTGCCGCGTGCGCTGCGGGTCGATGAGCACGCCGTGCAGATCGAAGAACAGGTGCGTGACCGTCACGGCAGACCTTGCACATTCACGATGTAGTTGACGGGCGTACCGCCAACATCCGGCAGCGGAATCTCGAATGGAGCCACCGCGCCGGGGTCGAGCTCGGCGGGGGTGAGATCGGCGAAGGCCGCGCCGATCACGTTCTGCGCGCCGTCGAAGACGGTGACGGTGACGCGCGCCGCCCGCACGACGTGATCGCTCGTGTTGGTCACTTCGCCGCGCACGACGAGGCGATTGAAGGCGTCAAGGCTCGACTCATCCGTCCACGAGAGCGCATCCGCGCCATAGACGGTGCCGATGTCGGCGGGCAGCCAATCTTTGCCGAGCAGGACCGTGTAACTGGTCGAGTCGGTGGGTTGGCCGCCGCCAAAACGCAAGCTGAACGGGGCAAACCCGCCCGGTGGAATACCATAGCCCATCACTTGATCGACCGCGCCCGTGAGCTGTAAACCGTCTGCCGAGAACAGCGCCGCTTCGACCGGGATGCCTGCGACTGTGTTCAGGCTGTAGTTGGCGACTTCCCCGGTGATGAAGAACACGCCTTCAGCCGTCGTCCACGCGCTGACGTGCAGCACGCCGAGACCACTGTTCTTGGCAAAAGCCAGCGTGGTCAGGTCGGCAGGCTGGAGCGGCGTTGAGTCCGGATGCAGTGTGAACGTGTTGACGATGGTCTGAAGCAGGCGTGGATCGGCCTGATCGAGCACGACTTCAGTCAAGCCGATGAGGGTGCCGCTCGTTTGGATGAAGGTGTTGACGGCCTGCGTCGTCCCCGGCGCGACTTCGCGCAGCCCGGTGAGCCGCCAACTGCCGTCGCCCATCGCTTCGCGGCTTTGCTCACGGTAGCGCCCGACATCCGAACGCACCTGGGTCTGATACAGGTTGAGCAGATCGGCCAGCTCGGTCGAATTCACGGTGCGCCCGAGGTTGATCACGGCGAACAGCACCGCAGGCTCAGTCGTACCGGGGGCGGCGAAGGCGGCGGTCGCCAGCGTGGTCGTGTTTTGCTCGTAGAGCGACCACAGGCGCGGGACACTCACCGAAAAAGCGCCGCTCGGGTGGTCATAGCGCAGCGGCGTTTGGTCTTCCGGCGCAGGCGTGGGCGCAAAGACGACGGCATCGCCACCGCAGCCCGCCAGCACCAGCAGGATCAGACTTAAGGCTAACCAGAAGTAGGACTTTGGTCTCATCTGAATCTAGAGAAAATCCCTTATGCTAACGATAGAGGTCGTGACAAGTTATGTCACAACGCGAGTTAGAAAGTTTA
Organism: Candidatus Flexifilum breve; assembly: GCF_016713355.1. Classification (NCBI taxonomy): domain Bacteria; kingdom Bacillati; phylum Chloroflexota; class Anaerolineae; order Aggregatilineales; family Candidatus Flexifilaceae; genus Candidatus Flexifilum; species Candidatus Flexifilum breve. The sequence continues at coordinate 116,789 of NZ_JADJPI010000023.1, forward strand.
TGCTTAATGTACGCCAACAACGAACTGTTGTTTCCCCACCATGTTATCCCGGCTTTGAAAAACTTGCGCGGCGAAAAGTGGAGCGAGCTGGTGGAGCGCATTATACCGCTTGAGGAAAATCACGAAGAAACTTTAGCCCTCATGCTGATGATGATCCGCTTGAATGGCTGCCTCGCCTGTGAGACGGACAGCTACCGGGCGATGCGCGGTTGCGCGCCGTGCGCCATCCAGACGCTGCGTCGCTACAAGGGCAGCGACGAAGAACTGATCGAATCGTATGAGCAGTCGCTGTATGAAGTTCGGCTGTACGCGCGCAATCATCCCCGCGTGAATATCGCCTGTTGATGAGTCTTGCGTGTTAAAGAATCGCTATGATATACTAGCTGAGCGCGGGCTTGTGCCGCGCTCGCTGCATTTGTTTAGAGAGGAACCGTAAGATAAGCTCCCCAGACTCGCTTCGAATTAATCGAGAAATCCGTGCGCGTGAAGTTCGCTTAATCACCGACACGAACGAAAATATTGGCGTTGTGACTTTGATGCGCGCATTGGAATTGGCGGAGTCCAAGAACATGGACTTGGTCGAGGTGTCTCCAAACGCCGATCCGCCCGTGTGCCGAATCATGGATTTCGGTAAATTCCAATATGAACGGGCGCGTAAAGAGCGCAAAGCCAAGAAACAACAGAAGGTGATCGAGGTGAAGGAAATTCGCCTCAACCCGAAGACGGACGATCATCACCTGTCGTTTAAGGTTCGTGATGCGCGGGGCTGGTTGCAAGAAGGCATGAAGGTGCGCGTGCGGATTCGGTTCCGCGGACGCGAGATCACGCATGCCGATATTGGACGCGAGCGGTTGGCGGCAATTGCAGCAGAACTGAACGATGTCGCGGTGGTCGAACAACACCCGAGCATGGAAGGTACGACGATGCTCATGGTGCTCGCCCCGGCAGCGGACAAGCAGAAGAAATAAGCTCTATTTCTAGGACATAACGCTCGGCGGCCTCGCAGAGCGAACAAACGAAGCGAAAGTGGAGTATCAAGTGGCTAAGGCAAAAGTCAAGAAATATAAGCTCAAAACCCATAAAGCGACAGCGAAGCGCTTTCGCCAGACTGGCAGCGGTCTGCTCGTTCGGACGAAGGGTGGCAAGACCCACTTCCGCCGTCGTCGTTCGCAGCGCGCCAAGAACATGCTGAACAAGACGATCACCGTGACGAGCCTCACGATGCACAAGCGCATCAAGATGCTCGCCCCGTACCTCGGCTTGTACAAGCAGAATCCTCGCGGCTGAGCAGTTCGAGCTGTACATTCGGGGCCTGTCCGCGTACACTAGCGGCATTCTTTGCATATCCGACCCGGGGCGCAAGCAAACTCCGGGTCTTTTCTAGTCAGGAGTAGAGTTGACATGGCTCGTGTTAAGACCGGTATCGTCCGGCGCCGTCGTCACAAGAAAGTCCTGGGCCTCACCAAGGGTCACTGGGGTACACGCAATCGCCTGTTCCGTCGCGCTAATGAAGCGATGCTGAAAAGCCTGTTCTATTCGTATCGCGACCGTCGCGCTCGTCGTGGCGACCTGCGCCGCCTGTGGATCATCCGCATCAACGCGGCGTCGCGCCTGAATGGCCTGAGCTACAGCCGCCTGATTCACGGCCTGAAGAAGGCTGGCATCGAACTGGATCGCAAGATTCTCGCGGACATCGCCGTGCGTGATGCCTCGACGTTCCAGAAGATCGCCGCTTTGGCTCTTCAGAACCAATAGCCAACTAAAGCAGATTTCAGGACGAGGCACGCCTCGTCCCTACGAAAACTGTACCTGTGTAGGGACAAGGCATGCCTTGTCCTGTTTTGTTTTTGATACCGGGTGTGAAAGCGAGCGGCCATGATAACCAGCGTACAGAACGAGCGCGTCAAACTGGCGAACGCGCTGATCACCGGGGCGAAGAATCGGCGTAAAGAAGACAAGATTGCGCTGGAAGGCGTGCGCCTGATCCACGACGCGATTGAGCGCGGCGGCTACACCCCCGACTATATCCTCTACGATCCACAACAAGTGAATGTGCAGGCGCTTCAGCCGCTGACCAATCAACTCTTTGAGGCGTCGGCGGAGGTGATCAAGCATGTGAGCGCGACCGAGCAGCCGCAGGGCATCATCGGCATATTCCCTATGCCGACCGCCAAGCTGCCGGCGAACCCCCGGCAAACCCTCATCCTTGATCATCTGCGCGACCCCGGCAACCTCGGCACGATTCTGCGCACGGCAGCGGGCGCGGGCGTCGATGCTGTGCTGCTGTCGCCCGGCTGCGTTGACCTGTACAACGACAAGGTGCTGCGCGGCGGGATGGGGGCGCACTTCCGCCTGTCGATTGCCGAACGCTCGTGGCAGGACATCCGCGACTATGTCGGCGATGCGCCGGTGTACCTTGCCGAGATGGTGGGTGATGTGGCGTATGACGTGGTCGATTGGACGGTGCAGCACGCGCTGATCATCGGCAGCGAAGCCGACGGCGCGAGTCCCGAAGCCGAAGCGATGGCGACAGCGCGCGTCTACATCCCGATGGCCTCCGAGACCGAATCGCTCAATGCGGCGGTCGCAGCGGGCGTGCTGATGTTTGAGGCAGCCCGTCAGCGCGGACGGCTCTAACACTAACTAACCTCACCCCCGTCCCCTCTCCTCTAGGAGAGGGGACGCGATTTATCGCGTCCGCAACATCCTAAAACCGATCTGAAACCCGTTTTCACGGTGTTTAACGTCAGTTAGGGATAAAACAGCCATTTGTATTCACGGCTACTTGGCTATCGTTCGCAACCGACCCACCCCCGCCCCTCCCCGAATTCGGGGAGGGGAGACAGATTCCCCTCTCCCCGCTTGCGTGGGAGAGGGGTAGGGGGTGAGGGGGAGACGCGAATGAGGCTTATCCCTAACTCACGCTATTTATGCACCTCTGGTTGACACCGTTTCCCAATCTGGCGACAATCGAACACAGCCAATGAGTTATGGATGTTTTCATGCGTGGACTGCTGCTGCTGGCCGTGCTCTTGTCTGCCGCGCTGACGGTGATCGGCGTCGGTGTGGTGCAACTTGGGTCGGGACAGGCGCTGCCGCCCATCGTGACCGAGCTCGATGCGTGCGGCCTGCCGTGCTGGTGGAACATCACCCCGCGCTCAACGGAACTCAACGAGGCGCTTGACATCCTCATCGCGCAGGGCTACCACGAATTCATGCACGACACCCGCTATCGCTTCATCGTGTATGACCCCGCGGATTTGACCAACTGCCGGGTCAACATGAACTATTCCGGGCGCACGGTCACGCTGCTGGCGCTGACGCTGTGCCCCGGCGTGACGCTCGGCGATGTCATCGCGTTTCTCGGCGAACCGGAAGGGATTCTCACGTCAGGGACGGCGCTGGCGTTTCGCGGCGGGCATGTGATCGTCAATGCGCGTATGACGATCTGCGATCCGTGGTTTGCGCCGGAACTGCCCGTGCAGTCGCTGTATTTCCTCAACGCGGGGGCGGCGCAGCGGCGCGTCATGGCGACATTCACGCTCAGCGATGCGGCGCAGGCGTTCGCGTGGCGGGGTTTTGCCAGCGAGGCGTATTACCAGCGGGTCGAGGCAGGGTTTCCGGTGTGCAAATGATCGACCTCACCCCCGACCCCTCTCCGAGCGGAGCGAGGAGAAAATACATTCGAATCGCCGTCAGAGCTAGTGGCTGAGAAAGAACTCCTCTAAAACGGGCGCGACCACAGCCGGGACAAGATCATGCGTTTGCCCTTCTAGCAGGCGATAGCGACCCTTGGGCAGCGCCTCGGCTAAGGATTGGGCCGCCTGATGCATCACATCCGGATTGTTTTCGGCATCCATGACGAGGCAGGGGATCTGGACAGAAGCTGCCAACCCATCGGGCAGCGCCCTGAGAATCGTTGATTCGTAGATGAGGGTGTGGGCCATGGTTTCGAGCGCTGGCCGGAACGGCGCATGGCGGAGCCGAGCAACGATTTCGGCGGGGATGCCGACCGCCTCGGTCTGGAACAGCTCAACGGCATCACCCCGGCGACCCGCTGACACGAGTTCTGTGAGCTGAGGAACGAGCGTTCCGGCTCTGGCTCCGGTTGGCGGTGGGTCGTATAACGCCAGCTGCGCAATGGCGAGCCCGTGAGCCGCCGCTCTTAAGGCCAAAATCGCACCGGACGAATATCCGAAAACGCAAGCAGAGCCCCCGGCTTGGGCGATCAGGGCGTCAAGGTCTTCGATCTCACGCTCAAGGGCATAGGGTTCGGTATCGCTGCTATCGCCCCGCCCCCGCCGATCATAGTTGAACACGGTGAAATGCGCTGCAAGGGCTTGACCGAGCGGGACTCCGGTCGGTCGCGCGTTGAACGCGCCCAGCACCAGGATGACTGGCGCTCCCTCTCCGAACTGATCAAAAGCGATCCGCGTCCCGTCTTTCGATGTGACTGTGTTCAAGTGCTGCTCCTCATTGCCTAAAACCAGGAAGTGGACCACAGCCTACAGCTGCATGAGCCGTGCGCTGCGGATATGCCGTTATTCGTTGGGGTAGTTGGCTTTCTTGCCGAGCGCGGCTTGGGCGACCGCCTCGTCGATGCGTTTCTGGCGCGTCTCCGGGCGCTTGGCGCTGGCAATCCACTGCAAGATGCCCTTCTTATAGGTGTTCGCCAGCCCGTAGAAGAATTGACTCGCGGCGGGGTTTTGTTCCAGCGCGGCGCCCAGATCGGGCGGGACGGTGAGGGCTTCGACGTCGTCAATGGCCGACCACGAGCCGTTGGCCTTGGCGATCTCGATGACTTTCAACCCCGGCGCTTCGATCACGCCCGCTGCCAGCAGCCGTTCGATGCGCTCCTTATTGATCTTCGACCATACGCTTTTCGGCTTGCGCGGCGTTAGCAGTTGTAAATGGCGCTCTGCGTCGAGGCCGCGCGCGAGGCCATCAATCCAGCCGAAGCACAGCGCCTCTTCGACCAGTTCATCATAGGTGATGGTCGGCTGCTTGGTGCTGACTTTGTAGCGCACGAGCCAGATGCCCGGCGACTTGTCGTGATTGGCCGACAGCCATGCACGCCAGTCGGCACGGGTTTGCGGGTAGACCAGCTCGTAATCGTCAATCGCGCGTTTCTTGGGTTCGGGCATGGAGGTCTCCAGGGCGGGATTTCAGAAACAAATGAGGACGAAGCGGTGGCCTCGTCCTTCTGAATCGAGATTCACAGCCATCCTGTGAGATTAGAAGTTGATCATGTGGCCTTCGAGGCCGTGTGCCGCTTCCTTGATCGCTTCGCTGAGCGTGGGGTGCGCATGGACGTTGCGCGCGATCTCTTCCGCGGTCAGTTCGGCGTAGCGCGCCAGCGTGAGTTCGGGCAGCAGTTCGGTCACGTCCGGGCCGATCAGGTGCGCGCCGAGCAGTTCGCCATACTTCTTGTCGCTGATCAGCTTGACGAAGCCCGCGGTTTCGCCGAGGCCATGCGCCTTGCCGTTCGCCTGGAAGGGGAACTTGGCGACGTTGACATCGAAGCCCTTCTCGCGCGCCTGCTTCTCGGTGTAGCCGAAGCTGGCCACCTGCGGCTGGCAGTAGGTCGCGCGCGGCATCATGTCGAAGTCGAGTTCAATCGACGGATGCCCGGCGATGTTCTCCGCCGCGATCACGCCCATCGCTTCCGCGACATGCGCCAGCATCAGCTTAGCGGTGACATCGCCGATGGCGTAGATGTGCGGGACGTTCGTCTGCATCTTGCCGTTGATCGCGACTGCGCCGCGGTCGGTCAGCTTGACGCCCGTCTTTTCCAGCCCGTAGCCTTCGGTGCGCGGCTTGAAGCCAATCGCCTGCATGACGCGATCCGCTTCCAACACCTGCTGCTTACCGTCGGCGGTGGTCACGGTGACCTTTGCGCCCGTGCCCGTGTCTTCAATCTTGTCGACGCGCGTCTTGGTCATCACCTTGACGCCGAGGCGGCGGTACTGCTTTTCCAGTTCTGCCGAGACTTCTTCATCTTCCAGCGGCAGCAGACGATCGAGGAATTCGACGATAGTCACATGCACGCCGTAGTTGTGATGCACATAGGCGAATGCCACGCCGATCGCGCCGCCGCCCGCGATGATGATCGACTTGGGCAGGTTCTCGTCCATGATCTGTTCTTCGTAGGTCACGACGTTCTGGCTGATCTGCGTGTTGGGGATGAGGCGGGTGACTGCGCCCGTCGCGAGGATCAGGTTCTTGAAGGTGAGCGTCTCTTTACCGCCCGCGTTCAGTTCGACGTCGAGGTTGTTGGCGTCGGTGAAGGTCGCCCAACCGTCGTACTCGTCGATCTTGTTCTTCTTCATCAGGAAGTGGACACCCTTGACGCGCCCGTTGGCGACGTCGCGGCTGCGGCGGAAGGCCTGCCCGAAGTCGAAGGTGATTTCGCCGTTGACCTTGATGCCATACTTGTCGGCGTCATTTTTCAGCAGATGCGCGAGTTCGGCGTTGCGGAGCAGCGCCTTCGACGGGATGCAGCCCACGTTGAGGCAGACGCCGCCCCAGTAGCGTTTCTCGACAATCGCCGTTTTCAGGCCGAGCTGAGCGGCGCGAATCGCCGCGACATAGCCGCCGGGGCCTGCGCCGAGCACGACGACATCATATTGCTTCGCCATGTAATGTCTCCTAATGGACGTAATGTGATCTGGGATAATTATAGCCGTTTTAGGGTGTATCCCATAGGCTGATGGATAAGGGTGAGTATATAAAAAGGACGAGGTAGATGGCCTCGTCCTTACGAAAGCAGAGGGAGGATGCGGGTTATGCGGGGCGCAGCGTGAACTGATTAAAGTTCTCGACTATGGTTTCGATCTGCCCGCCAGCCGCGCGGTACACGCTCACGGGAACGGTCGCCAACTGCTGGCGGTTGTCGACATCGTTCAGCGGGTCGATCGTGCCGTCGCCAATCCCTTGCAGCCACGCCTGCATATTCGGGATCAGGCTGAACCACAGACTGCCATCCGGCGCTTCGACCAGCCGCCCAACATAGTGCGCGCTGGCCGTGTGGATGACGGTTTCCGTGTGCGTCTGGACATTGACCTGCGCGATTGTCACCATGTTCGAGCCGATGACAAAGCCCGTGCCCAACGCCTCGAGGCGCGCGCGCTGCTCAGGTGTGAGATCATCGAGCAAATCGGGATCGGCGACGCTGCGCGCAGCGTAGTACACGTCACCCGATGCCGACCACGCCACCTGATCGGGCTGCATCGACGTCGGCACATCGGTGATCGTCCCCGTCGCCAAGTCGACCAGCACGACCGACTCGACCGGATCGGGTTCGGCGTAGACGGTGCGGATGGCGACCAGCGTCGTCCCGTCCGGGCTCAGTTTCGCGCGGCTGATGTTGTCATCGGCGCCCGGGATGCCGTTGTAAAAGCTGACGGGGGTGACGTACCGCGGTTCGCCCGTTGCTGGGTCAAGCAGCGCATAGCCCGTACCGCCGCAGGTCACGCTGTAGAGCACGCCGAAATCCGTCCACTGGAGCGTCATGGGACTGCCGCCGAAGCCGGTCTCCGTCCAGTACTGCCAGTCTGCTGGTAATGGCGAGCCGCCGCCACAGCCGACGCCGACCGGAACTTGGCCGAGCAGGGTGGCCGGGGCGGTCGCTTCGGGCGCAATCACGGCGAGTGTGATGAGATACTGTTCGCTGTCAAAGGTTTGCGGCGGCTGCGCGAACAGAATTTGCTGATTGGACGTCCACGATATCGGGTAACTGGCCTCCACTCTGCCCGTGTTCGCCAGCATCTCGGGATTTGTCCCATCGGCATTGACGACCATGAGATGCCAGTCATACTCCGCGTCGATCAGCACGTAGGCTAACTTGCTCCCGTCGGGACTCCACGCGAGATGCGTCAAACCCTGATTCTCTGGATTGTCGACCCGGATGCTGCTGCCATCTGCTTGATAGAGGATGAGTGTATTGTCCTTCACGCCTGCATAGCCGACGCTGCCTGTGTCTTGCGCTGCGACCCCGCCCGCGAATACCAGCGTGGCGAGGATGATGAATAACCGGAAGATGATCTCCATCGGTAGTACCTCCTTGTGTTTCACATCTTAATTTACGCAAAAAATGCGAACTTGGTGTCAGGCGGTAGGGCAAACGTATGCGAGGCGCTGATGAGGAGTCGGGGCGAGATTGACCGCTAGCTCAAGTGGTTTCTCGAATGGTCTCGTAGTTGAGGGCGCACCTAATGGGCCCTTAAGATTCGCGCCAGGGCATCCGGCAGGACGCACGTCGGTCTGCCCCTTGGACCCTAAAACGTTGTTAAAACTGTCCGCCGTAAGGGACGCGAAACGCTGTTCATCGCGTCCGCTTGCTGGGAGAGGGTGAATGAGGGAGCCGTAGATGCTATCCCTATTCTATTTCCAGCCTTCGAGCGTTTGCTTGAGCTTGAGCAGGAAGGTGTCGCCCGCCGCGCCATCGACCACGCGGTGATCGAAGGTCAGCGAGACGTACACGCACGGGCGAATGGCGATGCTGTCATTACCGAGCGCATCGGTGATCACCTTGACGCGCTTTTCCAGCATCCCCACACCCAGAATGCCGACCTGCGGCTGATTGATGATCGGCATAGCGACGAGGCTGCCGCTCACGCCGTGATTGGTGATGGTGAACGTGCCGTCTTTGACCTCGTCCGGCTTGAGCTGCTTGCTGCGGGCGCGATTCGCCACATCATTGACCAGACGCGCCAGCCCAAGCAGGTTGTAGTCGCCCGCGTTCTTGATCACCGGGACGATCAAGCCCTCGTCCAAAGCCACTGCCACGCCGATATTCTGCACGCGGTGAAGAAAAATGCCGTCGTCCGTCCACTGCGCATTGAGGTAAGGTACGGCGCGCAGCGCCTCGACCGCTGCTGACACAAAGTAGGCGGTTAGCGTGAGGTTGACACCCTGCTTGGCATAGCTGTCTTTGTTGGCAGTTCGATGCGCCAGCACCGCCGACAGATCGACTTCGAAAATGGTGGTCACATGGGGTGAGGTGTGCTTGCTGCGCACCATGTGGTCGGCGATGGCGCGGCGCATGCCCGTGAGCGGCACGAGGTCGCCGGGGGACGCGGTCGGGATCGGCTCGACGGGGTGGACACGCGCGGGTGCTGCAGCGGTCGGTGACTGTTTGGCGGGTTGGTCAGAGGACGAGGCATGCCTCGTCCCTACAGGAGGAGTCGAGGGTGGGGTCGGTGTATCGTCGTAATCCTGCGTGGATTTGAACAGATCGCCGCTGCCGGGACGTTCCCACGGCGGCGTGTCATCTTCGGCGATTGCGTCCGCTGTCGGCGCGGTCGGTCGAGCGGCGAGGTAGGCTTCGACATCTTTTTTGGTGACGCGACCATCACGCCCCGTCCCGGTGATCTGCGCGAGATCGAGTTGATGCTCGGCGACCATGCGCGCGACAACCGGGGTGACATGCCCGGTATAGGCGTTGGGCTCCACGACGACGGCGGGCGCGGCGACCTGTTCCGGGGTCGCATGGCCGTTGGCAACGGGGGCAGCCGCGGACGAGGCCGGCCGAGTCGCGACAGGGGCATCATTTACAGTTTCGTTAGGTTGACCGATTACGGCGAGGAGCGTGCCGCGTTCGACGGTTTCCCCGCGGGGACAGAATCTTGAGCAGTACACCGCCTGCCGGGGCGGGAATCTCCGTGTCGACCTTGTCGGTGCTGATCTCGAGCAGCGGCTCAAACTCGGCAACAGTGTCGCCTGCTTGCTTGAGCCATTTGCTCACCGTACCTTCGACCACACTTTCGCCCAACTGCGGCATGATCACGTTGGTTGGCATCGAAACTCCTAAATGCTCTTAACCACAGAGAACACAGAGAACACGGAGCAAGATATGCGTATTGGTAGGGACGCCCAACGGGGCGTCCGAGGTCAGGGTGCAATGCGGACGCGCAGAAGCGCGTCCCTACCAACGATCTCTGTGCTCTCTGTGTTCTCTGTGGTTCATAATCTTTTCTCTAGTACGCCGCTAAATCACGGATGGCGGCGGCGATCTTGTCGGGATTCGGCATGAAATACTCCTGCATCGGGTGGCTGAAGGGCACGCCGGGCACATCCGCGCCCGCCAGTCGCTTGACTGGAGCGTCGAGGTATTCGAAGCCTTCGTCCACGATCAACGCGGCGACTTCCGCCCCATAGCCGAGCGTCTTGTTGTCCTCGTAGACGATCAGCGCCTTGCTCGTCTTCTTGACCGACTCCAGAATGCTCGTTTTGTCGAGCGGGAGCAGCGTGCGCAGGTCGATCACTTCCACATCGAGGCCATCCTCGCGGGCGACCTTCTCGGCGGCCTGCGCGGCGTAGTGCGCCATCATGCCATAAGCGAACACGGAGAGATCACGACCAGCCCGAGCGACGCGGGCGGGGCCAATCGGCACGGTGTAGTCGTCGGTGGGCACGTCACCTTTGATCGAGCGGTAGCCCTTCTTCGGCTCGAAGAACAGCACCGGGTTCGGGTCGCGCACCGCGCTTTTGAGCAGCCCCTTCGCGTCATACGGGGTGGACGGCACGACGATCTTCAGGCCGGGGACATGCGCGAAGAACGCTTCGACGCTCTGGCTGTGATACAGCCCGCCGGAGATGCCGCCGCCATACGGCGCGCGGATGACCAGCGGTACGCGCCACTGCCCGTTCGAGCGGTAGTAGAACTTGGCCGCCTCGTTGACGATCTGGTTGAAGGCGGGGTGGATGAAGTCGCTGAACTGAATTTCGCAGATCGGTCGGAGTTCTGCCAGCGCCGCCCCGATGCCGATGGCGACGATGGACAGTTCAGCCAGGGGTGAATCGACGACACGGGAGGCACCGTACTTATCGTAGAGCCCCTGCGTGGCGCGAAACACGCCGCCGCGCACGCCGACATCTTCCCCGGTGATGAACACCCGCGGATCACGGGCGAGCTCTTCGTCCAGCGCCATGCGAACGGCATCAATGAGAGTCAGATTGGGCATGGTTAAGCCTCCGCCGGAGCGTAGAGCGCGCCGAGCGCGTCTTCGGGTGCGGGATAAGGCGCGGCTTCGGCGGTGGCCTGCGCCTTGTCGACTTCGGCGCGGGCGCGGACTTCGTAATCGTTCGCCATGTCGGGCGTCAGCACACCGATCTCCTCCAAGTGGCGGCGGAAGCGCAGCACCGGATCTTTCTTCTTCCACGCGTCGACTTCTTCACGGGTGCGGTAGCTGCGGTCGTCGTCGTCGGACGAATGCGGCACGGGGCGATAGGTTTTGGCTTCGACTAGCGTCGCGCCGTCACCGTTATAAGCGCGTTCCACCGCGTCCGCCATGACATCGTACACGGCGAGGATATCGTTGCCGTCCACGATGACACCGGTCACACCGTACGCCGCCGCGCGGTCAGCGACGTTGGCGACCGCCATCTGCGAGCCGAGCGGGACGGAGATCGCGTAATTGTTATTTTGAACCAGACAAATAAAGGGGAGTTTATGCACGCCCGCCCAGTTCATGCCCTCGTGCCATTCGCCCTGCGAGGTGGAGCCTTCGCCGAGGCAGGTCAGGGCGACGCGGGGCTGTGTCGTGTCCTGGGGATCGACGAGGCCGCACGTCTGGCGGTACTTAATGGCGAAGGCGATGCCCGCGGCCTGCGGCACTTGGGTCGCCACCGGGGACGAGCCGCTGATAATGTTGAGATGTTTGCTGCCAAAATGCGAGGGCATCTGCCGCCCGCCGCTGCTGTATTCGCCCTGCTTGCCGTACAGGCTCATCATGAAATCGGTGGGCGTGACGCCGATCGCCAGCACCAGCGCGAGGTCGCGATAATAGGGGTGAACGTAGTCGACGCCGCGATTGAGCGCGAAGGCCGTCCCCACTTGCGCCGCCTCGTGCCCCATGCCGCTGATGTGAAAGTGGATTTTGCCCTGCCGGTGCAGCGCCCAACTGCGTTCGTCGAGCCGGCGGCTGAGCAGCATCACCCAAAACATCTCCAGCAGCGTGTCCTCGCTTAGTCGGGACGAGGCCCGCGCGACTGCGTTCGTCGTCATCACGACTCCTTGTAAGATTGTTTGTGATAGTCGATGCTCACATTATAGCATATTCGCACTACACAACTAGAATGGGTCAAAAGTAGTGCAAACTGCATAATGCGCCAAGATTGTTATATTTTTGTGAAAATTTCTGGATTATGGGTAATCTTAAGCGCCTGTGTACATAGAATGGGATGAGAATAATTTAACTCGACCTTAAACAGGCAAATAGGGTTTTTGATGAACATCCCGAATAATCAAGATTTTGCCACCGAAGTCAAATTTGACCGCCTGAAAATCCTGTGGCGCGTGACGATCGTTCTCAGCCTGATCGCGGGCTGGGTTGTGCTCAATTCGGCGATGCTCCAGCGCATGGACCTGGTGCGCCCCCTGCTGCCCGTCGGGCTGATGATCGCCGGGTCGCTGCTGACGCGCTTCTTCCTCGGGCGTAATCGCTACACCGCTGCCGCATGGACCTACATTCTCGCCGCGCTCACGGCGCTCACGCTGCTGCTGACGGTCAGCCCGCTGGAAATGATCAACGTGTATGTGTTCTTCTACGCGCTGATCATCTTCATCGTCGGGCTGCTGCTGCCGCCGACGAATACGCTGCTGCTGGCGCTGGTCTCGTCGATCCTGCTGACCGTGATCCCGGCGACCGTGCTCGGCGGGATGGGCTACTTCGGCGCACCGCAGATCGGCGCGATCATCATGACGTTCCTCGCGGCGATCATCGCCATGCAGGTGACAGGCGATCTCTACCAGATCGCTGAATGGGCGATTCAGAACTACCAACGCGAACGGCGCGTGGCGGCGGAACTGTTTGACAGCCGTCAGGAAGTCGAAAAAGGCTTTGTGCGCGCGCGGGCGTTGAGCGAACGCTTGCAGGAAACCAACGTCGAACTGGATGCGGCGCGCTCCGCGGCGGAAGATGCCAAGCACTTCCGCGGGCAGTTCCTCGCGAACATGAGCCATGAGCTGCGTACGCCGCTCAACGCGATCATCGGTTTCAGCGAGACGATGCTCAAGTTCCCGGCGATGTACGACGGCGTCAAGCTGCCGAACGCTTACGAAGCCGACTTGCAGCAGATCTATACCAGCGGCAAGCAGCTCCTCAACCTGATCAACGACATCCTCGATCTCGCCAAAGTCGACGCCGGTAAGCTGGATATTCGCATCGAACGACTGGATCTCAAGCCCGTCATCAACAGCGTGCTCTCGACAGCGTCCGGTCTGCTGGCGGGTAAACCGATTCGGCTGGAAACGGATTTGCCGGATGATATTCCGCATGTGTGGGCAGACGAAGCCCGCGTGCGCCAAGTGCTGCTCAACCTGTACAGCAATGCGGCCAAGTTCACCGATCACGGCGCGATCAAGATCATCGTGCGCCCAGTTGATGATGTGCTGCAAATCTCGATTGCCGATACAGGCGTGGGCATTTCCGAAGCGGATCTCGGCATCATCTTCGAAGAATTCAAGCAGGCGAGCGGTCCGGGACGCGATCCGCGTTCGGGCGCTGGTCTGGGGCTGGCCATTTGCCGCCAACTGCTCGCGCTGATGGACGGCCGCATCTGGGCCGAAAGCACCGTCGGCAAGGGCAGCACTTTTCATGTTGTCGTACCGCTGTACGCGGGGCAGGACGCACTGATCGCCGCGCCGGAAGCGCCCGCTGAACAGCTTGTCCTGTCGAACTAAGACAGTTCTTTAGAGGAAAACATAATGCGGATCATGTATGTTGAAGATAACCCGGCCAACATCTCGCTTTTACAGAGAATTGCGCGGATGGGTGGACACGAGGTCATCAATTACACGGATGGGGAGGTGGCGCTGACGCGGTTTGCCGCCGATAACCCCGATCTCGTGCTGATGGATTTACAGCTCGAAGGGCGGATCGGCGGCCTGGAGGTCGTGCGCCAGCTCCGCGCGGGCGGTTTCAAGACCCCCATCGTAGCAGTGACGGCCTACGCCATGGTCGGTGACCGCGAACGCTGCATCGAAGCGGGCTGCGATGGCTATCTGTCGAAGCCGCTGCCCGTCGCTGAAGTCGTCGAGCTGGTGCAAAAATACGAAGTCATCGTCAAGTCCAAGCCGGCGGCTGAACCCGTCGCCGCGCCGCCAACCGAAACGGCCGCGCCGACGCCGATTGTGGTCGCTGCCACGCCGGTGATCGAAACGCCGCCGGCTGCGCCTGAACCCGTGAAAACGACCTCGACACCTGAACCCCAAGCACCTACGTCGTAAGGGATGCTGCGACGATGTGAGGCTGTCTCATTATGGTCATGGTGACCTTCTACTCTGCTACTTACAGCCTCACCCCACTTCCAGATGCGATCAACGATATTCTCGGGCATGACCTCGCCGGATGGCTGCGCGCCGGGCTAGTGGAACGCGGCTATGACGCGACTCCCGTCATTGGCGAGGATTATGGTTACGGCTTTCACCTGCGCCTGAACCGCGCCTACTACTGGATCAGTGTGAGTATGGCTGATGGAGAGACCGATCCGCCGCAGTGGGCGGTCGGTCTGGATCTCGACCCCGGCTGTCTCTGGATTTGGCGCTTGAAGGCGCGTCCGCAGCCGGGGGATAAGCAAGCCATTGCGCGGTCGATTCACGCGCTGCTGTTGGGCGAACCGGGGATCACGCGCATCGAATGGTGGAGGCAGGCTGTAGGTCAGGGCACGTCCACTGCGGAGCCGTAAACTTCTTGGGGTGAGGTTGCCGCCTTTTGTAACAAAAAAGGACGAGGCATGCCTCGTCCCTACAAGTGCGACCGCTCAACGCTCTACAGCAGCATTTGCAGCGCGCCGGGCTGCACGCTGAAGTTGATCTCGTGCCCCCGGTGATACTCCCCGTCCAATTCCATGTCAATGATCTCGCGAGTCTTGGGGCGCGTCACCGTGATCGAGCGCCCACGCGTGGAGAGCACGCCGGGATGCGTGAGGTGTGACGCATCGTAGACGCGGCGCAGGGCGGTCAGCACGGTGAGGCGCGACACGCCTTTGACGAGGATGATCTCGAACAGGCCGTCGGCGACATCGGCGTTCGGCGCGATGCGCATGCCGTGCCCAAAGGTCGAGCCGTTGGCGACGGCGACGACATACGCGCCGCCCTCATACCAGTCCTGCCCGTCGACCTGCACCTGCACGGTCTGCGGGTGATAGGTGAGCGTCGTCATGACCGTCGAAAGCAAAAACGTCCACGGGTATTTCTTGAGGTGGTTGACGCGCCGCGCGACTTCACCGCCCAAACCTGCGCTGGCAATGTTGAGGAAGTATTCGCGTTGGGTGTTGTCGGTGGTGATCAGGCCGATGTCGGTGGGCGTGGGTTTCGCGCCGATGATCCAATCCGCAATGGGTTTGGCCTCCGTGAAGGGCAGCCCCTGCCCACGCGCCCAGTCCCGACCCGTGCCGACCGGGATGTTCCCGTAGATCATCGGCTCGTCGGGGTGCTGCTGGTTGAAGACGGCCAACGCATTGACCAGCGAGTGATTTGTGCCGTCGCCGCCGAGCGCGATCACGCGGCGTACGCCGACCGTGTAGGCTTGCTCAATGTGGCGCGCGACTTCGTTCGGGTGCTGGGTCACGGCGACGATCAGGTCGCCCATGTGGTTCCAGAGGATCGGTTCGATTTCGCGCCAGACCGTGCCAGCGCGTCCGCCGCCCGCATGCGGATTCAGAATAATGAGTGTGCTCGATGTCATCAGCCAACCTATATTTACAAAAAGGCCCGCGGGTTAGCGGGCACGAGAACGATTTTTGACCAACAGCTTCACTTCGCCATCCACTCATCGAGCAGACCGCTCAGGTCGCCGATGCTGAAGGGTTTGACCAGATACTGATCGGCGCCAGCTTCCAGCGCCATTTTCGCTTCGTGTTTCGCGCCGCTCATGGCGATGCAGTAGACGCCGTTCCACGTGGGGTTCGCGCGCAGCTCGCGGATGAATTCAAAACCATCCATATCCGGCATGACGAGATCGCAGATCACAATGTCAGGCGCGCTGCTGAGGTCGAGCAAGATGTCTAGACCCTCGCGACCATTCTGGGCGACGCTGACATGATGTCCGGCCAAACTGATGACTTCGCGCAGCACATCGGACAGTTCCGGATTGTCTTCGAGCAGGAGTACGCGCCCCATCCTTGTTATCCTCTGACGTGACCTTCGCCAATGATGACCCATTTGTAGGTCGTGAGCTCTTCTAAGGCCAGCGGGCCGCGCGCATGCAGCTTTTGTGTGCTGATCGCCATTTCTGCCCCAAGGCCAAGCTGTGAGCCATCGGTGAAACGCGTGCTGGCGTTCACATAGACGGCGGCGGAGTCGATGGCGTCGATAAACTGCGTCGCATGGTCCAGATTCTCGGTAAGAATGCTGTCCGAATGCTGCGTGTGGTGGTGTTGAATGTGGGTGATCGCTTCGTCCAGCCCGCTGACGACTTTCACGCTCAGAATGAGCGCTAACCATTCCGTATCAAAGTCCTCCGCGCCCGCAGGTGAGACGCGCGCGTCGGCGCTGCCATTGAGGGCGGCGAGCGCGCGCGGTTCCGCGCGGAAGGTCACACCGGACGCGCCGAGGTGATCGACAACCCGCGGCAGGAAGTCTGCGGCGACTTTTTCGTGGACCAGCAGGACTTCGGCGGCGTTGCACACGGACGGACGCTGGACTTTCGCATTGTGGATGATGGCGAGAGCCGCGTCGAGATCCGCCGTCTCGTCGACGAAGATGTGACAGATGCCGATGCCGCCCGTGATCACCGGGATGACACTGTTTTCGCGGCAGAACATATGCAGCGTATTACCGCCGCGCGGGATGATCATGTCGACGTACTGGTGCAGTTTGAGCAGTTCCAGCACGTAGCGGCGGTCGGTGTCGTCGATGTACTGGATCGCGTCGGCGGGGATGTCCGCGCTGAACGGCGCGAGGGCGTCCCGAATCACCGTGACCAGCGCCATATTGCTGCGCAAGGTTTCGGAACCGCCGCGTAGAATGACGGCGTTGC
Organism: Candidatus Flexifilum breve; assembly: GCF_016713355.1. Classification (NCBI taxonomy): domain Bacteria; kingdom Bacillati; phylum Chloroflexota; class Anaerolineae; order Aggregatilineales; family Candidatus Flexifilaceae; genus Candidatus Flexifilum; species Candidatus Flexifilum breve. Next base: position 133,771 of record NZ_JADJPI010000023.1, read on the forward strand.
CACTTTTGAGGCACAGCGAGATCACGTCGACGGTGACATTGGGACGCGATTCGTAGATCACGCCGATCACGCCGAGCGGGGTGCGCCGTTTGGAGACTTGCAGGCCGTTGGGCATCGTGCGCGCTTCGATAGTCGCGCCGACCGGGTCGGGCAAATCGGCGACGCTGCGCACATCCGCGGCGATGCCGCCGATGCGCCCATGCAGGTTGAGACGGTCGAGCATGGCTTCGCTCATGCCATTAGCGCGGGCATCCGTCAGGTCGAGCGTATTGGCGCTCAAGATGGCATCGGCGTGCGCTTCCAGCGCGTTGGCGATGGCGATCAGCGCGGCATTTTTTACAGCGGTCGGCGCGCGACCGAGCAAACTGCCAGCGGCTTTCGCTCGTTGTCCCATGTCAATTAAATTCATCGTCCGTCCTCATCCGGGCGCGCAGCGTGTGTCGGGCACACGTTATGCCTATATTTAGCGTAAACCAGAATTGCCGTTCCGTTAATTGAGTAACACCATATTATTGCGATGGATCACAGCGTCACCATAACTATAGCCGAGAATCTCGACGATTTGCGCGCTCTTCACGCCGATTAACTGCTGTACGGCGTCGCTGTCATAGCTGGTGAGGCCGTGGGCGATGGCTTGGCCGGCGCTGTTCAGCACGGCGATAGCCGCGCCGCGCTCAAATTCCCGTTCGATCCCGGTGATGCCGACGGGCAGCAGACTCGCGCCGCCGTTGAGCAGCATGCGCGCCGCGCCCGCATCGACTTTGATGGCGCCGTGTGGTTTTTCCAGCAGCAGCCAGCGCTTCTTGTTTTCGAGCGCGTGGTTAGCGGGGTCGAAGCGCGTGCCGATCCCATCGCCGCGCACGAGGCGGTCGAGCGTATCGGACTCTTTGCCGCTGGCGATAATGGTCATGACGCCGCCGCGGCTGGCGAACTGCGCCGCTTGAATCTTCGTGACCATGCCGCCCGTCCCCAGGCCAGAGACCGAATCGCCCGCCAGCGCCCACATCGTCTCGTCAATGCGCGCGACGCGGGGGATTAACTGCGCGTCTTTGTCCTGCCGCGGGTCGGCGGTGAACAGACCGGGCTGATCCGTGAGCAGCACGAGCAGATCGGCTTCGATCAACGTGGCGACGAGCGCCGACAGGTTGTCGTTGTCGCCCACGCGGATTTCGTGCGTGGCGGTCGTATCGTTCTCATTGATGATCGGGATAATGTGGTGATCGAGCAGGGTGAGCAGCGTGTCGCGCGCGTTGAGAAAGCGCGTGCGGTTGTTCAGGTCGTCGCGCGTGAGCAGCACCTGCGCCACGGTGATCCCGAAGATGTCGAACAGGTCGCCGTAGACCTGCATCAAGCGGCTTTGACCGACCGCCGCCAACATCTGTTTGGCGGGGACGGAGCGCCCGAAGTGCGGGAAGTTGAGGCGTTCGCGTCCGGCGGCGACCGCGCCCGACGAGACGAGGATGATCTCGTGTCCGGCGGCGTGCTGTCGGGCGGCCTGCGCGACCACATCGAGCATACGCTGGCGGCTGAGCCGCGGCGTCCCGCCAGTCAACACGCTCGTGCCAACCTTGACGACGATACGCTGCGCAGGACGTGTGTCGAGGGAAGTCATCAAACCTCGGTGAGCGAGAAAAACGAGTGGATTAACTATAGCTTAGGGTAGGGCTTTGTGCCACGGTGCGCGCCCGGGTTACTAAACTGATACAGCGGTTGTCTGACCGGACCGAATTCAGCAGGAGCCCGGCAAAGAATGAACGCCAGGGCGGTCATGTGCAAGCCAGAAAATTGCACCGCAGAGAGCGCAAAGATAATGATTTTTCTCTGCGCTCTCTGCGGTTGACTGGTTTCTAGACGCGGATGCCCGTGCGCAGCGCGGTGACGCCGTCGCGGAGCAGTTTGGCGCGCCGCGCGATCACATCGAGCGGGGTGCTGCCGTTGCCGGTCAGCCAGCCCGCCATGCCGCACGCGACCGCGCCGGCCTTGAGAAAGTCGAACGAGTTGGTGTCATCGGTGCCGCCGTTGCACATGAAGTTGATGTGATCGAGCGGACCGCGGAGCGCCTTGAAGTAGTCCAGCCCGAGCGGGCCGCTCGGGAACAGCTTGAGGAGTTTGACGCCTGTGCTCCACGCGTCGACGGCCTCGGTCGGCGTCATCACGCCGGGCACGACGAGAATGTCATGCTGCAGGACGTACTCGACGACGGCGCGGCTGAACGACGGCGCGACGACGAAATCCGCGCCCGCGTCGAGCACCTGCCGCGCCATCTCGACATCCAGCACGGTCCCCATGCCGACGACGGCGTTGTCCCCATAGATGTGCTTGATGGCTTGCATGGCTTCGATAGCTTGCGGGGAATTCATGGTGAGTTCAAAGACGTTGATGCGGCCGCTTTCCACGAGGACGTGCGCCACTTCGACGGCGGTGGTTGGCACAAAGTTGCCGCGCATCCCCGCCATGAAGGCGCATTCGGCAATGCGATCGTACGCCGTTTGGCTGTTCATGAGCTATACACTCCTAATCCGGTTGCAGCGCGTGGGAGTATATAGGAAGGCGGGCGGCTTGGCGACTCTAGACTGCGTACTGCCAGACTTCTTCACCGGCGAGCACGCGGCGAATAATTTCACCAAACAGCCGCTTCGGCAGGGGTTTCGCGAGATAGGCCGCGAAGCCGACTCTTTGCACCGGTTCAATCATATCGTCGACGGCCTGCTGCCCGATGATGATAATCGGGATAGCGCTGAGCTGCCGATCTCGGAGGATGAGCTGTCCAAGCGTGATACCATCGCCATAGGGGAGGTCAGTGTTGAGGAGGATGAAGTCGGGGTGCGGCTGCATCGCACGCAGTTGTTCTAGTACATTGGCACCCGTCATGTTGCGCTTGTAGTTGATTCCGAGATCACGCAGCAGACCAGAGATCACAGTTAAGCTGTGAGCATCACCTTCAATCACAAAGGCTAGGGTAGTCTCCATCTGCACCGCAATCGCTCCAGAGAGGGGGTATGGAGTGGTGTGAGCGGCGGTTCCCCATCTAATCGTTTACCGAAATTCTCAATACAATTATGCCTTACAATTTGCGTTTTAGCATAGAGATTTGGTAACAACGGCCGCAAAATTCATGAATTTCATAAAGTTATTACATCTTACCTGACGCGAGACGGAAAAAGGCATTAGGAATACTTGACATTGACTGACTGGATTGTGAGAAATGTCATATGTATTAACGCTTATGTGATGTCCGCCGTGCTAAATATCGTTGATAGCAAGGTGTGACGAAGGCGCGCTCCGTGATCAGGATGGAGCATCAATGGTCATGATGCAGGGACTGAGCGCCGTGCCGGGCAGGCGGCGGCGAATGGTTGGGAAAATCCGACGAACGACGGACGAGCCTTCGGCGTTTCTTGGCTATAATGGGACGTAGAGCAGCGGCTTTTTGTCAGCCTTATGGAAACTAAACGACCTTGACTGAAGAAACCAAACGTGTCATCAAGGGATATGAACTCCGCGAAAAGATCGGTGCGGGGGGATTCGGTGCCGTGTACCGGGCAGCGCAGCCCGCGGTGGGACGCGAAGTGGCCATCAAAGTGATTCTGGCGGAACACGCCAACCAACCGGAGTTCATCCGGCGTTTTGAAACGGAAGCGCAGCTCGTGGCGCGGCTGGAACATCCACACATTGTGCCGCTCTACGATTACTGGCGAGAGCCGGACGGCGCGTATCTGGTGATGCGTTTTCTGCGTGGTGGCAGTTTACGCGCCTCGATTCGCGCGGGTGGCCCGTGGCAGCCCGAAAGCACGTCGCTCATGCTGGATCAGGTGGCGGCGGCGCTGACCGTCGCGCATCGCAGCGGCGTGATTCACCGGGATTTGAAACCAGACAACATTTTGCTCGACGAGGAAGGCAACGCTTACCTCGCCGATTTTGGCATTGCGAAAGACCTCTCGACGGGCGACGCGCCGCGCACCGCGCAGGTGATCGGTTCGCCCGACTACATGTCGCCGGAACAGGTGCGCGGCGAAACGCTCACGCCCGCCAGCGACATTTACAGCCTCGGCATTGTGCTCTATGAGACGCTGACCGGGGTGCGCCCCTTCCCCGACAACACGGCAACGGCCCTGATGCTCAAGCAGCTCAACGACCCGCTGCCGCCTGTGAGCATGAAGCGGCCGGATCTGCCGGAGGAAGTCGACGATGTGATTGCGCAGGCGACCGAGAAAGACCCGGCGAAGCGCTTCAAAGATGCGGTCGCGCTGGCGGTCGCGTTCCGGCGCGCCGTTGGGCTGACATCGGCCTTGAGCATGACGGATGCGTTGGCGGCGCGTCAGGGCGGACCCGCGACCGAAATGGTCACCGAAGAGGCGAATTTGCGCACGGTTGGTCCGCTGATCACGGGGCCGTCGACGCCCGCCACCGCAGGCTCGACTAACGCCCCGGTGCGCAACCCGTTCAAAGGGCTGCGCGCGTTCCAATCGGCGGATGCGGCAGATTTCTTCGGGCGCGACGCGCTGATCAACACGCTCCTCAGCCGTCTGAACGCGGAAGGCGATACGTCGCGCTTCCTCGCGGTGGTCGGGCCGAGCGGGTCGGGCAAATCGAGCGTGGTCAAAGCCGGTTTGCTGCCAAAAATCCGCGCGGGCGCGCTTGAAGGCTCGGATCGCTGGTTCATCGTGGAGATGACGCCCGGCGCGCGTCCGTTTGAAGAACTCGAAATTGCACTGCTGCGCATTGCGGTCAACCCGCCGACGAGCCTGATGGAGCAGATGCAGGCCGATGAGCGCGGGCTGCTGCGCGCGGTCAGCCGCGTGCTGCCCTCCGCCGACAGCACGCTCGTGCTGGTGATCGACCAGTTTGAAGAGGTGTTCACGCAGCTCGAAAACGAAGCGGTGCGCCGCCAGTTTTTGACCAGCTTGCTCACGGCGATTCAGGAATCGCGCGGCAACCTGCGCGTGATCATGACACTGCGCGCCGACTTCTACGATAAGCCGCTGCTGTACGCGGATTTCGGGCATTTGTTCCGGCGCTGCACCGAAGTGGTGCTGCCGCTCAACCGCGAAGAACTTAACGAGGCGATCACCAAGCCCGCGCGGATGGCGAATCTCAACCTCGAACCGGGGTTGGTCGAAGCGATCACCAAAGACGTGGGCGAACAGCCGGGGGCGCTGCCTCTGCTGCAGTACGCGCTGACCGAACTCTACCAGCGGCGGCGCGGCAACCTGCTCACGCTGGATGCGTATCACGAAATCAATGGAGCGATGGGCGCGCTCGCCCGCCGGGCCGAGCAGACCTTCCTCGAATTGGACGAGACGTGCCAGAAGGCCGCGCGGCAGATCTTCCTGCGCTTGGTCACGCTGGGCGAAGGCACGGAAGATACCCGGCGGCGTGTGCGGCAGGATGAGCTCATGTCGCTGACGGCGGCGGACAACACCGCCGTGCAAAACGTGCTGGATACCTACGGTAAATATCGCCTGCTGACGTTTGACCGCGACCCGCTGACGCGCGTGCCAACGGTCGAAGTGGCGCATGAGGCGCTCATTCGCTCGTGGGATCGGCTGAAGAGCTGGTTGAACACGAGCCGCGAATCGATGCGCTTGCAGCGTGGTCTGGCGCTGGCGGCAGAAGAATGGCGGCGCAACAACCGCGATGCGGGTTATCTGATGAGCGGCACGCGCCTGAGCCAATTCGAAGAATGGGCGGCGGGTACGGATGTCGCGCTCTCTGCGGAAGAACGCGCCTACCTCGAAGCGAGTTTGACCGAACGCGAACGCGTCGACGCGGCGGAAGCCGAACGCAAGCGCCGGGAAGCGCTGATCGCGCGGCGCGCGCAGAACTTTGGCCGCGCGGCGGTCGTGCTCGGCGTGGTCGGCGTGCTGGCGGTCGTCGCGACGATCCTCGCGTTTGTGCAGGCCAACAGCGCTTCGCAGCAGGTGGCGACGGCGACGGTCGCGCAGGGCTTGGCGATCTTCGATCAGCAGACGGCGGTCGCGCAGGGCGTGACCGCGCAGGCGCAGGTCGCGGTGGTCGCGCAAACGCTGACCCCGGTCGCGCCGACGCTGACCGCGGTCGGTGGCACACTGGAAGCGGGTAATCAGCAGTTGGCGACGGCGGCGGCAGCGCAGGAAGAAGCGCGCGACATCGCCGCAACGGCGGGCGCGAATGCCGATTTTGCCAATCAAACACTCACACCTATCCCGGCGACGCTGACGGCGGTCGGGGAACAGTTGGCGGCGGGCGTGATGCAGTTGAGCACGGCGACCGCCGCGTATGGCGAAGCGATCGCGCAGGTGGTGGAAGCGCAGGAGCAGGCGGCGAACGTCGCCGCGACGCTGACACCGGTCGGACCGACGCTGACCGCGGTTGGGGCGACGCTGGAAGCGGGTAATCAGCAGTTGGCGACGGCCGCCGCCGCGCAGTTCCAGGCGGAAGCCTTAGCGGGTACGGCGCAGGCGCAGTCCGTGGAGATCGCCGCGCTGCTCACACCCGTCCCGGTCACGCTGACGGCGGTCGCGCAGCAGGTCGAACGCGGCGAAACCCGCGCCGAGGCGCTGCGCCTGGTCTCTGAAGGTAATGCGCTCCTGCAGGGCGAAGACGGCAACGCCGAACTCGCCGCTATGTTGAGCATTCGCGCCCTCAACATCGAATATCAACCGCTGGCCGACGATGTGCTGGTCGCGGCGTCCAACCGCCTGTTCACTCGCCAGATGTTCGGTGATAACAGCACGGTCAACTGGTATGCGTCGCTCTCCCCGGATGGTCGCCTTGCGGTGACGGCGGGTGGCGACAGCGCGCTCCGCGTGTATGACGCGAGCAACGGCATGCTGTTGCGCACCATCCCCGGCCCGAACACGCCATGGAGCGTCGTCTTTTCGCCGGATGGTCAGACGATTCTGGCCGGCTTTGGTGGTGGGTCGGCCATCATCTACGATACGGCGACTGGTGAAGAGATTCGCGAATTTAGCGGCCATGACGATGCCGTGTTCAGCGCGGCTTTCTCCGCGGATGGCGCGCGCATTGTGACGGGCAGCGCGGACAACACCGCGATGATCTGGGAAGTGGCGACCGGACGGCGCTTAGAAACGCTGACCGGGCACGTCAACATGATTTACAACGTCGCCTTCTCGCCCGATGGCACGAAGGTGGCGACAGCCAGCCGCGATACGTCCGCAAAAATCTGGGATGCGAATACAGGTGAAATACTGTTCAACCTGTTCGGGCATACCAATTCGGTGTATGGCGTAGCCTTCTCACCAAATGGGCGCTTCCTGTTGACAGGTGGCTATGACGACGTCGCGCTGCTGTGGGATGTGGCGACCGGACGCGAACTGCGCCGCCTCGAAGGGCATACGAGCGGCATCCTCAATGTGGCGTTCTCGCCGGATGGCCGCACAGTGGCGACGGTCAGCGAAGACCGCACCGCGCGCCTGTGGGATATTGAACGGCGCACGGAAATTCGGCGGTTGACCGGGCACACCGACTCGATCTGGAGCGTGAATTTCTCGCACGACGGGCGCTTCGTGATCACGGCGAGCAGCGACGGCACCAGCCGCCTGTGGGATGCGTCGCCCGCGTTTGTGCCGCATCAGTTCCTTGGGCACACCGGCGAACTGCTGGCGATTGATGTATCGCCGGATGGCCGCGTGATCGCCACGGGCGGCGACGATAACACCGTGCGCCTGTGGGATCGCGAGACCAGCGAGCAGATCGCCCAGCTGAATCACCCCGGTTGGGTGCGCTCGGTGACCTTCTCGCCGGATGGCCGCCTGCTGGCGACGGGGTCGGATGATAACGCGGTGCGTGTGTTCGACGCCGCAACCGGCATCGAACTCGTGAGCATGGGCAGCCGGCAGGGCGTCGTCTACGATGTCGATTGGTCGGGAGATGGCACGCGCCTCGTCGCCGCGTATGAAGGCGGCCTGGTCACCGTGTGGGATGCGCTGACTGGCGCGGCGATCTTCACGGTCGACTCGGGCGGCACCTCCGCGAATGCCAGCGCCTACGCGCCGGATGGACAAACCTTCGCGGCGGGCACCAATGATGGCAGCGTCGTGCTGTGGGATGCGGTCACCGGCACTCAGTTGGCGATCTTCAGCGGTCACGAGAACACCGTCTTCGCGCTGGATTATACGGCGGACAGCCGCTACCTCTGGAGCAGCAGCGGCGACACGACCATCCGCAAATGGGATGTGCAGACGGGTGAAAACGTGCTGCGCATCACCGGGCACACCGGGACGATCTGGTCGCTGATGGCCGCGCTGGATAATCAGTATGTGGTGAGCAGCAGCAGCGATAACACGGTGCGCCTGTGGAACGCGCAGACGGGCGCAGAACTGCGCCGCTTCAGCGGGCATACGGGCGCGGTGTGGGGCGTCGCCATGACTGACGACAGCCGCTTCGTGCTGAGCGCGAGCCGCGACGGATCGGCGCGTTTGTGGGATGTGAACGTTGACGACACGATCAGCTATGTGTGCTCGCGGCTGCGGCGCGAATTCACCGCCGCGGAACGCGAACAGTTCCAGATTTTCGATCAACAGCCGACATGCCCGCAGTTTGCGCCTGTCTCAGTGATTGTGCTGCCGACGGCGACCGCGGTCGTCACACTGGCACCGACCTCCACGCTGCCCCCGGTCTTCGCGACCGAAGTCGCCCAGGCCGCAGTCGCAGATCTCGCCGCGCTCGACATCAACCGGGATGCGGTGCGCGTGTTCGGCCCGGCGGGTGGCGCGCTGGCGCACAACCCGACTTCGTCGTCGGTGGTGCAGAGTGCCGCTCCCGTAAGCGTATTGGACTTCGTCGCGCAGGTGTCGTTCACCGTGCCGTATCGCGGCGATTGGGACTTCGCTTACTTCTTCCGCCAGAACGACAGCGGGCACTACCGCCTGATCGTCGACTCCAACCGCGACTATGCGCTCATTCGCTATGACGTATCGACGGGGACGCTCACCGACCCGCTCAAATCCGGGCGCGTTGAGGGCGTGTGGAACACCAACGAAGGCGAAACGAACACGCTCCAACTGATCGTGATCAACGACAAGGCGGATTTGTACGCCAATGGCGAATACGTCACGCGCTTTGAAGTGGGCGACCGCACCAGCGCCGGGTCAGTCTCGGTGGTGACGGCGGCCTACGACGGTTATTCGCGCACGGGCGCGGTCACGCTCTTCGACGATTTCACTGTGTGGTCGCTGGATCAGCAGGCCGCGACGGTGATCGGTGCGCCCTCGTGGACGCCAATCCCCGAATATGCGACGCTGGCCGCGTTCTCCGGCACGGCGACCTACATCGCGCCAACGCAGATCGCGCAGGCGCGCGCCACCGCTGAAGCGGTCAGCGCGGGCTCGGTGCCGATCTTCGGGCCGATGAATGGCAGTCTGGTGCACGAGGCGGACAGCGCCGCCAATGTGTCGGCGTTTGTGCAACCCGCCGATTTTGTCGCCGAAGTCCGCTTCTACAACCCGTACGGGCGGGCGCGCGGGGATTGGGATTTCGCGCTCGACTTCCGCTTCAACGATGATGGGAGTCACAGCCTCGTGATCGGTTCGGATCTCGTCTGGGAATTTGAGACGCAGGTCGGGGATCGGCAGTCGTCCGTGAGCGGTCAGTTGACGAACCTCAACATCAGCGAAGGCGGCGCGAATACGTTGCGCGTGGTCGCGCAAGGGGCGAGCGGTGCGTTCTACCTGAATGGGGAGTTCATCACCACGCTGGATCTGTCCTCGAACGTGGCCCCCGGCGAGATCGCGGTGGTGGCCGGGTACTATGACGGCTACCGAGCCGTGGGCGAAGTGACGCGCTTCGAAGATTTCACCATTTGGTCGCCGCTCAATGTGGCGATCACGCCGACGCCGCCGCCCGCGGTTGAAGCGACGGCGCAGCGCGGTCAGAACGCAGGCTCGCTGACCATTGGCACGCGTGACTCGTGGACATACACGGCGCGCGGCGGCGAAATCATTGACCTGTACACCGAAGCCGAGTGGGACACGGTGCTGGCGCTGATCGCCCCGGATGGTCGCATCCTCGCGCTGAATGACGACTCGGTGCGCGGCGGCCTGACCTCGCTGATCGAACGCTTCACGTTCCCGATTGCGGGCGATTACCGCATCGAAGTGCGCGGCTACGCGGACGAGGAAGGCGGCGCGTACAAGCTGTGGATCATTGATCCGCCCGCGGCGACGCCCACACCATCACCGGAACCGACCGTCCCGCCCGCCGGTACGCTCGAAATCGGCAGCAACGGCGGCGAGATCGCGATCGGCGATGGCGATGTGTGGCTGTTCGAAGGCCGCGCGGGACAAACGATCACGTTTGACATCGACGCGAGCTGGGACACGACGCTGACGATCTATCGCGAAAACGGTCTGGTGCTGGCGGCCAACGATGATGATCCGGGCGGCGGCACGTCCAGCTATATCGAAGAGCTGGTGCTGCCTGCGACCGAAATCTACCGGGTGGAAGTGCGCAGCTACAACGATCAATCGGGCGGGCGTTATGTGCTCAAGCTGATTGAGTCATAAAGGGTGCGGCGGGGCGTAGCGGCAAGGCGTGCCGTAAGTGTGTAAAGCACTGCGAAAACGGGTTGGGGGTCGGTTTTGGAAGTTTGCGGACGCGATAAATCGCGTCCCTACACAAGCGCCGCTCTCGTAGGGACGCAATTCATTGCGTCCGCTGTCGCGGCGCGGATTTCACGCTATCGGACTGTGCAGGCGGTAGGCCTTGCCCCGGCGGAAATGCGCGCATGAATAGCTGGCGAGAGGCGCTGGGGTGTAGGGGCAGACCTCTGTGTCTGCCCGGTTTTGGGCGCACACACAGGTGCGCCCCTACGAGAAATTTGCGAATATTCGGATGACATGTGGAACTCCGCAGCCCAATCCTTCGTTCACCGAATTGAGGGAAGCTGCCGGGGGTGGTGGACCATTGATAACGGGCACGGACGCGCTGTAGGGGGAACATTGGCGGACAAAACGTGTGCAAACTGCGGCGCGACGATCCCGGCGGGGGCGACGCGCTGCCCAAACTGCGGCACGCAGTTGACAGTGACACTCGGCGCGCATCAGACGCAGGCCTTCCTGCAGATCGCGCCGGATAACGGCAAGGCGTTCACAGTAGCACTGCTGGAGTCGACGGTCCATATTGGCAGCGACCCGGCACAGGAAGTCTCTTTGCAGGCGCGGGGGATTGCGCCGCGCATGGCGCGCTTATCCAGCGAGGGCGCGAGCTTTCGCCTGTTCGACCTGAGCAACTACCCCGGCGATGTCAAAGTCAACGACCAGATCATCGACGATGCGCTGCTCAAGAACGGTGACCGTATCCGTTTGCAGGATGGCACCGGGATCGGTGTGACGCTCACCTTCATCAACCCGCAGGAGATGGCGGCCGCACCCGTTGAGCGCAAGACTTACACGCTGACCGATCAGCCGTTCACCATCGGGCGCAACCCGAATTCGGCGCTGTATCTTGATGCGCTGGCGGTCTCGTGGAACCATGCGCAGATCGTCAAACGCGGCAACGACTTCGTGCTGACCGACTTCGGCAGTTCGAATGGCACCTATGTCAACGACGAGAAGATCACGCGCCCGGTCGAACTGCACGACGACGATGTGATCCGCGTGGAACAGGTGCTGCTCACCTTCAAAGATGGCACGCTCTGGCAGTCGTCCACCATCCAGAACTTCGACATGGACGGTATGAACCTGCAAATGCAGGTGCAGAGCGGACGCATCCGGCGGCGGGCGGTTAACCTGCTCAACGACGTGTCGCTCTCGCTCGACCCGAACGAATTCGTCGCCATCATCGGCGGCAGCGGTTCCGGCAAATCGACGCTGCTGCGCGCGCTCAACGGCGCGAATCAGGCGACGGGCGGGCAGGTGCTGGTCAACGGCGATAACCTGTACGCCAACTACGAACTCTACCAGCCGGTGATCGGCTATGTGCCGCAGACCGACATCGTGCAGAGCAACCTGACCGTGCGCGAAACGCTCACGTTTGGGGCGCGCATGCGTTTCCCCAACGAGCCGGAAGTCTCGCGCGTGCAGCGTGTCGACCGCGTGATCGAGCAGCTTCAGCTCAAAGAGGCACAGGCGACGCTGGTCGGGCGTTTGAGCGGCGGGCAGAAGAAGCGCGTCTCGATTGCGATGGAATTGATGGCCGAGCCGCATCTGCTGTTCATGGATGAGCCGTCGTCCGGCCTCGACCCCGGCCTCGACCGGAGCATGATGGAAACGCTGCGGCGGCTGGCGAGCCGGGGCAACATCGTCGTCGTGGTGACGCATACTACGCTCAACATCGGCATGTGTGACAAGCTGGCGATCATGTCGCGCGGCTATCTCACGTTCTACGGCCCGCCGAAAGAGGCGCTCGCCTTCTTCGGCGTGCGCGACTATACCGAGCTGTATAACCGCGTGCTGCACGCGCCCGACACCCGCGCCAGCCGCGACATTGATCCGAAAGAAGCGGCGCGCCTGTGGTCGGAAGCGTTCAAGAAGACCGCCTACTACGAGCAGTTCGTCATCAAGCGGCAAGCGCCCACGCCCGCCGAAATGTCGGCGAAGAACAGCGTGCTCTCCAATCAACGGCTGCAGCGGCGGCGGCGCGGTTCGTTCGGTCAGCAGGCGCAGACGCTCGTCGCGCGCACTTTAGCGCTGGCTCTGCGCGACTTCCGCACGCTGATCGCGCTGCTGGTGGTGCTGCCGCTGGTGGGGTTGTTCCTCGGCTTGATCAGTTGGGACAAGGTCGATAACACACGCGGGCAAATGCTCATCGACCGCTTTGAGAACGAGGCCGCGCTGCGATCCTTCTTCGACCGCCTGCCGCTCAGTGAAGTGAGCGCGCCGCCGGAAGATACCCTCGCCGAGGCGACGCCCGAAGCCGCGCCTACCCAACAATCCCGCGCAGATCGGCGGCGGAATGAGAACGCCGCGGCGCAGGGCGGCACCGCCGCACCCTCGGTGCGCAGCACGGCGACCTACATCCCGGCTAATGAAGCCCAGCGCTTACTGTTCATGTTGGCGCTGTCGGTGGCGCTGCTCGGTATTTTCGCGGCGGCCTACACCATCGTCGAAGAGAAGACGCTCTTCCTGCGCGAACACATGGCGAATCTGCGGATCGCGCCGTATCTCACCTCGAAGGTGGTGGTGTACGGCATCTTCTCGCTGTTTAGCTGCTTCCTCGCGATGATCGCGCTGTCGGTCGGCGTGGTGCTGCCGGAACAGGGCGTGCTGCTGTGGGGGCCGCTGGAGATCTTCATCACCTTGGCGCTGACCTCGCTGGCGGGCGTGAGCATCGGCCTGTTGATCTCCGCGCTCAACCGGCAGGTCAACGCGGTGACGTATCTCGTGCTGTTCGTGCTGTTCGTGCAGATTTTGCTGCCGGGCGTGCTCTTCCCGATGGAAGGCCCGCTGGAAGTGCCCAGCCGCCTGACGATCACGCGCTGGTCGCTGGAGGCGCTTGGCGCGACCGCGCACATGGTCGAGCGAGACGCGGAGAGCCATTTTGTTGTAGAAGTCATGCCGGTCAACCCACGCACGAATCTGCCGTTGGTCGGCGCGCCCGCCGCGCGGCAGGCGTACCGCGCGCCGACGGCGTTGAGCGTCGATTACCCGACGACCGCCAATGGTCTGCTGGTGCATTGGGGGGTGCTGGCGGCATTTTCTATCGTGTTTCTGCTCGGCGCGGGGCGCGCGCTGGACAGGAATGAGAGTTTTTAGGGTGGTATTGGGGCAAGGCATAGGTATTTCAAACCTCACCCCCAACCCCTCTCCTAGAGGAGAGGGGAGACAAGCAGGATTCTTAAGTCCCCTCGCCCTTGGGAGAGGGGATTTAGGGGTGAGGTTGGCCTTCGCCCTACGTTTTAGATGTAATGCATAGATCCAGACTGAGACTGTCATTTCTCAAGGAGATGCTCGTGATGCGTAAACGTGTGCTCGTACTTATCATGGCGCTGATCGCGGTGCTGGCGCTGCTGCCTGTCAGCGCGCAGGAAGCAACCCCGACGCCGGGGATCGGCATTCGTCCGGTCAACCCGACGCCGACCCCCCAGCCGCCCGTCGTCACGCCCATCGGTCCCGGTGAGGCGCGCACCATTCGGGGGACACCTGTCGCGCCCCGGGAATTCACGCCGCCGCCTACACTCGATGATTTATTCGCGGCGTACCCGGATTTGCAGCCGTATATCGAAGAACTGGAAGGCGCGCTGGTTGAGGACATCGACTTCAGCCTGCTGTACGAGCGGATCGTCACGATCTTCGAGGAGCAGGGCGGGACGGGGCTGGCCGTCTTCCTGACCGACAGCGGCATCATGGAAAAGCTCGGCTTACCGCTCAGCTATCTCGATCTACTGACCGAATACGACGAGACCGGCCTTGCGGGTGTCGAAGAACTTGCGCTGGCCCGCGGCATCATCAACGACTTTAACGAACTGGTCGGCTATTTGGCGATTGACGACGAAGCCAATGTGCCGCAGGTGACCGACGCGCTGATCGGCTTGGGCGTCACGGTCTACGACTACCTGCAGAACACGGGCGAACTCGAAATCGGCGTGCCGTTGGACATTCTGGCGCAGTACCAGACGCCCGGCACCTTGATCGAATATCTCGTCACGGTTGCCAACGTGCCGCATGTGGTCGGCTTCCGCGGCCCAATCGGCAGCTTGCCCACCGATTTCAATCTGCAAATCGACTCGGTCAACGGCGATTACGTCAACACGGATGACTGGAATAAGTCCGGTTTCACGGGCGAAGGTATCCGCATCGGCGTGCTGGATGTCGGCGGTTTCGCGGGCATCGCCACCCAGATTCAGGCGGGCGAACTGCCACGCAGCGTCGTCGGCAACTATGACCTCGACGATCTGGAATTCACGCCCTCCGATCACGGGACGGCGTGCGCCATCGTGATTCACCGCGTCGTGCCGGATGCCGAGCTGTTCGTCGCCTACTATGACGGCACGGACAGCGCGTTCCTCGACGCGCTGGAATTCTTCGCCGACAACGACGTCGATATCGTGAGCTATTCGGGCGGTTCGTCGGTGGGTCCGCGCGATGGCACGTGGGGACAGGCCGTGTGGGTCAATGAATTCGTGCGCGACACGGGCACGCTCTGGGTGAATTCGGCGGGCAATGAAGCGCTGGCGCACAGTATGTGGTACTTCAACCCCGGCGATGATGGCTGGCACGATTTCGGCAACGGCGAGTACTGGATGCCGTTCATGGCGAATGGCTTCTTCACGATGATCGCGCTCAACTGGAATGGCAACTGGGAGGGCAGCGAAGAGACGTTCTTCCGCTTCACGATTCAGGATGAAGCGGGCAATGAGGTCGCGTTCGCGTCCGAGCCCAAGAGCGGGCGGCGCAATGACTTCCCCTTCCAGTTCACCGCCTTTGAGACGGAACCCGGCGCGACTTACTATCTGGCGATTCAGGGTGGGCGCGGCGCAACAACCGACCATATTCTCGATATTTTCACCACGCGCGCGTATGTCGCCGATTGGGCGAATGTGCCGACCTACAGCGTGAGTATCCCCGGCGATGCAGCGTCCGCGCTGACGGTTGCCGCGACTGGACGCGAATCGGATCGACTGGAGGATTACAGCTCCGAAGGTCCGCGCATGGACAACGACAATAAGCCGGATATCGCCGCGCCGACGGGCGAACAGCTCCCCGGCTACGAAGATTCGTTTGGCTTCAACGGGACGTCGGGGTCGGCGCCGCTGGTGGCCGCCGCCGCCGCGCTGGTCATGCAGGCCTACCCGGATATGACGCAGGAAGAGGTCAAAGCGTTCCTGATTGAGAACGCGCGCGACCTCGGCGAGAACGGCTTCGACCCGTTGTTCGGTCATGGTCAGCTCGAAATGCCCGCACCGGATGTCACCGGCTCGCGCGGTGCATTTGAACCGCGTTCGTCCGGGTCAGATGCAGCGGCAACCCTGCTCGACGCAAACGTGCAGTTCGGTGTGAAGAGTCAGGGGCAGTTGGGCACGCAGGTGACGCTGTCGTTCCAGGTCGATAACATGCTGGATAAAGACATCGCCGCGGTGATCATCTTCACCGATGGCAACGGCGACGCGCTGGAAGCGGCGGATGGTGATTATGAGCTGTTCGGCACGATTGGCACCGGCGAAATCTTCACCGTGCTGTATGACTCGTCGGTGTTCAGCGATGTGGTGCTGTTCATCCCCAATGGCGTATTCGCGAATGTGCCGCGTGGGACGACGCTCAGTTACCAGTTGGCGATCATCGACCTGACCGACACGGATAACCTGAATTTCCTTTACATGAGCGATCCGATCACGGTCGAAACGTCATAAACTGACTTGAAAAGAGGCACAGGACCCTGCGCCTCGACAAGATAGGTTTTCGTAGGGACGAGGCATGCCTCGTCCTTATTTGTTTATGTCAGGGAAGAATCGGCCAAGGCATGAAGTCATTTCAGCATCGGCACTTTGTCTAACCTCACCCCGTTGCGCTGCGCTCAACCGCCCCTCTCCAGAGGGCGAGGGGCAAGGGCACAGCGGGTGGTGTCCCTCTCCCCCCGGAGAGGGACGGCTTGCGCAGCAAGCAGGGTGAGGTTGAATATTCTGACCAATTGTGAAATATGCTCACGCCTCGTCCTTTTTTACTGGTTTGAGGGGAAACTTATTTCGTAGGAACGCGCTATTGCGCGTCCGTTTTACCCAGGATCTAGGCCTCGTCGGCGTCGTCGATCTCTTGCAGCAATGCCTCCAAAATGTCCGCCAGATCTTTGGCCGCGACCTCCAGCCCATCGCTGACGCCGAAGGCATGAGCGCGAAAGATGCCCGCCTGTGCCGGGTTGTCCCCCTGCTGGCGCGCCTCTTCGGCGAGCACGCGCCAATGTGCGATCAACTCGCTGAGACGGTGTCTGTCCATGCGGACATCTCTACTCCTGGAGCGGCTTAACTCGCTCGGGCTGGAACCAGTCGGTTTTGGACGGCAATGGCCACGGCTTCGGTTCGACTGGTCGTTTGTAGTTTGGCCAGAATATTGCTGACGTGCTTCTTGGCGGTCGAGTGGCTGATGTTGAGTTTTTCGGCGATCTGCACGTTTGTCAGTCCCTTGATCATCATCGCCAGTACTTCACGTTCGCGCCCAGTCAGGTGGAAGTTGTCGGCAGTGGGGCGGTGCGTCGCGCTGACGAGCGCCTGCGCCGCTTCGCGGGCGAGCGTCGATTTCCCCTCGTAAGCCGCCATGATCGCGGTGTTCAACTGGTCGACCGAAATGTTCTTGAGCAGGTAGCTGATCGCCCCCGCCTGAATGGTCGACTGCACGAGCTCCTCCTGCTCGAAGTTCGTCAGCGCGATCACCCGGGTGCTCGGAAAACGCTGCCGAATGGACCGGATGGTGTTGACACCGCTGGTCGCAGGCATGAGCAAGTCCATGATGACGATGTCCGGGTTGTAGCGCTGACACAAGGCCATCACATCGCTGCTGTTCGTCGCTTCGCCCACCAAATCCAGTTCGGGGCAGGCGCGGACAAAGACTGCCAAACCGCTTCTGAAAAGGTCGTGATCGTCGGCGATCACGACGCGGATTCGGGAAGCTTGAGTCATTCCGGTCTCCATTGCTGCTTAATTGCAAACATAATTATATCTGTATTTGGCCGAAACGTGCAACAGATGGGTGATTTTCTCAGTAACCATTAGGGTAATGTCGCTGGGTACCCAGGAAAACAAACAGCACGCCGGAGAGGAGGTCTCCGGCGGCGCGATGAATTCGATGAGAAAAGGGGGAGCGTTACTTGATGGGCGCGAGTGGGAGGCTGACGGTCACCTGCGTGTACTTGTCGACAACGGAGCGGATATCAAGCTTGCCGCCGTGGGCAGAGATAATGCGATGGGCGAGGTTCAAGCCCATGCCGATGCCCTGCTGCTCATAGCGTTCGCGGTCGATCTGCTGGAAGGCTTCGAGCGCGGCGGTCAGCTTCTCATCGGGGATACCGCGACCCCGGTCGGTGACGCTCACCCACACGCGGTTATCGGCGCGCCATTCGACCACTTCGACATCGGTGTTTTCTGGCGCGAAGCCGAGCGCGTTGGCGATGATTTCGGCGAACGCCTGCTTGAGGGCGGGCGGGTTGCACACGATCATGGCCTCGCGGTCACGGTCACGCATTTTGATGCCGACATTCGGCTGCTGCTGGTAGGCGAAGCGGCGGGCGAGGTTCGTCGACGGGATGAGCAGTTCCCACATCGACATGGTGATGCCGTTATCGCGGATGAGTTCCGGATTGAGCATGCCCGTTTCCAACTGCGTGATGAAGGCTAACTGTTCCACGCGGTGACTGAGGCGCTTGCTGCCCGCGTCAATCGTGCCGAGCAGTTCCGTCAGTTCCGCGGGTTCGAGGCTGTTGAGCTGGCGCGAAACGATTTCGACGACGGTGTTGATCGAAATCAACGGTGTACGCAGTTCGTGGGTCACCATGCGCGCCAACTGTTTCTTGACGTACTCCAGGCGCTGTTCCGCCTCTTCGACCATCTGGGTCTGGCGTTTGAGGCGCGCAAAGATTGCTGTGAGCAGTTCATGGGAGGTGAAGGGCTTGGTGATGTAGTCGTCCGCGCCGAGTTCCATGCCGTGCCGGAGTGCGCTCCGGTCAGACCGGGCGCTGAGGAAAATGAAGGGGACGTTGACGGTGGTGGGATTTTCCCGGACTCTTTCGAGGACTTCGAAGCCGTTCATGCCGGGCATCATGATGTCACAGATGATGAGATCTGGCGGGTCTTTCAACGCCAGTTCGACCCCCTGTACACCGTTGCTTGCACCCTGGACAGTGAACGACGTATATTGCAGGACTTCGGTAATGTCCTCCAGCAAATACCGCTCATCCTCGATGACCAAAATATACGTCATGGACGCATCCTTGCGACAAAAGAATTACTCTAACATCCTAACATGAACCTCCAGTATAAATGTATAGATGTTATGAATTTTGCGTGAAGTCACAAGGCTTCCTTAATGTTTTCGGCAAGCTTACGATTAATGCCGGGCACCGCCGCCAACTGCTCGACTGAGGCCTGCCGAATGGCATCAATGGAGTTGCCGAACGCTTTAAGGAGCGCCTTGCGTTTAGTCGGGCCGACGCCGGGAATGGTCTCTAGCTGACTCGCCATGCCGAGCTTGGTGCGGCGGGCGCGATGACTGGTGATAGCGTAGCGGTGCGCTTCATCGCGCACGCGCTGCACGAGGAACAATGCGTCGCTGCGGCGCGGCAGAATCACCGGAATGGGATTGTGCGGCAGGTAGATCTCTTCGAACTGCTTGGCGAGGGAGACGACCGGTACTTTGTCGGTCAGCTCGAATTCGCGCAGCACTTCCACGGCGACGCCAAGCTGACCTTTGCCGCCGTCGATCATGAGCAGGTCGGGCAGCAGACGCCACGTTTCGTCCTTGTCCTCTTTGCCGACGAGGCGCGGCGTGGGGTTCTCCTGCGCTTCCTTCCAGCGGGCAAAGCGGCGGGTGAGCGCCTCGCGCATCGACTGGTAATCGTCTGACCCGGCATGTGTCACCGTGCGGATGTTGAAGCGGCGGTATTCGTCCTTTTTGGGCGTCCCCTGCACAAACATGACCCGGCTGGCGACGATGGCCGTGCCCTGCGTCGTGCTGATGTCATAGCATTCGATGCGGACCGGCGGATTCGGCAAATTGAGCGCGGTTTGCAGCTCTTTGATCGCCGTCTCGTGCTTGTGCGAATCGGCTTCCCATTGGGCGCGGAGCATGTGCAGCGTCTCTTTGGCGTTCTCTTCCGCGACGTTGAGGATTTGCCGCTTGTCGCCCTTCTTCGGCACGGTGATCGTGACGCGCTCTCCGCTACGACGGCTCTTCAACCAGCTTTGAATGATGCGCGCCTCTTCGATGTTCTGCGGGAGCACGACTTCCGCCGGGACTTCGGCGCTCGTGCTGTAGAAGCGCTTGATGAATTCGCCGAGCACCTCGGCATCGGTTTCGCCTTCGGTCGCTTCGAGCGAACGCGCATCGCTGCCGATCAGCTTGCCATTGCGCACAAACAGAATCTGGACGACGGTTTCGTCTTTGTCGCGGGCGAGCGCGATCACATCCTGATCGATGAAGTCGCTGCTCACGGCCTTGTGCTGCCGCGTGATGTATTCGATAGCGCGCAGTTGATCGCGCAGGGCGGCGGCGCGCTCAAAGTTGAGGTTTTCGGCGGCGGCATTCATCTCCAACTGGAGGCGGGCGACCACGCCTTCCGACTTGCCACCGAGCACGTCCATGAGTTCGGCGATCATGGCGCGGTACTGTTCCTGATTCACCGCGCCGATGCACGGCGCGACGCACAGCTTGATGTCGTAGAACAGGCAGGGGCGTGGGTCGTTGCCGGTGATCACGCGGTCACAGGTGAGGTAGGGGAACACTTTGCGCAGCGATTGCAGCGTGTTCTGCACTGCCCACATGGCGACGTACGGCCCGAAGTAGCGGCTGCCATCGTTGGCGATGCGGCGCGTCGTCTCGACTTTGGGGAACGGTTCGTTCCAGTTGATTTTGATATACGGGTACTTCTTGTCGTCTTTGAGCGCGATGTTGTAGTGCGGGCGGTGGCGCTTGATGAGCGTTTCTTCGAGGATGAGCGCCTTAATTTCGTTCTCTTCAACGATGAAATCAATATCGCGGATGTTCTCGCGGAGGCGCAGCGTTTTGGGGTTATCCTCCGCGCTGGCGTTGAAGTAGCTGCGCACACGGTTGCGCAGCTTTTTCGCCTTGCCCACATAGATGATCGTGCCCTGATCGTCCTTCATCAGATAGACGCCGGGCTTCATCGGTAGATTGCGCAGAATCGTCTGAATGTGCTCGGAAGGTGTGAAAGTCATAGGGTTTTAGGATAGCTATAGTTGAAATTGTGTTCTAATTATACCGTGTTTACAGGCGATTAAGCAGAGGGATTTTGGTCGCAGTCTGCATGTCATTGATGAGAAATTGCCCGATAGCGATCGGGTGATCGTGCTATAATCGCGCGGTAGAGTCAGCGATAGAGGCAAACGGTTCGATGCACATTCCGGTACTGCGCGATGCGGTGATTGCGGGGTTGATTCCTGAAGGGCCGATTGAGCGGGCAATTGACGGCACGCTCGGCGCGGGCGGGCACACGGCGGCGCTGCTCGATGCGGGCGCGGCGCACGTGCTCGGCCTGGACCGCGACCCGATGGCAATCAGCCTCGCGACGGCCAACCTCGCGCCGTATGGCGAGCGCGTGCAGATCGCGCACGCCAGCTACACGGATATGCGTGAACAGGCGCGGTTGCTCGGCTGGAAGCATGTGGACGCGATCTTGATGGATTTGGGCGTATCGTCGATGCAGTTGGATACGCCCGAACGTGGCTTCGCATTCCGGCATGAGGGCGCGCTCGACATGCGCTTCGACCCGACCGACAGGGGCGATACGGCGGCGGATCTGGTCAACACGCTGGAAGCAGACGAACTCGCAGACATCTTCTACCAGTACGGCGAAGAACGCGACTCACGGCGCATCGCGCGGGCGGTCGTCAAGCATCGACCGTATGCGACGACCAAGCAGCTCGCCGAGGTGATCGCGGCGGCGGCGCGGCACGACCCGAAAGAGAAGATTCACCCGGCGACGCGGGCGTTTCAGGCGCTGCGCATCGCCGTCAACGACGAGTTGAACGTGGTCGCGAGCGTGATCCCGACCGCTATTGATCTGCTCAAACCGGGCGGGCGGCTGGCAATCATCAGCTTTCACAGCCTCGAAGATCGCATCGTCAAGGAGGCGTTCAAGCTGGCGGCGACCGACTGCATTTGTCCGCCGAAAGTGCCGATCTGCGTGTGCGGGCATCACGCCAGCGTTAAGCTGATCACGCGCAAGCCGCTGATTGCAGATGAAGCGGAAATCGCGCAGAATCCCAGAAGCCGGAGCGCGAAGCTGAGGATAGTGGAGAAGTTAAAAGGGGAAAGTTGAAAGTTAAAAGTAAAAGACGGGAATGTTCTACTTTAGACTTGTCCCTTTTAAATGTAGAGGCGCACCCGGGTGTGCGCCCACAACCGGGCAGACACATAGGTCTGCCCCTACACCATGATTTTCGAGAAGGTGCTTGAGTTGGGTTGATGAGAAGGTAAAAGACGACTGTTAAAAGCGAATGTCAAGCACAGCGACCTTACCTTTTAACTTGTCACTTTTAACTTTTAACTGCTTGGATTTTGACCTATGGCGAACTGGATTGAACACACTCTTGATCGGTCACGATGGCGACCGCAGCGGCAGGTGATCGCGCTGGCGACGCTCGGCCTGTTCGTGCTGATCATCATCGGCGCGCTGTATCTGTCGCAGTCGTCGGCAGCCTCGACGCTCGGTCGCCAGCTCGAAGATATGCTGGCGGAACGCGACGAGCTGCAGCAGGAAAACGAACAGATCCGCGGCGAAATCGCCATTTTGCAGAGTATGCCCCGCCTGCAAGGGCGGGCGAACGAGATGGGTTTCGTTCCGGCAGATGCAGCCGATATCCGCTATATTGTGATCGACGGCTACAACCCGGATACGACCTCCGCGCCGATCGAGATCGAGGCGGAAGCCGAGCCGCTGCCCGAGTATGACGAGACGTTCGGAGGGTGGTTGCAGCAGCAGTGGGACGCCTTCCGCATTCAAGTCGAAGGTTTCACCACACGCACGCAGGCGGCATCCGGACAGTAGAGCGGACCCCACCCCCGGCCCCTCCCCGAATTCGGGGAGGGGAGACAGATGGAGGCTCGCCAAACCGAATTCGTTTTTGTAGGGACGCGATGTATCGCGTCCGCCGCCATGAGGCAGTAAAACGTGAGGCAGGTTAGGGGGTAATTAAGTTTCCTGAACTGCAAACCTCACCCCTGGCCCCTCTCCTACAGGAGAGGGGGAAAAGCTAATGAGTTGGATTGGTGATCAAACTATGAGCACGACGAGTCTGCCCCAACAGCAAGATATTTTCCGCAAGCGTCTGCCGTTCGTGGTCGTCGGGCTGGTGCTGGCCAGTCTGGTGCTGCTCGGACGTCTGGCGTCGTTCCAACTGCCGCTCGATCCGACGGTCGAAACCTATCTCACGCAGCTCCGCGACAGCAGCTACGGGCGCACGCTGGAACTGGCGGCGGCGCGCGGCAACATCTACGACCGGCATGGCGAAGTACTGGCCGTCAATACGTTGGAATATCGCGTGGGCGTCAGCCCGAATCTCGTGTCGAACGCGCGCGAAGATGCGACCCGCATTGCCGCGATCCTCGGCGTGCCGGAACTGCAGGTCTATGAGGCGCTGACGAGTGATCAACTGTGGGTTCCGTTCCCGGATCTGATCTCGGCGGAGAAGGCGGCGCGTCTGCGTGAACTGGATTTGAACGAAATCGATATGGAAGCCGTGCCGCGCCGCAGCTATCCGCAAGGCCCGGTCGGCGCGCAGTTGATCGGCTTTGTCGGCGGCGACCTGATCGGTTACTTCGGCGTGGAAGGCTACTACAACGAGCAGTTAGAAGGCCGCGTGCAGGAACGCGAAGTGAGCAACATCCCCTTCGAAGTGCCGAGCGTTGATGTGCACGAAGATCGCGGCAGCGACATCATTTTGACGATTGACCGCGATGTGCAGTACATTGCCGAAAGCGAACTGCTCGGCGCGATCAGCACGTCCGGCGCGACCGCGGGGACGATTCTCGTGATGAACCCGCGCAACGGTGATATTCTGGCGATGGCGAACTACCCGACCTTCGACCCGAACGTGTACAGCGAGGCGCAGGATCCGCGCGTGTGGAATAACCCGGCGATCAGCCAGCAGTATGAGCCGGGGTCGGTCATGAAAGTGCTGACAGTCGCGGCGGCGCTCGACGATGGGACAATTGCGCCCGATTACTGGTACAACGATCAGGGGGTGCTGCGGCAGGCGGGCATCGAAGTCTACAATTGGGATCGGGCGGCGCACGGCGCGATCGATGTGACGCAGATCCTCGTACAGTCGCTCAACGTTGGCGCGGCCACGATTGCACTGGAGATGGGGCCAACCAACTTCTACCAATCGCTGAATGATTTTGGCATCGGGCGGCTGACGGGCGTCGATCTCGAAGGTGAGCAGTCCGGTCAGCTCCATGTGCCCGGCGATGAAAACTGGAGCGAGAGCAATCTGCTGACCAACAGCTATGGTCAAGGCGTGGCGGTGACGCCGCTGCAAATGCTCACGGCGGTCAATGCGATTGCCAACGGCGGCTTGATGATGCAGCCGCGCATTGTGCATGAGATCATCGATGGCGATACGCGCATCCCGTCGCGCACGGCCAACCTCGGTCGCCCGATTTCGGCAGAAACGGCGCGGCTTGTCACCAACATGATGGTGCAGGTCGTCGAGCAGGGGTTGGACGAACGCGCCGCCGTCGCGGGTTACAGCATCGCCGGGAAGACCGGGACGGCGCAAATCCCGAACGCCATTGGTTATGATGACACAGCGTCCATTGTGACGTTTGTGGGCTTTTTGCCCGCGGACGATCCGCAGATCAGCGTGCTGATCCGGTTGGATCGTCCGCGCGAATACTGGAGTTCGGTGGTGGCCGCGCCCGTGTTCCGCAGTCTGGCGGAACGGTTGGTCATTCTGCTGGAAATCCCGACCGACAGCGTGCGCCAGCAGTTGGCGGCGCAGGGCGGCGCGGTGAGTGAGATCAGGAGATAAGTTTACAGTTGACAGTGATCAGTTGGAACTCGTCTGGAAAACTTATTTTCTTGCCCCTACTTGATGATGTGCGGGCAATTGGCGACACGGAAGCGCATCACTCACTGTGAACTGTAAACTGAGGACTGTGAACTAGGAGCTGTTATGAACGCGGGAATTCCGTTTGCATTGTCGATGGGAGCGCTGGCCTTTGTGCTCGGCGTGATCTGGGGCGGGCCGTTTGTGGAGATTTTGCGCCGCCTGAAAATTGGCAAGCAGATTCTCGCGGTTCTGGGCGCGGAACATCAGAAGAAGCGCGGCACGCCGACGATGGGTGGCATCATGATCGTCGTGCCCGTCGTGCTGATCACGCTCGGCCTGAATGTGGTCAATCTGCTGCGCCCCGACCAATCCCTGACGGGCGCGAGCATCATGCTGCCCGTGTTTGTGCTGATTGGGTTTGCGCTGCTCGGCGCGATTGACGATTGGGAAGGGATCGCGCGTTCCAAAGGGCGACCGATTGGCGAAGGCATCAGCGCGCGGGCGAAGATGGGCGGGCAAATTGTGCTCGCTTTGATCACGGCGACTGTGATTTCGGTCTACAACGGCGGCTTTCAATTCGCCAACGAAATCCCCATCCCGCTGTTGAATATCCGCATCGGCGTCTCTCCGTTGATCTTCATTCCGCTGGTGGCCTTCATCATCGTGAGCATGTCGAATGCCGTCAACTTCACCGATGGGTTGGACGGGTTGTCGGGCATTATCACCGCCAGCGCGTTCGCCGCTTACGGCATCATCGCCTATTTGCAGGGGCAAATCTTCCTCGTGCAGTTGTGCTTCATCCTGGTCGGCGCGTGCTTCGCCTTCCTCTGGTACAACGCGCACCCCGCGCAGTTATTCATGGGGGATACCGGGTCGCTCGCGCTCGGCGCGACGCTGGCGACGGTCGCCGTGATGACTGGGCAGTGGCTGCTGCTGCCGATCATCGCGATTGTGCCGCTGGCCGAGATGATCAGCGTAGTGCTGCAAATCACCTACTTCCGCATGACGAAAGGCCAGCGCCTGTTCAAGATGTCGCCGCTGCACCATCATTTTGAGCTGGTCGGGTGGAGCCAAACGCAGATCGTGCAGCGCTTCTGGTTGGTCGGCCTGCTCGCGGCGATGATCGGCGTGGCACTGGTGTTGTTGTAGTAGCAAGTTAAAAGTGGAAATGCAGGTGGCCGCAATTTGACTTTTAACTGGGAGCATGTATGTACGATCCGCTTAATGGTAAATGCGTAGTGGTCTTAGGTTTTGCGCGGCAGGGGCAGGCGCTGGCACGCTGGTTGCCGACCGTCGGCGCGCGCGTGGTGGTCAGTGACTCGAAGACGGCGGAGCAGTTGAACCTGAATCCGTCCGATTACCCGTCAGTGGAATTTGTGCTCGGCGGTCATCCGGAAACGCTGCTCGAAGGCGCTGACTTGCTGTGCCTCTCCGGCGGCGTGCCCAACGACCTGCCGATTGTGCAGGTGGCGAGACGCTACGGCGTGCCGCTGACGAATGACGCGCAGTTATTTTTGGAACGCTGCCCGGCACCCGTGATCGGCATTACAGGCAGCGCGGGCAAGACAACCACGACCACGCTCACGGGGGAAATCCTCAAGCGGGCGGGGCACAAAACGTGGGTCGGTGGCAATATCGGCGACGTGCTGCTGCACGTGCTGCCCATCATCCAGCCGAGCGACCGCGTGGTGATGGAACTGTCGAGTTTTCAACTGGAGCTGATGAGCGTCAGCCCGCCGATTGCGGCGATCACCAACATCACGCCGAACCATCTGGATCGGCACGGCACGATGGACGAGTACATCGCCGCCAAGGCGAATCTGCTGCGCTGGCAGGGTGGTAATGACATCGCCGTGCTCGGTTGGGATGACGCGAACACGCGTCTCATCGGCGAAAGCGGCGTGTTTGATGGGCGCGTGGCGTGGTTCAGCGGGCGCGACATGGTGACGGACGGCGCGTTCCTCGCGGGCGAACGACTGCTGCTCGTCGGCGATTCCAGCTACGACGGTTCGCCGCATGTGATCTGTGAGCGCAAGGACATTCTGCTGCGCGGCGAACACAATGTGTTGAATGTGCTGGCGGCGTGCGCGCTCACCGGCGCGGCGGGCGTCAAACCGGAAGTCATGGCGGACGTGATCCGCGAGTTTCGCGGCGTGGCGCATCGGCTGGAAATTGTGTGCGTCAAAGACGGCGTGACCTACATCAACGACAGCATTGCCACCGCGCCGGAACGGGTGGTCGCGGCGCTCAAGTCGTTCGAGGAGCCGCTGGTGCTGCTGCTCGGCGGTAAGGACAAAGACCTGCCGTGGGAACAGTTGGTCGCGCTGGCGCTGAACAAGTCGCGGCGGATCATTGCGTTTGGCGACACGACCAAAGAGAAATCGGCGGCAGAGAAGGTCGTCAAGGCGGTCAAAGGGTTGACGGGGCGCGACGATGTGGTCATTGTGTGCCCAACGCTCGACGCGGCGGTCGCCGAGGCGGCGCAGATCGCGCAGGCGGGCGATGTCGTGCTGCTCTCGCCGGGTGGCACAAGCTACGACGCCTATGTCGATTTCGCGCAGCGCGGCGAGCATTTCCGCACGCTGGTGAATGCGCTGTAACCTCTGCCCAACGCTCTCCCACGCAAGCGGTTGAGGGGGCGACTGTTCGATATAAGGTAAATCTAGGGAAGAGGTTTGCCCTCCCGCTGCGGGACGAGGCAAGGGGGTTTAAAACCCTCACAACCCCTCTCCCACGCAGGGGGAGAGGGGAGAAAACGGTCTCTTCTGTCGCCCCTCCCTGAATTCGGGGAGGGCCGGGGTGGGGTCGGAAATGGCGTTCACCGCGCGATCATCGAGGGCGGGATCGTGGGCTTTACTGTAAACTGTATATTGTGAACTGGTTTTGAAGGACGCATGATGCAAGATTCCCGGACCGACCGCCGCTGGACATTTTTCTCCACCCTGGATGTGCCGATTCTGGTGGTGCTGGTGCTGCTGCTGGCCATCGGCTGCCTGATGATCTACAGCACGACGTTTGACTGGAGTTATCAGGATTTCGGCAGCGACACCGTGATTTTCATGCAGCACGCGCGTAACCTGATCGTCGGGCTGGTGGTGTTTGTGCCGCTGGTCATCATCGACTACCGCATCTGGAAGCGCTTTGCCGTGCCGATTCTGCTCGTCACCATCGCCACGTTGATCGCCGTGCTCCTGTTCGGCGATGGCGTGTTCGGGGCGCAGCGGTCGTTCCTCAATGGCTCGTATCAGCCGGGTGAAGTGGCCGAACTCACGGTGACGATTTATCTCGCGGCGTGGTTGAGTTCGAAGAAGATTTCGCAGGTGCGCAGCGTCTTCGGCGGGTTGTTCCCGTTCGCCATGCTGCTCGGCATCATCGGCGTGCTCGTGCTGCTCCAGCCTGACCTCTCCACGGCGGCGACGATCTTCATCACCGCCGGGTTGATGTTCTTCCTCGCGGGCGCGAACGTGGTGCATCTCGGTTCGGTGCTGGCGTTGATGGGCGTGTCCGGGTGGGTGGTCAGCCAGCGCCTGAGCTACGCACAGGATCGCGTCGGTTCGTATGTGCAGGGCTTGACCGACCTCACGCAGACCAACTACCACGCGCAGCAGGCGATCATCGCGTTTATGAACGGCGGCTGGACGGGACGTGGCCTCGGTCAAAGCCTGCAAAAGTTCGGCGCGCTGCCCACGCCGCACACCGACAGCATCTTCGCGGTCATCGGCGAAGAACTTGGCGTGCTTGGCGCAGGGTTCGTAATTCTGCTGTTCGTCGTGCTGGTCATTCGCGGCCTGCAGATCGCGCGGCGCTCGACGGACTCGTTCGGGTCGCTGCTTGCATCCGGCGTAACGCTGTGGATAATCACAAAAGCCCTGTTGAACATCGCTGTTATGCTCAATCTGGTACCGTCAACGGGCGTAGCGCTGCCGTTCATCAGCTTTGGTGGGTCGTCGCTGGTGACGGTGCTGGCGGGGTCGGCGTTGGTGCTGAGCGTGGCGCGGGTGAGTGCCGTGCAGCATTCGCCGGAAGCTCGCCTGAACAAGGGAAAGGTAAATTCTGGTGCGCGTGATGATCGCAGCCGGGGGGACGGGGGGCCACGTGTATCCGGCAATCGCCGCCGCCGAAGCCCTGTTTATCCGGCAGCCGAACGCTAAATTGATGTTTGTGGGCAGCGTCGGCGGGTTTGAGCGTCCGCTGCTCGACGAAGCGTCGTTGTCATTCGAAAACTACGACGAAGTGCGGGCGGGGCCGCTGCACGGCGTCAGTCCACTCACGATGCTCGGCAGCATCGTCCAGTTGATCATCGGGACGCTGCAAGCGCTCGGCCTGATTCTACGGCGCAAACCTGATGTGATTTTGCTGACGGGCGGTTGGGTCGGCCTGCCGGTGGCGCTCAGCGGCTGGCTGCTGCGCGTGCCCAGCCTGATCTATCTGCCGGATATTGAGCCGGGGCTGGCGATCAAGATACTGCGGCATTTCGCGACGCGGGTCGCGGTGACGGCAGACGCATCCAAGCAGTATTTCCGCGCCGGGCAGGCGGTCGTGACCGGCTACCCGACACGTGACTCGCTGAAACAGGCGACACGCGCTGCGGCGATCGAGCATTTTGGTCTCGATCCGGCGCGCAAGACGGTGCTGGTGTGGGGCGGCAGCCGCGGCGCGCGCACGATCAACAATGCGCTGCTGGACGCGCTGCCCGAACTGCTGGCGTTCGGCGTGCAGATCATTCACGTGACCGGGACGCTGGACTGGGGCGATTTGCAGAAGCGCGCGGAAGACCTCGGCATGGGGCGCGTCGACGCGTTCCAGCACTATCACCCGTATGCATACCTGCACGACGATGTCGGTCTGGCGCTGGCCGCCGCCGATTTGACGGTCAGCCGGGCGGGAGCGAGTGTGTTGGGCGAATATCCGTTGTTCGGCCTGCCGTCGATCCTCGTACCGTACCCGTACGCGTGGCGCTATCAGAAGGTCAACGCGGAGTATTTGAGCGAACGCGGCGCGGCGATCTTCATGCGCGATGAAGATATGGCGCGGGACTTGCTGCCGACGATCCAGTCGCTGCTGACGGGGAATCGGCTGGCGGAGATGCAAACGCACGCGGCGGCGCTCAGTGTGCCGGAGGGCGCGGGGAATGTGGCGCAGCAGTTGATCGAGCTGGCGGGATAGATTTCATGCACAAAGATGAGGTAGGCTGAGGGATGATTCAACTCTCCGCGATGCTGTGGACGCTGGCGCTGTTCTTCGCCATCATCGGGTTTTTGCGCGGCTGGAACAAAGAACTCATTTCGCTCGCGGGGATCGTCCTGGGCTTATTCGCGCTGTTCCAGTTCGACAGCCTCATTCGGGGGACGCTGCTGGTCAATGTGAGCCGTGATCAGGTATTTCTGGTGCAGGCGGGCATTTTCATCGCGATTGTGTTCTTCGCCTACCAGAACCGCACGATTTTCGGCGGCGGGGATGCCGGCGACCGCCGACCCGGCGCGCGCGATGGCCGCGACAACCTGCAGGAGAGCATCCTTGGCGGCATCCTCGGTTTTGTCAACGGCTACCTGATCTGGGGGTCGCTGTGGTACTTCATGGACATTAACGAGTATCCGCTCGCGCCGAATATCATCGCCCCGTCGCCGGGATCACCGAGTGATCAGGCGCGCTCGCTGCTGCCGCTGGTGCTGCTCGGCGGTGGGCCAGCGGGCAACGGTGATCTGCTGGCGGTCGCGGTGATCATCCTGTTCATCATTGTGCTGGTGCTGATCTAGGACTGAGGTCAAAGGACTGAGGACTGAGAAAGCCGATTTCATTCCCCTCCCTCCCAACTAGGAGCTTTGTAGGGACGAGACATGAGGGTGTTTAAAAAGCTTTTGTAAAGCCGTTTCACTCGCCAGCGGACGCAATGAATTGCGTCCCTACGAAGACATTTTCGGCTTGGCAGGTGCTGTTGGCTCCCCTCCCTGAATTCGGGGAGGGGCCGGGGGGTGGGGTCGGAATCTGACCTTTTTCATCACGCTCATGTCTCGTCCTCTGCTTCTGATACGAAAAACGGACGAGGCATGCCTCGTCCCTACAATTTCATGAATGGGTGTTATGCAGCAGTTACCTCCAAACGGACATATTCATATCGTCGGGATCGGCGGCGTGGGATTATCCGCCATCGCCCGCATTTTGCTGGCGCAGGGCTACACACTGTCTGGCTCGGATCGGTCGGAGAGCGCCTATACGGTGGCGCTGGCCCGCGAGGGCGTGACGATTCACATCGGGCACGCGGCGGAGAACATCGCCGGGGCGGACGCACTGCTGGTGACAGCGGCGGTTAACGAGACGCATGTTGAAGTGGCGGCGGCGCGCGCGGCGGGCATCCCCGTGTTCCAGCGCGCGGATATCATCGCCTCGATCATGACGGGCAAAACGGTGATCGCGGTGGCGGGGACCCACGGTAAGACGACCACGACCGGCATGATCGCGCACATCCTGATCACCACCGGGCGCGACCCGAGCTACATCATCGGCGGCACGCTCTCCACCACCGGGCAGAACGGTGCGGTGGGCAAAGGTGACGCGTTCGTGATCGAAGCGGACGAATACGCGAACATGTTCCATGGCCTGCGCCCGAATATCGCCGTGCTGACGAATGTTGAGTGGGATCATCCCGATTTCTTTCCAACCGAAGGCGACATGCAGCGCTCGTTCAGCCATTTTGTCGGCCTGGTGAGCGGGACGCTCGTCGCGTGCGCCGACGACGCGGGCGCGCTGCGGCTCGGCGAGACGATCAGCGATGTGGACAAGACGTACTACGGTATCGACGCGCCCGCCGCGCAGTTGAAAGCGAGCGCGATTCAGAGCGGGACGACGGGCTATCGCTTCACCGCGCAGGACGGGCAGACTGTGCTCGGTGAGGTGCAGTTGGCGATCCCCGGTCGGCACAATGTGCTCAACGCGCTGGCGGCGATCCGCGCGACCATGCTCTATGGTGTGCCGTTCGCCGAAGCGGCGGGCGCGCTGGCGTCGTTCAGCGGGACGGGGCGGCGCTTCGACGTGCGCGGCGAAATTGACAGCGTGTACGTGATCGACGATTACGCGCATCACCCGACGGCCATCCGGGCGACGCTAGAGGCGGCGCGCGGTCGTTTCCCCGGTCATCAAGTGTGGGCGGTGTGGCAGCCGCACACTTACAGCCGCACGAAGGCACTGTGGAACGCCTATGCGACCGCGTTTGGCGATGCCGATCATGTGCTCGTCACGCCGATCTATGCGGCGCGCGAACAGCCCGTGGATGGCGTCGACTCGGCGTGGCTGGTGCGCGATATGCCGCACCTCGATGCGCGCTATGTCGCTAGTCTCGACGCGGCCACCGAATTGCTGCTGGCGGATGTACAAGCGCCCGCCGTGATCGTGATCATGAGCGCGGGCGACGCGCCCAAAATTGGGGAGCATTACCTCATCAAGCGGGCACTGAAGTAAACGAAAAGACTTGAACCACAGAGAGCACAGAGGAAATGAGCTTTGAGACCGACTGGTCATCCTAAACTTCTACAAACAGCCCGGTTGCTTGGAGTTTTTCTCGCATGTCTGCTGATGTGTTTGGCAGTTTGCTATGTGCTTATCATCGCGCCAGTCATTAATGCTATCCGGGAATTACCGGATGATGCATTTAACCCTGGCGCGGGGCTCTATTTGATGTTTTTAACATTTGTAAGCGGTGTAGTCAGTTTGGTCGCTGGCTCTATACTCACGTTGATTATCTATCACAGATTCTTCAGACGAGTAGATCTAAATAGACTATATATTCTTGGAGAGCTTTTGTCCCTGTTAAGAAAAATCTCAGTCCCGTTCGGTGCTGACTTATATATGAGTGGAAAACATCCTTGAATCGAGACGTCGCTTGCGCTCTGCTTATGATCGATAAAGATGACGATCCGGGTGCCCTCCCACATTTTGCAGCAGTCCATGGTTTGGCTGTGAGAGTTTCTGGGGATATTCCTCAGCAAGTTGTGCTTAACGTCTTGGCTCAAAAGGACGATCCAAGCGTTGACGATTTGGTGAAGGCATTCAACTTCTATTGGCGGCGTGACGCATTTATTGACTTTTCCCGATGACTCCTTTTGCAGAATTGCTCAAGTCTCCCCACCTTCTACAAAATGAGCCATTAGCCAAATATACGGCGGCGCGGCTCGGCGGACCCGCGGATTATGTCTACCTCGCGCGGGAGTCGACGCGCGAACTCAGCGACGTGCTGCAAGCCGCGTGGCAGCAGAACATCCCCGTGCGCGTGTTGGGCGGCGGCGCGAATGTGCTGGTCTCCGACGCGGGTTTCCGCGGGCTGGTCGTGATCAACAAGGTGAGCGAGGCGGCGTTCAAGGGCACACAGGTGATCGTCACCTCCGGCTATTCGCTGACCATTCTCGCCCGCAAGTGCGCGTCGCAGGGCTTGAGCGGCTTCGAGTGGGCGGCGAGCGTGCCGGGGACGGTCGGCGGGGCGGTGGTCAACAACGCGGGTGCGCACGGCGGCGACATGGCGGGCAACGTGCACACGGCGACAATCTGCGACGCGGAACACGGC
Organism: Candidatus Flexifilum breve; assembly: GCF_016713355.1. Taxonomy (NCBI): domain Bacteria; kingdom Bacillati; phylum Chloroflexota; class Anaerolineae; order Aggregatilineales; family Candidatus Flexifilaceae; genus Candidatus Flexifilum; species Candidatus Flexifilum breve. Next base: position 166,980 of record NZ_JADJPI010000023.1, read on the forward strand.
TTGCAGGTGCTGACCAAAGCGGATCTCGACTATACCTACCGCACGTCGGCGCTCAAGCGGCGGGTGGATCGGCGCTTTCTGGTGCTCATGGCGACGCTCGATCTGCACAAAGGCGACTCGGCGGCGATCCACGCGAAGATGGACGAGTTCATCGCGCATCGCAAGAGGACGCAACCGCCGGGGGCGAGCCTCGGCAGTATCTTCAAGAATCCGCCGGGGGACTACGCCGGACGCCTGATCGAGTCGCTGGGGCTGAAAGGCTACAGCATCGGCGGGGCGCAGGTGTCACCCGTGCACGCGAATTTCTTCATCAACACCGGGAACGCGACCGCCAGCGATTACTTCGCGCTGATCAAGTACGTGCAGCGCATGGTGCTGCTGGCAACGGGTGTCGAGCTGGAGACGGAGATCGAGACATTGGGGGAAGGGTTCTAGGAGTTTCGCTGCTTCTCGTGGCCGCAATTGCATAGGCTGGCGGACTTGCGGGACGCAGGCAGTGGGACAGCGGGCACAAGAGAGGGTCAACCACCTCACCGAGAAACCCCCATCTCCCATTGCAAGTTGATGCCGCGTTGTGAACATGGGGATCGCGTTGAATGAGTTCGTTTGAACTGGACCAAACCTGCGTTTGGCAGCTGCCATAGGGACGCCAAGGCCGCGTGTCGTTAGGCCGGTGTTCGGGGAGTCCAGTTGGTCTTCAACCCCTGCCGATTGGTTGGGGGGTGAAATCTTCCCTCGGTCACCCATCCCAGCCAATGCCTTAGCTGGGAGGAACGCGACACCAGCGAGCTTTTGAATTGGCACTCCGTCCTGAACATAGCCGAGGTTCCGCAAATGGCGGACAGCGCACTGATATTGCGGGTCCCTGTCAGCAAAAGGTTGCGCCGGAATGAATAACCCGATTTCTGTCGGTGTTCCCTAGCAAACACATTCTTTGAGTTTAGCTTTTAAGTTGAATCATATCACAATCACTAACCCACTGATTGTCCTGCCAAACATGACTTGTTACGCGAAAATCTGGAAACCTTAATGTTGGATTGCGTGGGATACCGGGGCGCGTCTGTGTGATTCGTGGTATCATCGGAGCGTTGATCCACTGTTGATGAGGCCGCATGTCACGTCGTTCCACCCGCGAACCAGCCATCTGGCGCAACCCGGACATTGGGAGCGTTGATCGTCCGCAAGCGCTCAAGCGCGGGCAGGTCTTCGTTTCGTGGCGGCTGTTCAGCGGCGCGCTCATCCTGATTCTGCTCGGCGCGCTGGCCTTTTTCTTCTTCGCCGACTCGATGTATGTGACGGGGATCGCCGTCGGCGGGTTGGAAACAATGACCGTCAATGAGGTCTACGAATTGCTGCCGATCAGTGGGCTGCATGTCTTCTGGCTTGATCCGGGCGACATTCGCGATAATCTGCTCGAATCGCCGACGATTGCCAATGCCACGGTGACGGTCGGCTTTCCGCCGAACATGGTGCAGGTCATCATTGAGGAGCGCGAACCCGCGCTCGTATGGGAGCAGGCGGGGGAAGCCGCGTGGATCGATTTGCAGGGGCGTGTGATGCGGCAGCGCGAAGATCGGCAAACGCTGCTGCGCATTCAGGCGGATCCGGTTCTCGAAGGCAGCATCGGCTCGAGCGTCGACCCGCAGGTCGTGACGAGTGCCATTCAACTGCATGATCTGCTGCCAGAACTGGCGGCGTTCCGCTATCACCCCGACAAAGGGCTAGGTTACACCGACCCGCGTGGGTGGGAAGTCTGGCTAGGCGTAGGGGCGGATATGCAGCAGAAGATTTTGATCTACAATGCTATTGTGGCGGACAACGCCGCCCAAGGCATTCAACCGCGCGAGATCAACCTAGTAAATACGCATCGACCCTTTGTGTCGATGGGACGGTAAATGGACCTCATATGAGCGATTTGGTAGTCGGAATCGACATTGGGACGACAAAAATCTGCACGATTGTCGGTGAGGTGCGCACGGACGATATCTTCATCGTCGGCGTGGGTATCGAGCCGAGTCGCGGCATGAAAAAGGGCGTGGTCAACGACATTAGCCAGCTCACCGCCGCGCTTTCGGCCTCCGTGCATAAAGCTGAGAAAAGCAGCGGCTACGATATCCGGCAGGCGTTCGTGAGCCTCGCCGGGAGTCACATCGCCTCGCTGAACAGCCGCGGCGCGATTGGCCTCATTGGCAGCCGCGGTGTGCGCGGCGAAGACATCGACAAGGCGATTGAAAACGCGCGGCAGATCGCGATTCCGCACAACCGCGAAGTGCTGCACGTCATCCCGCGGTCGTATGTGCTGGATGGCGGCGACCATGTGCGCAGCCCGATTGGGATGCACGGCTTTCGGCTGGAAGTCGAAGTGCACATTATCACGGCGTCGACCACCAGCGTTGCCAATCTCGAACAGGCGATGCAGGGGGCGCATGTCTTCCCGGATCGCTTCATCCTCAATCCGTTGGCCTCTGGTGATCTGATTCTGACGCCGCAGGAACGCGAAATGGGCTGCGTGGTCGTCGATATCGGCGGCGGCACGACGGATATGGCGATTTTCATCGAGGGCACCGTGTGGCATTCCTCGGTGATCGCGGTGGGCGGCGATCTGATCACCAACGACATCACGCACTGGATGCACGTGCCGTTTGATGTCGCGGAAGCGGTCAAAGTGCAGTACGGCAACGCGCAGGAAAAGGCTGTCAGCCAGTACGAGACGTTTGATGTGCAGCCCTTCGGTGAAGGCATGCCGATGAAGGTCAAGCACAGCGATTTGGCGATGGTGATCGAAGCGCGCGTCACCGAGCTGTTCGAGATGGTGCAGACGGAGATCAAGCGGTCGGGGTACGACGGGCTGCTGCGCGCGGGCGTCGTGCTGACCGGGGGCTGCGCGCTGCTGCCCGGCATCCGCGAGGTCGCGCAGAATGTGCTCAACGTGCCGGTGCGCGTCGCCAAACCGGAGAAGATCACGGGGATGGCGGATGCGCTCAAATCCCCAGCCTTTAGTACCAGCGTCGGCCTGCTGCGGTTGGGCCTGCAGATGGACAGCGCCGTCGCTCAACCCGCGCGGGAAGGCGGCATTCAGCCGACCAAAATCGGGAATCTGCTCACGGGGTTTTTCAAGAAGCTGCTGCCGGACAGTGAGAATTAGGTCTGCTTCCGGATAATTTTTAGTTGCAGTTTATACGAAGCGGCATACAATCAAGGTAATTCATCCGCCAGATGTGCGAGTGCAAGAAGCAGGAAAGGTTTTTGTTTTATGGATATGCTTACACCGGGCGAAAATTTCGCACAGATTAAGGTCATCGGCGTGGGCGGTGGCGGCGGTAACGCCATCAACCGGATGATCGCAGAAGGTTTGGGCGGCGTTGAATTCATCGCGGTCAATACCGACAATCAAGCACTCTTGCTGTCCAAAGCGAAAACGCGCGTCCGCATCGGTGATAAGCTGACTCGTGGTCTGGGCGCGGGTGGCAACCCGGAAATCGGGCGCAAGGCCGCCGAAGAGACGTCGGATGAGCTGTATGAAGTGCTGCGCGGCGCAGACATGGTCTTCATCGCCAGCGGTATGGGCGGCGGCACAGGCACGGGCGCTTCGCCCGTCGTGGCGCAGATCGCCAAGGAACTCGGCGCGCTGACGATTGGTGTCGTCACCCGCCCGTTCACGTTTGAAGGCGCGAAACGTCAGCAATCCGCGGAAGCGGGCATTGAGGCGCTCAAGGGACAGGTCGATACGCTCATCGTCATCCCGAACGACCGCCTATTGCAGATCGCTGACAAGCGCGCCAGCTTACAGCAGGCGTTCTCTCTGGCCGATGACGTGCTCCGGCAAGGTATTCAGGGCATTTCCGAACTGATCACCGTCCCCGCGCTCATCAACCTCGACTTCGCCGACGTGCGCACGATTATGTCCGAAGGTGGGGCGGCGCTCATGGCGGTTGGCCGCGCCGAAGGCGACGAACGCGCGCGTCGCGCCGCGGAAGCCGCGATCAGCAGCGCCTTGCTCGATGTCACCATCGACGGCGCGCGCGGTATTCTGTTCAACATCACGGGTGGCCCCGACCTCAGCCTGTTTGAAGTCAACGAAGCCGCGGCAATCATCAAGGAAAGCGCGCACCCCGAAGTCAACCTGATCTTCGGCGCGCAGATCGACGAAAGCATGGGCGACGAAGTGCGCTGCACCGTCATCGCGACGGGCTTCGAACACAGCCGCGTCCAGCGTAAGATCGACGCGCAGCCCACCGGCCCGTTCCGCAGCACCGCGGGCAGCGGGTCAACTTCGACTTCGAGCAGCCGTCCCGGTATGTCATCGCAGCCGCAGACGCAGCGCCCCGCGCCGCAGTATCAGCAGTACAGCGCGCCGCCGGCGCCCCAGCAGCAGCAGCCCATGCAGCCTCCACCGCAGGAACAACCGCCGACGCCCCCCGCGCCCCCGCCGGTTCAGCCACCGCGCCAGGAACCGAGCGCCCGCGTTTACGACGATGAGAACATCGAAATTCCGGCGTTCCTCCGCAAACCCAAACGTTAGACTTCACCGTGTAGCCGGTGACCGATTCGCCCTCAAAAGGAGTGTTTTGCCTCCTTTTGAGGGGAATGTTGGTTAGTGGGAAATGGTTGAATAGCGCACGGGAAACGTTGGAAGCGCGTTACAAGTTCAAACCTGACTCTAACCAAACTCACCCCATTTTGAAGTGGACAAGAATCGGTCATTCGTGCTAAATTACCGTTACATCGATCACATATCGATCATGATTCAGACCTCAAACGGCATCGCACACTAGCCACCATTAGGCGGTTGAGGATCAACCCTTTTGAGCACAGACAACCAGTAGCGTGATCCGAGTTGGCGGATAGGTTTTGCCCTACCCGTTCGCTTCGTCATCCCTGTGTGTGTCTGTATTACGTATAACATTACAGTTTGAAGGATGAGACTAGTATGGTGCAAACACCTACGAAACGTAATGCGCTCCATGAACTTGGCTACAAAATCTTTCTGGATCGTTATGCGCAGAAAGACGTCACCCGGGCAACGCTGGCCGTCGGCGATACGGTCATTGTGGTGGTCAACGCGCAGACCGGGCAGCGCGAAATCGGTACGGTGAAGGCGCTGGAGCTGCCGACCGTCACGATCGAATTGTTGGATGGCGAGGTCGTCACGCGTGACGTTGAAAATGTTGACAAGCCGCTGGAAACCGACCCCGCGCAGATGATGGATCGCGTGGCGGCGGGCATCGCGGCGACGGAAAGTACTCCTGAACTGCAAACGGCATGGACCGAACGGTTTCGTTGGCTGTTGGACGATTTCAAATTCGTCCCCGCTGGCCGCATTCTGACGGCGGCGGGCACCACGCAGGCGCTCACTTACTACAACTGCTACGTCATCCCCTCCCCGCGGGATTCGCGGGGCGGCATCATCGAAACGCTGCGCCAGATGACCGAGATCATGTCGCGTGGTGGCGGCGTGGGCATCAACATTTCCAGCCTGCGCCCGCGTCAGGCGTATGTGAAGGGCGTCAACGGACGGTCGAGCGGCGCAGTGTCGTGGGGCGCGCTCTACAGCTTCGTGACCGGCCTGATCGAGCAGGGCGGCAGCCGCCGCGGCGCGTTAATGCTCATCCTCAACGACTGGCATCCGGACGTGCTGGAATTCATCGCCAGCAAGCGCACCGCCGGGAAGATCACCAACGCCAATATCAGCGTTGGCCTCTCCGACAAGTTCATGGATGCGGTCAAGGTGGATGGCGACTGGGAACTGATGTTCCCGGATACCAGCTTGCCGGACTACGACGAAGCGTGGGATGGCAACATGGACCAGTGGATCGCCGATGGGCGTCCGGTCGTGCCGTACAAGACCGTCAAGGCGCGTGAAATCTGGGATGCGATCATCGAGAGCGCGTGGTCGAGCGCCGAACCGGGCGTGTTCTTCCGCGAACGCTACAACAAGATGTCGAACTCGTGGTATTTTTCGCCGATCATCAGCACGAACCACTGTGTGACGGGCGATACCCGTATCTACACCAACAAGGGGCTGATTCGCGCGCGCGACTTGTTTGACGACGAAACCGAAATCGAAGCGACCATCGATGGTCGCTTTGGACTGGAACAGACGACCACGCCGTCGACCCGCGTGTTCATGACCGGAACCAAGCCCGTTTTCCGCGTGCAGACCCGTGAAGGCTATTATGTGCGCGCGACGGCGGATCATCGTTTCATGACTTCTGAAGGCTGGAAGCAAGCGAACGAACTGCAACCCGGTATGCGCATCCACATCCTTAATCGCAAGGGCGGTTTTGGGGTACAAGGTTCGCTGGAAGTTGGGCGTGTGCTCGGTTGGGTCGTTGGTGACGGCACGGTCAAGAGCGATGAAGTGGTGCTTTCGTTCTTCGGCGAAGAAAAGCAGGAGCTCGCGCCGCTGTTCGCCACGTATGTAAACGACATGGTCGCGCCGCTGACCACGCGCGCTCGCACCTATCCGGTCGGTGTGTCGCAGGTACAGGAACGCGACGAAGCGCGGGTCACGTCGCAGCGTTTGTATGCTATTGCGCAGGAATTCGGCGTGGCGGAGAAGAAACACCGCGTCCCCGAAGCCGTCTTCCAGGGCAGCGAAGAGATGCAGCGCGGCTTCCTGCAGGCGTTGTTCACTGCTGATGGCAGCTTCCAGGATGGCGGCGAAAAAGGCGGTTCGGTACGCCTCGCTGCGAATGAGCTGGAACTACTGGAAGGCGTGCAGCAGATCCTGATGAACTTCGGCATTGCCAGCCGGATTTATCGCAACCGCCGCGAAGCGGGCTATCGCATGCTGCCGGATGCGAATCGCGAACTGAAGCAGTATTGGTGCGAAGCGCAGCATGAACTCGCTATTTCTAAGCGCAACCTGAATGTGTTTGCTGACGAAATCGGCTTCTTGATGCCCTACAAGCAGGATGCGTTGGTCGATTATGTTGGGCGCGGCAAGCGCGGCACGTACAGCGAATCGTTCGTCGCGCAGGTGGAATCGGTGACCCCCGATGGTATCGAAGAAGTGTTCGATCTCACCGAACCTGTGACCCACTCGTTCGTTGGTAATGGCTTTGTCGTACACAACTGCGGCGAGCAAGGACTTCCCGCGTTCGGCGTGTGCAACCTCGGCGCGATCAATCTGGCGAAGTTCTACGACGAAGCCCGCGACGATGTCGACTGGGAGTCGCTCGACAAAGCGGTGCGCTATGCGACGCGCTTCCTCGACAACGTGATCGATGGCACGCCGTACTTCTTCGAGGAAAACGAGAAGCAGCAGTTGGGCGAACGCCGCGTCGGCTTGAACAACATGGGTCTCGCCGAACTGATGATCCGCCTCGGCATCCGCTACGGCAGCGACGCCTCGGTGCGCTTCATCGACAAGCTGTACGCGTTCATCGCACGTGCCTCGTACGAGACGTCGGCGGAACTGGCGGCGGAAAAGGGCGCGTTCCCCCAATTTGAGGCGGAAAAGTTCCTGCAAAGCGGCTTCATGAAGTCGATGCCGGAAGATGTGCGCCGCAAGGTGCGCAAACACGGTATCCGCAATGTGACCCTGCTGACGCAAGCGCCGACCGGGACGACGGGCACGATGGTCAACACCTCGACGGGCATTGAGCCGTTCTTCTCGTGGGTGTACTACCGCAAGAGCCGCCTCGGTCTGCACGAAGAACAGGTGCCGCTGGTCAAGGAGTGGCACGATGCCCACCCCGGCGCGAAAGAACTGCCGGATTACTTCGTCACGGCGATGGAACTCTCGCCGGAAGAACACGTCAAGGTGCAGGCGGCGATTCAACGCTGGGTGGACAGCTCGATCAGCAAGACGGCGAACCTGCCCAACAGCTACACCGTCGAACAGACGCGCGATCTCTACCAGTACATGTACGATCTCGGCTGCAAGGGTGGCACGGTCTACCGTGACGGCAGCCGCGACGAACAGGTGTTGATGCTCAAGAACGACGACAAGCAGGGCGGCAGCCGAAGTCGAAGACGAACCGATTGCGCAGGTGGCGACGCCGCACTACGTCTACCCGCGCCCGAGCAAGCTGCAAGGCGTGACCGTCACCTGCAAGACGCCCTACGGCACGGCTTATATCACCATGAACAGCGACGAACAGGGCTTCCCGTTCGAAGTGTTCATCACGGCGCCGGGCAAGGCGGGCAGCGACCTGCAAGCCGACGCCGAAGGTCTGGGACGCATGATTTCGCTGCAACTGCGCACCACCGCGCCGCAGAATCGCCGCCAGATGCTGAAGCTGGTCGTCGATCAACTGCAAGGGATTGGCGGAGCACGCTCGATTGGCATGGGGCCGAACCGGGTGCTCTCGCTGCCGGATGCGGTCGCCGGGGCGCTGCTCGATAACTTCTTCCCCGAAGACAAAGCGCAGCAGCTCGGCCTGTTCGGCGATATGTTCGACCTGCCCGTGACGCCCGCTCCGGTCAGCGCGCCCGAACCGGAACAGCCCACCGCGAAGCACAACCCGAACGGCGCGATCAGCGGGGCGGACATGTGCCCGTCGTGCGGCACGATCTCGCTGGTGCGCGCGGAAGGCTGCCGCAAGTGCCTGACCTGCGGTTACAGCGAGTGCTAAAAACCTGACCCCTTCCCCTCCTCGAATTCAGGGAGGGGAGACAGACAAAACAATTAAGGACGAGGCATGCCTCGTCCCTACAAAATCTCATCAGTAGCAATAGGGGACGGTCCAGCGACCGTCCCTTGTGTTTCGTGTATAATGCGGGACTTTGAATGGTGTAAGTAAAGGCAGTTGAGTGTATGGCGAATGTCCCCAACTTCGGCGGGTTCTGGCAAGAGCCGGATTTTCTGCTGATGAATCTCGTGTCGCTGCTGGCGAACAAGCTGGAATCGGACCTCGGGGTGACGCTGCTCGTCGGCGGCTCGATCATCACCGGGACACTGGTCAGCGAACGCTACTATCTGTACTCGCTGGGTGAGATTCTGCGCAATGTGGGGCGCGCGCCGATGGATATTCCGCCGGACATTGTCGATCTGGTGGCGGACGCGCTCGGTGTAGAGGACTACACCGAAGATGATTATCCGGATATGTACACCGAAGATGACGACGAAGCCGAAGATGAGCCGGAAGCGGTCACGCCGCAGTCGGATGGCGTGCAGGCGGCGACCGAGTTGACCGACCGCGCAGATTTGGCCGATGATGAGGAAGATGATCTGCCGCCCGCGCCGCCGCTGCTCCAGCATCTGCATCTCAAAGACCCGGTGTGGATTTACCCGAATACCACCGTGCGCTTCGGGCAAAGCCAGCTCCCGGTGATTCGGCTGCGGCTGGCGTCCATTGATGGCTGGATGTTCGGACGCATCAACATCAGCCCCTTTGACGAAGATATCCCCAACATCGGGCTGATTCAGTAGGTCGACGATGCGCATTCGTAAATGGCTGCGACGGGTGGTGATCGTGATCGGCGGGTGGCTGATCCTCGCCCTCATCCTGAGCGTGATCGTCGTGGCGTACGGCGAAACGGAACGCGCGGCGGCGGCGGATGTGATCGTCGTGCTGGGCGCGGGGCTGCGCCGGGATGGTCAGCCGGGGCCGGCGCTCATCCGGCGGGCGACGCACGCGGCGCTGCTGTATGAGCAGGGGTACGCGCCGCGCATCATCTGTTCCGGCGGCTTCCCGCTGCGCGCAATTCAACGCAGCGAGGCGGATGCGTGCCGCGCGGTGCTGGTCGAACGCGGCGTGCCCGCTGAGGCGGTCGTGCTTGAAGAACAGAGCCGCAGCACTGAGGAAAACGCCGTCTACACGAAGGAACTCATGGACGCGAACGGTTGGCAGACGGCGGTCGTCGTCAGCGATCCGTATCACATGTTCCGCGCGGGCATCATCTTCTCGCAGGTAGGCGTCAACCACACGCTGTCGCCGGGGGTGTCACCGCCGTTGGCCGCCTATGTCCCCGCCGTCGCCCGCGAAGTCGTCGCGCTGCACTGGCAAGCGTTCAAGACGATTCTCAATCTGCCGTATACGTACGTCCCGTGGTTGTAGAGCGAACCTCACCCCGTTTCGCTGCGCTCAACCGCCCCTCTCCCGAGGGCGAGGGGCAAAGGTAAGTCATTTTTCGCCCCTCGCCTTTAGGAGAGGGGTTGGGGTGAGGTTAAATGTTTTCACCCGCCGGGGGTGATCGAACCCATGGCGATGAAGGCGAAGATGGCGACATCCTGCCAGAAGTGGATGAACCACGCCCAGAAAAGCCCTCGCGTTTCCAGCATCGACTTGCCAAGATACCAGCCGAGCACCCCGGACATGATCACGCCGAGCAGGCCATACGGCACGCCGTAGAAGTGCCACAGCCCGAAGAGCGCGGCGGTGAGCAGCAGCGCCTGTGATCCGCCAACTGCGTTTCGCAGCGGGGCGAGCAGCGCGGCGCGGTAGAGCGTCTCCTCGCTAAACGAATTCAAGGCGGCGAACAGCAGCACGAAGGGCAGCAGCGGCAGCACCCCCGCCAAGCGGTCGAGCGGCGCTTGACCGAAGGCCAGCAAAAAGGCCAGCGTGCCGAGCGTGATGCACAGCGCGGAAATCCAGCCTAAGCGTCCCCAGCTCATGGGTTTGTCGATGAAGCGCGGAATCGGCGCGACGGTCGCGCGCATGTCCCCCAGGCCGAGGAAAAACTCACTCCGGCGGCGGTAGATCACACCAAGTGCAACCAGCATGAGCAGCGCCGAGCCAAAGCGCAAAAGCTGTGTGCTCAGCATCTGCGTGCTGAAGGCCGATCCGCGAAACCAAACGCGCCATAGGTCAGTCGCGCCGACCCAGGCGGCCAACGGTTCGACCAGCAGCAGGACGGCGAAGAGGGCGAAGTACACGCGCAGCGGGCGCGCCGCCGACCAGACTAAGGTCAGCGCGAAGCAGGCGGCGAGCAGCCCGAGTTTGAGCGTCAGCAGCGGGACGGGCAGCGCAAGGCCAAGTTCCTGAATCAAGATGTTGGGCAGGTTGGAGAGGGCGAGCGTCGTGATCCACGCGACGCTGAGGAGGGTGAGACGATCCGACCGATGCGGGACAACCGATGAAGCAGACAGAGGTACAGTCACGATAGGTATCCTAAAGGTGCGCAGAACCTGAGCCTACCATAGCGAGCTTGACCGCTGACCACGAGTGATAGAGGGCATAGGCAGGCACGTAATTGATCATTAGTGCGCGAATATATAAGTAATCGTACATTCGCGGTAGGTGGGCGGTAGGGTAAGCGTGGGTTAAGGGATCAGCAGACCGGGTGTTCCGCGCTATAATTAACGTAAGAATGTTTATGACCCCGGAAGGACGCTTCATGCGCAAACTTCTTCTGCTCGTGCTCCCTCTCTTGCTGTTGATGGGCGGCAGCCTGATCAACGCGCAAGACGCGGCTCCCACAGAGGAGCCTAATTCGTCCGCGCTGGTGGTGGCGCAGGTGCTGCCCGCGCCGGAAAGTACCGGCATTGATACGGAAGCGACGGTCACGGTGATCTTTAACCGTCCGGTTGTGCCGTTGGTGATCGCCGAAGAGGCGGCGAACCTGCCTGACCCGCTGACATTCGATCCCGCGGTTGAAGGCACGGGTGAATGGCTGAATACCTCGATCTATACCTTCACCCCGGCGACGGCGTTCGCGGGCGGGACGAAGTATATCGTCACGGTGGACGCTGTGACCGCCGTCGATGGCTCGACGCTCGAAGCGCCGTATGTGTGGGAATTCACCACCGTTGAGCCGGCGGTCTCGGAGGTTTTCCCACGCGATGGCCAGACAGATGTGCTGCTCAACGGCTCGCTGCAAGTCCGCTTCAACCAGCCGGTTGATCGCGACAGCGCGGAAGCCGCGTTCCTGCTGCGCGATCCGCGCTCGGGCGACGAAGTGGGCGGTGCGTTCTCGTGGGCGGATGACAGCGCGGGTTTCCGCTTCACACCGGATGCCGATCTCGAACTGGGAACGCTGTACGAAGCAGGCTTCCTCGAAGCGACGGTCGTCTCGATCAACGGCGGCGCGCCGATGGCGGACGGCATGACGTGGAGGTTCGGAACCGTGCCGCTGCCCGGCATCCGCCAGACGCAGCCGGACAACGGCGACAACGGCGTGTACCCGTGGGGCGGCTTCACCATCTACTTCGAGTCGCCCATGGATGTGGACACCATCGCCGACCGGATCACCATTGAGCCGGAGCCGTGGCGCGAATACGATGCCTACTACGGCGATTGGGATAACAGCTACACGCTCTCGTTTCCGACCGAGCCGAGCACCGAATACACGATCACGATTGAACCGGGGATGCGCGACCTCTACGGCAACGAGATCACCGAGGGCCGTGTGATCACCTATACGACCGCGCCCTACGATCCCGAAATCATCCTGCAAGCGCCGGGGAATATCGGCTTCTATAACGCCTACAACCCGCAGACGCAGGTCTTTTTGACGCACATGAACGTCGGGCAGGTTGATCTCTCGCTGTACCGCGTGCCGACCGATAGTTTTATGAGACTCGGCTATGACACGCAGACCACAGGTCTGGACAATCGCGAGCTGCTGCGCTCGTGGTCGATTCCGAACGTTGCGCCGGAAAACGCGCGCCGCTACGAACTGCTCGACCTCGGCAGCGTCAACAACATCGACTGCCCCGGCGCGCCGGATACGCGTTTGCAGGTCGGGATGATGGCCGTCGTCACGGCGACCGATGCGCTGCGCGCCCGCGAAAGCGCGCCGAGCGGCGAAGTGCTCACGCTGCTGTATACCGATTACCGCATGCCGATCATTGGCGGGCCGGTGTGCGCGAACGGGTTGGTGTGGTGGCAGGTTCAGCTCCGCGACGAACGCGCGGCCTGGGTGGCGGAAGGCACGACGGATGAGTACTTCATCGCGCCGACCGAAGCGCAGCCTGAAGAGACACCCGTCGTCATCCCAACGGAGAACGGCGAACCGCTCGCGCCGGGCATCTACTATTTGCGCGGCAGTGCGCCGGAATTTGTGAGCCGCGACTATTACCCGATTGACCATCTGTTGATCGTTGGGACGGCCAACATCACGCTGAAATCCAGTTTTGACGAGGTCACAGCGTGGGTGACGAACGTCAACACGGGCGAACCGATCGCCAATGCGCCGCTGACCGTGTACAGCTCAGAACGCGGCGAACTGGCGCGCGGTACGACCGACGCCGATGGCATCGCCACGATCCCGATTCCGCCCATGCCGAATCTGTATGACGAATATGTGCGCGTGCTGCTGGACGACGGCCAAAACTTCGGCGTCGCGTTCGGCACGTGGTCAGATGGCATTGAAGGCTGGTCGTTCGGCATGGCGACCAACTACTATGCGCTGCCGTACCGGGCTTACCTGTACACGGATCGTCCGCTGTACCGTCCGAATCAACCGGTGTACTTCCGCGGGATTGTGCGCGGGCGCGACGATGTGAGCTATCCGATCAGCGATCTCGGCCAGGTCTGGATTCAGATCAACGACCCGGAGGGGCAAGTCATCTACGAAGATTTCGTCGAATTGTCGGAGTATGGCACGTTTGACGGGCAGTTCGACCTCGCGGACGACGCGGCGCTCGGCTACTACGAGCTGATCGTCAATCTGCCGAACGTTGAGCAGTGGTTCGACACGGGCAGCCGCCTGACCTTCGGCGTGGCGGAGTATCGCCTGCCGGAATATCAGGTCAACGTGACGCCGGATCAAAGCGAAGTCGTGCAGGGCGATACGGTCAGCGTGACCGTGGACAGCCGCTACTTCTTCGGCGGGGCGGTCAGCAACGCGTATGTCGAATACAGCGTCATCGCTCAGCCGTACTACTTCGCGCCAGATACCAACGGCAATTACAGCTATATCGACTATGACGCCGACGCGGGCGCCAGCGAGTTTTATGGCGGCGGCGGCGGCGTGGTGACGAGCGGCGAAGGCGAAACCGACGCTAACGGTCAGCTCGTGATCGAAGTCCCGGCTTCGCTGGACGACGCCACGCAGAGCATGACCTTCACGCTCGAGGCGACGGTGACGGACGAGAGCGGGCAAGCCGTATCGGGGCGCACGGATATCGTCGTGCACAAGGGGCTGGTCTACATCGGCGTGCAGCCGGAAAACTACGTTTCGACGGCGGGCGACGAGACGGCCTTCAACCTGATCGCGGTCGATTGGGACGGGCTGCCTGTCGCCAACCAGACGGTCAGCGTGGAAGTGGTCGAACGGCGCTGGTCGAGCGTGCAGGAGCAGGACGAATTCGGGCGCACGACGTGGACGTATGAAGTCGAAGAAATCCCGGTGACCGACGGTGAAGTCGTCACCAACGCGCAGGGTGAAGCGATGTTTACGTTCACCCCGCCGAACGGTGGCATCTTCAAGCTGAAAGCCTCGACCATCGACGCGAACGGCAACGATGTCATTTCTGCCAGCACGGTGTGGGTGAGCAGCCGCGAGTATGTCTCGTGGCGGCAGCAGAACAGCAACCGCATCGACCTGATCGCCGACAGCGAAGCCTACGAGGTGGGCGATACGGCGGAAATCCTGATCACCTCGCCGTTCCAGGGCACGACCGAGGCGCTCATCACCGTGGAACGCGGCGGCGTGCTGAACGTCGAACGCGTGACCATGGAGAGCAACTCGTATGTCTACCGCCTGCCCATCACTGACGAGTACGCGCCGAACATCTACGTGAGCGCGGTATTGGTCAAGGGCGTGGATGAGACCAACCCGGTGGCGGCCTTCCGCATGGGCTTGATCCAACTGGCCGTCGATAACGAACGCAAGCAGATCACCATCGACATTGTGCCGGATGTGGCGCAGGCTGGCCCCGGCGATACGGTCACGTACACGGTGCGCACGAGCGACTACGCGGGCAACCCGGTGCGCGCAGAAGTCGGCGTCGGCCTGACTGATCTGGCGGCGCTCACGCTGGCCGACCCGAACAGCCCGCCGATCCTCGGCCACTTCTACGGGCAGCAGGGCTTGAGCGTGCGCACGGCGACGCCGCTGACGATCAACGTCGATCAGATGACGCAAACTGTGCTCGATACGATCAAGGGCGGCGGCGGCGGTTTCGGTGAGGGCGGCATCTTCGACATCCGCGAGGAATTCGTCGATACGGCCTACTGGAACGCGCACGTCGTCACGGATGCCAACGGCACGGCGACCTTCAGCGTCACGCTGCCGGACAACCTGACGACGTGGCGGCTCGACGCGCGCGCGGTCACGCAGGGCGCGGACGGCAATATGCTCGTCGGGCAGGACACGTTCGATCTGCTCAGCACCAAGCCGCTGCTGATCCGTCCCGTGACGCCGCGCTTCTTCGTCGTGGGCGATGAAGCCACGCTGGCGGCCATCGTCAACAATAACACAGGCGACGATCTGACCGTGCAGGTGGCGCTGAGTTCGCAGGCGGTGACGCCGGATCAGGCGACGCAGACGCTCAACCTCCCGGCAGGCCAACGCGCCCGCGTCGAATGGACCGTGACGATCCCCGATGTCCCGGCGGTCGACCTGATGTTCGCGGTGCAGGATGCGGGCGGGCGTTACGGCGACGCGAGCATTCCGCCGCTGGCACAGGACGGCGTGATCCCGGTGTACCGCTACGAAGTGCAGGAGACGGTCGGCACCGCCGGATCGCTCATGGGCGAAGAATCGATCACCGAGCAGATTCTGCTGCCGAGCGGGTTTGACACGCGCGAAGCGTACCTCGACGTGTCGCTCGAACCGTCGCTGGCGGCGACCACGCTCGACGGGCTGGAATATCTGGAGAACTTCCCGTATCAATGCGTGGAACAGACGGTCAGCCGCTTCCTGCCCAACATCATGACCTACCGCGCGCTGACCGCGTTCGATTTGCAGGATGACGCGCTGCGCGCCGGGTTGGAATACAACGTCAACTACGGCATTCAGCAACTGCTGGCGACGCAGAAGGTCAACGGCGGTTGGGGCTGGTTCGTCAACAGCGAGGCCAACGCGCTGACCACTGCTTACGCCGTGATCGGCCTGTACGAAGCGCAGCAGCAGGGCTTCCCGATTGACGACAGCGTGATCAACCGCGCGCACAGCTATCTGCGCTCGTCGTTCATCACGCCGGGGCTGAACGTGGAAACCTGGCGGCTGAATCGACAGGCATTTGTGCTCTACGCGCTGGCGCGCACGGGTGATCCCGATATCGGGCGCACGACGACGCTCTACGAGAGCCGCGACCGCTTAGCACTGTACGCCAAAGCCTACCTGATGCTCGCGCTGCACATCTTCAGCCCGAACGACACGCGCATCAACACGCTGGAGTCCGATCTGATCAACGCGGCGGTGCTCAGCGCGACGGGCGCGCACTGGGATGGTGATGTCGACCGCTGGAACTGGAACACGGACACGCGCACGACGGCAATTGCGCTGTTGGCGCTCATCCAGACCGACCCGCAAAACGAACTGCTGCCGAATGTGGTACGTTACCTCGTGAGTCAGCGTACGGTCGACGCGTGGGAGACCACGCAGGAAACGGCCTGGGCGGTCATGGCGCTGACCGACTGGATGACGCTGAGCGGTGAGCTGACGCCGGATTACAGCTATAACGCGACGCTCAACGGCACGGTGCTCAACGAACAAGCGGTGACCGATCCGCGCGCAGACTTTGAGACGACCATCGACATCACGCAGCTGCTGACCGACACCGCGAACGAGCTGGTGATCGACCGGACGGCGGGCGCGGGCGCGCTGTACTACACGGCGCATCTGCGGGCGTTCCTGCCCGTGCCGGAAGTCGAACCGCTGGATAACGGCATCATCGTCGACCGGCGCTATACCATCGGCGATGAAGTGGTCACGTCGGCGCGCGTCGGCGATACCGTGCAGGTGCGGTTGACGGTCATCGTGCCGAACAGTGTGCACTACGTGGTGATCGAAGACCCGATCCCCGCGGGGTCGGACGCGGTCGACCCGAACCTCAACACCAGCCAGCAGATCGGCACGCAGCCGGAACTCAACCTCCAAGATCCGCTGAGCTATGGTTGGGGCTGGTGGTTCTTCAGCAACATCGAGTACCGCGACGAGAAGGTTGTGCTGACCAGCGACTATCTGCCGGCAGGGACATACGAATATGTGTACACCATCCGCGCGGGTCTGCCCGGTGTGTACAACGTCATCCCGCCGACGGCCTACGAGTTCTACTTCCCCGAAGTCTACGGGCGGGGCGCGGGTCGCTGTTCACGATTGAAGCGGCGGAGTAACAGCCGCAGATCTCACCCCATCACCAACTGGTGATGGGGTGAATGTTTCACCCGATGTACGAACCTGTAGGGGAGGGGCCCACCCCTCCCACTGCCGGGCGACTATTCTGTCCGGCTTTCGAGCATGCTGGAGCGCAGGCCAGCTAAAGTTTACGGATCGGTCAGAAAACCGCGCATACAATCAAATTGAAACACATCGCTTCCCCTCTGGTGTTAAAGGGGTTCCTCGCATGTCCGCTGATGTCCAAGCCATCCAAACCGCCCTGAACGCGAACGACAAGAAAACCGCGCAAAGCCTGCTTATCCCCCTGTTGAAACTGCAGCCGACCGCCGACCTGTGGGTGCTGGCGGCGAAAGCGGCGAATACCCAAGAGCAAGCCATCGATTTTCTGCGCCGCGCGCTCGCCCTCGATGCGTATCACAACGAAGCGAATCGGCTGCTGCTCAAAATCGAGGGCGTCAAGCCGCTCGCCGAACAGCAGCAGGAACAGCAGTCCCGGCAGACCTTTGCCAGCCAGCAGGCGAAATTGGGAAAAGAACTGCCCGCGCTCAAGCAGACGCGGCGCAAGCCCGTCAACTGGGGGCGCCGCCTGCTCACGCTGCTGCTGTTCATGGTGTTCAGCGCGTCGTGCACGGCGATCACGCTTAATCTGGTGGGCGTGATCACGGGGCCGGTCACGGCGATCACCGTGATCACGGGTGGGCCGCAGCCCGTCACCCTGCTCGATGGTGTGCCGATTGGGCAGATCGACGATGCGGTGCTGCGGATCGAACCGTCACAGGTCAAAGCGGCGCTGCAGCGTGACACCAACGTGCTCGACCCCGGCTATGTGCACGCCTACACCTTCAACGCGCGGGATGGTGAAACGTACGCGATCTACGTACAGTTCCTGTCGGTGACAGCCAACCGCGTCAGCCGGAATGTCGCGCTCGTCAGCCCGAATGGCGGCAACCGCACTGCCAACTGCCAGCGCGATCAGATTTTGCAGGGGGACAACAACATTGTGCTCACCTGTACGGTCAGCGCGACAGGGGAATGGACGGTGCGCGTGCTCGGACGCGAGAACGAAAGCGTCGGCGTGTATTTCATCGGCGTGGACAAGTTTTCGGATTTCTAAGGCACGTAGCGTGTTCAGGGGCACGACCTATCCGTTGTAACACGAGGGAAGGCTTTGTGTCCCGACTGAATCCGAATACAATTCATGAACGCCACTTAATGTTGGAGGAGTCTGTTATGCCTGCGCTCCCGGTCGCCAAACGCCAAGCTCATGCCTTCTTGAGTTATTCCCACAAAAACAAAGCGATTGCTGATAAGCTGCATTACTGGCTGGATCGCGTCGCTGGACTGAAGATCTGGTATGACAGCGTGGCGATTGATGGCGGCGACAGCTTCCAGCGCAAAATCGAGCAGGGCATCGCTTCTTCTCGCTGTATCATCCGCCTGATCTCGGAGGAGTCGCTCAAATCGACGTGGGTCAAGCGCGAATACGAGCGCGCCTTCAATCATCAGGTGAGCTACCCGCAGTTTCGCATTATCGCAGTCCGGGTGGACGATTGTGTGATCGAAGATGGCTTTATGGCGGATGCGCTGTTCATCGATATGCCGAATGGCGAACTGACCACGGAATTCTGCCGCCAGTTGCTCAGCGCGATTTACCCCACCGATCTCTCGCTCAACTTTGGATCGACAACTGATATCTACGTGAGCTATGGCTGGAATGACAGTGAACAGCCGGTGGTGCGCTACCTGACGCGCTTTTTCGATCAGGCGGGCTTTCGGCTGATCGGTGACGCAAAAGACCAACCGAAGTTCAAAGGCCGTGACCAGTACGACCGCATCCGTGAGATCATGGAGAGCTGTCGCGGTTTTCTGGCGATTGCGCCGTATCGCGCCGATGAACAATCACTTCAGCATGGCGGAACGTCCAAGTACATCCTGCGTGAAATTGAGTTGGCAATGGGCGCGGGGCTGCCCGTGGTGATCATCAAAGACCCCCGCGTGACGCTCAATGTCGTGCCGACCGACGAAGGGGCGCAGATTGTCGAGTTTTCGATGGAAGCGGGTTTCGAAAAAGCGGATACCTCGGCCATTGAGGCGCTCGCCAATACGCTGCGGGATCGGGCGCTGCCGGAACCGAAGCAGGAACACTATGTGTTTTATGCGACGGATATCAACCGCGAGACTGAAAATCGGCGCGCGCTGATTCGCGAGGTGATCCAGCGGGTGACGAGTATGCCCTGCCGGTTTGGCGAGAGCATCGGCGAGCGCAACGATATCTATCGCGTCATCATCGACAATATCAAGCACGCCTTCGTCATGGTGGCGGATCTCAGCGATATGCGCCCGAACATTCTGATCGAATCTGGGATCGCGATCGGAGCGGATGTCCACATTTTCTACGTGCAAGGTGGTGAAGTTCACCGCCCGCCGGTCATGCTCGGCAGCCCGCAGATCCACGAATACCGCGATGACGGCGAGCTGATCGGGATTGTGCACCAGATCATGCTGCCGTATCGCCGCGCCGTGTTGAATTCGGATCTCAGCTAAAGAATTCGCTCAGCAGCGCGTTGACCTCGTTGGGCTTCTCGTGCTGCACCCAGTGCGTCGCATCCTCAAAGTAGATCACGCGCGCATCGTCGCACAGCGTCGTGCTCTCCTGCGCCATTTCGCGCTGCAAGAAGCGATCCTGCGCGCCCCAGATGATAATCGTTGGCACGGTGACGCGCGCATTGTTCAGGAACGCGCCGTCATCCAGCCGCCGACCCATCGCCCGATACCAGTTGATCATCGAACTCAGCGCGCCGGGCTGCTTCCAGGCGCGGATGTATTCGGTGATATCCGCGTCGCTGAACGTGCCCGGTTTGCTCGTTTGCAGCAGGGCTTGCGCGGAGAAATAGAACTCGCCCGCGCTGCTGAACAATTCGGGGAGCACGGGAAGCTGGAAAAAGCCGATATACCAGCTTTTGAGCATCTGCGCCGGACTCGAGCGCACCGTTTCCAGCATGATTTTCGGATGCGGCACGTTGAGAATCGCCAGCTTCTTGACGCGCTCCGCGTGGCGGATGGCGGTCATCCACGCGACTGCTGCGCCCCAGTCATGCCCGACGACGTAGGCTTGTTCGCGCCCCGCTGCGTCGATCAACCCGGCGACATCGGCGGCCAGCGTGCTGATCTTATACTTCTCAATGCCGCGCGGCTTCTCGCTCAGGTTGTAGCCGCGCTGATCCGGCGCCCACACCCAGTAACCCGCCGCGGCGAGATAGTCGATCTGCTGGCGCCAGCCGTACCAGAATTCGGGAAAGCCGTGCAGCAGGATGACGAGTTCACCATTCGGGTCACCGGCCTGTACCACATGCAGGTTTACGCCGTTGGTGCTGATCATCTTGTGTTCAAGCGTGTGCGTGTGCGTCATGTTGAGCCTTTCTGTCGTCGTCCCCGCATCCAGT
Organism: Candidatus Flexifilum breve; assembly: GCF_016713355.1. Taxonomy (NCBI): domain Bacteria; kingdom Bacillati; phylum Chloroflexota; class Anaerolineae; order Aggregatilineales; family Candidatus Flexifilaceae; genus Candidatus Flexifilum; species Candidatus Flexifilum breve. The sequence goes on from NZ_JADJPI010000023.1 coordinate 187,601, forward strand.
TTAGGAAGCGCGGATAAAGTTCTTCGAAGGCGTTGTAGAGCAGCGGATAAGGAGCATAGTCCCACGCGCCGATATGCCGCGTGACCGTGCCGCGAAACCCGCGCTTGAAGTTATACACGCCCCACAGCGGATCATCTTCGGTGAAGGCGTTAGGCGCGCCCCACATATCGTAAACCGTGTAACCCTGCCGTTTCGCCCAGCGCATGGCCTCCCACTGCAGCAGGTAATTCGGCATTTTGTCGCGCTGGTCGTCGGAGGATGCGCCGTAGAAGTACCAGCACTTCTGCCCGAAGTGGAACAGAATCACCTGCGCGATCGCCTTGCCGTCGACTTCAGCGATCAACGGGTGCGCCAATCCCGCCGCGATGAACGCGCGCCACGCCTGTTCATAGTAGGACGGCGGACGGATGAGGAAGTTGTCGCGTTCGCCCGTGACGCGGTACAGGTCGTAGAGCAGGGGAAGGTCGTCGACGGTGCCCGCGCGCACGGTCACGCCTTCGCGTTCGGCAATGCGGACTTTGCGGCGGGTGCTCTGGCTCATGCCCGCCAGCAGTTGCTCTTCGGTTTGCGTCAAGTCGATGGTGATGGTGTTGCGGAACTGC
>NZ_JADJPI010000024.1:0-27747 GCF_016713355.1 Candidatus Flexifilum breve
CAGGCCGACGCGCCGCCGTGATACCTTGCATTGATGCCGAGAATATACATACCTGGGTCCTGCAGGTGCGAATGACAAAACCGCGCATCATTATACGAAGGGATCGATTTTGGGTATAGGTTGAGCGAATCCGGCACGCTGGCCTGAAGTTAATCGCCAGCCAAACGAAATTCATGTCATACTGAACGTATGGTACGAGGATCGTCCGGACGGATAAGTGTGAGCACGCCGCAACCTAATCACAGCGTTACGGCGTGATCGTGCCGTAATGGGAGTGCTTTCGGGAACCATCTGAATATTCGCAAATTTTCTCGTAAGGGGCGCACGGCCGTGTCCTACACAACGAAAAACAACGTATTTTCAAATGGCTTCTCAGAGGTGAACAGAGATGATGAGCAGCACACCAGCGAACACGCCGCAGCCCACGGTTTCAGCTTGTGCCCGCAGGACAAGATGTATTCGGCGGAGGTATCGGGGCTCAGCATCAGCTCGATTGCGTTCAAAGTGGCTACGCCCGACCTGCTCATTCTGGAAAACACCTTCCATCGGCCAGTGGACCAGCGCGGCATCTGCACGCGCAGGACGAATGGAACTACGCGGTGGAAGAATTCATTCTTGCCGTGGTCAGGAACGGCTGACGCTCAAGCCGGGGATTCGGTGCTCGCGCCACCAGATGTCCCGCATGTGTGGAGCGTCGGTGAGCAGCACGACCGGGCGGATGCTCATCACGTTTTTGCCCGCCGGGAACGCCGGAGCCTTCTTCCGGGAAGTGACCAGCGCTGATGCTATGCCGCACTCAGGACCCGGCGCTCTGGCGCGCGCACGGCATGGAACTGATTGGACTACCGCTGCGGCTCGCCTAAACTAATCCGGGCGCGCGAACTGACTGAACTGACGGCGACTCGGCACAAGGTGAACTGGCAATGAATGGGCAGAATCTCAGCGGACGGACCCTCGGTCGGTAGTAGGCTGAAAGAAGAATTAATCGGACGCGGCGGCATGGGCGCGGTCTGCCGGGGCTACCAGCCCGCGCGCTGGATCGCAGCGTCGCCATCAGGTGATGTCGCTGTCGGTGGTCAACGAACCGGGCTACGCAGACGCTTCAACCGCGAGGCTCCAAGATCGTCGCCTCGCTGGAACACCCGCAGATCGTCCCGCTGTACGATTACGGCATTTCCGGCGACGTGAGCTGCGTCGTCATGCGCTTGCTCACGGGCGAAACCAGCGAAGACCGCATGCGCCGCGGCGAACACTTGTCGCTCACGGAGATCGCCACGCTTCTCGGGCAGATCACCGCCGCGCTCGAATATACGCGCACGGCGCAGGCTGGTCACCGCGACATCAAGCTGACAACGTCATGTTCGACGGGCGCGGCGACGCCTATCTGGTCATTTCCGGCATCGCCAAGCTGCTCCAATCGTCGCAGGTGCTGACCACGCACACGGCGCTGCTCGGCACGCCGTCATTATATGGCGCCGGAACAGTGGATGGATCAAGACCTGACGCCCGCCGCCGATCAATACGCGCTCGGGATCTCACCTATCAACCGCTGACGGGCGAACTGCCGTTTTGAGGCGACCACGCCCTACGCGCTGATGAATAAGCACATCAATCAAGCGCCGCCCTCGCCGCAGGTGCTGCGCCCGGACGTTCCGGAAAACGTCGCGGCGGTCGTGCAGCGGGCCATCGCCAAAGCGCCCGCGGATCGCTTCCCCACTGTGACCGCCTATGCCACCGTCTTCGAGACGGCCACCAAAGATCGCGAAGCCGATCTCGAAACCACGCCCATCTCCCTGCCGATCTCGGCCCGCACCAAGCCCGCGCCTACCGCCGCCGTGACCGATCAACTGCCGCAGACGCGCTCGCAGCGCCGCCCGCCGTCACGCGGCCTCATCACGGGGGTCGCCGTACTGGCGCTGATCGGCGTGATCGTCGTGCTGCTGCAAAGCATTGGCCAACCGCCCGCCGCTCCCGTCACGCCCACGGAGATCGCCGCCCTGCTCGTCACTGAGGAAGCGACCGCGGGCCACTGGCGGAAGCCTTACCGCTGAAGTGACTGCGACCGTCGAGCCGACCGCTGCTGAGATGCCACTGACCCGCACACCGCGCCCGACCTTCACGCCCGTTCCGCCGAGCCGCACGCCGCGCCCAACGCACACCGCCACCGGCACGAGCGGAACTGACCTCACGCCCACGCTGACCGGCTATCAGAACTTCACGCAGGGCATGCAGGCGTTCGACTCCGGGGCGACAATGAGACGGCCATCGCCTATTTCACGCAGACGCTCGCGCTCGATCCCGGCTACGTGGACGCCTACTACTTCCGCGGGTCGCTCACTACTACACCGCGCAGTTAGACGCCGCGCTGAGCGACTACAACCAGACGCTGCGCTCAAGCCGGATTACCTGGATGTCTATGCCAATCGCGCGCAGGTTCAGTACGAACTGGGCGACTCCCGCTGCGCTGACCGATATTGATGCGGCGCTGGCCATCTACGAGGAAAACCCGGCGCGCACTGCGCGCGCAAATCCAACTGCAATTGGGCGATCCGCAGGCGCGCTGGTTGATTTACCCGTGTGCTGGAACTCGACTCGACGTGGACGGGCGTCTACTACGAGCGCGGGTGGGTGTACTTTGGCGTTCAATGGCGAAGCCGCGCTGAGCGATTTCGAAGCGATTCTCGCCACTGATCCCGCAGAACATCGAAATTCTCACGCCACCGCTGAAGCGCAGGACGCGCTTAAAGACAAGGAAGATGCGCTGGAAACGTTTGAGGACGCGCTCGACATCAACGAGTATGACAGCTACGCGGTGCGCCGCTCCGCCGACCCGTTCTATGACCTCGAACGTTGGGACGAAGCGCGGGATTACTACGAGTGGTACATCGAACTGGTGGGCGACGCGACCGAAAGCTACGTCCGCGAACGCCTGACCAGCATCGAGGACATGTCGGCGCGTGGCAGTGAGGAAACCGGCAAGTAAGGCGGATGTTCAGAAACCCGACGCGCGGCTATAATGCTAGCGCGTAGGCTTCACAGACGAGCGACTGCATGGACGAGTGGATTCGTAAGCGGGTCGGCGGTTACGAAATTCGCAGTGTCATCGGTCGCGGCGGCATGGCGGCGGGTCTTTTGGCGCACCAGATTTCGATGAGCAGTCGGCTCGTCGCCCTGAAGGTGCTCCCGCGCCAATTCCCGGCGATGACACGTATATGCAGCGCTTCAGCCGGGAAGTGCAGATCGTCTCCACGCTGGAGCATCGCAGCATCGTCCCCGTGTACGATCACGGCGAACACGACGGCCAACCGTACATCGTCATGCGCTATCTGGCGGGCGGCTCGGTCGACTCGCAGCTCCGGCAGGGCGCGCTCGATCCCAAGTCCATTCTCGGCATCATCCAGCAGATCGCCCCGGCGCTCGATTACGCGCACAGCAAGGGCGTGCTCCACCGTGACCTCAAGCCGAGCAACATCCTGCTCGACGACGCGGGCGGCGCCTTCCTCACCGATTTCGGCATCGCGCGCGTGGTTGGCGAAGTGCCGAGCGGCTCGATCACCACGCAGGGCGCGGTTGGCACCCCAGCTACATGAGTCCTGAACAGGCGCAGGGCAAGCCGCTCGATGGCCGCAGCGACATTTACGCGCTCGGCATCACCGTCTTCGAGATGATCACTGGCGTGCGTCCCTTCGAAGCGGATACGCCCTATGGCACCGCTGTGCTGCAGGTCACCGCGCCGCCGCCGTCCCCGCGCGAATTCCGTCCGGAATTGTCGCTGGCCGTCGAAGGCGTGATCCTCAAAGCGTTGAGCAAACGCCGCGAACTGCGCCACGGTACGGCCGTCGAATTCGCAGACGCCTATAAACAGGCGTTGGACGCGCCGCCGATCACCTTGCTGGATACGCAGCCCTCTCCGCCGATTCACCTCCCGGCGCAGGTCAGCGTGCCGCCGCCGATCAGCAATACGCCGCCGCCCTCCTCTTACGTCTATCCCGTGGTCATGACGCCGCCCCCCAGTCGCCCGGTCGTGCCGCGCCGCAGCGGGTCGCGCTGGTGGTTGAGCCTCAGCGTGGGCGCGCTGTTCGGGTGCATTCTGCTCAGCCTGATCGTCGTCGCCGCCATGCTGGTGATCAACTCGCTGGCCGAGCCGACGCCCGCCACCACGCCCAGCATCGCTGAATCCGCGCCGACCACCACCGCGCAGGTCCTGCCCACGCTCACGCCGCTGCCCCGCGCGGAGGCGACTACGGAGGTCGCGCCAGTAGGCGAAGTCCCGACCCCGGCGCTGGACAATACGGTCGAAAATATGCTTTCGGGAACGCTTGTTTATTTTGCTTATCGGGATGATAATTTTGACGTCTATAGGATGTCACTGCCAGATCGCTTTGAAATTCGTCTGACGAACAGTGAAAGTCGGGAACTGTTTCCTGTTGTCTCGCCTGATGGCGAACGCATCGCCTATATGTCGGATCGCGACGGCGACTTCGACATTTACGTGATGAACATGAACGGCATGAATGTGCGGCGGGTGACGGACAACGAGGTGGCGGATCGTTTCCCGGCGTGGAGTCCTGATGGTAACTGGCTCGTATTTTCGAGCGATGTACGCGGTGATGGCACGGATGATTTGTACCGTGTGCGGGTCGATGGTTCGGGATTGATGGAGTTGTATAGCGACGGTCAGCGCAACCTGCAGCCCAGCTATCAACCGGATGGCGCGATGTTGGTCTTTGTGAATGGCGACCCCTTCGACGCGCAGACCTGGGAGATCATGCGAGTCTGGAACTCGATACCAGAACGGTGAACGCGCTCACGGATAACGACGTGCGCGACTCGGCTCCGGTCTGGACGCCAGATGGTCAGATCCTGTACATCTCGGAAGGGGAAGGCTACGCGGCCATCCGGCAGATGGAAGCCGATGGCGGCGGTGACGAACTCATCTACGACGGCAGCGGCTACGAATCGACTGTGTCAGCGCACCCCGACGGCGGCCTGCTCATCTTCACCTCTGCCGAAACCGGGCGCGATGAACTTTATGTATATGCCAGCGGTGGACGTTACATCCAACAATTGACCAGTAACGGCGCGGCAGCGGCAAGGTGGGTGAGAGGGGCTTCCGATATCGGGACCAACATTAGCGGAGTCTGTAGCTGCCGCAATCCGCGCGGGCATTCTGGACGGCAAGTACCTGAGCGGGGAACGCCTGATTGAACTCAATCTGGCGAAGACGATGGGCGTCAGCCAGATCACCGTGCGCGACGCGCTGCGCATCCTCGAACAAGAGGGCTGGGTGACGAAAAACCCTCGGCGCGGGGTATATGTGCGCAGCTTTACGTCGGACGCCGCCGAAGAAGTCTACGCGCTGATCCGCACGTTTGAAGGCTTGGCGATGGAGTGGGTGTTCGACAAGTACACCCGGCAGATGGGGACGGATCTCCATGCCATCCTCGACGCGGCCCGCAAACACGCGCAAAAGACGAGCGCCGCGAAGCCATCGACAAGCTGTTCGACTTCCACAACTATCTGGCGCGTTCTATCGACAAGCCGTTGAGCAGCCAGATTCTGGAACTCTTGAGCAACCAGACGCGCATGCTGGAAGCGATCCGGCAGGTGCGCGCCCCGGTCAACGCGCAGGGCTTGAACAGCAACATCGAACTGCATGATCAACTGCTCGAAGCGATTGAGAAGCGCGATCTGAACACGGCGCGCCACTTGATCAACACGGTGTTCATCCAGTACAGCCAATTGATGGTGAGCGTGCTCACCGTCTAAGGTGGGTGATAAAACGGTCAGGGGTCGGTGGTGCGACCCGATGGGCTGTGCAGGATTACGGACGCGACGAGTCGCGTCCGTTTGTTTTCTTCTAAAGGTGTTCCGTAAAAGTCGGCTTAGGGGCAAGGCCCGCTATTGCCCCACACCCGAACTATTCAATCAGGGTTGCACAGACGGCCCCGCTTACAGCGTGCTCTCCGGCGGGGGCGGCGGCTGCGCCTTGATGGGCAGGCGAATGGTGAACTGCGCCCCGCCACCGTTCAGGTTCGCGACCGAGATCGTGCCGCCGTGCGCCTCGACAAACCCCTTCGCAATCGACAAGCCGAGCCCGGTACCACCCGCGGCCACCCCCGGCGCACGATAAAACTTCTCGAACACGCGCTTGATCCGCGGGGGCGATCCCGCCGCCGTGATCGGTCACACGCAGGCAGACGGCGTTGTCCTCGACGGTCGCGCTGATGTCGATGGGCGTGCCCGACGGCGTGTACCGGACCGCGTTGTAGAGCAAATTGGCGATCACCTGCTCCATCAGGCCAAAGTCAATTTTGATGAGCGGCAGGTCACGCTGCAGGCTGATGCTGACCGGGTGTGCGTCCAGATGCCGCCCCATGCGATGCAGTGTCGAGCCGATCAGATCGGTCACGTCGCACCATTCGAGCTTAGCCTCCACGCGCCCACTTTCGAGGCGCGTCATGTCGAGCAGATTGCCGACCAGCCAGTTGAGCCGATCTGCCGCGTCCTGAATATCCTCCACGAGATCCGGTTTGGCGGCGTCCGGCATGAGCGGATCGATCAGCCCGGATGACGCGCCCGCAATCGCCGCAATCGGCGTGCGGAACTCGTGCGAGATCGAATTGAGCAGCGATGTGGCGAACTGTTCGGAGGCTTGCAGCATGGCGGCGCGGGCGGCGGCTTCGTTGAGCAGTTCGCGTTCGATGACGAGCGCGATCTGCCGCGTGAACGTCTCCAGCAGGGTCTCTTCGTCACGGGAGAGGCGCGTTTCGCCGCGGCGCTTGAGGCCGATGACGCCGACCTTGCCGCCGGAGGTGATCAGCGGCAGAAAAGTCGCGTCGGATTGTGAGAGCGTGTCGGTGAAGCGCCCGGCAGGCTTGCCCGATTCCGAACGCCCATTTGGCGATGCTGAAGTGCCGCTCGGTGACGCGCAGCGTGCTCGCCGGGTGGGCTTCCAGCGCCAGCATGTCGTCGGGCAGCGTGAGGAAAATGGCAACTTCCGCATTGAACGCGCGCTCAATTTCGTCGACCGCGCTGCGCAGCACATCGGTGACCGAGGGTTGGCGCGACAGGTGATAGAGCGCGAGCGTGCGTTCCGCATACAGGCGCGCCTGCCGTTCGCCCTGCCGGATTTTCGCCGTGAAGTTGCCGACGAACAGCGCGATCACGAAGTACAGGCCGAGCACAATCACATCTTCAATATTCACGGCGGTGAAGGTGTTGCGCGGCGGCATGAAGAGATACCCCCACGTCACCGCGCTGACAGTCGCCGCGAGGATGGCGGGGCCACGCCCGAGGTAGGCTGCGATCAGCAGCACGACGAGCAGATCGATCAAGCCGACCGCCTGATACTCGATGATCGGGCTGAGCCAGATGCTCACCACCGTGATCAACACGACGATGGCGAAAGCGATCAGGTAGTGACGCAGCGCCGAATGCCGTTCGACGGGCGGCACAAACGTCCGCGGCGCGCTGCTCTCCGGTTCGTCGCCCGTGACGACGTACACATCAATCGCGCCGCTGGCTTCGATCAGGCGGTTGACGATAGAGCCGCCGCGCACGAAATCCTGCAGGCGGCTGTGCGCGGGCTTGCCGACGACGATCTGCGTCACGTTGCGCTCGTGGGCGACACGCATCAGCCCGGCGATTACATCCCCCGCGATGGTGGTGACGACTTCCGCGCCGAATTCGCGGGCGAGCGCCACATTGCGAATCAAGCGTTCGCGGTCGACGGGCGAGAGACGGCGTGGCAGTTCGACATTGACGGCGATCCACGGCGCTTCCATGTTGTAGGCCATGCGCCGCGTCCAGCGGATGAGCCGCTCGGACAGCGGACTCGGGCTGACTGCCACCAGCAAGCGATCCCCCGCCTTCCACGGCGTGGTGATCTGCTTGAGCTGGCGGTAGTCCTGTAACTGCTGATCGACGCGCTCGGCGGTCAAGCGCAGCGCCATCTCGCGCAGCGCGGTCAGGTTGCCGATGCGAAAGAACGTCTTGATGGCCGTTTCGACCGGTTCGCTCGTATACACCTTGCCTTCGAGCAGGCGGGCGCGTAAGTCTTCCGGCGACAAATCAACCAGTTCGATCTGGTCGGCCAGTTCGAGGATCGAATCAGGCACACGCTCGCTCACCCTCACCCCGGTGATCGTCTGCACGGTGTCGGCGCGGCTGTCGAAGTGCTGCACGTTGACGGTCGTCCACACATCGATCCCGGCGTCGAGCAGTTCCAGCACATCCTGGTAGCGCTGCGGATGGCGCGACCCCGGCGCGTTGCTGTGCGCCAGATCATCGACGAGCACGAGCGCAGGCTGCCGGGCGAGGATGGCGTCGAGATCCATCTCCGCGAGGATTACGCCGCCGCCGGAGACGGCGCGGTATGGGACGATCTCAAAGCCCGCCAGCAGGTTGTCGGTTTCGGGGCGGTTGTGCGTCTCCACCCAGCCGATCACCACGTCGACGCCGTCGGCGCGTTTGGCTTCGCGCGCGTCGTCGAGCATGGCGAAGGTTTTGCCCACGCCTGCCGCCATCCCCAGATAGATTTTCAGCTTGGCCCGCTGCGCTGTTTGCATGATTCAGATATCCATCAATCCGTAGGAGCAGTTTCCGCTCGTTCGATTCATCATAGGCCATCCGCGCCGCATCTGCTACTTGCAGGTTGTCGAGGACAGCCGGTAAGTGCGTAGACCACCGTGAAAATGGGTTACAGGTCGGTTTTGGGAATTTGCGGACGCGATAAATCGCGTCCCTACGAGAAGACGGTGTTGGTGTAGGGACGCAATGAATTGCGTCCGCTGCATCTAAAACGACTTCACGCTATTCGGCGGAGCTACCGGACAGCCACGCACATTGCCCAACGTGTCTCATGTAGCATTAAACAATTACAATCATAATTCTGACAACTTACATTACATCTAAGGAGTACAGCAGATGAAACGGATGTTATGGCTCGTCGTCCTACTTAGCTGGCTGGTAGCTAGCGGCGTGAGCGCGCAGACCGGGACTCTCAGCCCGGACCAGATCGCGCAGATTGCGCAAAGCGTGGTCGAAATCGGCGCGCTCAAGCAGGGACAGGTCGTCGGCATCGGTTCGGGGACGATTGTCAGCCCGGACGGCCTGATCTTCACCAATCGCCACGTCGTCGAAGGATCGGACGACTTTTTGATCCTCATCCTGCAGGACCCGTCCGAACCACCCGTCGAGAGCTTCCTCGCCAGCGTGGTCGGCGTGTCCGAGACCATCGATTTCGCGCTGCTGCAAATCGACCGCGACCTCGATGGCAACCAGATCGATACGGCCAGCCTCAACCTGCCGACGATCCCGCTGGCCTCGGAACGGGCACGGCTCGGCGAGAACATTTCCGTGTTCGGCTACCCCGGCTTGAGCGAAGGTTACCTCGTCTACACGACGGGGACGATCTCCGGTGTGCAGAACGAATCGCTCAACGGTCAGCGTGTGGCCGGTTGGTATAACACCGACGCGGAAATTTCCCCCGGCAACAGCGGCGGCACGGTCGTCAATCAGAACGGTGAATACATCGGCATTCCGACCGCCGTGCGCGCGGAAAACACGACCGGTGGGCGCTTGGGCGGCATCACGCCGCTGCCCGCCATCCTCGCCGAACTGGGCGTGACCGCGCAGGAGATCAATGCTGGGCAGGTGGGCAACGAGCAAATCGCCGCTGCGCCTGCCGTGTCAGGCAGTGATCCCGAACTGCTGACCGGCGTCACGCTGGATTACACGCTCGACCCGAATTATGGCGTATACGATCTGGCGGCGGGCTTCGAACCGGATCCGTTCACGCTGGACGTGATCGCCGGCGGCGACATTGATACGAGCACGCTCAACCTCGGCGATCAATGCGTGGGGCGCGCGACCGCCCAACCGGATGTGCGGCTCAACTGGTCGGGATCGTCGCAGCTCCTGCGCATCTTCTTCCAGGCGACGAACGCGAACGGCGACACCGCGCTGCTGGTCAACGACCCACAGGGCAACTGGTACTGCAATGACGACTCAGGCAGTGGGAATTTGAATCCGGTGGTCGATCTGGAGAATCCGGTCGAGGGGCAGTACGACATCTGGATTGCCAGCGGCGGCGCGGATACTGAAGGCACGCTGGAGATCACGGAACAGGCGAACGTCGGGCCGTAAGGCCGCTTCTGACCACCCCCAACCCCTCCCTGAATTCAGGGAGGGGAGACAGATGGACGCGCTTCAGCGGGTGTCTAAAAGGCGTAGAAATACCTCGATGAGCGGTACTTTTGTAGGGACAAGGCATGCCTTGTCCGCTTTTCCATCTATAAGAATCAGGACGAGGCATGAAGTCATTTCAGAATCGGCACTTTGTCTAACCTCACCCCGTTTCGCTGCGCTCAACCGCCCCTCTCCCACGGAGAGGGACGGCTTGCGGAGCAAGCAGGGTGAGGTTGACTAGCCGATTTCGGCGAGGCGTTGGCCGCGTTCGACCACATCGCCTGCCTTGACCAGCAGCCGTTTGACCGTCCCGGCAACCGGGGCGGTCACGCGGATTTCCATCTTCATCGCTTCGAGCAGCAGAATCGGCTGGCCGCGTTCGACGGCGTCCCCTTCCGCGGCCAGCAGTTCGCGTACCTGACCGGGCATCTGCGCAGTGAGATCGCCGCTGCCCGCGCCCGCCCCGCCGCGCTTCGATCCGCGCTTCTCCGGCAGGCTGAGCGTGTAGGCGTCGCCGCCGACCGCCACATGGCGTTCATTCCCGGCGCGGACGACATGCGTCGTGACACGTTCGTCACCGATCACGAGGATCGTGCCGCCGTTGGGCGCGGGGATGACACGCACGGGGATCGTCGCGCCGTCGATCACGGCGTTGTAAGTCCCATCCGGCTGGCGCTCCAGTTCGACGCTATACGACGTGCCCTGATAGACGTAGCTGGCGATCATAAGCTGGCGCAGGACGGCAGATCCGGTCGCAGCTGCCCGGCGATCCCATCCAGTTCGTCGAGTCCCCATTCCGGATACACGAGCATAAACGCGGCCACGCGCTGATCGCTGATCGGGTCGATCCAGTAGCGGATGGTGTAATTCGAGCCCGCGTAGGTCGCGGCGAATTCATGCAGACGCAGCCGTCCGACGAGGCAGACCCCGGTTTCTTCCACGACTCGTAGCTGGCGAACAGCGTATCCCACACACCCTCGTTATAGAAAGCGTCGATGTCGTCGTCGGTGTAGCCGCAGTCGTAGTGCAGCAGTTCGAGCATGGCGACGCTGCCATAGGCGCTGTTGTTCCACGTAAAGCGCGTCATCGACTCGGTGCTGGTCGCGGAGAGCATCCACGCGGGACTGGGCAGCAGGTTGCCTTCGAACGCGGCGGCGACCTGCAAATCGCTCTGGTCGGGCGGCGCGCAAATGCTCACAATCTGCGGATTGGCGGGAGGCAGCGCGGTCGGCGACGGCGTCATGGTCGGCGCGAGGACGCTCCCCACCCGGCGCGCGGGCGTCGGCGTGAAGGTCGGTGTCATTGGCAACGCTTGCACGGCGGTCACCTCGACCGACCCGATGGGTTCGACGGGCATCACCACCGCCGAGCTAATGCCGAACACGCTGATAAAGCCACCAAAGACGAGCAGTAAAGTCAACAGTCCGCACATGGAGCCATCCTTTTCAATAGTAAGCCTCACCCCATCCCTCTCCGAACGGAGAGGGCGAAAACTCAGTTGGAATGCCTCCCCTCTCCCGTGGGAGAGGGGAAGAGGTGAGGCCAGCTTTACCCGATTCTAAACCCATCTGTGCGCGCCCACGGATCAGGTACGCTGTACCGCTCACTTCCCCCTCGCCCTTGGGAGAGGGGTCAGGGGTGAGGTGGTCAAATCGTGCAGCGCCGCCGCGATCAAGGCCGCTTTGGGCAGCGCCGATTCTGGCGGCAGCAGGTCGGCGAGATGCGTCTCGATGAAGTTGGTATCGACCTCCCCCGCCTGGAACGCCGGGTGGTTGATGAGCGCCCGCAAAAACGTGAGGTTGGTCGTCGTACCGAGGATCACCGTATCGCGCAGCGCGGCGTCCATACGCCGAATGGCCCCATCTCGCGTCCAATCATAGACGATCAGCTTGGCGATCATCGGGTCGTAGTGGATGGTGATGGCATCGCCCGCGCCCACCCCCGAATCCACGCGCACGCCCAAGCCACTCGGCGGGATGAAGTCCAGCAGCGTGCCGACCGCGGGCAGAAAGCCATTCGGCGCGTCTTCAGCGTACAGGCGGCATTCGATGGCGTGCCCACGCTGCGTGAGGTCGGCTTGCGTGAAGGGCAGCGGTTCGCCCGCCGCAATCGCGATTTGCAGCTTGACCAAATCCAGCCCCGTCACCATCTCCGTGACTGGATGCTCGACCTGCAAGCGCGTGTTCATCTCCAGAAAGTAGAATTCGCCCGTCGGCGCGGCGATGAATTCGACCGTGCCCGCGTTGACGTAGTACTGGACCGCCCGCGCCGCCTCGACCGCCGCCGCGCCCATGCGCGCGCGGATCTCCGGTGTGAGCAGCGGCGACGGCGACTCTTCGATCACCTTCTGATGGCGGCGCTGCGCGCTGCATTCGCGCTCAAACAGATGCACGGTGTGTCCGAACTGATCGGCCAGCACCTGCACCTCGATGTGCCGCCCATGCTCGATGTAACGTTCGAGAAACACCCGCGGATCGCCGAAAGCGTGCATGGCTTCGCGCCGCGCCGCTGCCAGCGCATCCGGCAGATCGCGCCGCTCGTAGACCACGCAGATCCCCTTGCCGCCGCCACCGCCCGCCGCCTTGACCATCACCGGGTAACCGATCGATCCGCCGCGGCGACGAAATCAGCGTCGTTCTGCGCATTGCTCTGGTAACCGGGGACGAGGGGCACACCCGCTCTACCCATCAAGGCGCGCGCCTCGGTTTTGACCCCCATCAGGCGAATCGCTTCCGGCGGCGGGCCGATCCACACCAAGCCCGCGTCGAGCACCGCCTGTGCGAAATCTTCAACTTCCGAGAGAAAACCGTAACCGGGATGCACGCAGTCCGCGCCCGACCGTCGCGCCGCATCGATCAGTTTGGGGATGTTGAGGTAGCTGTCCGCGGGGTTGGCCGCGCCGAGCAGATAGGCTTCGTCGGCGAGCTGCACATGCCGTGCGTTGGCATCGACCTCCGAATACACGGCGACCGTGTGCACGCCGAGCTCGTGACACCCGCGCAGGATGCGCACGGCGATTTCGCCGCGATTGGCGATCAAACACTTGTGCAGAGGCATAAGCCACTCATCCGCTGACCCAATAGGCTTCATCACTGCCGATTATAGCCGCAAATTCATTTGACCTCACCCCCAACCCCTCTCCCACGCAAGCGGGGAGGGAGGGCAACAGTCCGCTGTCTCCCTCCCCGTCGGGGAGGGGCCGAAGTGGTCAGGATCTCATCCTTTTAAACATCTTCAGGAGTTGTCACACCTGAGACATTCGACTGCATATAATGAATGAGCGAACTCCAGATAAGGAAGGTTGATCGATGCCTGTGCCGTTCTTGGGAAATGAACTGCTGCGCGGGGAGCGCGTGCGCCTCGCCCGTTTGCTGGACAGCGATTACGCCCTGCTCGCCCGCTGGACGGAAGACATGGAGAATCAGCGCTTGCTGCGCCGCTCCATGGTCTATCCGAGCGACGAACGGGATATGCGGGATTGGTTGGGCAAGGTCGACGAATACCAGTTCATCCCGTTTGGCATCCGCACGCTGGCCGATGATCGGTTGGTGGGCATGCTGGCGATCAAGGATATTTTCTGGCAGGCGCGGCACTGCTCGTTCTTCATCAATATCGGCGATCCAGCGGATCAGGGTCAGGGCTACGGCTCGGACGCGGTCAAGGTGATGCTGAAATACGCCTTCTGGGAAATGAACATGAACCGCGTCGGGCTGGAAGTCATGGCCTACAACGAGGGAGCGCGGCGCACCTACGAGAAGATCGGCTTCACGCCGGAAGGCACGCTGCGCCAGTACGTCTACCGTGACGGCGTGTACTACGATGTGCACATGATGTCACTGCTGCGCGCGGAATGGGACGCGCGGTACGCGGACGCGAGTCGGCGGAAATGCTGACCTCACCCTAACAGGGGTAGGATTTTAATTGTAGGGACGAGGCATGCCTCGTCCTCCTTTGCCAAACTAGCCGTCACCCTATTGGCTAAAGCCTTCTTTTTGCTTGCACGGATGGGAGACTTTTGTCCAATTCAGAGAAAAAAACAGGACGAGGCATGCCTCGTCCCTACAGCTTTTGACGCAGGAAACTCAAGTCGATTGGGAAGTGTAAAAGATCTTCCCCTGTCAGGTAACCTCACCCCCGCCCCCTCTCCGAAAAGAGGTTCACGGCAGGACAGTTTTAATATTTCGACACCCTCTTCTCTCAGACGACCCCGAGGGCGGCCTTCGGCCGCGATTGAAGTCCTGGCCTCAAGAAAAGGGAGAGGGGGTGACTGCGCTACCCTTGCCCTGTGATGCGGCGCAGCGTCGGGATGAGCAGGCGCAGCGCATTGCCGCGGTGATCGATGGCGTTCTTCTCATCCATCGTCAGCGCG
The DNA here is from genome assembly GCF_016713355.1 of Candidatus Flexifilum breve. NCBI lineage: Bacteria > Bacillati > Chloroflexota > Anaerolineae > Aggregatilineales > Candidatus Flexifilaceae > Candidatus Flexifilum > Candidatus Flexifilum breve. The sequence continues at coordinate 14,561 of NZ_JADJPI010000024.1, forward strand.
TTGAGCGTCACATCGAAGCCGTTCGGGATGAACACGGGATCGAAGCCGAAGCCGTTCGAACCATCGCCGGGCGCAAACGCGATTTTTCCCTCCACCGTGCCGACCTGCAAATCGATCAGCGAGCCGTCGCCCGCGGCCAGCGCCGCCGCGCACACGAAGCGCGCCGTGCGGCCTTCTTCCGGCACACCGACCAGTTCCTCAAGCAATTTGGTATAGCGATCCGCATCCGTGCCGGGCGCGTAGCGCGCCGAATACACGCCGGGACGCCCGCCTAAGGCATCGACCACGAGGCCGCTGTCGTCGGTCAGCGTAACCATGCCCGTCAGCTTGGCGTATTCGCGTGCCTTGTGTTCGGCGTTCTCGGTGAACGTCTCATAGGGTTCAGGCACGTCCAAGTTGACGTTGACATCGCGCAAACTCAAGAAAGTCAGATTCAATCCACTGAGCAGCGCCTGATATTCGCGCAGCTTGCCGGGGTTGAAGTAGCGATCAAAATGTCCATACGATTGCCCTCATTATGGTGCGAGCTGTGGGATTACGCGCCAAATCATAAACAGGCTGAGCGGGATGAACAAGGCTGTGATCAGCGGGGTGAGCCACGCCAGCGCCGGACGGTCACCGATCAGCCGCGCCAGCACACGCCGCCACCCTTCCACGCCGAGCGCGGCGAACAACGCCAGCGGGATCAGCGCAGGATACAGATAGCGACCCTGAAACTGCACAAATTCGGTGTTGTAGTACAGATATTGGAGTACGGCAAGCAGAGTCGTCAAGACGAGCAGCGCCCACGCGAGAAACGAAGGACTGAGGACTGAGGACTGAGGACTGAGATCCGATTCACCTGTCTGCGTGTCCGGCGTAGAGGCTGAAGCCTTGTCACTCAGTCCTTTCACCTCAGTCCTCAGTCCTAAGTAGGCAACCCCCCATCCACTCACCACCACCCCGAGGAAGGCCAGCACGATCCAGTACGCCCATGACGGCATGAACAAGCCCATCCAGCCGAACTGTCCGAAGAAGCTGGTGAACGTCGTATCGACCGCGCGGCGCAGATATTCGCCGAAGCCGACCTGCGCGATCAATTCGGCGGTGCGGAGCTGGCCGACCACGACCTGATCATGCCGCCGCAGGCCGAACACATCCGGGAAGCCGTACACGCCGAGGTTGCGCAGCCACAACAGCCCGCCGAGGATCAGCGTGGGGACGGCGAACAGCACGAGGCGGCGGATCAACTCGCCGAAGCGGCGGTCGGGGGTGAACCACCAGTGCAGCAGTACGAACAGCGGCACCAACCCAGCAAGAAAGATCGTGTTCACTTTTGTGAGCAGACCCACGCCGACCGTCACGCCGAGCGCCCACACCGGCACGCGCGCGCCCTGTAGATAGCGGATCAGCAGGTAGAGCGTCACGCCGACGATCAAACCCGCCAGCGCATCGTTGTTGACCGAGGCCATGATCGCGAGGTTTTGCGGGATGAAACCGGCGAGCAGCGCGGCGGCTAAGGCTAACGCGCGCCGATCGGGCAGCAGTGCCAAGGTGATCGCATAGGCGCACGCGACGATCCCCGCGCGCTGATCAGCACGGAAAGCAGGCGCAGCGCGGTCAGGCTGCCGTCGGTGAGGCGATAGACAAGGCCGCTCAACAGGTAGTAGAGCGGCGGCTGATGATCCTCATACTGAATGGTCGGCAAGCGGTCGAGTAGGTCGGGCGGGAAGCGTTCTGCCTTGAGCGTGTCGAGGTAAGCCGAGTCCCAGTCGCCCATTTCAATGACCGGACAGCAGCCGTTCGCCGCCACCTGCGCGGCGTAGTTGTAATGCGCGGGTTCGTCAGGCGCTTGCCACGCGGGCGTACGCACCGCGTACAGCGCCCCGACAATGACGTAGACGATCAGAAGCACAAACAAAGGGATGTGTTTGGTCATGGGTGCGGCAGTCCGTTAGGCAGCAAGCGGACACGCTTGTGCGTGTCCGGCCTCATGTGTAGGGACGCCCAACGGGCGTCCGCCATAGGGTCATTGTCCACCGCTCAGCCCGCGGGCGTCGGGGTGAACGTTGGGCGCAGCGTGCGTGTGGGGCGGAGCGTCGCAGTCGGCGTCCCGGTACTGGTCGGCGGGAGGGTGGCGGGCAGCACCGCCGTCGGCACGATCAACTCGCGGAACAGGTCGCGCGTGTTGAAGGTCACCGCGCAGCGAAACGCGCTCAACTGCCCCCAACCGGGAACGCCGCCGCTCAAAACGACGCGCAGCCACGCGCCGCTCGGGTCCTGCGCGTTGACCGTGACGAACCCGCCGTCGGGGATCGTGCCGATCACCTGCGCGGAAGTGCTCGGCCCATCGTAGAGTGTGACGCCGCCCGCGGCGGTCGTACACTGCGGGTCGATCACGTCGAGCGCGACAGTTTGCTCTAAGGGCGTCGTGCTGCCCGCGCCTTCGGCGATCAGCGTGACGGTGAGCGGGTCAGCGGTGGTGATGATGCCGGTCAGCGACAGCTCGTCAGACGCGCTGAAGGCCGTATCAATCGATTCGGTGGTGCTGAAGCCCTCTAAGCCGACAATCCGCACGCTCGACGCTTGCGGCACATCCCAGCGCAGCGTGATCGTCTGGTTGACGTAGCGCACGAGTGGATTCGGGCTGTAGGCAAAGCTGAGCAGCCGCAGCGGCACAAAGATTTCGACCGTGCGCGTCTCCTGCACCTGCTGATCGCCGTTCGTGGCGATCAGGCCAAACGTGACGGGGCCGGGCGTGAACGGTGTGGTGTCGATCTGAATGTTGTTCTCGTCAGTGTCGGTCTGCATAACCTGCGCGCCGTTCAGCGTGATGGCGACCGAGTCGGCGTCCAGCACCATCCACGACAGGGTGAGCGGATCGCCCTGCGCAACGCGCTCGGCGCTCACGTCAAACTGCGTGATGCTCGGCGTGGCGGTAGAGGGCCGCAGCAGAACCAGCAGGCCGATCAGGAAGATGCCGATCACGGCGACGCCGAGGCCGCCGAACGCGAACACCGACCACGCGGGTAGCGGCGGCTTTTCATCGACATAAGCGCGCGCCGAGACGAGAAAACCCGAGGCATCGCCGGAACGCGCGAGCAAATCAAAGCTGTGCTGGCGAGCGTCACCGAAGAGGCGGGTGCTTTCGGGCGCGCGTCGCCCTGCACCACCACGCGCTGACCGGGTGCGAGTTCGACGCGGTTAGGCACGAGCTTAATGAGCAAATGACTGTTGCTCAGGTCACGCCCGCTGATCGTCAGCGGCAGCGGGGCGCTCCCCTGATTGTGGAGAAACAGGCGAAAGCGGTCACCCGCTTTGAGGCGGCTCTTATCCAACGCCATCCCGAAACCGCTGTACGGCAGCACCAGCAGATTGACGCTCCCACGCAGCACAAGATCGGGTTGGCTTTTGCGGCGCACGGCGATCTGCACGGTGTAATCGCCGGGGCGGCTGTCGCTGCGGCGCAGCGGCTTCGAAGCTCAGGGTGATCTCGGCGCTCTTGCCCGCCGCGATCTCCACTTCGGTTTTGTCGATGCGCAGCCATTCGCGCGGCAGCCCAGTCACTTCGATGGCGAAGCGTTCCGTTTTCTCGCCCTCATTGGTGATGCTGACGCGGGTGGAGATGTGCGCCCCCGGCGCGACCGTCTGATAGGAATCCGCGATTTCGATGTAAAACTCGGCATCGGGCAGGTCGACGCGCTGCGTGGTCTCTTCGGGCACTTCAATGGGGCGCGTGGGGCTGTCGTCGAGCGTCGCGAAGATCATGCGCAGGTCACCGATCATGATCTCTTCGCCGCCGCTGAGTTCGGTCGCGGTGTTGCTTTCGAGACGGCTGCCGTCGATGAACGTGCCGTTCTCCGACTCCATGTCGGCGATGTACACGACGCTGTTCTTCAGCGTGATATTGACGTGATAGCGCGAGAGCGTTTCGTCGTCGATGGGGATCGTGCTGGTATTTGAGCGTCCGATGGTCGTGTTCGGATCGGTGAGCAGGTATGTCTTGAACAGCCCATCCGGGAAGAACACGTCCAGCCGTCCGTATGCTGCCATATATCACCGCTCCTACCGCTTGCAAACGCTGTGTGTATTCTAGCGCGATGGGGGAAAATCTGGCAAAAGCGGTGGGTAAGCGGTGCGTAAAGAAGAGCGGCCTCACCCTGCCTGTTCCGCAAGCCATCCCTATCTAGGGGAGAGGGAGAAACAACCTAGGGGATGTTCGTAGGGACGCGCAACGGCGCGTCCGCCTCCCGCACCCCTCACCTGAATTCGGGACAGGCAACCTCACCCCCGGCCCCTCTCCTAGAGGAGAGGGGAGAACAGCGCATCTGCAAAAGGGCTGCTGTCTAGACCGCGGTGAACCCTTCTGCCGTGAGCAGCGGGTTGAGCTGATCGAGCAGGTGCTGGGCGGCGGCAGGGGTCGCCGGGTCGCCCGTGCCGCCAAGCCGCAGCAGCGTGTCGATATCCGGGCGCATCTGCTCCGGTCGCAGCGGGCAGAGCGTCTCGGCAAAGCTGATCAGGCGCTTTTCGCCGGGGTTGGGCTGGCGGTTGAGCGCAAACAGAATGTCGAAGTAACTGGCAAGCAGCGCCGCGATCCGGTGATTGACGCTCACGAGATCGCCGCGCTTGACCGCCTTCTCGATCTGCTGCAAATACGAGAACATGGTGCGCCGGGCGACGAGCGTATTCTTCTCGATGATGGCGCGGCGCAGTGCTTCGGGATACGGCTGCTTGGCTTTGGCCTGAATACCTGCGAACCACCCGTCGCGATCAAACAGCGGGAGGGCAATTTTGATGTTGTACCAGACCGAGGTGGTATAACCGAGCCAGCCGACCGGCTCATCAAAGATACGCGCCATCTCGCCTTCCGTCCACGAGACCCAGCGGAACAGCACATCCAGCGGATAGCCGGTCTCGGCGTTCACGTAGTTGTCGGTCGTCTCGAACAACTGCAGGTCGAATTCGGCGTCCGGGTTATACGGCTGCGCGGCGACTATCCGCTGATCGAGCGGGATGGCGCGCTCCACATAGACGTACATATCGATATCTGATCCGGGTTCGGCGGCCTGCGACGCGGTCGAACCGCTGACAGCGACAGCCCGCACGAGCGGGATTTCCGCGTAGCGCGCCGCGATCTGCCGCGCGAGTTCCAGTTTAGGCAGAGTCATCGTGGCTCCAAAACAATACGCATCCGATTGTAGTATAGATTCACTAGGCAGGCGGCTAAATGAACAGTGTCGCCATCGCAGCTATCAATTACCTATTGATGAAATTGAACAATTTGGGGAGTTAGGGGAAATGCATCTCAATCTGCTCATTTCTATGCCCCTAGAACCTCAAGCAGTTTTTGACCTTGTCGTCTAATCTCACGTAATGGGATAGCGGAAGAGAATACCATTGAAACAACTATATTGTCTTCAACCAGCCTTGAGTACAACATATAGTCTTTGGCGCTATTCTCAACACTCACAAACCGGATTTTGGCGTTTCCTGACATATTCTCCAAGTCAGTTGGGAGATGGCGAATGATTTCGCGCAGGTCTTCCTCTGAAATCTGCCATATATAGTTATATACTTGCTCATTGCGGCTAATCAATATGGCGTCAGCGGTTAATTGAAGCGCCGCCTCGTTCAACTTGGATACCACCTGAGCAGGGTCGAGATTAGGCGAGCGAGTTAAGGGATTAGTGATTGGAATCAAGTTTTGACTGTCCGATAATGCGCTGTCCGCCGATTCACTTGGACGTTGAGTCGCATCCTCACCTGGAATTGATTTCCGAATGACATACTGTGCTAAGCGTTTGAGAAAATCCTCTGGTGGAAGCCGATGAGGCCGTCCTTCTGTTTCCCGTAAGTCGACATATTGCCTCGTTAAATAGGGCGGGAATATGAACTCCTCGATTCGCAATGGAAGAATAGGGATTTTCTTGTAGGCTGCATATTCTCTCTCGCTGCGAACCCACTCACTTTCCCATGCACCGCGCGTCATTATCACGATGAGTGCCGTTGCGTTGTCTAAACCCTCCTCAAAAATGACGCGTTCCCATTCTGTCCCGTAGTCGATCTGGTCATCAATCCAGACATCAAAACCTTTCTCAATTAAGTAATCTGCTAGTCTGCGAGCGTATTCTCTGCTGCTGTCCCGGTGATAAGAAATGAAGACGTGCGCCATAAGTCCCCCAAAGCGATCTACGGTTTATTGTAGCGTAGATCAGCGAGGCGATTGCGCGCTTCTTGCAGCAGCAGGCTCGCATAAATGAACTGGTTGATCGGCGTAGGCACGCCCGTCTCCCGCCCCATCCGCACGACCGCGCCCGTCTGCGCTTCGAGTTCGAGGGCAGCCCATTGATCAGGTCGCGGTGCAGCGAGGTGGTCGCCGTGGCGGGGAACGTATCAATGAAGGCCAGCGTCCGGTCAGCGGCATCGTCACGCAGGCGGACGCCGAGCGCCCGTGCCACCGCCGCCATTTCGACCAGCACCCCGTAGAGCATGTGGCGCGTCTCGGCGCACGCGCAAGCTCGCCGACGGTCGAGCGCGTCACCGTCCCGACACCACTCAACGCGGTCACGAGCAGGAATTTCTCCCACAGCGAGGCTTCGATGTCAGTCGAATGTTCGGCGTTGATGCCCGCTTCGATGAGCAGCGGCAGAAGCTGATCCGTTGGCGCGGAACGCCCGCCGTCGATCTGCCCATAGATGATGGTCGGCGGCACACCGACATGGCGCACCGTCGTCAGGTCGGTCATCTCGAAGAAGCCGCGCACAATGCCGCCGAGCGTCCGACGCGCGCCGACCATCCCCGCGACTTCATGCGGCGCATCGACGCCGTTTTGCAGCGTGAGGAAACGCGTGTGCTCAGCCGTGAGCGCGCTGAAGGTCTGCGCCGCTTCTGCGACCTGCCACGTCTTTACACCCAAGAACACATAATCAACCGCATCGACTTCGTTAAGCGACTCAACCGCTCCTACCTGTGGTATACGGGTCGGCTCGTCGCCATGCACCAGCGTGATCCCCTGCTCCCGCAAAGCGCGCAGCCGCTCCCCGCGCGCGATAAAAGTGACGTCATGTCCCGCCAGCAGCAGCCGCGCACCGAAGTAGCAACCGACCGCGCCGCTGCCCACCATCACAAACTTCATCAGGTCTTCGACTCCTTTGCTGCCGTGTTCGCGGAGCGCGAACACGCCGCCTGATGCGTGTGATTGTACCGGATCACCGGGCAGAACCTACGGCTTTGTTCGTGGTCGCCGTGAGCGGACGACCGGGAAAGCTGTCAGGCGGAATCGGCCAGGCGGAGACAGACTTCCGTCTCCCACCGCGCCATATCCGGCTCAACATCCGGGTTCGTCAGCAGGAATTCAAAGCGCCCGCCGAACACCGTGCCGTGATCCGCCGGCCATTGATCCACCGGCAGCCCCTGCTGCGCGCACCAGTCGAGCAGCGCCGCGTTTCCGGCTTGCCCATTGGCGACGCCTGTGTAAGTCAGGTGGCGTAGCGCCCGGCCGGGACTTGCCGGGAACTACGCGCTCATCCCCAGCCCCCGGCGCGGCGACCAGCACGCCAATCTCCAGATCGAGTTCACGCGCCATATCGACCACCCGATAGCGCACGAAAGACGATCCGGCTGGCTCAAGCTGGCGCGTCGCCAGCCATGCGAGCACTTCGCTGGTCAATTTGGCCGTCGCCACGCCCACTTCGGACAACCGAACTGACGTGCGAATCGCCAGATACGGCTGTTCGATGCGCGTCTCCACATGCGGTGTCGTCAACATGGGTGTTACTCCATTTGAAATACGTTAGTCCTACATGCGGGAGGCTAAAGGCCGCGTGACATGTTACGACTGCTGCGCTTGATAAATGCGCACGGCCTCGCCCATGTACTCCAGCAGATCGCGGTCGAACAGGCGAAATTCCGGCGGGATGCTCTCGAAGTTGGCGTACATCGCTTTGAGCGACTTTTCGACCTCTGGGTCGCCCTGCGTGAACGCGCGCACCAGTTCGACCTGCCGGGCGGCGAGCGCCTGCACCTGCGGATGATCCGGCGGCAAATGCCGTGCCACTTTGTAATCCTCAGTCAGCTGCATCCAACCGCGCGTCCCCGCTTCGACTTCGGCGGGCGTGGCCTGCGCGAACCGGGCGCGCTGTTCGTCACTATAGTAGCGCCGCGACCATTCCTGCTTGTAGTCGGCATTCAGCGCCGTCACGATGACGGCGATCTCGTGCCAGTCGATCTGGTTGGTTGCGTCGAGGTGCGCGATGGTCAAGTCCAGCCCCGTGAGCGCCTTCTGCAGGCGTTCGATTTCCGCATGGATTGCCTCACGCTGAATGGCGAACGAGCGCCGTAGATCGTAGTGCGGGTCTTCGAGCAGGTCGCGGATCTCGTTGAGCGAAAAACCGAGCGCTTTGAGCGTGAGAATTTGCTGCAAGCGCAGCAGATCAGTTTGGTGATACTGGCGTGTACTGCCGCGCCGCGCCGGACGCAGCAACCCGGATTGATCGTAGTAGCGCAGCGTGCGCACGGTCACGCCCGCGAGGTCGGCGAATTCGCCGACGTGATACGTCGTTCTCTGCATGGCGCAGCCCTCCCCAAGCCCCTGATTGCATTCTGAGTCTACAGGGTGACGTTACGTCAGGGGCAAGCCCCAGTTCCGCATATAATCAAGCAATCGTGCCGGTTTGAACACGAGATGGGATAGAAAGCGGTGTGTCATGCAAGATGAAACTGCAAAACCCGTAGTCGTCCGCAGCCAACTCGGCGCCGATCTGCGGCGGTTGGGGCTGCGGGCGGGCGATACCGTGCTCCTGCATGTCTCAGTGAAGGCGATCGGTTGGATGGTCGGCGGACCACAAGTCGTACTCAAGGCGATCTTTGATGTCTTGACCGCTGAAGGCACGTTGATGATGCTGGCGAGTTGGGAGGGCAACCCGTATGAGCTTGACGAGTGGAGCGATGAGGAACAGCAGCGGTGGTTGGACGAGTGTCCACCCTTTTGACCCAGAGACTAGTCCTGCCGATCACCGCGAACTGGAGCATCCTCGCCGAATATCTGCGCACATGGGAAGGAGCACAACGCAGCACGCACCCACTCGCTTCGTTTGTTGCGGTTGGTCATAAAGCGACCTGGTTGACCGAAGTGCATCCCCGGCACTATGGCTTCGGGGTCGATCACCGCTGGGGCGACTGTGTGCGGCGGATGGACGCGTTCTGGTGCTGGGCGCGCCGCTCTCTAACCTGACGCTGGTGCACCACGCTGAGCAGCTTGTCGTCGCCGTCTAAGCAGCTTGATCAATATCAGATACCCATACTCAAGCTGGCAAGACAGTGTGGGTCGACGTTGAGGAATTTGATACGACCGATGGGATTGCCGATTTTGGCGTGGAAGACTATTTCTTAGAAATCGGGCGCGCTTTCGCGGCGACGGCGAATGCCCGCAAGGGCGCCCGTGGGCGAGGCACAGGCCTATCTGTTTCCCGCCGACGGCTTGAAGAGCTTCGCGATCGAGTGGATGCAGCAGCATTACCGGGGACCACTCCCCGATGAGGATTAGTCAGGCCCGGCCATCGGCGAGCAACACGGGAGATCTGAGCCGGGGTATAATCTAGGCATTACTCAGGAGACTCCTCTCATGCGTTTGAACCTGCCCATCCTCGACCAACTCCAGTCCTCCCAAAACATTCTCATCGCGGGCATGGCGGCGGCTTTGATGTCTTCGCCGGGCTGCCGATCTACTTCACCCTGCGCGAGCAGGGCAAAACCGCATCTGGCCAACTTCAGCTTCCAGCCGATCTCGGAGCCACCAGTTATATGAGCAAAACGGAGAAAATCATCCCCAATTTGTTAATCGGGGCGCGGGGCGAGGTCGAAGTGCCGCTGACCTACTGTCCCGAGCCGTACCTCGCGCAGTGGTTCCGCGACGTGCACGGCGAAGCGGTGACGATCTGGATGTTCGCGAATACGGGCGCGCTCCCGCTGATCGACGCGTATAAGACATTGGTCGAACATCTCGCCATCGACGCGATTGCGCTGGTGGATGGCGGCGTGGATTCGATCATGCGCGGCGATGGTCGGGCGCGGGCACGATTGTCGAGGATAGCGCTCTCGCTGATCGCGGTCGAACCGCTCGATGTGCCCGTCAAGATTCTGGCCTGCATCGGTTTCGGCACCGAAGTCGAAGAGGCGGTGTGCCATTACAGCGCGCTCGAAAACATGGCCGCGCTCTTCAAAGCGGATGCATTTTACGGCTCGTGCGCGCTGGTCAAGCAGATGCCCGCTTTTCAGCAGTTCGAGGCGGCCTGTCGCTATGTGTGGGGAACAACCCAAGCACCGCCAGCCACATCAGCACGCGGATCATCCCCGCGGTGCACGGCGAATTCGGCAATTATCAGATGTACCCGCAGCACCGCAACCTCCTGCCCATCCTCGTGTCACCGCTGATGGCGCAGTACTGGTTCTTCGACGCGAATAAGGTGATCGAGCGCAATCTGCTGCGCCACCGCCTGTGTACCACGCACAACAAGCAGGAAGCCATGCACTTGGCGGCGCACTTCATCGCCAGCACGCCCTCGCGTCCGCGCCGCTCGCTGCCGTATTAGGAACGTCCAAGCCTCACCCCAAGAACCTGACGGCTCTTTGCCCCTCTCCCAAGGGAGAGGGCGGTTAGCTGACTTGAACCGGGGTGAGGCTGAAATTTACAGCAGTCACACGTTGCCAATCCACCTTAAAAATTGCATCCCCGAAAACGGATAGAGGCGCGGCGGCGAATCCTGTACCATAGGCGTATTGATCAACAAACCTCACCCCTACCCCGTCTCTTGGTGGAGAGGGGTAAAAGGAAAACGTTACTACGCACACCGATACGCTGTAGGAACAACTGGCGAGCCGGGATCACGCGGCAGACAGCGAATTCGTGTACGCGGTGGCGACGACGGGCATTTACTGCCGCCCCTCGTGCAAGTCGCCCCCCCAAACGCGAAAACGTCGTCTTCTTCACGCTGCCCGCGCAGGCCGAGGACGCCGGGTTTCGCCCATGTAAACGCTGCCATCCGCGGCAAGCCCATATCACCGACCCGCGCTTGGTCTCGTGCAGGCCGTGTGCGACCATCCACGCGCACATCGATCAACCGGGGCGCTGACGCTCAAGGCGCTCGGCGACCCTTCGGCTATGAAGCGGGACATCTCGGCGAGGTGTTCCAAAGCGACGCTCAGCATCACCCCACCAGTATGCCCAGATGGGAAGGATGGATCGCGAAGACCAGTCTGAACACGGCACAACGATCACCGACGCGATTTACGAAGCGGGCTCGGCTCGCCCAGCCGCGTGTACAGCGACGGCCTGATCGGTATGACGCCGGAGCGTATCGCGACGGTGCGCCTTGTTCGACGATTCGCTACACGGTGGCGACCTGCTACCTCGGCGCGCTGCTCATCGGCTTGACCGGGCGCGGGGTATGCGCCATCGGCATCTACGACGATGAACGCGCGGCGGGATCCGCGCTGACGGGCGGGCTCCCCGCCGCGCACCTGCTCCGCGACGACGAAGCGCTGCAAGCGACGGTGAACGCCATTCTCGATACGGTCGAGGCACGCGCCCCACGCTCGATCTGCCGCTGGATATTCAAGGCGACCGCGTTTCAATGGCGCGTGTGGGACGAACCACGGCGCATCCCCCGCGGAAAACGGCGCACCTATTCCGAGATTGCCGCGGCGCTGGGCAATCCCAAGCGGTACGGGCGGTCGCGTCGGCGTGTGGCAGCAATCGCGGCGATCCTCATCCCGTGCCACCGCGTGATCAGCAAGGATGGCAAGCTCACCGGGTATAAGTGGGGCGTCGAGCGCAAGCGTCTGCTGCTGGAACAGGAAGCGAAACAGGGATAAAACGCTTCCAGATGGTGGTAGCATGTTCGTGGGGTCGCCCAACAGGGCGTCCGTTTCATTTATTCAGACCCACCGGACGCCGTTGCGCCGGCACGTTAACTCGTCGTAACAGAACCCCCTGAGTTGACACCTACTGACGTAAGTATTGATACCTGCAAGGAGATCGTCGCGTATGACCGCTCTGATCCGCTGTGCCTGGAGCGGCGCTGACCCGCTTTCTACGTTAAATATCACGATGAAGAATGGGGCGTACCGCTCCGGGGCGATGATTCCGGCTTTGTTGAAGCGCATCTGCCTGGAAGGGGCTACAGGCGAACAAGCTGGATCACGATTTTGCGCAAAGCGCGAAAACTACCGCGCCGCCTTCGACGGCTTCGACCCGGCGGTCGTGGCACACTACGAGGGCGGAGAGTCGCGGAACTGCTGGCGAACCCCGGCATTGCGCGCAACCGTCAAGGATCGCCTCGACGATCAACAATGCCAGAAATTCCTCGAGGTGCAGCGCAGATTCGGCTCGTTCTCCGACTATCACTGGGGCTATGTCGTATAGCCGACCGATCCACAATCACTGGCAGTCGCTCAGCGGGGATCCCGCTGAAACCGACCTGTCGAAGCGCATCAGCAAGGATTTGCTCAAGCGCGGCTTCAGAGTTCATCGACTCAACGATTTGCTACGCCATGATGCAGGCCACCGGGGTTAGTCAATAATCACACCGTTGACTGTTTTTCGCCATACCGAAATCGCCCAAATGGGTTAAATCTTACAAAACAATAGCTGTCATTTCAATCATATACATGGGTTAAATCTCACAAAAGAATAGTTACACTTGTGGTGCTAATCGACGTATTTCGCGTTACAATCCGCCGCATAATTAAACGGACATTAACGTTCGGAATACGGTATGGTATTTAGGCGTTTCCTTAGTCGAACACTCGACGTGTTCCCCCCCTTTCTTGCCCTCCTCGCCGGGCTGCTGGTTGCATCCCTCCTCTTGATCGCGCTCAACGCCAATCCTCTCGACGCTTTCCAATCCCTGTGGAATGGCGCGGGTTCGGCAACGAAAATTCGACGGCTGCCAAAACGCTCGTCAAGGCGATTCCCATGCTGTTCGTCGCCATCGGCATTTGCGTGGCGTTTCGCGGCGGCGTGGTCAACATCGGCGGCGAAGGCCGGATGATCGCCGGGGCGGTGATGGGCGTGACGGTGGCGCTGGCGCTGGCAATGCGAGAGACGCGGCAGGCTGGGTGATCATCGCGCGCGCGCTGATCAGCGGGTTCACGGCGGGAGCCGTCTACGCGCGGGCATCGCGGGTGTGCTCAAAGCCTATTTCAACGTC
>NZ_JADJPI010000025.1:0-43806 GCF_016713355.1 Candidatus Flexifilum breve
GGAGTTTGTGCGCGGTGAGCGTCCGCATACTGGGCGCGCCACCGTCTATCGCCTATTCGACACACTGGAAGAAATTGGCTTTGTGCGCCGCGTTCATGGGCTGCATCACTGCAATCAGTACGTGTTGGCGCAGGACAGCGAACGTCCTCTTTTCGTGTGCATCTCGTGCGGGAAAGCAGAGTTTCTCGCAGGCGATGCGCTCCAGCTTCAGCTTGAAGCACTCACCCAGCAGCGCGGATACCGACTTCATGCCGCGCATATCCAACTGCTTGGGATGTGCAGCCTTTGTCAGACCCGTTCCTAATTCCATTCTAGGGAGAGTTCATGCGTACTATGCGTTCGGTTATCGTTGTCCTTTTACTTCTCAGTCTCGGTCTTGTACTCCCAGCGGCAGCGCAGGATGCGCCGCTGCGGGTGGTCGCCACTTACAGCATTCTCGGCGATCTCGTTCAGAACATCGCCGGAGATGCGGTTGAACTCACCGTGCTGGTGGGTCCCGACGGCGATTCCCATGTTTATGAACCCACGCCGCAGGATGCGGTCGCACTGGCGGAAGCCGATCTGATTTTCGAGAACGGCCTTGAATTCGAGACGTGGCTCGATGATCTGTATACCGCTTCCGGTTCGACCGCGACGCGCGTCGTCGTCAGCGATGGGATCGAACCGCTGGCATTTGAAGGACATGACCACGAACACGAAGGTGAAGGTGACGGCGGCTACATGGAAGGCGAGCCAATGGTCGGCACGCGCCTGATCGTGAATGACTACGAAAGCGGGACGGTTCAGATCGTCGATCTGCGCAGCAACGAGGTGATCGCGGACTTTGAACTGACCGCAGCAGCATCGCTGTATCCGTCACCGAGCGGGCGCTACGCCTTCGCCGTGCAAACGAACGGCGGGATCACCAACGTGATCGACAGCGGCGTTCCGGCACTGCCGCACGACGATCACTTTCATACTGATTTCGGCAGTCCGGCGCTACTTGACGTTGCGATTGAAGGGACGACCCCCATTCACTATGTCGTACATCACGACCAGATCGCCATCTTCCACGACGGCGATGGCGCGGCGACGATCTTTACTGAAGAAGATCTATTCGCAGGCGAAACAGTCACGGTGACGACGGCGCGCCCGCATCACGGCGTGGCTGTGCCGATGGGCGATGTCGTATTGATGTCTGCTCCGAACATGGAAAATGCCGATGACGCGCTACCAATTGGCGTGGATGTCATGACGCTCGACGGCGAAATCGTGCAGAGCTTCCCCGAATGCCCCGGCTTGCACGGTGAGGCTGCCTACAGCGATACGGGTGTCGCGTTTGGCTGTGCTGACGGGATTCTGCTGGTCGAGCGCGATGGCGAGACGTTAGTGTTGCGCAAAATTGCTAACCCGACAGACAACCCCGATCTGCGCACCGGCACGCTGTACGCTGTCGAAGGCGCGCCCTACCTGATCAGCAATTACGGACAAAACACCATTGTGCGCGTCGATCCGGTCGCGGGCACAGCCGAAATCGTGATCGAAGCCCCGGCACCCGTGTGGCGCTTCAGCTTTCACGGCGAAGACCCGTCCAAGCTGGTCGCGCTGACGATTGATGGCAATCTGCATGTGATCGACATTGCGACGGGCGCAGTCGAAGGCACCGTGCAGGTGGTCGATCCGTTCCTCGCGCCGGCTTCTGGCCGCGCTGCTGCCCGCCCGACGTTCGTCGTCAACGGACACATGGCGTATGTCAGCGAACCGCTGCCCGGTGACATTCGCGGCGTCAACCTCGAAACGCTTGAAATCTCCGAAGAACGAATCTTCGTCGGCGGCAAGCCGTCGGCGCTGGCGGCTTTCGGGATGGCACCGGAGAGTGAACTCGGCGAGCATGAACACGCAGAAGGTGAAGACCATGCCCACGAACATGGCGAGTTTGATCCGCACATCTGGCATGACCCCAACAACGCCGTGGTGATGGTCGAAAACATCCGCGCCGCGCTGGTCGAAGCCGATGCGGCAAACGCCGACACCTACAACGCCAATGCGGAGGCGTATACCGCGCAGTTGACCGAACTCGATGCTTACATCCGCGAACAGGTGGCAACCATCCCGGAAGCGAACCACATCCTCGTCACCTCGCACGACACGTTCGGTTACTTCGGCGATGAATACGGCTTCGAAATCTCGTCGGCGCTGGAATCGGTCAGCACCGAAGCGGCGGATCCGAGCGCGGGCGAAATCGCGGACCTCGTCGAATTCATTCAGGCGGAAGGCGTTCCGGCGATCTTCGCGGAGAACGTCACCAATCCCGACCTGATGCAGCGGATTGCCGATGAAGCTGGCGTTGTCCTTGCGCCGACGCTGTACACCGATGCGCTCGGTCAGGCGGGAACGCCGGGAGCGACGTATCTGGAGATGATGCGTTACAACGTAGATGTGATCACAACCGCGCTGCAATAGCGGCAGCGTCACGCAATCCAGAAAAAGCGCGTGGACAGGTTTGTTCACGCGCTTTCTTTCACGCAAAGACAAGATAGGAACCATAGATGGCAGGCAAACACAAAATCACCCAGACAAGCCGATGTTCGGCAACCAGCGTTCGTTTTCGATGCGGGCGACTCGGCGCAAGTTCAACCCAGATCTGCAATCCAAATCAATCTATGTCGAGGAAACCGGGCAGTTTGTCAAAGTGCGCGTGACGGCGCAGGAACTGCGCACGATTGACTGGATCGGGCTGCCGGATTCCTGCGGCGGCACGGCTTGAGCCTGAAGGCGCTGACCGAATGACGATCACGAATCGGCTTCCCGTCACGGTCTTGTCCGGCTTTCTCGGCGCGGGCAAGACGACGCTGCTCAATCACATCCTGCACAATCGCGAAGGCTTGCGCGTCGCGGTGATCGTCAACGACATGAGCGAGGTCAACATCGACGCGCAGTTGGTGCGCGACGGCGGCGCTGCGCTCAGCCGCACCGAAGAAAAGCTGGTCGAGATGACCAACGGCTGCATCTGCTGCACGCTGCGCGATGACCTGCTGGTCGAAGTGGCGCGGCTGGCGCGTGCAGGACGCTTCGACTACCTGCTGATCGAATCAACGGGAATTTCCGAGCCGCTGCCCGTCGCCATGACATTCTCGTTCACCACGCCTGAGGACAGCGTCAGTTTGATGGAGATATCGCGCCTGGACACGATGGTGACCGTTGTGGATGCCAGCGTCTGGCTGGAAGATGTGAAACAGGGGCCCGCTTGGCGGCGCTCGGCATGGCAGAAGCGAAACAGATGCCGCACCGTCTCCGACCTGCTGATCGATCAAGTGGAGTTCGCCAATGTCGCCGGAGTCAACAAGATCGATCTGGTAAGCGAGGCGGAATTAGGGCGGGTTGAAGAAGCCGTGCGCAAGCTCAACCCGACGGCGCGGCTGGTGCGCGCACAGGAGGGAAGAGTCGCGCCCCAAGCGCTTCTGAACACAAACCTGTTCGATATGGATGCCGCGCAGCGCTCCGCTGGTTGGTTGAAAGAACTGCAAGGGGAGCATACGCCAGAGACCGAAGAATACGGCCTCAGCAGCTTCGTCTTCAGGTCGCGTCGCCCGTTTCACCCGCAACGCGTGATGGACTTCATCAAGAGTGACCTGATGAAATCCGTGCTGCGCTCCGAAAGGCTTCATGTGGTTGGCTTCACGCCATAATCTCGGCATTAACTGGTCGCTGTCCGGGCATGTCGCCCGCGATTGCCCCCCCCCGCGAACTGGCTGGCAGGCGTTCCGGCGGCACAACGCGCCCAAGACCCAGTGACGCTGGAATACATCGCGGAATACTGGCAGGGAGCCGTTCGGTGATCGGCGGCAGGAGGTGGTCTTCATCGGGATCGACATGCGAAAGCGGACATGCTGGCGCGTCTCAATGCGGCGCTGCTTACTGATGAAGAAATGGCGCTCACTCCCAGATCGATGGGCGGCCTTCCCCCCGATCCATTCCCGGATCTGGCAGACGAACGGAGCAAGCTCATGAACCGACTTCCTGTGACCGTCCTGTCCGGCTTTCTGGGCGCAGGCAAGACGACCCTGCTCACTCACATCTTACACAACCGCGAAGGCTTGCGCGTCGCGGTGATCGTCAATGACATGAGCGAGATCAATATCGATGCGCAGTTGGTGCGCGATGGCGGCGCAGCGCTCAGCCGGACCGATGAAAAACTGGTGCAAATGAGCAACGGCTGTATCTGCTGCACGCTGCGCGATGATCTGCTGGTCGAAGTCGCGCGGTTAGCGCGGGAAGGACGCTTCGATTACCTGTTGATCGAATCGTCGGGCATTTCCGAGCCGCTGCCGATTGCGGAAACGTTCACCTTTCCGGTGAGCGACACGGATGGCGGACTGAGTGCCATCACGCGCCTCGATACGATGGTCACGGTGGTGGACGCGCACAACATCATGCGCAGTCGCCTCGCTCGATACGATGGCGGAGCGCGGAATCGGTGTAACGCCCGACGACGAGCGCACGATTGTCGATCTGTTGGTCGATCAAATTGAGTTCGCGGACGTGATCATCGTCAACAAGATCGATCTGGTGCAGCCTGAACAACTGCACCGGCGGGGCACTGCTGCACAAGCTGAATCCACAAGCGAAACTGATCCACGCGGATCACGGACAGGTCACGCTGACCGAGATATTGAACACCGGTCGCTTCGATTTTGACCGGGCCTCGACGTTCTCCGAATGGCTGTCCGGTGAGCCGCATACCCCAGAAACCGAAGAGTACGGCGTGGGCAGTTTCGTCTACCGCGCCCGCCGTCCCTTTCACCCGGCACGCTTGATGGAGGTACTGGAAAGCGACGCGCTCGACAGCGTGCTGCGCTCGAAAGGCTTCGTGTGGCTGGCGACGCGGCACAACATGGTTGGCGTGTGGTCACAGGCGGGTGATGTGATTTCGCTCGACTATGGTGGCGAATGGTGGGCGGATACCCCGCCCGACGAATATCCGGATGATCCCGCGCTGGTGGCGGAGATCAGGGGCTATTTTGAGGGTGAGTACGGCGACCGTCGTCAGGAACTTGTCGTGATCGGCATTGAGATGGATCAGGCAGCCATCCGCGCTGCGCTCGATTCATGTCTGCTCACCGAGGCTGAAATAGCGCTCGGTGCGAAGAAGTGGCGGCGCTTTGATGATCCGTTCTCGGAATGGCTGCTGGACGAAGACGCGGCGGCATCATGAATCATCCCGCGCTGCCCTACAGCCACCGCCAGCATCAAGACCCGCTCCCCGGCGCGCCCGCGCTCGTGGTCGAACGACTGTCGTTGGTCTACCCCGGAACGAAGCGCTTGGCGCTGCGCGATGTGAGCCTGACGGTCCCGGTCGGGGCGCGGGTGGCGCTGGTCGGGGCGAACGGCGCGGGCAAGTCGACGCTGCTCAAAGCCGTCGCCAAACTGCTGCCGATTCGCAGCGGCGAGATTCGCATCTACGGCAACCCGCCGGGGGCGTGTCATCACCGGGTCGCCTATTTGCCGCAGCGCGGCGAGATCGACTGGCGCTTTCCAGTCACGCTGCGGCGCCTGGTCTTGACCGGGCGCTATGTCCATCTGGGTTGGTTCAAGCGTCCGTCGCAGCAGGATCGCGCGCTGGTCGACACCGTGATCGATCAACTTGGCTTAAGCGATCTGGCAGAACGGCAGATCGGGCAGCTTTCCGGCGGGCAGCAGCAGCGGGCGCTGCTGGCACGCGCATTAGCCCAAGAAGCCGATCTGCTGCTGCTCGACGAGCCGCTCAATGCGGTGGATGCCGAGACACGGGCGATCATCGTCGCGGTGCTGGCGCGCTTAGGCGAACAGGGTAAGACCGTGATCGCTGCCACGCATGATCTCGGACGGTTGGAGACGGATTTTGACGCGGCGCTGTATCTGGCAAATGGGCGCGAAGTCGCGCCCCCGCCGGGAGCATTCACCGGGATGAAGGTGGGCGTATGAATCTGTTTGAGTGGTTGATCGAGCCGTTTCGCTTTGGCTTCATGCAAACCGCGCTGATCGCCGGAGTGCTCGTTGGCTTGGCTGTGCCAGCATCGGCGTATATGTCGTTTTGCGGCGCATGGCGTTCATCGGGGATGCGCTGGCGCATACCGTGCTGCCCGGTCTGGTCGTCGCCTACCTGAACCAGTGGAGCTTATTCGGCGGCGCGCTGATCGCCGGGGTGCTGACGGCGCTCGGCATCGGCTGGCTGTCGCGGCGTGACGCAATCCGCGAGGATACCGCTATCGGCATCATGTTCACGGGGATGTTCGCGTTCGGCATCCTGCTGATCAGCACGGTGCGCTCGTTCCGCGATCTCTCGCACATCCTATTTGGCAACATCCTCGGTGTGACGACGGATGAACTCATTCTGATCGCGGTGATCACCTTAGGGACGCTGGCGCTGCTGGTGCTGTTCCACAAAGAACTCGAACTGACCTCGTTCGACCCGATCCATGCCGAAGTGATCGGCTTGCGGGCGAACCGACTGCGCTATCTGCTGCTGATCCTGCTGGCGTTCACGGTCGTGAGCAGTATTCAGGTGGTCGGCGTGGTCATGACGAGCGCGCTCCCTGATCACCCCGGCGGCCGCGGCGGCCCTGCTCACGCAGCGCCTCAGCCGCATGTTTGCGCTTGCAATCGGAATCGCGGTGCTGTCGGGGATCGTCGGGTTGTATGCCTCATACTACGCCGATGTCTCGTCCGGCGCGGCGATTGTGCTGACGGCGACGGCACTGTTTGCCGCCGCGTGGATCGTTCACAGCCTGCGCCGCTCTCGGCAGATCGAAGCAGACGAGGAAGAAATGGAAACGGTCTATGAATGAGGCGCGGATGGCCGTCGTCACCCGCGCGGACGGCGAGACGATCAACATGGTGAAGAAACGCGGGCATCTGTTTGTGTGTTCGCTCGGCTGCTGCTGTGGCCGCACCGACAAAGGTTTTGCTACTGTCCAGCAAGACCTGTATCACCACGAATGGGAACGGCGCAAACTGCGCAACCACGTTCACCTGACGCAAAGCGGTTGTTTAGGTCCCTGTTCGCTGGCGAATGTCGTGCTGCTGCAATTTGACGGTCAGCCAATCTGGTTCCATTCCATCAACGACGAGCGGCTAATCGTCGCGATCTACGACTACATCGAAGGGCTGCTGTCGAGTGCTGGATTTATGCTGCCGTCTGCCCCGCTGCGTGAGCTGGTGTTCAACGGCTTCGCGTGGGGTGCAGCGCTGAACGGCGATCAAGCCTATCTGCCGCTCGATTCGGTGGGGTGAGTGCGATGAAACTGATTGCGATCACCGGGCTGGATCACGCCGAGAAACGCGCTGCGGTTCGTGCCCTTGCCGAAGCCTTCACGATGCGTGGAGAGCAAGTGCAGGTGATCGACAACGCCGATCAAGCGCTGCGCCTCGATTACCCGACATGGCGTTTGCCGGGCGGGTGCGCGTGCTGCACGCTGGCATTCGGCGATCGAGTACGATCAACCGGCTGGACTGCGACACCGCGTTGATCCCGGTCTCGAGCAGCGCCACGCCGGATGCGCTCGCCCTGATCCTGAACAGTTTACGCGCACCGGATCGCGCGGTGATCACACTGGCGCTCGTGAGCGAGGCGCTGTGGGAGCGTCACCCGTATTTCGCCGCCAACCTGAGTACGCACGCCGATCATACACTGCGCGACGCGGACGAACTGAAGGAGCTGATCCATGCCCTTGTATGAGTATGCCTGTGACGAATGCGGGGCGCACTTTGAAGCGCGCCGCTCGTGGGAAGAAGCCGACGATGTGCTGCCCTGCCCGGAATGTGACAGCCTGCTCACCCAGCGGGCGTTGAGCGTCCCGGCCTTCCTGCGCGGCGCAGGGAACAGCGCCCCCGCTCAAACGAGCGCGCCGCCCAAGAAGAACCATGCTGTGGGCTGCTACTGCTGTCGATAAAGACGATTGAGAAGAGGACAAATATGACGACCATGACCGATACCCGTGTTCCCGTCACCGTGCTGACGGGCTTTTTGGGCAGCGGCAAGACGACGCTGCTCAACCGCATTTTGACCGAGCAGCATGGCAAGCGCATCGCCGTGATTGAAAATGAGTTCGGGGAAGTCGGCATCGATCATGAACTGGTGATCGGCGCGGACGAAGAAGTGTTCGAGATGAACAACGGCTGTATCTGCTGCACCGTGCGCGGTGATTTGATCCGCATCCTCGGCAACCTGATGAAGCGCCGCGACCGCTTCGATTACATCATGATCGAGACGACCGGGCTGGCCGATCCGGGTCCGGTTGCGCAGACCTTCTACATGGACGCTGAACTGGAACGTCATCTGCGCCTTGACGGGATCGTGACCGTCGTCGATGCCAAGCACATCTGGGAGCATCTCGATGACAGCGACGAAGCACAGGAGCAGATCGCGTTTGCCGATGTCATCCTGCTCAATAAAACCGATCTGGTCGCGCCCGCCGACCTCGACCGCTTGGAAGCCCGCCTGCACGCAATGAACGCCGCCGCAAAAATCTACCGGACGCAGAACGCCGTCGTCGAGATGGAGCGCGTGCTGAATGTCGGCGGCTTTAATGTGGACCGGGCGCTGGAAGTCGATCCCAAGTTCATGGAACCGGAATACCCGTTCGAGTGGTCAGGCGTGTATGACTTGCAGCCCGGCGTGTACGAATGGGTGATGGGAGAGGGTCCCGATCCGGCGATGCAGGTGTGTCTGCTGCCCTTGAGCGCCAGCGACGATGCGGCGCGGGCAGCGTTGGTCGAACGAGCGGTGATTGTATTCAGCGACGAGGATCACGAGCTGACACACGGCGGGGTGCTCACCCCCGGCGAAACGCTGACTCAGCTCGTCCTGAACGACAGCGGCGACACGCGCTTTGTCGTGCAGATCGCCAAAGCGGGCGTAAACACGCTGTTCACCGAACATCACCCGGATGAATTCGGCGCGGCACTGTTCAACGGCGCGACGCGCCTTGAAGCGCAGTTCACCCGCGAGTACAAGCCGGATCACGAACATGATGAGAAGTAACCTCGGTTGGGATCACCGTCCCCGGCGATCTGGACGCGGACAAGCTCAACCGCTGGTTAGGGAACCTGCTGCGGACACAGGGGCAGGACATCTTCCGTATGAAGGGTGTATTGAGCATTCAGGGGCAGCCGGAACGCTACGTTTTCCAGGGTGTGCACATGTTGTTCGATGGCCGTCCGGATCGCCCATGGGGGCTGGAACTGCGCCATAACGCGCTGATCTTCATCGGGCGCAACCTGAACCGCGCCCAGTTGAACGAGGATTTTCGCGCATGTCTCGCGTAGCTTCCCGTGTGCGCTTTGTGGGGCGCTGGCGCGCTTCGCTCGACGATTATGTGATTGCGTTGGTATGGTCGCCCGATGGCAAGCGAATTGCCGCCGCCGCTGTCAGTGGGGAGATTCGCGTCTTCGATGCGATGAGTGGGAGCGTCACGGCGGCGCTCCCCGGTCACGCCATGGGGACGAACGCGCTCGACTGGCATCCCGACAGCATGCGCCTCGCCAGTATCGGGCAAGACGGTAAGGCGATCCTGTGGGATGTGCAGACGGGGCAGGCGCTCCACACACTGAAAACCGGGGCGAGCTGGGGTGAGCGCGCACTCTGGTCGCCCAAAGGCGATCTTCTGGCGACGGCGGCGGGCAAGCTGGTTCGGCTGTGGAATGCGCACGGAGAGCAAATCCGCGAGTACAGCGATCATGCCAGCACGGTTACCGATATTGCGTGGAAACCGGGAACGGATCATCTGGCGGTTGGCGCGTATGGCGGCGCGGTCATCTGGTCAGCCAGCAGCGCCGAACCGATCCGCAAACTCACATGGCAAGGATCAACCCTGCGCTTGTGCTGGAGTCGGGATGGGCGCGTCCTCGCCGCCGGGCAGCAGGACTCCAGCATCATCTTCTGGGATGCGCGCAAACCGGAACCGTCGATGATGTGGGGCTATCCAACGAAAGTTCGCGAACTCGCGTGGGATCGCTTCAGCAAGTATCTGGCGACGGGCGGCGGTGAAACGGTGATCGTGTGGAAGTTCCGCGGCAAAGGTCCTGAAGGGACGACGCCGATTCAGCTCACCGCGCATCAAGACCTGCTGACCACACTCGCCTTTCAGCAGCGCGGCGCTGTTCTCGCCTCCGGTGGGCAGGATGGCGCGGTCCTGGTGTGGCTGCCCGATAAGCGTGAAGCGCCGCTCGGCGGCTTTCGCGGCCTGGGTGCGGTTTCGCACGTCGCCTGGTCGCCGGATGACCGACTGCTCCTCATGGGCGATGACCAAGGCGCAGTGATCGTAACAGAAATAGTCCCTGAATAAGAGGTCTTGAGGAAAATGACACAATCAGCACGTACACCCATCCCGATCACCATCCTGACGGGCTTTCTCGGCGCGGGCAAAACCACCCTGCTCAATCATCTGCTGCACAGCGATCACGGGCTGCGCGTGGCAGTGATGGTCAACGACTTCGGCGCGGTCAACATTGATTCGCAGTCGGTGGTCAGCGTCGATGGCGATGACGCCGATATGGTCAGCCTGTCGAACGGCTGCATCTGCTGCACCATTCGCGGCGATCTGCTGCGGGCGATGATCGATCTGCTGCGGCGCACCGAAAAACCGGAGTACATCATCATCGAGACCAGCGGTGTCTCTGATCCGGCGGGCGTTGCATCGACGTTTATGATGCCCGATCTCAAGCCGTATGTGCGTCTCGACAGTATCCTCACGGTGATCGATGCTGAACAAGGCGGCGATGTGCTCGAAGGCGATCAGTATTTCCTCGCCATGGCGCAGGTCGGTGTGGCGGATATTGTCGTGATCAACAAAGCCGATCTGGTCGATGCAGTGCAGCTTCAGGAAATCAGAACGTGGATACGCGAGATCGTGCCCCGCGCTCGGATCCTCGAAACAAGCTATGGCAAAGTCCCACCCCAATTGGTATTAGGAGTGGGGGCGTATGCGCCGGAACGCCTGGAAGCGGTGACACCAAAAGATGTGCATGTGCAGGAAGCGGGCGTACCGACCGATCATGATCATGAGCATCACCATCATGATCACGATGAACACGAACGCGATCACGATAATGACCACGATCACGACCACCATCATCCCGATCACAGCCTTGTCTTTGAGACGTGGAATTGGCGGTCCGACGAACCACTATCATTCAAAGGACTGCGGAAGGCGGTCGAGAACTTGCCGCTCACGGTTTACCGTGCGAAAGGCTTCGTCCAGCTCAGCGAAATGCCAGAGAACCGGGGCGTGCTGCATGTCGTCGGCAAGCGCGTCAGCCTGACGTTTGGCGAGCCGTGGCGCGCAGACGAAACACCGCACACCCAGCTGGTCGTAATCGGCTCATACGGTGGCGTCGATCCTGAGGACTTGCAGGCCCGGTTTGAAGGCGCGTTGACGATCAATCAACCCGCTTCAGAACTAGAGCGCATCAAAGATGGTGTGATGGAATGGCTGCGCTGGCGGAAGTAGATCCAGATGGGGAAACGAAATCGTCAGCATGCTGGGGGGCGGCTCCTCAACCTACCGGACGACATCTTTAAGACCGGGATCGGACTCATCGATCAACAAATGTGGTGCTGGGGCTGTGACGTGCGCCGGGCTGAAGGCAACCTGCTCACGCAGTATGGATTCATCAAACGCCCAGCGCCGGAACCGCGCTATCACAGCGCCTATACGCTGTATGAGGCAATACCGGATGGCGCACTGACGCTGTGGGGTTGGGGACTGTGGATTGCCGCGCCGGAGCGCGGCAGTCTGTTCATCGGTCGGGATCGCTTCCACGTTCGGTGGATACCAGAAACGGATCTTGCTCCTTCAGCTTGGCTGGAACGCGACCTGCCGAGCGGTTGCGCGGACACTCGGTTTTCCGATGCCTATCTGCTCTTACATGCTGCATTTCTCTGGATCGCGGCTTATGAGCACTGGGTTGTCGAAGTTCATGAACAGAGTTACCGGGCACGCACAATCGAGGCGTATCCACAGCGAAGGCGCTTCAAGGGGGGTGTACTGGCGGAGCGGATGTCTGCACAGTGGCTTGAACTGGCAAACGTTACCTTTGCGGCAGTGGTAAATGCTGAAGCGCAAAGCGAACACACGTACTCATAAAGCTGCTGCCGGTCGAACAGTATATTGTCCCTCCGAGCGGCAGCGTTGTTGGCAGGCTTACGCGAGTTGAACCGTTCCGTGATCATCGCAGTGATCGCCGTGTTTGTGGTGCAAATGTCCGTTCACCAGATAATCGTAGTGGTCGCCATGCGGAACTAAGGGATGTCCAGAGTCAATGTGGTCGCAACCGCACGAAATTGCGCTGCAAATGTTTGGGTTGGCATCACTGATCTCGATCACATGCTCATCATAATGATCTTCGTGCATATGATGCAGATGTCCATCATGCAGGTAATCGACATGTCCGTTGTGGATGATCCGAATGTGTCCGCAGTGCTCACTATGCGTATGCTGGTGCTGTTCATGAATGTGGTGTGCCATAATGCAGATGTCCTCTCAATATATGTGCTTTAACGATGGGAAATATGTTCTAGACCACACCGGAACAACTCCGATACGTGGTGGTCATCGAGCGTGTACATCACATGTTTGCCAGATTTACGCGGCTTGACTAAACCGGCGGTACGTAGGAGACGCAGTTGATGCGATACTGCCGATTGTGAAATACCGACAACTGCAGCAATGTCATACACACAGTTCTGTATCCGCCAGCGCCGACATGATGCGAATCGTGTTGGGTCACCGAGCATCTTGAAGAAATCCGCGAGTTTTAGAGCATTGTCACCGTCGATGAGATGGAGACGGGCATGTGCGACCTGCTCCGGATGAATGACAGCGTCCTCACAGTAGAGGTCATTAAGTTCTTGTTTCTGTTTCATTGCTGCTCACATATGAACATCTATTCAGACATTAAAGATATCGTTTGTGCATTGAAAAAGCAGGGCTATTCTCATGAGCGCCGTTTCTTCGCGAACAAGGAGGCAAACTGTGGCAAGCTACGATAGTCAACCGCGCTTCTTCAGGGATGATCTTAAGAGTGAGGCATATGGAATGACCTTGCCGTAACACTAGCGGATTTACCCGATTCTCCAAGCACACTGGAATTGGGTTGTGGCATTTGAATCCGTAAGGATGTGCGGCCAGATTGTGAAGAGCTGGGACACACTCGTCAGGTTATGGACAGTTCATGCACCAGCCACCGAATGAGCAGCAACTCATCACACAGGCTCAGAGCGGCGATGAAGGGGCAGTCAGTCTCCTTGGAGGTCATGGTGATAACGCTCTCGGTTGCGTCAGAATTCAGGCCGAGTCTGACCGTAACGCTGCCGCCCACTGCTCAAGTAATTCCGTCTGGTACACCTATTCCCCTGCCGACGCCAACCGCAGACAGGCTGGTCACGATTGAAGGGCCAGTGAACAGCATCACGGATCATGTGATAACCATCTATGGCTTTCAGATTGACGTCGAACCCGACCACCCGATTTTCCAGATCATTGACGTGGGGGATGTGGTTCGAGTAGAAGGTGTGCTGAACGACAGCGGTGTGGTGCTCGCCGCAGCGGTCAGCAACCTTCCAAATGCAGCAGCCCCCGCGGCGGACAATCGCGCGACTGTCGGCCTTGACGGCCCCGTGGAAGCCATCGACGGAAATATTCTGGTCGTTAACAGTATTTCTGTTCAGCTCGCGCCTAACGATCCCCTGCTGCAAACCGTGCAACCCGGCAGTTTCGTCAGTCTGCAAGGCAATTTCCAGACCACTAACGCCGGGATTGTCCTCGTCGTCGTGAATATTGCCATCGTTGACAATGTCAGTGTCGAAAGTAACTGCTGGTATCACGTGGATGCTATGGGGATGGGACACTGGCATTGTGACGGGATGGGTATGGGAAACGATTGCATGGGGGTAACCGAGAGTGGGAAAGTGTCTCGCATAATCCCGGAGCTGACGATTACTCACCAGCGAGGACAATAAAGCGGTTGTTTGTTTCCTGTTGGCCAACTACCGCGACACTGGTTGGTTCTCTTCCCTTCATAACCCGAGTGCTTTGGAATTTTGGGATCTGCCTAGGTCTCGCTCAAGCTACCATCTGCCTATCAACGCGCAACCGTGGGGCGAGCGTCAAGTCGCCGCCCCCCCGCGCAGTCCTATAATGGAAGCAGATGTGCTGATTCGCTGCGAGAGGACTCCCATGAGAAGCATCATTCCGCTGCTGGCCCTGTTCATCCTGCTGCTGGCGTACGCTGGAAGCGCTGCCCTCCGCGCCAAGGAACCGCCGATCAATTCCATCTACGCGCTGGTGACGGTTGATCAGGCGGAGGTGCGCGCGGGTCCGGATTTCGCCTATCCCACAATTGGGCGCATCCCGCGTGATACGTCGCTGGTGGTCGTCGGACGCGCGGGCGATTTTCTGACGCGCTGGGATGGCCGGCAGTGGCTGCAAGTCGAATACGGCGACGGTTTGGCGTGGATTTACGCCCGCCTGCTGCGCACCAGTGTCGCCTTCAACTCCATCCCGCCGACCGGACGATTGCTCCCGCGCGATGCCAACGGACGTGTGCCGGACAGCTTCGATCTCTCGGAAGACCTGTGTTCGCAGTGGCAGGGACAGTTCACCTTGACGGGGAATTTCATGGCGGGCGATACCGCCTTGGCGGTGACGTTCCCCGCGCTGACGGGCGCGAACGTCTACAGCGTGATCGTCATTTCGCCGACGGGTGACCGCCGCGCCTTCGACAGCACCCAGCCCCAGTCACGCATCATCCTGAGTGACTTACCGTGGGAGATGGGCACGTACACGTGGCGCGTCGCGCCGTACTGGACAAATTCGAGCTACCGCTACAACTGGCAGCAGGTGTGTTTGTTGCAGACGGGCGGGACGTTTGAGAAACCCTATACGGGCATCTACACCCCGACGCCGATCCCGACCGCCACGTTCACGCCCACGCCGTCCCCGACCCCGTGGCGCGGGTAGCAGCCTGGAATCCGTTCGGGCGCACCCGCACTCCGCACCGCTCCCCAACTAGGGGCGGATAGAAAAATAACTCTTTTGCTGTCTCCCCTCCTGAATTCGGGAGGGGTCGGGAGTGGGGTCGAAACGGTTAGTCCTAACTCACGTCAGCGGCGCACCTGCACGACCTCGTCTTCCAGAATTTGCAGTCGTTCGAGCGTCGCATCGAACACCACCCGCGCGTTGATTGCCGCGTTGCGCGCGTCAATCGTCACCTCCGGGCCGACGATGCCACAGTGCAGCAGCGGTTCGCGGGCGCGGTTCAGGTAAGCGACGGCTTGGCGACCTCCGGCGCATAGCGTCCGAACCCGGCAGTTCGCGCACATCGGCTTCACCGTAGGGGTAGTCGACGATTTCCGGCGGCGCGGCACACGGCATAATCTCCCCGCGAAACACACGCCACCAGAACGTCTCGAGCCCGCCGCCAGCGCATAGCGCTCGTGGATGAACGCGCGCAGGCGGTCGATTTGCGCCTGCTGCAGCTCGACCGGGATGGTCACGACGGGCGGCGTCTCCAACAGGGGCAGATTGGGCGGCATGGGGATGTGCAGCCAATTGGGGATCGGTCGCCCCGCAAACGCGATCATCCAACCTTGCTGCCCGAGGTAGTTGACGAACACCCACGAGCCATCCTGATTGCGCCCGAGCACCGGAATCGTAATCAGCGCGGGGAGTTCCATGATCATCCGAGCGCGGCGCAGCGGTTGTTCGCGCAGATACGCGCCTTCGTTGACGTAAATGGCGTCATCCGTGGACTGGGTCAGCGGGTAGGGGCCGACCACGCCCGTTGTGAAGTCGCCCAGCGGGAGCAGTTCGGGCTGGAAATCCCAGTCCATGATGCCTTCGAAGACCCAACCGAGCGTGTTGAAGCGCCCCGGTCGGCGCACCTCAAACCACGAGCCGTCAAGGTTGCGGCTGATGATTTCCAGCCGTTCGTCGTCAAACACGGACGCGAGTGGTTCGGCGTCAAAGGCGGGTAGGGCACGCGCAAAAGCGCTTTCGACGCGCACTACGCCCACGAAATCGGTTTGCGCGTGAGCGGGAAGCGAGACCAATGTGAGCAGCACAACCATGAGGCTGAAACGGAGCAGGTTGTTCACGGATGCACCCTCCACGTCGTCACATTCCACAGGGGATTATCGGGATAGGGCGCGAAATTCTCGATGCCCCGCGCGGCGTAGAACTCATGCCGCGCATACAGCCCACCGCGGGCTGATCGGCCTGCAAGAGCGCGGAGACTTCGCGGTACAGCGCCGCCCGCTGCTCGACGTCACAACCGGGGAGCATCCGCGCTTGTTCGAGCAGCGCGTCGACGCGCGGATTGGAATATGACCCGGGATTGTCCCCCGAGTCCACCACATCCGCCGCCGTCGACCACAGCGCCGCCTGATCCGGATCACGGTTGAGCGCGGTTTCTGCCCCAAACGCGAACCAGTAGGCGTCAAATTCCTGCAGGCGGGCGCTGGGCGATTCTGAGACCTGAGCCGCAAGGCCGACGCGCCGCAGTTGGCGGCTGACCGATTCAGCCGCCGCATAGCTGCTCGCCAGGCCTGCTGCGGGTCAAGGCCGATCAGAAAATAGAAGTCCATGCCTTCCGTCCCGTAGAGGCAGTGGTAGCAGTTGCGAACGCCATCCCCGTCCACATCGACCCACCCCGCCTCATCGAGCAGGCGCTCGGCCTCGGTGGGATCGTAACCGAGCGGCGCAAGGTCGGGATCGAACGCCCACGAGGTCGGCGGGTAGTTGGCCGCAATGCGCGTGGCGTTCCCGTGAAACGCGCTCTCGATCACCTCGTCTACGTTGATCGCCAACTGCACCGCCCGCCGCACGCGGAGATCGCCGAACAGCGGGTGCTGCCCTTGATCGCGCCGTGCTCCGTCTTCGTCATAGGCATCACGCGGGCGCGTAGGGTCGGCAAGGTTGAATAGCAGCATATCCCACGATCCGCCGGGCATCTCGGCGATCTGAACGTCGCGCGCGGCGCGCACATCGGCGCGGCGGTCAAACGGCACGTCGAGCAGCAGATTGGTCTGCCCGGTGAGGAAGCGTTCGACCGGGGTCATCCCGCCGGGGCTGGCGAATAGACGACGGCCAGATCGTCGGAAACTAGATGCAGCCCCTGATCAGACTGCGCCTCCATCAGTTGAAACGGCGTCCCCGGCAGGGGCAGCGTGGACGTAGACCGCGGGACACGGTCAGCAAAATAAGCGCGATACGCGGCGATCCATTCAGGAAGCGTCAGCAGTTCGTCGGGAGTGCCGACCGCGTCGACGAACGCGCGAAAGTCTGGCGCGCGTACGTGAGCCAGTGGCAGCGCTTGATTCACGCGGACGGGCGCGGCGCAGGTTTGATCGAGAAAATCCAGTTCGAGCGTGTACTCATCGATCAACCGTGCGCCCACGATGAAATCGTTGAAGACGTGCAGCCCGTCCGCATCGGCGTAGCTGGTGGTCGCGTCGATCACATATTTGTACAACACATCGTAGGCGGTGACGGGCATGCCATCCCCCCACAGCAGATCGTCGCGCAGATGCAGCACCGGCCCCGCTCCCGGGTTGAGCACCAGACCAAAATTGCCCGCACCCGCTGCCGTCGGCAGCCCGGTTGCCGGGTCGAGCGCATAGAGCGTCGGCAGCAGGAGCTGCACTAAAGCGCCATCGTCACGGTAGCTGGTGCGCACCACACCGCGCCCGCCATCCTGCGCGGAGACGCCCCCCACCAGCACACAGCAGAGCAGCAGCACTACAAGCGGTTTCATGGCGACCTCACTCCCCCGGTGTGACGAGCGTGAGCCAGAACGTGTAATTGCCATTGCGCAGGCTGTCGTCGATGGCGACCAGCACTTCGGGCGGTGTCCCGGCGGGCAAGCGCGCCACCGACCCGCTCACAGCGACAAAGCGCTGATAGTTTTCCGCCGCCAGCGCCGAATAGACCGCCGCCAGCGTCGCATACGGGGGCGCGACGTCCGGATCCAGCGCGATAGCCGCTTCCAGATCAGCAATCGCCTCGGCGTAATTGCCTTCAATCGCGTGGACGATGGCGCGGTTGTTCAGCGCCGACACGCTGTTGGGGTCGAGCTGCGCCGCCAGCGTAAAATCGCCGATGGCCAGCCCGAAATTACCCAACTGCACATACAATGCCCCGCGATTGATATAGCCTTCCACCAGCGCTTCATCCAGTTCGAGCGCGCGGTTATAGTCGTTCATGGCCGCGTCACCGTCACCTAAGTTGATCTGTGCGTAACCCCGGCGCGCGTAAGCGGGCGCATAATCCGGATCGAGCTGGAGCGCGCAGGTATAGTGCACGACAGCGGCGGCATAGGCCTGACGCGCCAACTGCGCATCCCCCAGCCGACGTAATACGAATACGCCGCGCTGATTCCGGCGGGCGGTGGGGCGCATTCCACCTCAGCCTGCGCCCGACCGCGCCTAAGGGAATGAGCGCGCACAGCAGCACCAGCAGCAGACGTCCCATGATCGCCCTCACGACAGGAAATCGTCGAGGATCAGCCACGATCCATCGTCCAAGCGTAGATCAAAGGTGAAGCGCGAGTCGAGCGCGCCAGCCACATCGGCAATGCGCTGATCTGGGAACTGCTGCGATTCGTTGTACAGGTACAAATACGCGTTGAACTGATCGCGTGCCTGCGCCTCGCTGATGATGCCGAGCAGCGCGTACAGGCGTGCCGCGAGCGGATCGAACGGGATCGGCGTGGCGTTGTCGGGGCGTTCGGGGTCAGCATACTCCGCGATCACGCCGTCAATGCCAGAGGCGACTACCGCGTCTTCCAGCACACTGAGCGCGCCGCGGTAATCCCCCTGCGCCGCGCGGATCATGGCCAGATTGCTCACGGCGACCAGATAAGTGCCATCCAGTTCGATCGCGCGCTGAAAATCCGCTTCGGCGCGGGCAAAATCGTACTGCGCCGCGAAGACTACGCCGCGATTGTTGAATGCTTCCTTCAGGTTGGGGTCGTAATCCAGTGCCGTATTGTAGTCGTACTGCGCGCGGACAAACTCGCGCAGATGGAAGTAGGTTTCGGCGCGTCCCATCCATCCGGCGATATAAGCTCGGCTCGATGACTTCGACCACGCAGGCGAACGCGATTTTGGCCTCGATCAACTGACTAGTCGCCAGATAGGCGCTCCCTTGCCCCATGTAGTAGCCGACGCGGATGTCCGTTGGTTCGGTCTCGAACGTCGGGCAGTCGGGGATCGGTTCAGGCGGGAGCGGCGTCGGGGTGGCGTCCTGCGCGAAGGCCGGGACGACGAGCAGCAGCACACTGACGATGATGAACAGCACAGACAGGCGTTTCATGGTTCAAGCGTCTCCTTCGAATGAGGTCGGTTAAGTCCCGCTGTCCAACAGCGGATTACGCGCGCGCAGCGGTTCGAGCAGCGATCCGGCGAGGATCAGGTTGCGCTGGGCGCTGGCAAGTTCGACAAGCTGGGTATTGATGATCTCCGGGGTGAGTGTGTAGCCCGGCGTGGTACAGGCATCGGCGAAGACGCTGATCGTCCGGTTGATAGCGCTCACCGCGTTGTCGAGCGGGACGATGACGGGCGCGAACAGCGGTTCTTTCAGCACATCGCCGTCGGTGAGTGTGCGTTCGACATATGTCGGGAGCGGGTCGCAGGCGACGCGGTCGCCGCGCTGTAAGCGCTGCCACACGCTGAGAATGCGCGTGTAGCTGCTCAGCGAAAAGGCTAAGTTTTCCTCCAGCGACTGCACGAGCCGCCCATACGGGAACAGATAGGCCAGATCGAGCAGGCGGTGATAATCGCCATCGATCAGCCGGATGTCCCACGATCCCACCCAGTACAGTTGGCCTTCGTAGCGTACCTGAAAGCGGAAGTAGCCCGTTTCGCCGACACGCCCGGTCAGTTCCAGCGCGACTCCCTCCGGAATGGTCCCGACCTGATACTGCGGCAGCATGTGCGTGAACGCGGGGTAGATGGGCGTTTCGCGCGTGGTCATGCCGAGCGCGGCGGCGCGGCGGATGAATGGTTCCGGATCAACCCCGTCAACGGGCAGGTTGATCACGTCACCGCTCCACACGAGCAGAATCGACGCAATCCACCCACGCTGTCCCTCATACTCGACTTGAATCCACTGCGTGTCGGACGAGCGCCCGTAGGCCGGGAGCGTGACTTCCGGCGGCACCACGGTGATGCGCTCGAAGGCGCGCCCCGGGCCATGCCGCAGCGCGACGAAATCCTGCGTGGTGACATAGGCGAGCGCGGTCTCCTGCGCTGATGCCAGCGGCACGGCGAACAACAGCAAGACCACCAACAGCGCGGCACTCAGCCAGCAGCGGCGTTCCCGGGTGTGCGATTTCGAGATCATTCTCCGCCCTCCGTCCACAGCAGCAGATCGCCGATCCCGGTCTGCACGACGACCGCTTGCCCGGTCTGCGTATCCACGATGATGGTGCGCGCCGCGCTGAACTGGTACTGCTGCTCCAACGGGATCGGTGTGGCGGTCGGCGGCGGTTCGTCCGGAGTCCCGGTCGGGTTCGGCGCGTCACCCTGCGGCGGCAGATAGGCGAGGAAGGCCACGTAGCGACTATCGGGCGACCAGGTGAAATCCAGCGGCGCATTGCTGGACAGCCCGCTTTCCGGCACGCAGAAGCGCCGCGTCACCCCAGTGTGACTATCCCAGATTTGGAACTGCGGCGGCAGATCACCCGCCGCGACCCGCGCGCGCACTTCATCGGCGGGCAGAAAGGCCACCTCGACGCGATAGCGACCATCCGGCGACCAGGTTCCACCCGGCGGCGTGTCGCCCAGAACCGTATATTCCCCAGTGCGCACGTCATAGACGTTCCACAGCGCGTCCGATCCGCTCACATGATAGTAGAGCGCGCCGCCATCGGGACGCCACTCATACCACAGCGAACTGTCCTCGCTGCGCGCGAAGTATTCCGCCGTCCCGCTCACCGCGTCATACAGGTAGTATTTCGCCCCGCCGATGCCGTAAGGCGTGCTGACCAGGGCCAGCGAGCCGCCGGGCTGCCACGCGAGTTCGGTCGTCGGCAGTCCGGCGATCTCCACGGGCGGATCGCGGCGATAGGGCGCGGAGACCAGCCCGGTCGTCGGGTCAAAGTCGCGCAGTACCATGACCGGATCGCGTTCATCCGGCAGCCATTCCCGGCGGCGCAGCACCAGCGTCGAACCCGCCCACGCATACGCCTCGGGGAAGTAATTCGCGGCTTCCAACGGGAACAGCGTGCGCGCCGCCGATCCGTCCGGCTGCGCGACCAGCACCCCGTCGGCCTGATACACCATCCACGCGCCATTCGGGGAGAGGTAGCATGATCCATTCAAGTGGCAGCGCGGGATCGTATTGTCGGGATGAAAAGTGCCCGTGCGCGGGTTGAGCACCCACACCGCATCGAACGTTTCGGGTGGCGGCGCGGTGAAGAGGCGCCCCGGCGGGGCGAAACCGGGCGGGAGCGCGTCTAGCGTGCTCAATGTCCGCGCCGGACACACGTCCTCGGTTACGCCCACCAGCGACCCAACAGCGGTGGCGGATGGCAGCGGCGGCGGGGTCGGCGTGATCGTCGGCGTGAGTGTGGGACGAATCTCCCCAATCGGATCGAAGGGCAGCGTCGCGGTCGGGAGGAGGCCAATCGACGGACCGCCGCCTGCCGCGCGCGTGGCAATCGCGTTCAACTCATCTGCGATGAAGTCGTTGTACGAGCGCGTGAGGCGGTAGATTTGCACGAAGCCGTTCGGATCGCGTACCGCCAGCAGAGTCCCATCCGCGCTGACCGCGCGCTCGCCCAGATACGTACCGAATTGGTTGAGCCACAGTTCGCTGAGGAGGTCGCGGTCCAAACCGGGCGTGGAACTGCCCTGCGGCGGCAGATAGTCACCGCGCGTCCGATTGCCGGTCAGTATGTCGATAGCGATCACGTCCGGGCGATAGCGGTCGGCTCCTTCCACCGATTCGGGCGCAGCATCGACCGGCGTCGCCGTGGGGGGCACGAGCATATTCGGGTTGACCGTCGCCGTCGGCTCAATGCCGCTCAACGACGTGATCAGCCCTTCGCACAGCATCGTTTCCAGAGTGGCGACCGCCTCCGGGGTGAGATCGGTGGTCATTTCACGCCACAGCGCTGCGTAATCCACCGCTTGACCGGGAAACGCGCGAGTCAGGCAGGTCGGCACGCCGGGGATCACGTAAGCGGCGGGCGTCGCCAGCGACACATAGGTTGCGCGCGGCGTCGGCGTCAGCGCGGCGATCACGTCACTCGCCGCGGCGGGCAGCGCCGCGCACATCCGCGCCGCCAACCGGTTCAGACTGTCCGCGCGCAGCGTCAGCGTGAGGTTTTCCCACACGGGCTGCCAGCGCCTCCAATCATCAGGGAACGCCGCGACCAGGCAAGCGGGCAAGCCGGACTCGTGGTACTCAATCCCGTAAACACGCTCGGGCTGTGACCGATACTCTGTATTGAAACTGCTGATATAGACCGTGCGCGTATCCAGCCACCCATAAGCGCGGTCTTCGGGCTGCGGCAGATCGTCGCCCGCCGCGTAGACGAGCTGACCACGATCAAAATTGTAGACCGCGATGGCGTTGCCGGGATAATGCTGGCTCGTCTGGTTGAGGCCGTAGACCACCAGCGCGTTTTCCCAGTCGTCGGACGGAATAATCTGCTCGATGGTGCCGTCGGTCGGGTAGGGGATCGTGAGAGTGCGGCGCTGGTCGGCGCGAATGTCGACAATTTCCAGCGTGATCCCGTCCGCCGCATCGGCGCGCGTCAGGTAGCGGCTCTGATCCGGCGTGACCGCCAGCACCTCGCCGTGCAGCGCAATCGACTTGCGCTCGGCGATGCGGCCGGTTTCGATATCCCAGCGCAGCCATTCGCCGCCGCGCAGGGTGATCAGGCTGCGGTTGTCGGCGCTGAACACGTAGTAATCGAAGGGCGTGGTATAGGTCGGCACGCCCGCCAAGCGTTCGCCCGTCGCCGCGTCAAAGCGCTCGAAGTCGGCGAGGATGACATTGCCTGTGGCGTTGAACGCCAGCAGTCCACCGCCGGGATCGGGTTCGGTCGGGTAGATGATCTGTTCCAGCGCACATGAATCGAGGCCGTATACCTCGACGGGCTGCGCGCCGGACGCCCGCCGGACCAGCAGATGCGCGCGATCCGGGCTGAGCGCCATTCCGAGAATATCCACCGGGCGCAGCAGTTCGATCACGCCGCGTCCGCGCGTTTCATTAAAGGTCGATACGAGGAGCGCGCCGCGATCTGCCTCCATGGTCATGGGCTGCAGCACGTCGAGCAGCGTCACCGTGAGCGGATCGCCACCTTGATATGACCCATAGTTATCCCCGAAGATCAGCCGCAGCAGTGACGTTTCGTGCTGTAACCCGATCCCGCACAGGGTGCGCGCGTTGTCGCTGAGCGTGAAGTCCGCTAGATCGGCGAGGTTGGCCTGACTCAGATCGCGTCCGAGCGGCACATTGAAGACCGTTCCGGTGCGCGTGTTCACCTGCGCGAGCACGTTGTCGAGCACCGGATCGACATACATCAACTCATCCGTTGCGCTCTCCCACACCGTGATCGGGTCGCGTTCGAAGCGGGAGGACAGGATTTCGGCGCTGACCGGGAAGTCATTATCGCGCCCATCCAGCACCTGCAACCGTCCCGGCAGCCCCGCGATCAGAAAGGTGTTCGCGCCGACGACCAGCCCGTTGCGGAAGTTGAAAAACGGCTGCGCGATTTCGCCATTGGCCACGCGCGAAGGGGCGCGCTCCAGCGCCGCGTTGACATCCCACAGCCACGGGATGATGCTGGTGTCATTTTCGCTGCGCCGGGTTTCCGGCGGCGCGGGCACCACGGTGTCCAGCAGCAGCCACGAATCATCGTTCGTGAAGTGCAGGCGACCCTGCACCAGATTCGCTCCGCTCGGCTCGAAGACCGCCCGGCGTTCGCCGCCTGCCGTGTCCCACAGTTCGACGCGGCGGTCAATGGCCAGCGCCAGCAGCGTCCCGTCATGACTGAAGCGGTAGGCGTTAAACGCGCCCGATGCATACAGGACGTGCTGCACGGTGTAAGTGGCGGCATCGACGAGCACCAATCGCCCGTCGCGGTCGACCCACGCGAAGCGATCAAAAGTCGGGTCGTACTGCACACCAAACGGACGCAGCTCGCCGATCTGCCGGTAGGGGACAAACACCTCCGGCGGCGGGCCGGATTGGGCCCAGGTGATGCCAACAGCGGATAATAAGAGGAGGAACAGAACCAGCAGCCACTTTTGCTTCATGGGCTACTCCCGTGTGCGCCGACTACCCTCATTATGCGGGAAATCGATGCGGCGCTTACCATACGATTTCCGCCGCCGACCATGACGCTTGACCTACGCTGGGGAAATTTGCGGTAGTCTAGCAGTAGCTGCGGTCGTCGGATCAAGGGGGATATGATGAAGCTAAACCCATTCCTGCTGAGTGTGCTGGTGCTCCTCCTGCTTGTATCCCCGGCTTTCGGACAAGATGTACCCACCTGCCCGCCCACCGTGCTGATCGATCTGGCGCGGGCGTCCTCGACCTGTTACGGACTGCAAGGCGAAAGCGTGTGCATTGGCAACGGCAGCGCGCAGATCGGCACGTTCGCGGCGGAGCTGGCCCCGGCACTCCCCGGCGACCGCGCGCCCGCCGACACGTTCCACGAGCTGCGCGTCACTTCCACTGAGGATGAACTCGGTATCGCCCACCTGACCATCCGCGCCGATCTGCCCACGCTTCAGGAACGCGCTGTGTGGCTGATGCTGTTCGGGAACGCCGAACTGACCAACCTGATCCCGCCGCTGGTCACGCTGAACGCGCTTTCGCTCGGCACGCTCAACCTTCGCCAAACGCCGGACGCCTCCGGGGAGATTCTCGCCCGCCTGGGCGTCAATGAAGGTGTGGTCGTCAGCGGGCGCACCGCTGACGGCGCGTGGCTGCGCGCACAAATTCCCAATACAGATGAATATGGCTGGATCGCAGCCGAACTGGTGACCGTGAGCGGCACGGTCAGCACGCTGGCGGTCGCCGATGCGGCCTCGATCATCGAGCGACCCTTTGAGCGGTTGACGCTCCACAGCGATGCGGCTGCGTTTTGCGGTGGGGCACTCACCTCCGGTCTGCTCCTGCAAACACCGAATGTCGAGCAAGCCGTCCGACTGCGTGTCAACGACGTCAACCTAACCCTCGCCGGAACCTTCTTTCTCACGGCGGATGGGGCGCTCACCGTCTATGCGCTGAACGGGCAGGCGGTGATCGGCGCGGACGGTGTGGAGGAATTTTTGCCCGCGGGCTCCTACAGCACCGCCACCGGGGAAACCATCAGCGCCGCAGCGCCGTATACCCCAGCCATCGTGAATGGCTTGCCCGTCGCTAACCTGCCCACGCGCGTCACCGTCGCCGAGCCGCTCTCCGCCGAGGGGATCGCCGCGGCCCGCGCAGCCTATATTCATTCACAGATGGAAGCGGCGGTCACGCCGGAAGCCCGCGCGACCGAGGACACGACCTGCCGCCGCACTGTCCAGCGCTTCGCGGATCTGTATGGCGGACCGGGCGATTTCTACGAAGTGGTCGCCAGCCTCCAAACCGGAGAGCGGGTCGACCCGCTGCCGCAAACGACCGATCCTGATGGGCATGTGTGGTGGCAGTTACGCAGCGGCAGTTGGCTGCGTGCTGACCGGGTCGCGGTCAGCGGGTTGTGCGCCGACCTCCCCTTCGTCGACAATGTGCGTCCGCCGGGGAACCAATACGCTCTCGTTGGAGACGTGTGAACCGATCAACGGCCGCTGCGGGCCGGGCAGCGGGTTACCATCATTCACACCGGCCTTCGACAACTTTGGCGAAGCGCGACGCCGCCCAGATCGATCCGGGGGCGCATTCGCATCGGCTCCCGCACGTACCGGGCAAGCCAGCGAACCGCTTCGCCTCGCACCACCGATGACCGCTACGTGCGGCGTTTCTACATCATCTGGGAGGCGGCTCCCGGGACGTATCATTGAAGGGGATCGCCTGCACTATTCGCCGGTGTGTACGGTCACCGTACCAGCCGGTTAAGCGGTAGAAAGGGTTGACTGCCCAAGCGTAAACCAAAGTCGGACACATAAAAATTATTCTACATACCGTTCATATCTCCACTCTCAAATATGAACGCTATGTACGGTTTTTCTAGCGTTCCTGATGACGAATGGCGACGTCGGAGCGGCGCATCAAATCGGTCACATCGAATGAGCGTACCTATAGGCAATGCCACATCCTTCGTTTGCGCCCGGCATCGTCCAGCAATTGAGACATCAGAACTATTCTGAACCCTAGACAAACTGATTGACCCTGTGCCATACTGAGGGCCTACCCATTTCCCAGTGATTTAGGACAGCGCTCATGATGTCGTCTTCGGTCGAAAAGCGGAAGATTTCGCCCATGCTGCCGGTCGTCGCCTTGCTGACCGGGACGCGCACGATCACCGACACGGGCGTGCGCATGATCTACCCGCTGCTGCCCGTGTTCGCGCGCGGCGTGAACGTCGAAGTCGGCGCCATTGTGAGCGTGCTCACGCTGATGCAGCTCCTCGGGTTGGTTTCGCCGTTCATGGGGCGTGTCTCCGAACAGCGCGGGCGCAAATTCACTATGCTCCCTCGGGCTGCTGTTGTACGTGGCGGGCATGGTCAGCGTGTTCATCCCGCCCGATTTCACCGGGCTGGCGCTGGCGCTACTGTTCGGGCGCCTGGGACGAACGGCGCTCGGCCCGGCGATGCAGGCGTACATCGGCGACAAAGTGCCGTATCAGCGGCGCGGCCTGTACCTAGGTATGGTCGAACTGGCCTGGTCAGGCGCCTTCCTGTTCGGCGTCCCGGCCATGACGTGGCTGCTCGCGACCTACAACTGGCAGACGCCGTTTCTGGCGCTGGCGCTGCTCGCTGGGCTGAGTTTTCTGCTGGTATGGTTCCGGGTTGAGCGCGATGCACCTATCGCGCAGCATGGGGCGCTGCTGCCCGCGCTGCGCGCCGCCGTCAGCAGCCCGATGGCGCTGGCCGGGCTATGCCTCGGCTTCAGCATCAGCGCGGCGAATCAACTGGTGAGTGTGGTTTTCGGCACGTGGATTGAAGCGTCGTTCGGCATTCAACTGGCCGCG
Organism: Candidatus Flexifilum breve; assembly: GCF_016713355.1. Taxonomy (NCBI): domain Bacteria; kingdom Bacillati; phylum Chloroflexota; class Anaerolineae; order Aggregatilineales; family Candidatus Flexifilaceae; genus Candidatus Flexifilum; species Candidatus Flexifilum breve. The sequence continues at coordinate 27,154 of NZ_JADJPI010000025.1, forward strand.
CTGGCAGTGGCCGCGGCGGTTATCGGGTTGTCGGAACTGGGCGGGGAGGGCATCGTGACCTTTTTCGCCGATAAGTTTGGCAAGCGGCGCCTGGTGCTGCTTGGCGTGAGCGGCAACATTGTGGCGTGCCTCATTCTGCCGTTGACCGGGGGGAATCTGAATTTGGCGCTGGTCGGGCTGTTCTTCTTCTATCTCACGTTTGAATTGAGCGTCGTCGCCAGCATTCCCCTCGCCACCGAGCTGAGCCCGAATGCCCGCGCGATGTATATGACGGTGCTGATGACCGCGGTCACGCTGGGCGCGCGCTGCTGACCCCCGTTGCTCCGCTGCTGTTCGCTTCCGGGCTGCTGGCGAATTGTCTGGTGGCGATTGGGTTGAATCTGGTCGCGATCTTTGTGGTTCGGCGCTATATCACGGTGAAGTGAGTGCAGTCACCCATCACTCTGAATTTACCGCCGATTGAACCATTATTCAGGCTTGGCGGTGTGAAACTGTGCCAACTCCTGCGGCGTGTTCACGTTGACCAGCGAGCGCAAATCGGGATCCAGCAAGCACAGCTCGTCGGCGCTCACCCAGCGGGTGTTGACTTGCGGAAATACCCGGCGAATAGTCAGATCGCCGCTCAGAATCTGTTCCCGCATGACGGCGTGACACGTGCGGCGGTAGATCGCGTGCAGGGCATGGGCGGTGCCGTCGACGAACGGCACCACGGCATCGACACCAGTCGCTTGATCGAGCAGGTAGCGGAGGAGCGCCGGGTTGAGGAAGGGCATGTCACAGGCGACGCACAGCGTGTATTCGGCGTCCCCGTGCTGCACCGCCGTGTAGATCCCGCATAACGATCCAGCGTTGGGAAGCACATCGGTGATCACCGGCAGGCCAAAATCAGCGTATTTCGCGGGGTCATTGGCGATCAACACGAGCGGCAGTTGCAAGGCTGAGACGCGCTCGATCACGTGTTGGAGCAGCGGCTTTCGTTCAGCCGGACAAAGCTCTTGTCCGTGCCCATGCGCCGGGACTGCCCCCCCGCGAGAATCGCGATTTGCGCCGCCATCGGTTCAACCACCGATCTGGCTCAGGATCCGCTCGTCAGGGCTGATCACTGCGGGGTCGGCCAACCACGCTGAATCACACTTCACCTGAAAATAGGCTTCACCCGCGCAGTGACGACAGAGCGGCTGACCGCCGCTGATGACCTCGCGCCCGTTGATAATCTCTTCGCCACAGACTGCACAGGTCACGCGGATGCCCGGTCGGCTGACGAGATCGTGCACGGAGAGGTTCAAGATCACTTCCTGAGCCACGAACAAATCCATGTTCGACAACACCTGATAGGCTTCCAACTGCGCGTGCCAGCGGCTCTTCGCGTCCGGCAGGGAAGAGGCCGCGAGTTGACGCGCTTCGGGCGCAGGGTGAATCCAGATCGCCAGCCGGTTTTGGGTATCTACAAACACCGCCGCCGATTTGCCGTGATCGATATGGCGCAAGGTGCGATGTCCGAGCGTGCAGCCAGTCGCGGCGGCGATGCCGTCCGCGAAGCAGCCATCCGTCTCGACAAAGGTCAGCACGCGCTTATCCGACTGGGGAGATCCAGCCCAAGCAGTTCCGCCGCGTACAACCCCATGCGCACACCAAGGACCTGACGCGGACACAGGTGTTTATGCTGCGCCTCGGTGATGGCCAAAATTTCGTGTAGGTCTGCCATTGGTTCTATCTACCTTTGCTTTAGGCTCGAGCGCTGAAGCGCGGTTGGCGTTCACAGCCAGTAAGCGTTCACGGGTGGCGGCGGGCAATTGCGCCAGCACCGCCTCGGGCAGATGCACACCGCTGGGATGTTCACGGCGGAAAGTGCATGTTGGGCACAAGGTTTGCTCTGGTGAGCCAGCGAACCGCGTCTGGCAGCGCGTGCACTCCTTCATGTGCCCGGTATGCAGGAGCAGACGCGCCTCGTCCAGTACATGGCGCAGCGACGGCGCACCATACACCGTCAGGGCGCGCGGTTCGCAGTAGTCGACGCACAAGTGGCAATCCAGACAGCGCTGCGCTGCAAAGATGACCATAAACTGATCCTCGGTCTTGGTCACATGCAGCGCAGCGGTCGGGCAAACGCGCTCACATAAACCGCAGGCGTTACAGGCATCGGAAACCACCAACTGCACGAAACCAGCGCCGTCTAGGCGCGCCGCTTCGGGCAGATCGGGCATCTGCTCCGTGAGCAGGCGCAAAACCTGAGTAAGCGCCGCTCACGGGAGAGTTGGTCAGAGCCATCGCCTTCATCGATGAGGTTGATGGCCTGCTGCTGCGCGGCGGCCTCGGGACTCACCAGTGACGCGAACAGGCCGCGCCGTGACAGACGCGCGGGTGTGTTATGGTGTAACGGGCGTTCGACCCAATCGGCGTCGGCGGCATAGACGGGGACGACCGCATCCGCCCGGTCCAGCTCGGCGAGCAGCTGGCGGGTCGCGGCGATGCCCTGTTCAATGCTGGGATATAAGACGCGCAGCGGACAGTCGGCACAGGCATCGAGGCGCACGCGCACCTGCTCAACCCCCACCGCGAGCAGCCCCACCCAGGCGGACACGCCAAGTTCGGCGAGACAGTTCTTGGTTTGAACGACTCCAGCGACCGCAGGCGCGGTGGTTTGGGGGGCAGGGTGACGCACACAGGCAATGTCGACCACCTGATGCTTGCGTAGGCCGTGGGCATTAGAGATCAGGCGTTGAAAACCGTCGGGGCGTTCGAAGACGCCCAACGGGCAGGTATGTAAACACACACCGCATTTGATGCATTGCTCGGGAGTCACTGGGTAAATCACTGTCCAGCCGAATGGCTCCGGTCGGCACAGGGGCCGCGCACCGGTCACAGGCCGCGTGCACATTTTCGTGCGCACGCACTGCGCCGTCGTCTGTTGGATAACCGGTTGCTGTTGGACGAAGGCCTCGGCGGCCAGCGCCAGCTCGATCAGGTTCATGTCGAAGCCACTGAGTCGCTCTCGATGTGCCAGGCTTCCAGCGTGTGCTGGATGCTTCCGGACGCCAGCCAGCTCAAACCGCGATAATAGGGTGTCTGCGCCGCTTCCTTGACATCGGCGAGGAAGGCAGCGCCCACTGGCCGATATGCTCGCCAAAGAAGCTGTCAAGCGCGGCGAGAGCGATGTCCGTGTGATACGGTTGGTCGGTGCGAATGCCCTCAGCGCCACCTGACACAGATGCGCGACGAACAGCATTTCCAGCCCAAAGTGACTCCTCCGGCTCATGGCGCACCGTTGGGACGACCATCCCAAACTGGCGAAACAGGAGCCGCACCTGCAGCGTCTGCTTGTCGAAGATCAGCCGTTCTTCATTGCGGTACACCGATTCCCACGGCGGGGTGGGTAAGTGACCGGGGCCGATGAACAAGCGGGCAAAGTCGCGCCGGACCGCGTCGAAGTCTTCCGCCTGCCAGCCGCGGAAAAAGGCCTGCAAGGTCTCCAGCCCGGTTTTCAGGGCGTCGTTCGTGCTTTCCAGCGGCCAATCGGCGAAGAGATCATCCTGCTGCAACTGTTCGAGCAGGTCGACGGTGGGGGCTTCAAAAACGCCGTGCCCAGAAAACGATAGGCCAGGTAGGTCGCGATGAGCTTGTCTGAGAGTGCGACAGTGTCCGTATTTTCCATGATGGATTACTCCAAATAGTTGATCGATAGAGATAAGCGTGAGTGGGGAGTAAAGCCGCTCGCGCTTATCTCTCTCTATTCACAGGTCAGGCTGCGCCTTGATCTACAGCCCGATGCGCACCATGCTCTGATAGAACAGGAAGCGCGCGACGATTTCGGAAACCAGCACACAAACGAACGCTGTAGGCCAGATAAGCCGTCACGCGGGTTTTGGCCTGGTTGGACGCGCTGCGATACATGAAGATCGAGAAGATGCCCGCGCCGACAAACAACAGAACCAAGCGCAGAGCCAGCAGAGCGCCGCCTTCGTTCAGGATCAACGAGATGCTGCTGAGCGCCGCCGCCGATCCCTGTTGGGCAAGGCTGGCAAAATACAGCGGGATGACCACGAACTGAACCCCGAGCAGCACCAGCGAAATCAGGACGATCCAGCGGAGGGTGGTGGAGAGGATGTCGAACTGGATGTCGGTATCTGGCAGCTTGCCGCGACCGCGCAGATACTGATAGGTTATGACAAAGGCCGAACCAACCGCCAGTGACCCTAGCAACAACGTAGTGATGAAGAACGTCACGATGGTGGCGGGTGAGTTCCACGCGGGGACGGTTGGCAGCAGATAGACCTGCGCCATCGACCAGACCAGCACCAGACCGACCGCCGCCAGCAGCAAGCCGAGCACATTGCGCACACTGGCTGAACCGATTTTACGCCACTGCAGCAGCGCAAAGACCGCGCCACCGACCGCAAACACCAGCGCCAATGTGATTTCACGACCAACCACGACGTGCCGAGATTGGTGACGGCGCGCGGCGCGTTGAGCGGGTTCCCAAGTGGAGGAAGGTGACCAGCAAGGCCAGCACGACTACGGGGCCAATCGCCAGTAAGGCGCGGTCGCTCAGGGCGTCCGCCGCTTTAGCATCATAGCGCCGCGTCGCAAAAAAGTGGATGCCACCCAGAATGACGAATGAGCCAACGGCCATTTGCATGACCGTCGTGAAGATGATGAGTGACCATTCATTCCCTTGCATCGCTCTAGACCTCCTCGGGATTAATCAGTTTGCCAGCCGTGGAACCGACTGCGCGGGCATGGTGATGCGGTTGGATGACGAGATTCGGGTTGGTGATGTCAGCCGGGGGCAGCGGAGCAATTTCCGCCAGCGTCCCGTGTTCGGCACGGAGCGTGTCGATCTCACCGAAGAACAGGGCGCGCGACGGACAAGCCGCCACACACGCCGGTGACTTGCCTTCCGCGAGGTAGTCCTGACAGAAGTTGCACTTCGTCATGACGCCCGCTTCCTCGTTGAACTGCGGCGCGCCATACGGACACGCCCATTCGCAGTACCGGCAGCCGATGCATTTGCTCTCGTCGATCATGACGACGCCGTCTTCGCGCTTGAACATTGCCTGCGTGGGGCAGACTTCGGCGCAGATCGGGTTTTCGCAGTGGTTGCAGGCCATCGACGTGTAGTAGGCAAAGACGTTCTGCACAACCGAGCCATCGGGGTTGGTCACCCACTCGCCGCCCGTATATTCGGCGACGCGCCGCCAGTTGACGCCAATGGGCAAATCCGACTTATCTTTACAGGCAATCTGGCAGGCCTTGCAACCCGTGCACGCGCCGCCATTGAAGTAGAATCCCAATTTGTTAGCCATTTGAGTATTCCCCTTTACGCTTTCTCAACTTCAACCAGAACCGTGTGCATGGGGTCGCCTTTTGCCAGCGGGGAGGGGCGATAACGTGTCAACACATTGACACAACCTGCCTGATCGGTACCGTCCGCATCCGGGGTATACCACGCGCCCTCGGACAGATGGACCACACCGGGGATGATGCGCGGGGTGACGCGAGCCGGCACGTGCGTCTTACCACGACCGTTGTATACGAAGACGCGATCCCCGTTGCGGATACCGCGGGCTTCGGCGTCGATGGGGTTAATCCACACTTCCTGCGGGGCGACTTCCTTCATCCATGGCACGTTCCGTAGGTCGAGTGCGTGCGCTGTTGGAAGTGCGCGCTGATCAACTGCAGCGGGTAGGTTTCGCGCAGCGGGTCGGCGACGCCTTCCCACGTCGGCATGTAGATGGGCAGGCCGGAAATCACATCGCCTTCCTGCAGTTCCCACGTCTGGCCGATCTCATGCAGGCGCGCCGAGAAGATTTCCAGCTTGCCCGAGGGGGTCAACAGCGGATTAGAGGCGGGGTCTTCGCGGAAACCCTGATAGGCGACGTAGGGTTCACCCTGATTGGTGACCTTGTAGATGCCCATTTCGCGGAAGGTTTCAAAGTCCGGCCAATCCGGGTTGGTGGCGCGGGTTTCGTCGATGCAGAAGCGCAGCCAGTCTTCGACCGTGCGGCCTTCGGTGTACTGGTCTTCGACACCCAGTCGCTTGGCGATTTCGGCGCACATGTCGTAGACGTGCATCGTCTCAAACATCGGTTCAATGGCTTGCTCGCAGAAGATGGCGTAGCCCATGCTGCTGGTATCACCGTTCAGGGCGATGTCCATCTTTTCGAGATTGGTGGTGTCCGCCAGCAGAATGTCCGACCAGCGGGCGCTGGGCGTCATATGCACGTCCACGGTCACGATCATTTCGCACTTGGTGTCATCGCCCAGAACTTCGCGGGTGTGATTGACATCGGCGTGCTGGTTGATCAGCGCGTTGCCCGCATAGCTCCAGATGAACTTGATCGGCACATCGAGCTTGTCTTTACCGATCACGCCGTCTTTGGTGGCGGTCATTTCCCGGCCGTGCAGAATGGCATCCGGCCAGTTGAACACGGAGATGTAGGTCTGAACCGGGTTTTGCAGGGGCGGGAAGCCCGCCATGCCAATGCCGTAACCCGATCGCGCGCGCCGGTGCCGCCGCCGTGGATACCGATGTTGCCGGTCAGGATGGCCAGCATGGGGATGGCGCGGCTGGTCTGTTCGCCGTTCGCCTGACGCTGCGGCCCCCAGCCCTGCGTGATGAAGCACGGCTTGGTCAGCGCGATTTCGCGCGCCAGCTGCACGATCTTCTGCGCGGGAATGCCCGTAATCGCCGCGGCCCAGGCCGGAGTCTTGGCGACGCCATCCGCGCCCGTACCGAGGATATAGTCGGATTAGCTGTCCTGATCTTCGTAGCCTTCCGGCATATGCGCGCGGTCAAAGCCGACGCAGTAGGTGTCGAGGAACGCCTGATCGTGCAGATTTTCGGTGATCATGACGTAGGCCAGTGCACTGATCAACGCGGCGTCGGTGCCGGGGCGAATGGGGATCCATTCGTCGGCGGCGGTGACCGCCGTATCGGTATAGCGCGGGTCGATGACGATCATCTTCGCGCCGCTGACCTGCTTGTAGTGCTGGAGGCTGTAGACCATCCCGCCGCCGCTCATGCGCGTTTCGCCGGGGTTGTTGCCAAAGTAGACCAGCAGTTTACTGTTGACGATGTCTTCGATGCTGTTGTTGGTCACCCACGTATCCGCCCACGTGTTGCCAAACGTATACGGTAGGCCGGACTCAATCTGGGCGGCGCTGTAATCGCCATAGTGATTGAGGTAGCCACCAAGCAGTTCATCAGGCGGGCAATCGGGGTGGCGCTGGGCGGCCGACTTCGCCACGGTCGCGCCGAGCGTGCCCGTGCCGTAGTTCAGATAAATCGATTCGTTGCCATAATTCTCAACCAGCTCTTTAATCTTGTTGGCGATCAGATCAAAGGCTTCTTCCCAGCTAATCTGCTCAAATTCGCCGGAGCCACGGGCGCCAACCCGCTTCATCGGGTACTTGAGGCGGTCGGGATTGTAAATGCGCTGGCGAACCGAGCGGCCACGCACGCAGGCGCGCACCTGATGATTGCCAATTCGTCGTCGCCGAGGTTGTCGGTTTCGACGCGGACGACCACGCCATCTTTGACATGGAGGCGCAGCGGGCAGCGGCTGCCGCAGTTCACCACGCAGGACGTCCAGACCACGTTTTCTTCGGCCTGTTCCTGCGCTGCGACACTGCCGACCCCTTGTTGGCCGGGGAGGCTGGTCAAATGCTCGCAACCGCCGCTGTGCCACCGAAGATGGCGCTCCATTTAAGGAAGCTGCGGCGGGACATGATACTACTTGTGATTAGGTCATTAATAAATTCTCTGGCAGCCATAGAATTCCTCCCATGCTGGAATCACTAAGGAGAGACGAGCCGTGTCAATGCTGACACACGATGGCTGATTATGCTTTTTTTTTCACAAGTGGGGACATCAACAGGGTGGAGCATTTCTCGATCTCACCCAATCGGGTGATAAGCGCCGCTAATGGTTAGGGTCGAAGACAGCGGACGCGCCGTTGCGCGTCCAACGATAACCAATTCGGTTTGGCAAGCGATGTTGTCTCCCTTCCCTAGAGGTGAGGTCTGCCAAGCAGAGTTTTAAGTCCCCTCTCCTCTTTTCGGAGAGGGGATATAGGGTGAGGTTAGGCAAACTGCGGTCCGATTGGAAATGGCCCCACAGCTTGTCCACAGGTTGTGAGGAGATCCTGGCCGTCCGCTAATCGGGTGACGACTTGATCCCGTGCTCGACCGCGTAGGCGGCGACCTGCGCGCGGTTATCGAGCTGCAGCTTCTTGAGGATGTTGCTGAGGTGGGTTTTGACCGTATTGGTCGAGATGGAGAGTTTCTCGGCGATCTGCGGGTTGCTTTCGCCCTGCGCGACCAGATGCAACGCCACGATCTCGCGTTCGGTCAGCGTTTCGATCTCTCGTCGGGGCCGCCGATTTGCTGACGGGCGATCCCCTTCAGCACCTTGGAGGCCATCGCGCGCGTCATCGCCGCTTCGCCCTTCGCCACACCTTCCAGCATATTGAAGAGTTCGTCGGCATCCAGATTTTTCAGCAGATAGCCCGCCGCGTCAGCGCGCACAGCCTCGAATAAATGGCTGTCCTTTTCAGAAGATGTGAGGATCACCACGGCGATCTCAGGATACAGTTTTTTGATAGCGCGCGTGGCCTCCAGCCCATCGACCTCAGGCATGTAGATATCCATCAGGATGACATCAGGCCGGAAGCTTGCCCCCGCCAGTTTGATGGCTTCGGCGGCGGTGGCCACCACCCACCACCTCGACGATGTCATCGCGGGTACTCATCGTTGCGCAGACCCTGCCGGAAGAGCTTATGATCGTCGACAATCAGCACTTTAATGGTCATGGTAGACTCTTTCGTCGCACTAGATACCCGTCCGCACATGGACTGCATAGAAGAGAAACCGTCCCAAGCACTTCGCTGATCAAAACCATCAGGAACGTCAGATAGATCGATGCCAGAAAGCGCACGACCGGTTTGGATCGTCTTTGCTGCCAGAGTGTAACCAGTGACAGGGCAAGCACGCCAGCGATCAGCAGTGCGACGCGGATGACAAACAGAGCGCGATACAAGCCGAGCAGCAGATACAGGCTGGCGTGAGCGGTTGACCCTGGTTGTACAAATACAATCTGGAAGGCCATAATTCGCCAGCTCAATCAGCCCCACGAGGATCGCCACCCGCAGGCGAGGGTTAACACGCGGCGGGTCACAGCCCGAATGAGCACCAGATCGCTATCTTTGTTCAAGGTGAAGATACGGATTGATCAACAGGACGACCGCCATGCCGATGACGCCCAACAGCACCATCGCACAGAAAAACGCGATCGGCGTGGCGACCGGAATTCCACGCGATCTGAGTGGGCAGCAAATACACCCGTGACATCGCACAGACCGTGACCACGCCCATCGTCACCGCGTCCCAACCGAGCGCCAGTTGGCCTTTGACCGCTCGGTCGGTACAACAGCACGAGCAGCAATAAGCCCGCCAAGCCCGCAAAGACCACCGTAAAACCGACTTCGCGGCTCAGCCACGACGACTGAAAATTGAGCACCGCGAACAGCGAGAAGGCGGGGCGGCTGAGATGATAATGCGAGCCAATCATCGCCGTTATCACCGTCACGACGATGACGATGAGCGGGTTCTTGGTGAGTTTAGTGGCGATCTCCGGCCCATAGCGGCGCAAAGCCACCGTATACAGGACCCACAGAGCCAGCATGCTGCCCGCTGACATCTGCATCATGATGGTGTAGACGGGCAGCGCCCATTCGCGTAAGTTAACCATGGGGAGTCATCCTCGTTCCGGTTCGACGAAGCCGACGCCGTTATCCGTGATTTCCAGATACGCACCCAACCCGCCGCGTCAGTTGACCGAGACTTCCGGTGGCGCGGGCATGCTTGCGGACGTTCGCCAGCGCTTCCTGCAGCACACAGACCAACTGCACTTCCGCGAGCGGCGACAAGCCCAGGTAACCGTCGAGCTGGTTCTCTAGCTTGATGTCGATGCCGGTTTGTAAGCTGAAGCCGTCGAGATATTCGAGCATGGCCGACGCGACCCCGGCCTCGGTCGACAGGGTGGTTCGCAGGCTCAGAATGTTTTCGCGGACGTCGGCGTGCGCGGTCTGGATGGCTTCGCGCATCCGTTTAATCTCCGCGAACAACGCTTCCTGCTTGTTTTGCTTCAACAGCGCTTCGAGCGTCTGCGCCTGCAAATTCATATAGCCCAAAATCTGCGCCAGACTGTCATGCATTTCGCGGGCGATGCGGGCGCGCTCCCCGACGACCGCCAGCGATTGAATCTGCGCGGCCATCAGGCTGTGCTGAATGGCGATCACCGACTGGTTGGCGAGTCGTTCCAACCCGAGCAGATCATCCGCCGTATACGGATCGGACTTGGTGCGGGCGCTCCAGAGGACACCCACAGCCACATTGTTGAGGAGCAGGGGGACAAATGCCGCTTCGCTGACCGTCGCCTCGACCCACAGGCAGAGATCCGCTTGCCAACCAGCCGCTTCTGTCCCTACGGTACGATAGGCTTGCGCCGCTTGCAGCACTTCAAGAATCAACGTTGGACTGGGCGAGATCGCGTTCCTCCTGCAAGGGTTGAATGCGGCGGCGCTCAATCGCATCGAATACGTCGAGGCTGCGCACGACGAACACTAGGAGTGCGAGCGCCGAGCATGCGCCAGAATGGATCGGGAGGCCGGTGGCTTGCAGGACATGCGCGTAGTCGACCAGTCGACGATGGTGAAGGGGTCGGTCGGCGCGTCCAGATCCGGCACAATCGAGGTCGAAATGTACGCGATCATAGTCGTAATACGATACGGGACCATAGGGCGCCGCCGGGACGATTAACCCGACGACCAGCGCCTCGCTCAGAAAGGCGATCGCCGCGCCCATCATCAGGTAGCTGGCATCGGGGAAGCCGCGCTGTTTGTGCTGGTTGCTCTGGCGGATGAAGCCGATTCCGGCCATGATGCTGCCCGGCAGATACAGCAGGTAGCGTGACCAGATGTCAATGGGGATGTGGATTGGCGAAGGTGTCACAAAGGTGGTGGCCGCGTAGGTGATCACAAAGGCCAGCGGGACGGTCAAAATGCTCGGAATGATGCGCGTCCACGAGGGCAGCGGCGTCATCTGCGTGAGCATGCCCCAGCCAAAGCGCAGCAGCAGCAGCCCGGAGATCGGCTGTAAGACCATGCGCAGGAAATGGAGAACCCCCTGAATTTCCGGCTGTGTCCCGCTGATGAGAAACATATCGGTCAGCCGACGCCCGCATAGGCTAAGCCAAATGCGGCCAACGAAGGAATTGGCGGTGCAGCGGCAGAACGCCAGCCCCGGCGGGGCACTGAAGCAGGGCGGCCAGTCCCAGTCCACTGAAGGACAATCCGTAGAGGAAGTACATCATCAACATGAGTCGTTCTCGATCATCCGGAACGAGGCAGAGGGCTTCATCCGGAGTCGTAGTGAGTATACTGCATTCGAACTCGTTGGTTGATAAAGTGGTCGACGGGGTCGTGCTCAGGCTGGGGTGAGGCCAAAGGCGACCTCGCCACCAGCCCTTCTACGAAGAGATTCACGGCAGGATATTTTTAATATTTCGAGACTATCTTCCCTTAAATGACACCTTGTAGGGACGGCCTTCTGGCCGTCCGCTGACCACGGACGCGCAGAAGCGCGTCCCTACAATGGCTCAACTGTTAAAAGTGTCCTGTCCTCAACCGAAAAAAGAGGGGAGAAAGAGGCTTTGCTGGCTCCCCTCCCTGGATTCGGGGTGGGCTGTTTGATTTGCGGACGCCCTGTTGGGCGTCCCTACAATCCCCCTGATTGTTGATTGTTTTAAAAGAGGCTGTCCTTCATCTCTGCAACAGGCCGTGCGTCAGCCCGTGCCCCGTCCGTGGTGATGAAATCCGCGAGGAAGCGCAGCCTTCGTCGAGACCGCGCCCCACACGCCCCAATCGTGCCCGCCATCATACACGCGGAATTCGGAGCGGATGTTGCTCACCCGCGCCACGTGATTGAAGAACAGATGGGCTTCCATGTCGAGGTCGTGCAGATAGTCTTCCGGATTCGGGTTCTTCCACTCGTCGTCGCCCACTGCGATGAACAAGGACAGCGGCAGGCCGCTCGCCGCGACAGAATCCAGCAGGGCGGGATAGTTCAGGCTCTGATAGAGCGCTTCGTCGAACAAGGCGTCGCCGCTGCCGAACGCGCCAAACTCGCGCGTGCTCGAATCGGCGGGCGGGAGGGGGACATAGACCGCCGGGCTGAGCACAAGTGCGCCGCCAAATAGCTCCGGGTAGGCCAGCGAGTAGCGGATCGCGCCGTAGCCGCCCATTGAATAGCCGCCGACGAGCCGCGCCTCGCGGTTGGTGGAGGTGCGGTACGTCGCGTCGATGTGCGGGATGAGATCCTGCATGAAGGCCGTTTCGACCGCTTCACCGCGGTAGAGCGATCCGGTGTACTGCGAATCGATGTAGTAGCCCGCCCGGTCACTGGACGGCATATCCGGCAGCACGGCGATCAGCGGCGGGATCGAACCGTCCGCAATGAGACGGTCGAGTATGTCGCGCGCTTCGAGCCACGAGTCCATGACGTCGCCGCGCCCATGCAGCAGATAGATCACGGGATAGCGGACATCACTCGCAGCATAGCCCGCGGGCAGGATGGCGGTGTACTGATACGTCCGCCCGAGCGTCGCCGACTGGAAATCTTCGCGGATGAGCACGCTGCCCTCACTTTGCGCCACGGCGCGTCCCCCGATCAACCATAGACACAGAACGGCGATCCACAGAAATTTTGCCAGCATGGTCACTGTCCATCGTACTCATGATCGGTCGGGTGAATGCGGCGCATCGGGCGCTCGCGTGTCTGTTCTTCGTACACGTGTGCGACTAAGCCCGGCACGCGCGCCATCATGAAGAAGGTGTTGCCCAGTTCGATGGGAATGTGCAGGTCGAGGAGCACCGCCGCCATCGCGCCATCCACGTTGATCGGCAGCGGTTTGCCCGACTGCCGCGCCCACGCATCCCGCAGCGCCGCGACCATCGCCACGGCCGCCCCGGCGACGCCCGCTTCGGTGGCGAGATCGAGCAGGCGGGCGGTACGCGGATCCGCGGTGTGGATGCGGTGACCGAAACCGGGGAGGCGGGCTTTCGCCGCGCGCTTGGCTTCGACCAGCTTATCCGCCGCTGCTTCCGGCGTGAGGCTATCAGCCCGGGCGAGGTCGAGCGCCGACTGAATCAGGCGCATGCAGTCTTCGACCGCGCCGCCGTGATGCTTGTTGATGCTCAACAGCCCGACGGCGACCGCCGCATTGATCGGCGCGCCCGTGCTGGCCGAAGTCCGCGCCGCCAGCGCCGACGGCGGACTCGCGCCGTGGTCCAGCGAGGAGACGAGCAGCGCATCGAGCAGCCGCCCGACGGGTTCGGATGGGAGATCGCCCGTTAGCGCGAGATAGATCGCCTGACTGAAGGAGACGCGCCCCATCAGGTCGTCGATACGCTGCCCGCGCAGGCGAATCTCGTTGGGCTTGATGTCGGTGATGGCCGTCTTCCAGTGCAGACTGTCTTCATCTTTCTCAGGTTTGCTCACCGGAACGACCTTTCTCGGCTTAACGATGCTCGCGGTCACGCGGGGGATGTCCGCGAACGACTCGACGATGTGCGCGCCGACTTCACGCAGGCGCGCGACTTTGCTGGCATGCGTGCCGCGATTCCCTTCGATGATCGCGCCGGCGTGGCTGAAGCGTGTGCCGCTCTTGGCCGCCTTGCCGCCGATGTAGGCGATCAGCGGTTTGGTGAACGCGCCCGACTCGATGAGCGCGGCGGCGGCTTCTTCCTGCGACGTGCCGATCTCGCCAAACATGACGACCGCTTCGGTCTGGGGATCGGCCTGAAACAGCTTCAGCACTTCGGCATGCGGCAGGCCGACGATGGCACCGCCGCCGACGTGCACGAGCGTCGATGCGCCGATGCCCGCATGGGCAAGGTAGTGCGGTGCTTGGTCATGGCGCCGCTGCGCGGCTGGTCACACCGACCGGGCCGGGGGAGAAGCAGTCTTTCGCGCTGGCGGCCCTGCCCGCCCATCATGCCGAGCACGCCTTTATCCGGGCTGAGCACGCCGAGCGTGTTGGGGCCGATGAACTGCGCGCCCGCCCGCGCCGCGTCTGTCGATTACCACATCGTAGATCGGCCACGCGATCCGGCACGATCCGGGCGCTTGACCCGCGTCGATGGCTTCCAGCGCCGCATTTGACTAAGCGCGGCAGGCACAAACAGCACGCTGATGTCGATCCTCACCGACCGCTTCCGTGCGCCGCGCACTGAGTCGAATACGGGGACGCCGGCTTCGGCATCCGCCGCCTTTGCCGGGGGTCACGCCCGCGACCACCTGTGTATGGTAGCCGCGCATCAACCGCGCGCGCGTCAGACCTTCGCGCCCCGTGATCCCCTGAATGATGACGCGCTGGTCGGGATCAATCAGAATGGACATGGTTGCCCCCTACGTCGGGTAAGCCGCTAATCGGCAGGAAGATCCGCCCGCCGCGGTTGCCCAGGAAATGGCATTCGACTTCGCACGCCAGACATTCGGTGCAGCCGCCTTTTTTCGCCTGTTCCAGCGAAATGTTGAGCACGGGCACGTCATTGACGACCGAGAGGATTTGCGGCACGCAGGTCTGCACGCAGGCTTTGCTGGCGCAAGTGCGGCACACGGCGTGATCATACGTCACCGTGCCGCCCGTGACCGTCGCGAAGCTGTACGGCTCCTGCGGCGCGAAGGGCGGGCGCGGCGGCGGATTCTCGGCAGGGGTATAGCTCTCGACCAGCGTTTGCAGGCGATCCACACAGAAATCGGGCGAGTCGTCGCGACCATACGCTTCGATGGGCGCGGGAAGGCCCCGTTCGCGCGCAGCAGAATGGCTCGCCTGATCTTCGGCGTTGCCGCCCACGCGCAGCACGGGGACGTCTAAACTCTGGTCCATGAACGCCTTGACCAGCCCGCGCGCCGAGTGGAACTGTTCCCGACTGGCGACACCGCTCCCGCCCGCGTAATAACCGTCAATGCCGCGCTGGCTGAGATGATGCACGCCGCGCGGTAGACTTTGCTGGCGGGCGGGTTGCCGCTGGTATCGACAAAGTTGGCGATCTTGAAGTCGTGGGCGAGCAGCGCATCCCATGGTTCATCATGCTGCCGCCGCCGCCCGCGCCGTGAAAGCCGATCACGCGCTCGCCCTTGCGGAAGTCGGTCTGCATCTGGATGAAATAGAAGGTGCCGCGATAGTCATGCTTCTCGACGTTCCACGCGATCTTCTCCAACTCAGTTGGTGGGCGGTCGAATTCGCGGGCGATTTCAATGCCGAGGTCGGGGTGACGGTAGACGGCGTAATCGTCAATCGTGAAGCGGGCATCCAGCGCGATCAGCTCGCCACGTTCGGTGAGCGCCAGCGGGTTGATTTCGGCGGTACGCGCTTCGTACGTCCGCGCTGCCGGTAGACCCCGGGCAGGAACGCCGCCATTGGCTCTGCAGTTCGCCGTCGATGCCCGTGCGCCGCACCAGATCGCGCGCCTCGGATCCGCTGCAGGCCGAGGCGAATATCGACCACCTGCCGCGCGACTTGGTCGGTGCTCCGCCGCGATGACTCGATGCCTGTACCGCCCCGGCTGCTGAAGATCACGACCGGGGCGCGCGCCGCATCGTCGACGATCACGCCGACGTATCCTGGTGTCAGCTTCGCCGCTCTCCGACCAGAATCCGGTCGACGCGGAAGTTCCCGCCCACCTGTCGCCCCAGAAGAATCGGCAGCCGATGGCGCCGCGGCTCTTGCGTCGGGCGATCGGCGGAAGTGGATCAGGTTTTGCCTGGCGCGCCCGGTCACCCACGCCTGCGCCTTGATGACGACCGAGCGCCAATGCCAATCGCCAGCAGGCGCGCCTCATTCGGCGTGGCGACCGCTGCACCTTTGGGCAAGAATGCCGAACTGCCGGAGGATGTCTTTGCCTTGGTATTCGTGTAAACGTGTCATGTTGGTGTCAACCGAACTGATTCGAAGCGGGTGTGGCCGCCGTGCCATGTCGATAAGCCGATTTGCCCGTGCTGGTAATCGCGCAGATCATCGGCCCACGTGAGCGTCTGCGCTGTGCCATCCGGCGCAGTGACAGTCGCCGTCAGCGAGTTGTCTTTCACAGTCAAACGCAAGGTATAGCGGGTGTTGGACTGCCATGCGAACGGCGCAGTCGCGACTGGCTGATAGGTTTTGTCCTTCTTGACAAGGCGACGCAGCCATTCGGCGCTGCAAAAGCCCGAAACGCAAGCTCCGCAGCGCACCTGCACGCGCACATGGATGTTATGATGGTCACCGATTAGCGGCTCACGAGCGCCACTTCGAGCGCGTAATTTGACCACTCGATATCCCCAGAATACGACTCGCATTCCCCAACGCCGCTGCCGTGATACGCGCCGTCTTCCAGCCAGTAACCGCGCAGGCGCGTCCATTGGCTGATGCCGCCGGATTCAGGGAACGCTCCGGCGGACGTGGTGGGGTAGCCAGCTCGGCGGGCCACCCCAATCGAGCGACTCGAGGTAGACACTGCCTGTTTCCCAGACTTCACCGGTGTTGTGGAGCACAACGCCGACCTCGGAGAGACAAGCATCTTTCAGTCGTGGAATCTGCCAACGAACTGTGCGCCA
>NZ_JADJPI010000026.1:0-25540 GCF_016713355.1 Candidatus Flexifilum breve
CAAGCCCGTGCGCATCGGCATCATCCGCGAAGACGGTCTGATCGACACCGTGTTCGAGACCGAACCCGTCGTCCCCGATCCGTACCTGTGCGGCTACGAGTGGGCGACCGTGCTCAGCCGTCCGGAAGGCATCTCCGCTGACTGGGTGGTGCCGGAAGCGACTCGTCCAGCTAACCCAGCAGGTTCTGGCGACTATGCAGCGTGCTTCTGCCTCATTGTGGGCAGAAGCACATTTGATTTCTACAGGGATGCAGATGAATATCCTGATTTCGCAGTTGTTTACCGGATTGAGCATCGGCTCGATCCTGCTGCTGACCGCGCTCGGGTTGGCGTTCTCGTTCGGGTTGATGAAGGTCATCAACATGGCGCACGGCGAATTCATCATGGTCGGCGCGTATGTGACCTACTTCTTCCAGCAGTTTCTCGCCGTGCCGCTGCGCGGCGTCGACGGCCAGCGTGAAGGGCTGGTGTTTGTCATTTCGATTGGGGCGGCGTTTTTGATCACGGCGGCGTTGGGCTTACTGCTCGAAGTCACCGTGATTCGGCGTTTATACGGGCGACCGCTCGACACGCTCTTAGCGACATGGGGGATCGGGCTGATTTTGCAGCAGGTCGCGCGCAGCTATGACCCGCGCAACGTGCCGGTCACCTCGCCCGCGTGGCTGGATGGTCGGCTGGTGGTCGCGCAGGGGATTGGTTTTCCGTACGCGCGCCTGTTCATCATTTTGCTGGCGGTGATCTGCGTGATCGGCGTGTACTTCTATTTGTATCGCACCTCGAACGGGCGGCGCACGCGCGCGGTCATGCAGAACCGCGAGATCGCGGCCTCGCTCGGCGTAGCGACGCGGCGCGTCGATGCGTACACGTTCGCGCTGGGCACGGGGCTGGCGGGCGTCGCCGGGTCGGCGCTCACGCTCATCGGACAGATCGGGCCGCAGTTGGGTACAGGCTACATCGTGGATGCGTTCATGGTCGTGGTGCTCGGCGGTGTCGGCAGCCTGCCGGGGACGATCCTCGCCGCCATCGTGATCGGGACGCTCAACCCGATCTTCGAGATGTACATCTCGTCGGCGGGCTTCGACTCGGCGGCGTCACTCGGCAAGGTGCTGGTCTTCGTCGTCATCATCGCCTTCCTGCAGTTCCGTCCGAACGGGCTGCTGGCACTGCGCTCACGTACGTGATGAGGGAGAAACGATGTTGAAGCATCTCAATCTGCACACCCTCGGCGTGATCGTCGTCGCGCTCATCATGATCTTCGTGCTGCCCGCCGCGATCTCGCCGTTTCAGATCAATCTGCTGGGGCGCTTTTTGACCTATGCGATTGTCGCCGTGGGGCTGGATCTGATCTGGGGCTACACGGGCATGTTGAGCCTCGGTCAGGGTTTGTTCTTCGGGTTGGGCGCGTACTGCTTCGCCATGTACCTGAATCTCGAAGCGGCGGGCACGCGCATGCCGGAATTCATGGGCTTGTACGGCGTGACCACGCTCCCGGCGTTGTGGCAGCCGTTTTATTCGCCCGTCGTCGCGATTCTGCTCGCGGCGGTCTTCCTGATGATCATCGCCGGGCTGCTCGGTTACGTGATCTTCCGCAGCCGCATTCAGGGCGTGTACTTCTCGATCATCACGCAGGCGCTGACGGCCATCGTCGCGCTCCTGCTCATCGGGCAGCAGCGCTTGATCAACGGGACGAACGGCATCACCGAAATGCGCACCATGTTTGGCGCGCCGCTCGCCACGCCGGACACGAAAGTCGCGCTGTATATCGCCTCGGTGATCGTACTGGCGGTCGTGTACCTCGGCGCGCGGCTGCTGATCAAGTCGCGCTTCGGTCGGCTGCTGGTCGCCATCCGCGATGACGAAAACCGCGTGCGCTTCATGGGCTACAACCCGGTGCTGATCAAGACGCTGGTGTTCATGCTCTCGGCGGGGATCGCCGGGATCGCGGGCGTGCTGTTTGTGCCGCAGGTCGGCATCATTTCGCCCAAGCAGTTGGACATCACCGCCTCCATCGAGATCGTGATCTGGGTGGCGGTCGGCGGGCGCGGCTCGCTGATTGGCGCGATTCTCGGGGCGCTGCTGGTCAACACGGGCAAAAGCGCGATCAGCACGGCGCGCCCGGATATCTGGCAGTTGATCATGGGCGCGCTGTTCGTCGGCGTGGTGCTGCTGTTTCCGAAGGGGCTGGTCGGCTCCATCAGCGACGGGATCGCGCGGCTGCGGTCGAAGCCGGGGGATGCGCCCGTCGCGCTGGAAGCGGTCGAGACGCCGACGGTGGTGTAACGCGACCCCACCCCCAACCCCTCTCCCACGCAAGCGGGGAGAGGGGAGCAACGGCGAGTGCTGTTGGCTCCCCTCCCTGAATTCGGGGAGGGGTCGGGGGTGGGGTCGAACGAAGCCTCACCCCGGCGACCCTGACGGTTCTTTGCCCCTCTCCCCGCTTGCGTGCTGAGGAGAGGACATGTTTGGGAAAGGGGTTGAAAAGCAGGGAGTTCATCGTTCACACTGGTAGCGACCAAGCAAACCGAGTATGAGCGATGAACTATCCATTACTGTACCAATGGGAGAGACTGTTGTCAGCCCATTTACCGGGTTTCAATAGTTGGCAACGAGCGAATGTGGCGCTGTTTAGCTACGGGGTGATACAGGCAAAAAGCTGCCAGCAAGGGGCAATTGCCCAAGCCACCAGCTGTGGAGAGCAAGTGGAAAGCACCGCGCGGCGGTTTCGGCGCTGGTTGGACAACGAGGCGGTGGACTTGGGGGCGTTTTTCGAGGCCTGGAGTCGCTGGGTGGTGAGTTGTGTCGGGGGCGCAGAGATCACGTTGCTCGTGGATGAAACGAAGCTCCACGACCGGATTGGGGTCATGCTGGTGGGAGTGGCGTGGCAAGGACGCTGTTTGCCGTTAGCGTGGCGCACCTACCGAGCCAACAGCGAAGCAGCGTATCCGGCCGAGGACAAGTTGGGATGATTCGCGCCTTACCCGCAAGCGGTGAAAGCAGGCATCGGCGATCTGGCGTCGGTCCTCGTCTTAGCCGACCGGGGATTGGCTGTTCGCCCGCCTTATGCCGGGTGGTCAGAAGCCTTAGGCTGGCGCTATCTGTTCCGCGTAACCTGTCAGACTAAAATCGTGACTGAAGATGCCGACTATCGCATCGCTCGCCAAGTCCAACCGGGCGAGGTGTGGAGGCAGGCGGGTCGGGTCTTCAAGCAGCGGGGACGGATTGAGGCGCACGCTCGGGCATTGTGGGGCGTTGGTTACGACGAACCGTGGGCGCTGGTGACTAATGATGAACGGCTCACCGGATACGAGTATGCGCGGCGCAATTGGCAGGAGCAAAGTTTTCGTGACCTGAAAAGTGGCGGTTGGCATTGGGGCGACAGTCGCCTACGTTCTCCCCACCACGTCGCGAACCTGCTCATCCTCTTGGCCATTGCCTACACTTGGATGGTCGCGCTCGGCAGTCAAGCGGTCGCGGCAGGTTGCGCCCAACCCCTGGTCCGTCGCCCCAACGGTGCTTTCCGGCGCTTGTGGAGTCTCTTTCGGGAAGGCCTACGTTACTTCGCGCAAGTCGTTCAACGGCACACCGTGTGTCTAGGCTTTACGTTTATCCCAGACACACGGCTCACTTGACAACATGTCCTCTCCTCAGCCCATGGGAGAGGGGCGGTTAAGCGAAGCGCAACGGGGTGAGGCTGAAGGGGATAGCTAAACAGACAAGTTTTAGTCATTTACCTTAGGCACGCTTAAGAGGAGGAGCACGCAATGACCGACTACATCATGGACATGCAGAACGTGACGGTGAGCTTTGACGGCTTCAAAGTGCTGGACAGCCTGAGCTTCAACATCCGCTATGGCGAACTGCGCTTCCTGATCGGCCCGAACGGCGCGGGCAAATCGACGCTGCTGGACATCATGACGGGCAAAACCCGCCCCGATCACGGCAAGGTGATCTTTGATCAGAAGCTGGATGTCACCCGCGTCACCGAACACCAGTTGGTCAAGCATGGCATTGGGCGCAAGTTCCAGACGCCGAGCGTGTTCAATAGCCTGACCGTGTATGAAAATCTCGAAGCGGCGCTCGGCTTCAAGACGCCCGTTATCGGCCTGAGCCGTAAGCTGACGCCGGATCAGCACGACGTGATCGAAGAGACGCTCGTCAACACCAACCTGATGACGCAGCGCAACGTCGCGGCGGGTATACTCTCGCATGGGCAGAAGCAGTGGCGGGAGATCGGCATGCTGCTGGTGCAGTCGCCCAAGCTGCTGCTGCTCGACGAGCCAGTCGCCGGGATGACGCGGCGCGAACGCGATCACACAGGGGAACTGCTGCACCGCATCGCGGAAGGTCGCTCGATTCTCGTGGTGGAACATGACATGGTGTTCGTTCGCCAGTTCGCGACCACGGTCACTGTGCTGCATATGGGTAAGCTGCTGTGCGAAGGGCTGGTCGACGAAGTGCAGGCGAATGAGCGCGTGGTCGAGGTGTATCTCGGACACCGGCACGCGGCCTAAGGGGGATTTATGCTGGCTGTCAACGGGCTGCACGTGTATTACGGGCAAAGCCGCATCATCGACAATGTGGATCTGGAAGTTGCGCCCGGCGAAGTCGTGTGCCTGATGGGGCGCAACGGCGTGGGCAAAACGACCATGCTCAAGGCGATCATGGGCATTCTGAAGGCCAAGCAGGGCACGATCCGCTATGAGGGGCAGGAGATCACGCAACTGCCGCCGCACAAACGCGCCGCCGCGGGCCTCGGCTACGTGCCGCAGGGGCGCGGCATCTTCCCGCATCTGACCGTGTACGAAAATTTGCTGATGGGCTTTGAAGCCTTGAGCGGCAAGGCGCGCAATGGATCGCCGGAGGCGCTGGAGGAAATCTACACGATCTTCCCCGTGCTCAAGCAGATGGGCGGGCGCGTCGCGGGGACGTTGAGCGGTGGGCAGCAGCAGCAGTTGGCCATCGGGCGGGTGCTGGTACGCAAGCCGCGCTTGCTCCTGCTCGACGAACCGACGGAAGGCATTCAGCCGAACATCGTGGAGGAGATCGAAAACCTGATCCGCTCGCTGCGCGATCAGGGGCAGATCGCCATTTTGCTGATCGAGCAGTTTCTCGATTTCGCGCTCGGCATTGCGGATACGTGTTACGTGATGCAGAAGGGCGTGATCGTCTCGCACGGGAAGGCGAACGAACTGTCACCGGATATCATCCGCGAACATCTGTCGGTCTAGCCGATGTCGCTGCACAGTATTGGTCGTGAAGGCGAACTGCGCCTGAGCTTCGCCCGTCGGGGCGAACGAACGATCCTCGCCGAGCAGTATTCGCGCCCACCCTTACAGGTGATGCGCGCGATACCAGACGCGGCGGGGATTTTGTGCGTCTATCTGCTGAGTCCGACCGGGGGCGTAGTGCAGGGCGACCGCTACCGGATCGATCTGGACATTGGAGTAGAGGCGCGCGCGCTGTTCACCACGCAGTCGGCGACGAAGATCTATCGCATGCCGGAGGAGTGCGCCCAGCAGGTGACGACGATCACTGTGCGGCGCGGCGCATTCTTCGAGTATGTGCCAGATGCGGCGATCCTCTTTGCCGATGCGGATTACCATCAGCGCACCGAGGTCAAGCTCGAAGCGGGGGCGTTGGCGCTGCTCTACGACATCGTCATGCCGGGGCGACTGGCACGCGGTGAACGCTTGCAGTTTCGGCGCTTCGCCAACCGCACGCGGGTGAGCGATGCGCGCGGGCTGCTGGTGTACGACGCCGCTGATATTCAGCCCGCGCAGTTCGATCTGGACGCGCCCGGTCGGCTGGAAGGCTACCCGTGTTGGGGGAGCGCGACCCTCGTCGGGGATCTCGCGGCGTGGGGACTCGACGCGGCGGCGCTGGTCACGGATACGGCGGCGGCGCTGAGTCAATTGCCGACGCGTGATGGGATCGGCGGGGCGTCACTGCTGGCGCGGAACGGCCTCAGCGTGCGCGTGCTCAGTCAGCGGTTGGAGACGATCTACGAGGCGTTTTCGGCGCTGCGCCTGCGCGTGCGCGACCTGTGTCTGCACTCGACCGCACCGCTGCGGAAATAGTGGGATTCCCCTCACCCCCGACCCCTCTCCGAAAAGAGGAGAGGGGAGACAAGCGAGTCTGTAAGTCCCCTCGCCCTAGGGCGAGGGGACTTAGGGGTGAGGCTAGCACCAGCGGACGCGCAGAAGCGCGTCCCTACGAAGATCAATTCGGTTTGGCGGATGATGCTGTCTCCCCATCCTGAATTCGGGGAGGAAGTGACAAATTCAACAATCGGGGGAGATTGTAGGGACGCCCAACGGGGCGTCCGTCGAATTGGAAGCGAAACGGACGCGCCGTTGCGCGTCCCTACACGGCACTGGCTGCGGGCAGAGGTTCCTGCGGGTAAATATTCTCACTGACAGAAAGGCAGGCTATGAACTTATCACCGAGAGAAAAAGACAAGCTGATGATCTACGTGGCCGCGATGGTGGCGCGGGATCGCCGCGCGCGGGGACTGAAGCTGAATCACCCGGAGGCGGTGGCATTGATCACGGCAGAAGTTTTGGAAGGCATTCGCGACGGGCGCACGGTTGCGGACTTGATGCAGTACGGCAAGACCATCCTTAAGCGCGAGGATGTGATGGAAGGCGTGCCGGAGATGATCCCGGAAATTCAGGTGGAAGGCACGTTCCCCGATGGCACGAAACTCGTCACGATTCATGAACCGATCCCGTGAGGCGCTATGATTCCCGGTGAATACTTTCTGGCAGACGACGACATTCTCGCCAACGCGGATCGCCCGGTGATCACGCTGCTGGTGGCGAACACGGGCGACCGACCGATTCAAGTAGGGTCGCATTTTCATTTCTACGAAGTCAATTCCGCGCTGACTTTTGACCGCGACGCAGCCTATGGCCTGCGCCTGAACATCGCCTCTGGCCTGACCGTCCGCTTTGAACCCGGCGATACCAAAACGGTCGAACTGACGACCATCGGCGGCACGCGCACGATCTACGGCTTGAACAACCGCGTGAACGGTCCACTGGACAAGGAGAGCTAATTATGCCGCTGCGCATTCCACGACACGTTTACGCTGATCTCTACGGCCCGACGACGGGCGACCGTGTGCGCCTCGCCGATACCGACCTGATCATCGAAGTTGAGGCGGATTACACACGCTACGGAGACGAGGCCAAGTTCGGCGGCGGCAAAACGCTGCGCGACGGTATGGGCCAGTCGGCTGATGTCACGCGGGCGGGCGGCGCACTCGATCTTGTCATCACCAATGCGCTGATCATCGATCATTGGGGTATTGTCAAAGCCGATGTGGGCATCCGCGATGGTAAGATCGCCGCTATCGGCAAGGCGGGCAACCCCGGCGTGATGGATGGGGTGACGCCCGGCATGATCGTCGGCGCGGCGACCGAAGTGATCGCCGGGGAGGGGATGATCCTCACGGCGGGCGGCATCGATTCGCACATCCATTTCATCGCCCCGCAGCAAATCGAAGAGGCGCTGTCGTCTGGCATCACGACGATGCTCGGCGGTGGCACCGGCCCGGCGACCGGGACGAATGCGACCACCTGTACCCCCGGCGCGTGGAATCTCTACCGCATGCTCGAAGCCGCGGACTCGTTCCCGATGAACCTCGGCTTCATGGGCAAGGGCAACGCATCGCTGCCCGACCCGCTGCGCGAACAGATCGAAGCGGGCGCGATTGGCCTCAAGCTGCACGAGGATTGGGGCACGACGCCCGCCGCCATCGACAACTGTCTGTCCGTCGCAGAGGAATATGACGTGCAGGTAGCGATCCATACGGACACGCTCAACGAGTCGGGTTACGTCGACGACTCGATTGCCGCGTTCAAGGGGCGCACGATCCACACCTTCCACACCGAAGGCGCGGGCGGCGGGCATGCGCCGGACATCATCAAGGTGTGCGGTGAGCTCAACGTGCTGCCATCCTCGACCAACCCGACGCGCCCGTTCACCGTCAACACGATTGACGAGCATCTCGACATGCTCATGGTGTGCCACCACCTCAGTCCGTCAATTCCCGAAGATTTGGCGTTTGCCGCGTCGCGCATCCGTCCGGAAACCATCGCGGCGGAAGACATTCTGCACGATATGGGCGCGCTCAGCATGATGTCCTCGGATTCGCAGGCGATGGGGCGTGTGGGCGAAGTCATCATGCGCACGTGGCAGACCGCGCACAAGATGAAAGCGCAGCGCGGCAAGCTCCCGCTCGACACCGATAAGCACGACAATTTTCGCGTCAAACGCTATGTCGCCAGGTACACCATCAACCCGGCGATTTCGCATGGGCTGGCGGCGTATGTCGGTTCCGTCGAAGTCGGCAAGCTGGCCGATCTCGTGCTGTGGCGTCCGGCGTTCTTCGGCGTCAAGCCGGAGCTGATCCTCAAGGGCGGGTTCATCGCCTACGCGCAGATGGGCGACCCGAACGCCTCGATCCCCACGCCGCAGCCCGTGCATGGTCGCCCCATGTTCGGCGGTTATGGCCGCGCGATGGGGGTGGGGTCAAAATGCAAGTTGGTTTCTGAAAGGTAGTCACCATGCAGTTTGCGGCGCCCCAACTGCTCATGCTGCTCCAGTGGATGGACTCCGCTTTTCCGACGGGGGCGTTCGCGCATTCCGGCGGGCTGGAGACCTACGCGCAGGCTGATGTCGTGCGCACCGCGCGGGATCTTGCCGCGCTGATCGCTGTGAAGCTGGAGAATGCCGCGCACACCGATCTGATTGTTGTACACAGCGCTATGGCCGCGTATAGGGAGGCCGATTTCGTGCAGCTCGCCTATTTGGACAGCCTATGCGCGGCCTCGAAGCCCGCCAAAGAGACGCGCGAGGCCAGCGAGAAGATCGGGCGGCGCATGCTGGCGAGCGTGCTCAATGTGCAGCCCGACGCCCGCCTGAGCGAGTACCGCGCGCGGATTGAACGGGGCGAAGGCAGTGGTCATCACGCGGTAGCGCATGGATTGGCGTGCGCCGCGCTTGGTCTGGACGCGCGGTCGGCGCTGCTGGCGTTCGGTTATGGGTTGGCGGCGAATCAAACGGCGGCGTCGCTCAAGTTGATATCCATTGGGCAGACACAGGCGCAAGCGGTGCTCGGCGCGTGCGGATCGGCGATTGCCGAGGTCGTCGAGGCGGCACTCGGACGTACATTAGACGATTTCGGCGGGTTCGCGCTGGGGCTGGACATCCGCGCCATGCAGCACGAGGGACTTTTCCAACGGTTATTCATCAGTTAAACGAGGTCAAACGAGATGTGCAAAGTCGAGTATAACGAGCAGTCCTTCGTCCGCACCGTGAAAGACATCCGCCCGCTGATCATTGGCGTAGGCGGCCCGGTCGGGTCGGGCAAGACGACGCTCATCGAAAAGCTGTGCAAGGCCATGTCGGCGACGCACCCCATCGCGGTCATCACCAATGACATCTATACCAAAGAGGATGCCGCGATCCTCACGCGGTTGAGCGCGCTCGAACCGGAGCGAATCTACGGCGTGGAGACGGGGGGCTGCCCGCACACTGCCATCCGCGATGACATTTCCGCCAATCAGGATGCGCTTGACCTGATGATGGAGCGCTTCGGCGGAGCGTTGGACATCATCTTCCTCGAAAGCGGCGGCGATAACCTCGCGGCGAGCTTCAGCCCGGAACTGGTCGAGGTCGAATTCTATGTGATCGACGTGGCGGGCGGCGAGAAGATCCCGCGCAAGGGTGGCCCCGGCATTCTGCGTTCCGATTTACTGATCATCAACAAGACCGATCTCGCGCCATATGTCGGTGCGAGTCTCGAAGTCATGCAGCGCGATACGGAACGCCAGCGCGGGGAACGTCCGTACCGCTTCACCGATTTGAAGAGCGGTACGGGGCTGCCGGAAGTGATCGCGTGGATTGAGCACCGGTTAGCGCATCGCGGTGAGGCGTATCAGGAGCACACGCATGCAGTCGATCATGACCACCATGATCACGGGCATGCCCATACGCATCACCACGCCTAAGTCGGCCGTGCCCCTCCCGTTCAGGGGCGACCAGCTCCTACAGCCAATCTCCGCGATCATTCGTTGAGTGGCATGATTGCGTCCCTACATCAAGAGGCTGTTTTTCATAGGGACGAGGCATACCTCGTCCCAATTTCTAGAGAAGGATACAGAGGACAAGGTATGCCTTGTCCCGACAAAAACCTCTCTAATCAAGCTGACTGTGTGCTTTCTAAGCCAGTGTCCGAAATACGACAAAACAGGACAAGGTAGGCCAATCGCTACGTAGAATAATGTCTTTCTGGGGACAGCGGACGCAATGAATTGCGTCCCTACGAGAAAAGCGTGGTTGTGTAGGGACGCGATTGATCGCGTCCGCAAACTCCCAAGACCGACAGGCAACCCGTTTTCACGGCATTCGACGCACTTATCGGCCTACCTTGTCCTTTGGCTGACAAACGGTCATTGGCTTAAAGTAGGTTCTCGAAACAAATCCACGAACGGGTGTAGGGGCGCACCTGTGTGTGCGCCTCATTCGGGCAGACACAGAGGTCTGCCCCTACACGATGATTCTCGAGAAGGTGCTTTAGACACCTCTGGATCGCATCCGCAAACGCCTGAGAACCGACCATGAACCCGTGTTCACGCTATTCCAGGCTTTACGGCGTAAGCCGGGCTAACGTGAACGTATTGCCACTCACCGTCCAGACCATGCGATCCCCCTCACAGAGGACGGCAAAGGGGACAGGGAAATTCCCCACGTTGTTGAGCACATCCCGCGTCGCCTCAGTGATGTCCTGCGCTGCGCCGCCATCCGTCATGATGGCGCTGCCGTCGCCGTACACAGCATGGAAATCCTGCGCGGTGAAGCGAGTCGCATCCGTCGCGCTGGCGACCATACGGTAGGTTCCGGTCATAGCGAACGTGGCGGTCATCGACTCGGTGGCCAGCGCATAGACCCCGGTGAAGGTGCCATCGTCCGCCAGCGACAACACATAGCCCGTCGTATCCACTGCACCGCTGATGGCGGCGGGCACACCCGTGATCTGCCAGTCGCCGAGATAACAGGTGCTGGCGGCGGTGGGTTCGGCAGTCGGCTGCGCCTCGGAACACGGGGTCGCGCTCGGGCGCTGCCCCCAGGTGAGTGTGAAACCGTTCCGTTCCCCGGCGGCGGCGCGTCCCCGGCTGATGATCACCATATCCCCGGTCGCTGACGGGCAAAATTCCAGCGGCGTGTCGGCGGTAAGGCGCTGCAGTCCGCTGCTGGTTTCAATGCTCACCGCGTAATTGCGCGTGGCGCTGCCATTCGCTTGCACGAAGGCGATGTTGCCCGGCTGCACCTCAAAGCCCACCAGATTGACGAAGTCCCCGGAGAACCGCGGCAGGCTGATATCCGCACTGCCCGATTGGGCGGCCAGCGTATCAGCACTGGTCAAATCTACCACGGGAGGAATGGGCAAGCTGCGCTGATGCAGCGCCAACAGCCAGTTGTGGAAGAGTTCGGTTGGTTCAATCGGGAGGCCGAGGAACAAACTGTCATCCGAGCGGCGGGCCGCAATGACGCGGAGCTCGTTGCGCACATAGTCGATGCTGCCCATCCCGGCGGCCGTCGCGGCAAACTCCCAGAAATAGAGCGCCTCATAGTTGGTCGTCGTGATATCTTGCCGTTGATCAAAATTGATCTGGCGCGCGCTGGGATATTGGCCGGGGAAGACTTGCGCCGCCGCCCATTCCGCTGAACCGTTGACCCACCATCCCTGTGCGGGATCCAGATAGGTCGTCAGCGGGAGATCCGACGCGAGTTCGGCCTGAACGCAGTGAAATAATTCGCGCGCGATGGCCGATTCGAGGTCGGGCGCGTTCTCCCAACCGCTGTAGATGCTGAGATGACAGATGGTCGGGTCAAACAGGATGGTGGGTTCAAGGCGGGTGACATAACCGGCGCTGGGCGGCAGCGTGCGCCCGAGAGCGACATCCCCCGTGGGGGAGGCCGATCCCGTAAACACGACGATGATCTGCTGAACCCACGGAATCCCTCCGCGCAGCGTGTTATAGATGGGCAGCGTTGTTTCCAGGATGTCGATGATGCGGGGATAGTCGCCGGGGTTATCCGGCAGATAGTACACAAAGTTTGTGCCGCGTCCCTCGGGCAGCGCGAACTTGACCGCCGGGCGGCGTGTTTCTCGATCTTGAGCGAGGAGCGGCTGACAGAGCAGCAGCAGCGCCAGCAGTGTGCAACCGATGACGCGCAATCGATGGAACATAGATTGTCCTTTTGGTGAGTGAAGTCAGGTGGAGGCGTTTCCGCCGATATAGTGAAGCTCTCAGTGTAACAGCGTTTCCGCGGCGCGCGGACGCGAGAGCAGTCGAAAATTGTCACAGTGTCTTTATATCGGCGGTGGCGTT
This sequence comes from Candidatus Flexifilum breve, assembly GCF_016713355.1. Classification (NCBI taxonomy): domain Bacteria; kingdom Bacillati; phylum Chloroflexota; class Anaerolineae; order Aggregatilineales; family Candidatus Flexifilaceae; genus Candidatus Flexifilum; species Candidatus Flexifilum breve. Next base: position 12,402 of record NZ_JADJPI010000026.1, read on the forward strand.
ACGACCGACGAGCGGCCCTTCCATTTACTTGGTGGCACCAGCACCGCCCGCCGAATCCCTCACCTGATTTGTGAATTTCTTATGAATTCGATTAGGCAGAAGCGTACAGATGCCCCGTCTACCGCGAGGCTCGGCACTTATGACAGGCACACCGCTCACGGGTTTTGACGGGTGAGAAACAGTAAGTACAGGTTATAAAGGGTAACTTAACGGGTCATGTGGATCTTATTTACGGGTCAATCGACCCAAAATTGTCTAAGCACCTTGACATAGGGCTGCTAGCGCATGGCTTGGGATCTATCTATAGTGAGACATACGCTTTCGCTCACATTACGTCACTGTCATTCGTGTCTCCCTCTGAGCAAGCGGTTACTGACTGCATCGTTATCATTCAAAGGGAATTGTAGATGCTCCACAGATATCCTCGTTTCACCGTTATCCTGCTTGCCCTGCTGGCGCTCATGGTATTGGGAGCGATTGCTGCTCAGGCTCAGTGCGAAGAATGCGAATCAGCCGCGTATATCGCCGATTGCTCGCTGATCTTCGAATCGACCATCCCGGACCCGCCGAAAGAAGAATTTCCGGTTCCCGGTAAGGCATTCTCGTTGGATTTTGCTAAACCGCTCAACGCGCCGTTCACGATCTACATCAAGTTGTATGATGGTTACACTTTCATTACGGAACGGGCCGTGACGGGTGAGCCGGGGACGCCGTTCAGCGTGTCCTTCGCGCTGACCCAGTTCTTCGAAGACGAAGATGTGAGCATCCTCGTCGGGATCGATCCGGGCGACAGCTTTGGCTTCATCTACTGGTGGTTGAGCATCGGCGGCGAAGGCGATGCCATGCCCGTGCCGAACAGCGTCGTCCTAGCCTGCCAGCAGAAGACGTGCGACTACCCGCACGAAGGCGATGTGCAGGGGACGGTGCTCGGCTCACCGCTCACGTACTACGAAGCGAACCTGAATGCGGAGACGATCCCGGCGGTCGTGCTGCGCCCCGATCAGACGTGGTGGATTGTCGACGCGCGCGACGGCTTCTATCAGGTGTTCATCACCTGCGGTGCGCCGCTTGTGTGGGTGACTGCGGAGTCACTCGGCCCGAACTTCGACGATGTGTGGCGCGGGCGTCCGCTGCCGGATGCCGGCACCCGTCCGGAGTAAGCCAGACGGCGTTTCAACTCGACAATTTGCAGGGGTTCAACTCACGAGGCGACCATCATGGTCGCCTCTCTGTTTGTCAGAGGAGCGGCGGCTGCGTGGGCAAGCTGAACCGGAAGGTCGAGCCGACGCCCGGTTCGCTCTCGACAGTGATGGCGCCGTGATACGCTTCGGCGATGAGCTTGACGAGCGTCAAGCCGAGCCCCAACCCCGCCTGCGAGGTCGTGCGCGCATCATCAATTTTGTAGAACGGCTCAAAAATGTGCGGCAGATGCTCTGCGGCGATGCCGATGCCGTCGTCCCGGACGGTCACAGTGATCGTCTCATCCGTGTGGGCAAAAGTGACGGTGACGCCCCCGCCGGGTGGTGTGTAGGCGACAGCGTTCTGGATCAACTGCTGCAGCGCTACTTCGATGTGGGCGTGGTTGCAGTTAGCGTACACGCGCTCAGCCTGCGGGACAATCGTCAGCGTGACGTGCCGCTCCTGCGCCACCCGCTGCATGCGGCGGGCAATCCCATCGACGGTGAGCTGCAGATCGACCTTGGTCTGGGTGGTGTTCTCCAGCCCGATGACCAGCCCCATGTTTTCCATCTGGTAGGTCATTTGCTGGACGGCGGTGTGCGTTTTATCGATGTGTTCGGCGACCGTGTCCAGTTTGTCGCCGCGTTCCAGCTTGCGGCGCAGCAGATGCTGATTCACCTCGACCGTCGAGAGGCGGTTGCGAAAATCGTGAGTGACCGCGGCGACGAATTTGCTCAACACCCGCTGCTGTTCCTGCTGGACGAGCAGTTCGGTGCGTTTGCGTTCGCTGATTTCGAGCTGCGTGCGCTTTTCGCGTTCGCGGGTGTTCCAGAACGAGGTCACGGTGAGGATGATCGCCGCGCCGAAGACGTTGAAGGCGAGCGGGCCGCGAATTGTGTCGCTCCACTCCAGAGCCGGATTGAACAGTTGAAAGACGGCAATGATCACTACGACCGCTGCTACCCATAGGAACGTGTAGAAGCGTCGTGAGAACGCCGAGATGAAGAGCGTCACCATGATGTAATAGTAGGTGATATCGCGCCCAGTCGAACCTCCCACCGCGTAGATCGCGCTCGAGATGAGCACGCTCGCGATCACCGCTAAAGCATTGATAGCACCCTGAACCTTTCCACGACGGCTCAAATGGTAAGGATAGACGAATAGCGCAGTGCCCACGCACGCGGGAAGGACGGCCACTTTTGCGTGTCAGTGTAGCGTGACACGGTGACCAAAATCCCCCCAATGGCGACAAAGATCAACGCCAAAGAGAGACCCGCGATGACGCGCGCTTCTCGATGATGCTGTGTGTCGGTGATCGCCGCCGTTGGTTCGACGAGCCGATGCCAGAGCCTCATAATGCTCAAGCGCAGGCGCTTCAGTGAGTGTTTAATAAAATTCTCCCCGGCGTCGTGTCGTAACGGCAGAATATGGGGGCTGAGTGTTTGGACGATTTCTGAGTTTCATTATAAACGAAGTATACGGAGATGGACGTAAGGCGGCGGTGATCACAACGTTTTATATAGTTTTGATCAACCAAGCGGTGACCATCTAAAGAACGTAAAGATGGTCTAGTATACCCGAATAACAGGGGCATGAACATGGTTGCGCATGGCCTACCAAGCGGATGAGCCAAGCGGTATCAGGGCACAGTCAAATGCGCCCTGACGGGGACGAACGCGGTTAGTGCTAGCTCTGATTCAGTTCGTAGATGATGCGTAACCCTTCGAGCGTGAGTTCCGGCGCGATGAAGTCGAGCGCGTCGGTCTGCTCTTTGAAGTGCGGCGCGAGGCCCCCCGTGCCGATCACCTTGACGTTCTCCTCGTTCATGGCCGCTTTGATGCGCTTGACCATACCTTCGATCATACTGACGTAGCCCATGAACAGGCCGGACTGCATCGCATGGATGGTGTTCGTGCCGATCACCGAAGGCGGCGCGACCAGATCGACTTTGTGCAGGCGGGCGGTCATACTGACGAGCGCGTCCATCGACACGTTGATGCCCGGCGCAATCGCCCCGCCGCGATAAGCTCCGCTGGACGAGACGACATCGAACGTGGTCGCCGTGCCGAAGTCGCACACGATGGCGGGCGGGCCGTAGAGCGCGACGACCGCCGCCGCGTTGATGATGCGATCCGCCCCCGCTTGTTCCGGCTGATCGATTTCGACTTTGACGCCCGTTTTGGTTTTGTGGGTGATGACGAGCGGGTCCATCTTCAGATAGTTCTGCACGAGTTCGGTGAAGGTCAGCGTGAGGCGCGGGACGACGCTGCCAATCGCCACGCCGGTGATGGCGCGGTAGGTCAGGTCTTCCCCGGCGAGGAAATTGCGCAGCAGGACGGCATATTCGTCGGGCATCTTCTGCGCGACGGTGCGCATGCGCCACGAGACGAGCCATTGGCCATGATGATGTAAACCGAGGTGAATATTGGTGTTGCCGATATCGACAGCGAGCAGCATAACCGATCCATCCATTGAAAGAACCGTCAAAGGAGAGGATATCTCTCCGGATTGAGGCGGCATTATAACGCGGCATTTGATCCGGAGGCGATGCGGGACTATGATCGAGGTGAGTTAGCACTTTCGAGCGAGGATGCATGGCGATCCGTTTGGCGAGCTTAGATGATACCGGGGCGATCAGCGCGTTGTTTCGCGGGCGCATCGGGGTGTGGCAGCGGTTGAACGCGCAGGGACGCGTCGAAGATATGCCGTACGAGGCACTGACGCTGGTCGAGCGCTGGCTGCACGGCGGGGCGTGGATGAGCATTGAGACCGGCGCGATTTTCCTGAATCATCTGCTGTCCGGCGCGGGGATTCCGCTGGTGGCCACCGATGATGACGGCTATGTGACCGGGTATGCCGAGGCGTATCACGGCGTAGAGGCCGAACCCTACGGGAGTTCGCTGCACCTCGAACACCTGCTGACGAATACCGCCTATGACGCGGTCGATTTGCTGGATGCGCTGCTGGCGCGGGCGAAAGCGCTCAAGGCGAGCAAGCTCACGATCAACCGCGTGGGACAAGACTTCACGCTGCCGGAAGGGTATACGTGTACGTCATTGAGCCACCTGCGGCGCTATACGGTCGGAGCGCGGCAGGGGCAGGTATTTTACCGCTCGGTCGAACACAGCGATGCGAACCCGGCGCAGATCACCGGGTGGATGATGCCGGTTGGGCGGCTGACAAGCGCGCGCCATCAATGGGAGACGCATATGCCGCGCCTGTGGGAGGCGCTCCCCCGCGGGCGCAAGCTGCACCGCCAGAAACTGGCCGCCGCCGGGCAGGATTCGTATGTGGTGGTCGAGCAGGATATGTACGATCCGCGCAGCGCCGCCGTGTATTTGTGGGCGGCGAAACCTGTCACCGCGCAGACGATCATGGCGATCCGCGACTGGTCGCACCGCGAAGGCTACCGCACGCTCAAGCTGGCGATGACCGACGACGCGGCCAAAGTCCTCGGCGCGGACGCGGAAGTTGATGCTTTCGCGCAGGAGACGTGCGCCGTCGTGCGCGAGTAGGATCGGCGTGAGTCAGAGAGCGCCAACCTCACCCCCCAGCCCCTCTCCGAAAAGAGGAGAGGGGGGGGGGGGGGGGGGGGGGGGGGGGGGGGGGGGGGGGGGGGGGGGGGGGGTTGGGGGGGGTTTTCCCCCCCCCCCCCCCCCCCCCCCCCCCCCCCGGGGGGGGGGAGCCAACATCACCCGCCAAGCCAAATGGGTTTTCGTAGGGATGCAATTCATTGCGTCCGTTGGCGAGTGTAAAGGCTTTAAGTAAGCTTTTTAGACACCCTCTAAATCGCATCCGCTAGCCTCTATAGGCGATTGTTCCTTGGTATCCGGGCTAATCCGCGGCGGCGGACACGGGACGGGCGGCGACCCACCCGACGCGCAGCGCAAACAGCATCAGCAGCCCGACCACCACATAATTTGATCCCTGCAGGTTGATCGTCGGCCACGCGCCGATCACTTCGCCCAGTACACTCGCGATCCCCGTGCCGACAATGGCGAACAGCGCCATCACGGTTTGGATCGCGCCGAATACGCGTCCCCGGTACGCGTCGGCGGTGCGCAGTTGGACAAGCGTATCGTAACCAGTGCCGATCCCCACGGTGGGAATGCCCACAATCACGAACAGCAGGAGCGCTAGCCCCGGCGCGGCGGCGGTGAAGTTGAAAATCATCAGGTCGATGGTGCCGAAGATCAGACTGCCGAAAATGAACAGGCGCAGCGGCGTGGTGCGCGGCCCCACCCAACTGATGACCACGCCGCCAATCAAGCCGCCGACCGCCTGCGCGGACATCAGCCAGCCGAGGAACGTCGCTTCACCGCGCAGTACATCGGTGACGAACGGGACAAACAGCACGCCGACCGCGCCTTCGCCGAGCGCCATAATTGCCGCGCACACGAATAGGAGCTTGAGCAGCGGATCGGTCTGGATGACGCGCAGACCCGCCCGCCAGTCACGGGCGAGTCGGGTGACGCCGCCGGGGACGGGGTCGGTGGTCGGGGTGGGGCGGGACGTGACACTAATCAGCAGGATGAGTGCCGCGGCGATCCAGTAGGTCGCTGAGTCGACCAGCACAACCGCGCTTAACCCCGCTGCGCTGAGCAGAATGCCGCCAATTGCCGGGCCGATCAAGCGGGCGAGATTGTTGTTGAGCGAATTCAGCGCATTGGCCGAGACGAGATGCTGCTCATCGACCAGCAGCGGGAGCATGGCGTTTTCGGCAGGCGCGAAGAATTGCACCAACGTCGCCTGCACGAAGGTGACGACGTAGAACAGCCAGAGCTGATCGGCGGAGCGCACGAACGTCAGCGGGATGAGTGACAACCCGAGCAGCACATTGACGATCACCATCGTACGCTTGCGTTCCCAGCGGTCAACGAATACGCCCGCGAACGAGCTGAGCAGGATGCTCGGCAGCATGCTGGCGAGGACAATGCCGCCCGTCGCGATGGTCGATCCGTCATCTGGTAGACGATGATCGGGCGGGTGACGCCCAGCATCCAGTTGCCTGTGTACGAGATCAACCCGGCAAACCACAGCAAGAAAAAGTTGCGCTGGCGCAGCGTCGCGATCATCCTCTGCCCCCCACGATAGATGCTTGAACCTGTATGGAGCTATTCGTCCGTCGGCTGAAATGGTTCAATGTTGGTATAATGGGCTGATTAGAGAAGGACGCCGCCATGCCCGTGTATCAGCCGCGCAGCCTCGAACACCCGATCAACAGCGGACGTATTTCGGTCGCGCTGGAAGATGGGCGGCAGTTGCCCGCTTATTGGTCGCACCCGGACAGCAGCGGCAAGTTCCCCGCTGTCGCCATTATCCACGACTGGTGGGGGATTACGACTGTTGAACGGCGCGTCGCGCATCTGTTTGCGCAGATGGGCTACTACGTCATCATCCCTGATCTCTACAACGGCCGCGTCGCCACCACGCCGCAGGAAGCGATTCAACTGGTCGAAGAGACCGCGAAGCACAACTATCAATTTGTCGATACCTCGCTGCGCGCGCTGGAGACGCACGTGCGCGTCAACGGGAAAGTCGCGGCGGTCGGCTTGGGTATGGGCGGCACGCTGGCGTTTGAGGCGGCGCTCACGCGCGATGACCTCGAAGCCGCGGTGGCGCTGTACGGCTTCCCGCAGAAGTATCTCGGCAAGTTCCACGCGGCTTACGCGCCGATACTGGCGATCTTTGGCGCCACCGATCCCTATGTCGGCGCGGGCGTGATCGCGCAGATGCGGCGCGAACTGCTGCAATCGGAGCGCCCGCACGAGCTGGTCACGTTGGAGGGTGCGGGGCACGGCTTCTTCAACATGGATGATAACGGCGGCAGCAGCCCGAGCGCGCAGGCGTGGGCGAAGATCAGCGCATTCCTCGAACGGCATGTGAAATCGGCGGGCGAGGTGTAGTACTAAGCTTACCCCCAACCCCTCTCCTAGAGGAGAGGGGAGCGGCGCGTGTTAAGCCCCCTCGCCCTTGGGAGAGGGGATTTAGGGTTGAGGTTAGACAAAAACCAGACTCTGAATTTCTTCTTGGCTGTCTCCACGTCGGTTGTGAATTTACAGGTAGTCCCCATGATCATTCAAAGTTTAGGTGTAGTCGCCTACGAGGAGGCGCTCGCGCTGCAAAATCGCCTCGCGGACGAGGTTGGCGCAGGCGGCGATGATCACCTGCTGCTGCTGGAACATCCGCACACGTACACGCTCGGCACGTCGGCTAAAGCAGAACATCTGCTGATGTCCGCCGACGAGCGCGAACGGCGCGGCGTGAGCGTCTACCACGTGGATCGCGGCGGCGACATCACGTATCACGGCTTCGGCCAGCTCGTCGGCTATCCGATCCTCAAGCTGGGGCGCGGCACGGACGGTCTGCGCGCGGGATGTGGTGCGCTATGTGCGCGATCTGGAGCGCGTGATCATCAACACGCTGGCAGAGTACGACGTGATCGCGTACCCGATCCCCGGGCTGACGGGCGTGTGGGTCAATACGCCGCAGGGCGAACAGAAGATCGCGGCGATTGGCGTGCGCATCAACGTGCGCGGCGTGACCAAGCACGGGTTCGCGCTCAACGTCAACACGGATCTGCGCTACTTTGACGGCATCATCCCGTGCGGCATCCGCGACAAGGGTGTGACCAGCCTCGCGGCGCAGGTGGGACACGAGGTCGCGATGGAAGAAGTGATCGCGCGGATCAGCGGGCAGTTCGGCGCGGTGTTTGAAAATCGGCTCTAGCTCAAGTCTCAAGCTTATTTTTTAGTCCTCTGGAATTAATGTGTAAACACGCATTTGCTTACATCACAGAGGATTGAAACATGCTGTTTACCCGCCGCCTCATGCTGGTATTTGTACTGCTGCTCGCCAGTTTGGCGATCACCACCGCTCTTGCCGCACAGGAGAGCGAACCGCCGCACTGGACCTACGAAGGCGAGGAAGGGCCGGACCACTGGGGCGAACTCGATGCTGCGTACGAGATGTGCGCGTTGGGGTTGGAACAATCGCCCATCGATTTGACGGACGCGGAAGCTTTCGATTTGGTTGGGGTGCAGACGAATTATCAGCCGTCGGCGCTGACGATCTTCAACAACGGTCATACGGTGCAGGTCAATTACGACGCGGGCAGTACACTGGTCGTCAACGGTGTGACCTATGAACTGGCGCAGTTCCACTTCCACACGCCGAGCGAGCACACGATCGACGGCGCAGCCTTCCCCATGGAAGTGCATTTTGTCCATCGCAGCGCCGATGGGGACCTGGCGGTGATCGGCGTGATGCTGGTCGAGGGGGAAGCCGACAATGAGGCGTTCGCGCCGGTATTTGCAGCACTGCCCAGCGAGGCGGGCGATCCGAGCACCATCGCGGGAGTCACAATCGACGCCAGCGCGATGCTGCCCGCCGAGCAACTGTTCTACACGTATCGCGGTTCGCTGACCACGCCGCCCTGCTACGAAGGCGTGCGCTGGATCGTCATGACCACACCGGTCGAACTGTCGGCGGCGCAGATCGAAGCGTTCCATGCGCTTTTCGAGCTGAACGCGCGTCCCGTGCAGTTAATCAACGAGCGCGACCTGCTGGTCGACAGCGTGCCGGGGAACTGATCGGGGCAACAGGCCAAAGCGTATTCCGCTAGCAAGCAGCCAAAAACGGCGATCCGAATGGGTCGCCGTTTTTCATGTGCGCCTCATGTGATGCAGGTAAGGTGAAATGTAATTCAATTTGTAATCACAGGAGCGACCCGTTATGGTGTTTCCCGAAGATTTCGACTACGAGCGGCGACAGGCGCGCGAACAGCGCAAGGAATGGCTCGATATTTCCGAAGAGGAGCAGATCGCGGAAGGCGATATCAGCGTGTCGGAGACGGTGACCGGGCATAACCCGCGTCCGGAGGTCTTCGACGATGACTTCGAAGACGAATTGGACGACGAAGGGATGCACGTGCTGGACGAGGCCGAACTGGAAACGCTCGAAGACCCGTTCGACGCGGACGGCTACCTCGCCGATGAAGAGGACGACGAGGATGACTTTGATTCTGAGGATGACGATTTCGACGGGGCAGAAGATTGGGATGACGAGGGACTAGAAGACGCGGAAGATACGTATTAAGGACTGAGGTTCGAGGACTGAGGACTGAGTAAACTCTACTCAGTCCTTTAGTTCTCAGTCCTCAGTCCTAGCGTTTTTACGCCTCCGGCAGCGTGGGCGGCTGATCGCCGCTGCCGTTGCCATTGGTTATGGTAATGGGCGCGGGCGGTGTCATGCCGTTGGGCGCTTTGGCCTGCGTCTGGTTGGCGAGGATGATGCCGAGCAGCGCTTCGACTAAGCTGCCGCCGCCACCCTGCGCGCCGCCCCCGTTGACCAGAATCTCGGGGATGATCTGCACGCCGCGTTCGCCGACGATCTGCATAAGCTGGACGGCGGTGTAGCCCTGCGCGCCCATCGCTTCGGCACCAGCGCGGTACGCCGACGCCTGCGCTTCACCGATGGCGCGGATACCTTCGGCTTCACCGATGGCGTTCAAGCGGGTCGATTCAGCTTGACCGCTGGCCTCTTTGATCTTGGACTGCGCCTGCAGTTCGGCAATGCTCACGCCTTGCTCGGCCTTGACCACCTGCTGCTGAATGTCGGCCAGTTCGGTTTGGCGCACCAACTGCTGACGCTGCTTTTGCGCTTCTTCCTGCATCTGGTAGGTCTTCTGCTGTTCTTCCGCGATCTTGCGTTCCGTCAGGGTGTGCATGAGCGCATCTGGCGGACGAATTTCACCGATCAGCGTATCAATCGCTTCGACATCATAGGTGCGCAGCGCCTTCTGAATGTGCTGCGCGGCTTCGATCTGCCGCTCGCTGCGGGCGGTCAGGAAATCGAGCACGGTGTAGGCCTGCGCCGAGTTGCGGAAGTAGTTGCCGACAATCGGCTGCAAGACGTGATCGACCAGATTCTGCATCGCCCCGACCCGCGAAATCACCTTGGGCGCATCCAGCGCGCCGACGTGAATGATCTGCGAGACTTCGAGATCGAAGGCGAAACCATCACGCGAACGCACGTTGATCGAGGACAGCCGCGCGTCATACGCATGCTGTTCAACACGCGCCGCCCAGTTGAGAACGATGTTTGTCGTCGGCACGAGTTCCGTCTTCATCACGCGAATGTTGAGCGGGTGCTTGCCGGGATAGAGCGGGTCGCCCAGACGCCCTTGTGCCCCACATTGACGGATCGCCATGCTTGAACTCGGTGCCTGAAATGTCGATGTGCGCCTTGCCGATGTACGAGATCACCACGCCGACATGGCCGATCGGAATTTCGGTCATGGGCACCTGTTCGACGCGCACAAACCACGGATTGAGATTCCACGAACCGGAGAGCAGCACTTGTTCCTGCAGACCACGCTGACCACCCGCGTTGATGAACGCCTGCGCATTCTGGAAATTGTCGTGCCCCGGCAGATACAAGCCAGCGATCTCACCCTCGGAGATCGGCGCGCCGTCGAGCGTCGTCACAATACCGACCATGTCCGGTTGGATGCTGTAGACCAGTAGGCTCTCAGAATCCATATCGTGCATTTCGGCGTTTGAGCGCATGATCACGGTGAACAGCGCCGTGTTGATGCGGTAAACACCCGCCGTCAGGATCGCCAACTGCCGCCCTTTTTCGCCGCCGTTGGTCAGGAACTTGCGTGCGTCCTGAAAATTGTCACAGTCAACGGTTTTGCCGAGGATGCGTTCTGGTGGCACAGACGAGCCATCGGCGGCCACGACCAAGCCGATTTCGCCTTGCTGAATGACGGTGACCGGGACGCGCTGAATGCTGTACATCCACGACCAATAGCCGAAGTGCCACCCGGTGCGAGCGTATCGGCCTGATAACCGGGTTCGCCGCTCAGGGCGACCAATTGACCGGGAGGAAGTTTCTTCCCGTCGCGGGAGAACCGCTTGATCACGACGCCGACCTGTCGCTCGCCGATCACCACTAAGCCGAGGGTGACACTGGGCAGAACGAACAGTAACACCGATCGCCGCAATGACGAGGATGGGGATAATCAAATCTTCCATGAGAGGAGCTGTCCTTTACGGAGCTGCATCCGTGAAATCCTGCAGACATGCGCCATCATACACCCGGTCACGGCGAACGGGTGGGTTTGGGCGCTCGGATGTTGACAGATCCTTGACGTGGGACAGTCGCACCGTGTCGGAACCCAGAAACGAGTGTCCCGACACGGGAGTGCTAAAGCGGGATTAGCTGAGGAGTTCGCTAATTTTGGCCGGGGCTTCGGCGCGGTTGACCGTGACTTCCTCCCCGTCGGCAAGGCGCTTGAGCTTGACCGTGCCGTCGGCGATCTCCTGCGAGCCGAGCACGGCGACCAGTGGGATACGCTTCTTGTCGGCATAGGTCATCTGCTTGCCGATTTGCTTATCGAGCATGTACAGCTCGGTGCGCACACCCGCGGTACGCAGGTCGGCGGCGAAAGCGGTCGAGGCGGCACGGGTGTCATCGCCGAACACCGTCACCATCACCTGCACGACTGTGCCGCCAATGTGCGGCGGGTACAGCTTGAGGATGTCCAGCAAATCGATGATACGCTCGATGCCGAGCGACGTTCCAGTCGTCGGGAGCGACTCGCCGCGGAACAGGCCGACGAGATCGTCGTAGCGGCCGCCGCCCGTCACGCTGCCGAGGTTCGGCTCGGTGATGACCGTCTCGAAGATCGGACCGGTATAGTAGCCGAGGCCGCGCACCATCGTCAGATCAAACTCATAGAAGTTCGCCGGGACGTTAGCGGCATTCAGGTGGTCGGCGAGTTCACGCAGTTCGCGGATAGCGGCTTGCGCGGCAGGCAGGCTGCCCATCACCTCTTCGAGGAAATTGAGCTGTTCGAGGCCGGGTGCCGCGCCGTGACCAGTTCCATGATGCGCGTGACGACATCTGCCTGCACGCCGCGCTTGACCAGTTCTTCGCGCACGCCGTCCGCGCCGACTTTATCGAACTTGTCGATGCTGCGGTAGAGCTCGGCGAGCTGGTCGCCTTCCCGCGCCCGCGTATTCGCCAATCGCGGTCAGCAGCTTGCGGTTGTTCACCTTGACGCTGAACTGCTGGAAGCCGAGGCGGGTGAGCGCGGTGGTGATCAGGCTGAGGATTTCGGCATCCGCGCCCATGCCCGTCACGCCGACAATATCCGCGTCACACTGGTAGAACTCGCGGTAGCGCCGCGCTGCGGGCGTTCGGCGCGCCACACGGGCGAGAGCTGATAGCGCTTGAACGGGATCGGGATCTCATTCTGGTACTGGGCGACCACGCGGGCGAGCGGCACGGTCAGGTCATAGCGCAGGCGCAAGCTCTTCTTTGCCGCCGGGTGCTGCGCGTTGAAGATCAGTTTTTCGGCGTCCTCGCCGTATTTGCCCATCAGGGTTTCGTGCAGTTCGAGCACGGGGGTTTGCAGCGGCTCGAAGCCGTACAGGTGAAAGACTTGCGCACGATGTTAAAGACGTATTCCCGTTTGATCATCTCTTGCGGGAGGAAATCGCGCATCCCCTTTGGGCAGGCGCGGCTCGATCTTCGGTTTAGCCACAACTTCAGACCTCCGATAGTGGTGTGTTCGCCCATTCATTATAGCGAATGGGCAGTCGACAAATAGACTTGAGCAGACACAAAAAAGGACGAGGCCAGCCTCGTCCTTACGACACAACATTAGGCAGGTCTATGCGCGGGTTACGCTTGGGGATGATGCTCCTCATGCGCCGGGAAAATGTCTTTGACAGGCAGTGTAAAGCCGGGCAGCACGGTGCCGCCATCCAGCGTATCTTTTTCAGTGAGGCGCACAGCTTTTTGACCGGGTACAAACACGTCGACGGTCTTGCTTTCGTAATCGACGACCCATACAGTCGCCCCGTCGTTCATATAGTTGACGACCTGCAAGCTCATCTCGCTCCCGGTGTTTGCCGGGGAGAAAGCACTTCGACCGCGAGATCGGGTGG
>NZ_JADJPI010000027.1:0-97961 GCF_016713355.1 Candidatus Flexifilum breve
TGATGCGCCATTCGTGATCTTGCGTTTGGCGAGCGCCACCGAGAATCGGTACGCGAGATAGAACCAGAGCAGAAGATTGAAACCGAAGATGATCGCTTTGTCGTCCATGCGCTACCCGCTAGCTGTTCAAGTCGAGACCGTGGACGTACGGACGCATCGCCGGCAGCGACGTCGATTCCCCATAGAGCTCCTGCAATCGCCGTGCGCGGGCGACGCGCTGCTGAATGAGCAGAACGAATACCTCCGCTTCCTCATCCTCGGGCGAGTCATTCAAGGCGGTCGAGCGCAAATGCCCACTTCCGGACGAGAGTCCGAGGGCCTGCCAGACTGGCTCTCCCAGGACCGAGCGGATGTCGACTCCTCGATGGTTGAGCAGCAGGTGCGCGATTTCATGTAGCAGCGTGTGCACGCGATGTGCTGGCAGCAAGTGCGTGTTGACGAAAATGTAGTCGGTCGTCGGCGCTGGGACCCATAAACCATAGATTTCCGCCGTAAAGGGAACTCAACGACCTGAATCGGACGTTGGCGCTGCTCTTGCAGGTGCTGGAGGAAGTGCTGGATCTCAAAGGCCGTAAAGTCGTAGTGCAGGCGCTCAATCACCGCCTGCAGCTCGCGTTCGGCACGCTTCAAAGTAATCACTGTGTCCCTCATGAGATAAAAGGCTGAGGGGAAGTATAGAGTTCGACGAGGGAAATAAACAGCCTAGCGAAGCTGTGAATGGTAGGGTTTAGGTACCATTTTGTCAGTCTGTCAAAAGTGAGCATGAGACTGTCAATTTTTGACACGTAAATGGCAAAAAGTCGCACACGAGCATCCGGGCTTTGGATTACTCTGGTGACACGCCGTACCAAGAGGAGACCCAAGATGAATCGAGATGTACCCTTTGCCGCGCGGATCGCCTTTCGACTGCCGCAGGCGCTGTACGACAAGCTGGAAGTCTGGCGGATCAAGAAGATCGTCCATTGGCCAATCTCATCTATACGGTAGTTAAGCAGGCGGTGACTGAACGCGAACGCGCAGAATTAGCCCATGCGGGGGAAACGGGCGAGGCGCGATGAGAACTGCAATGGATATGCCCAATGCCGAACAACTCGTCAAGCGCCTCTTCAAGGTGGCTGAGATCCTGTCCCGAACCCCGGCGCAGGCCGATCCAACATCCATCTACGGAGAAACTGGGGGTGAAAATCACGAAGTAGGCGAAATCGGGTATTGTGAACCTGATGCACGGTTCATGGATACCTGATGGGGTTGGCAGCAAATGGCGTACGACAAGCGGAAACGAGGTGAACCCGTCCCGCCGCAACCGGGATGGGCAGTTTATCTCCGAACGAGCAGTGATGAGAATCAGAAGCCCGAACTCTCGCGTGCCCGGCAGCGGTTTTCGATTGAAGAGAATGTGTTGAAACGTTCGGAGATGCCCGTGTACGACGAATACATCGATGTGCTCACGGGCACAACGCCGAATCGGCCGGAGTACCAGCGCTTGCTGAACGATGCGCGGATGGGCAAGTTCTCCCATGTCATCGTCGAACGTGCTGACCGGTTTGGCCGCAACGACACGGAGGCGATGCGTGCGATTGATGAACTCCATGAATTCGGTGTCGCGGTTCGTTTCGCCAACATGCCGGACATCGACCCGATGCATATGGATCAGCGCGTGTTGGTCACGATGACTTTCACGCTCGCTCGCCGGGAGTCGCAGTTACTCGGCGTGCGCGTGAAAGGTGGCTTACAGGCGAAGCGCCGCTCAGGCGGATATACGAAGCCTAGCGCCCGATGGCTACCTCAACATGTCGGGAAAACGGATCTCGACAAAAAGAAGGAGTTAGGGTCGGTCGATCACTGGATCGAACTTGATCCCGAACGCGCCCCCATCTGGCGGTATGCCTGGGATTCTGCTCAGAGGACAAACTGACTCTGCCGGAAATTGCAGGAAGCGCTTCATGCGCGGGGTTACAGCTATCGGCGTGGACGCCCCTTTGTTGAAATCACGGCGTCAGGTAAGCGAAAGCAGAATATCAATACGCTGTCTACCATTTTCCATAACTGGTCTTATGCTGGCTGGGTGCAGTGAGCGGAATGGGATCGCGCCCAAAACGGTTCGTGGTAACTGGGAACCGTTCATTACGACCGAGGAGTTTGAATGCGGCTGGCTATCCTCGAGCGGCGCAACACCATCGAATGGTTGGACGCAAACAGGATTACCTGTTAGCCAACTTGATCTACTATCAAGCGCCCAGGCAATAAGCCGATTCGGCTCACGGGTTCAACGTCCAACTCCAGTCGTTCTGGTGGTGGTACGCCGTACTACCGAGTCGCGGCAGCCGGTGGCGTGAGTTTTCTGTGTTCCGAAATCGACAAGCGTGTCAGCAAAGAGTTGCAGCGTATTCAGGTTGATCCCGATTTTGTTACCATTGATCCGGGCTGCATACACCTCTGATTTGAATACCAAGATCGGTGGCGCACGCCCTGATGAACGTGCCCGCCTCGAAGCGGTCTTGAAAGCGACTGACGAAGAGGAAGAACCGGACTGCGCGTCTCTATGCAGCGGGCAAGATCAGTGAAGAGATTTGGGATGCGCTTGGGCGGAGTGGCAAGACCGGCGCAATCAGGTGCGCGCGCGCCCTGGAAACCCTAACGGTTAGTCACCAGGTGCACATTGACAACTTGGAAATGGCGCTGCAAATTATCGCGCGGATTGGAATGCTGTATAATGGCTTGGAGCGTAAGGATCAGAAAGAACTCTTGCGCCAAGTTGTAAATCGGGTCGTTGTGAATGATGCAGGAAATGTAGCACTGGAATTGAGGACGCCGTTTGCTTATCTTCGCGATTTGACCAATGAATTCCGGATGGTCAAGAAGCAGAGCAAGCGGGGAAAAGCGGAAAAGAAAACCGACGGTATCACTACCGTCGGTTCTTCAGGAGCATGTTCGAGTCAGCTCCAATCGTGCGGGGAAGACAGGATTCGAACCTGCGATCGGGCGTTACCACCCGATAACCGCTTAGCAGGCGGCCCCATTCGTCCACTCTGGCACCTCCCCATATGCGCGTCGAGCGGAGGGAGTGGGATTCGAACCCACGGTGCCGCGCGAGCGACACGGTGGTTTTCAAGACCACTGCCATAAACCACTCGGCCACCCCTCCTCGGAGGTCGCATATAAAGCGATGATAGCATAACGCGAAAACACGGTCAATGCCGGAAATCGAGCGGAGAGGCGCTATAATAGATCCATTGTCAGCGAGAGCCGCCGCGTGGAGTTATGCAAGACCTACTGGCACAGCTAATCCCGTTTTTCTACATTGGTATTATTATCTATCTTGCGAATCAACAGGCGGCGACTGGACGAGGGGAAACGCTCGTTCGCATGTTGGTTACGAGCATGGCGATTCTGCCCGTTATCTATGCGGCGACCGCGGTGCTCGGCGCTCTTAATCCAGCCATGGACTCAGCATTGCCCGAAATCTCGCTCACGGCGGCATTGATTTCGCTTGTGATCGCTGCAGCCCTTGCGTTGGTTTCACTGGCAGCCGTTCGAGTTCTTCCCTTCCGCGTTGCGCTGCGGCGTGTGTTTGGGGCAGGGTATGATCCGAATTCCCTGGTTCACCTGACCGCGTTCGTGCTGGTCCTCGCGCTGACGTCGGTGACCCTCAGCAACTTTGCCTTGAGTGGAGGGCTAGGTGGATTGGCCGAGGAAATCCAAGCGGATACGAGCGCCATTCCCAGCCTGATCCTTACACAGACGATTTGGATTCTTTCGGCGTTGTTGGGCGTTGGCCTGTTGGTGCGACGGACCCCGCAGCAAGCTGCTGCACGGTTGGGGCTGCGCTTCCCGCGACCAGAAGACTTCAACTGGGGACTAGGTTACGGGCTGCTGTGCTATGTCGGCGTGATCGGCTTCGTGGCGATCTGGGCACTGCTCACCTCGCCAGAGTTGTTTGCGGAACAAACTGCCGCATCACAACAGTTAGTCGGTGTGTTCAGTTCGATCCCGCAGGTATTTGTCCTCAGCATTCTGATCGGTATAGGCGAAGAGGTCTTCTTTCGCGGCGCAATCCAACCCGTGTTTGGCATCGGCTTTACAAGCGTATTTTTCGCTGTGCTGCATACACAGTACACCCTAACACCGGCGACGCTCGCTTTGTTTGGAGTGTCATTGGTGCTCGGTTGGCTGCGCCAGAGGCACAGCACCAGCGCGGCGATCATCGCCCACTTCATCTACAACTTTGTCCAGCTGTTTCTAGGAATTCTCGTCACGTCAACATGAAGAAACTCATTCTGCTGCTCTTCCTCATTGCCTTACCGCTTCACGCTCAGGAAGCGACAGATGAACCCTTTCCGCCGGAGGGGTGGGTGACTGCCGAGCACGGTCAGTTGCGCCTGATCGCGCGGGTTGGGCTCGCCGGATTGCTCCGCGACCTATTCGCCCCAGTCTACGACTTGATGGCGGCTAATACTGGGCGGCAGCCGCGCTTTCAACTGCTGGTGGTGGAAGATGGCCTACTGCCGGGCTGCACTCGTACGGAAACGGGCGAAGCGGTTATTCTGGTAGAGGAGACGCCTGAGCCATGCGCTGTGAGGTTAGTTGATCTGGACGGGTATGATTTACTGGAGCCGGCACCGGGGGAAACGCTGGAGCGGGCCCTTGCGCGGACTCTGCTGGAGCGCTTCTACCCGACGGCGCGATTTCCGGCGTGGTTCGCTTCCGGTCTCGCCGATTTCTATGCGCCATCTTCTAAGGCCGAACGGTTGCTGCAAGTGCGGAATGCAGCTCGGGCGAACCGCTTGTTTTCGCTGCCGGCGCTGGAACAGACGAACGCCGATCCCCTTTGGGAGGCGCAGAGTTATGGTATGATGCTCTACATCCTTGACCAGGCTGGGGTCGGGGCGTTGTTCGCGCTGGCCGCAGATCCTGACGACTTCGCGACCGCCTATCAGCGGCATGTCGGCGAAGCCTACGCAGCGCTGCTCCCGAACTGGCAGAACTGGATTTTCACGCGCGCGGCTGAGATCGCGCACGGCATCACGCCGTACCAGTTGCCGACCCTGGCGCCGACCGCGACCCTTCCGCCCACGGCGACGGTGACCGCCACCACCGCACCGACCGCGACTGCCACCCTTGCCGCCACGTCGACGCAATCGCGCGCACCGACCGTCACACCGTCGCGCACCTGGACTCCGTATCCCGCCACCGTGACGCCGCGTCCGCCGGGCAGCCCCCTCATCGCGCCGACGGAAACGCCGAGCGCGCCGCAGTCGACCGGACTGCCGCAGCCGAATGTGGTCACACTCTTGATTGTTGTGCTGGTTATCCTGATTGTTGTATATGTAGTACTGAGTTACCGACGATGATTGATCTCTACAATTTAACCCTCGAGCAACTCGCGGATTTGCTGGCCAGTTGGGGTGAAGCCCGCTTTCGTGCCAAGCAGATCTGGACGTGGTTGTACGATAAACGCGTGGCTTCACTGGACGCGATGAGCAATTTACCGAAAAGCCTGCGCGAACGTCTGCATGCCGAGACAACGCTCGGAACTTTGACATTGGCCGCTGAGCAGGAGAGCGCCGATGGCACACTCAAGCGGTTGTACCAACTCGCCGACGGGCAGTTGATCGAATCGGTGCTGATGGAATATGACGATGATCGGCGGACGGCCTGCATTTCGACGCAGGCGGGCTGCGCGATGGGCTGCGTGTTCTGCGCGACCGGGCAGATGGGCTTCAGCCGTCATCTGACCGGCAGCGAGATTTTTGAGCAGGCGCTGTACTTCGCGCGCGATCTCGAAGCGCGCGGTGAACGCCTGAGCAACATTGTGCTGATGGGTATGGGCGAACCGTTCCATAACTATGAGGCATCGCTTGAAGCGGTGCGCCGCCTGATGAGCGACCTGGGTATTGGCGCGCGCCACATCACCGTGAGCACGGTCGGCCTCGTGCCGATGATCAAGCGCTTTGCTGACGAGGGGTTGCAGGTCAAGCTGGCGGTGAGTCTGCACGCGGCAACCGACGACGAGCGCAGCGCTTTGCTGCCTGTCAACCGTCGCTACCCATTGAGTGAACTCATTCAGGCGTGTCGCGAGTATGTTGAGAAGTCCGGGCGGCGTATGACGTTTGAATGGACGCTGATTCAGGGCGAAAACGACACGCCGGAGCAAGCGCACACGCTCGGTCAACTGCTGCGCGGGCTGAAGTGTCACGTCAACGTCATTCCGCTCAACCCGACCGGTGGCTACCACGGCGGACCATCGGCGGG
This sequence comes from Candidatus Flexifilum breve, assembly GCF_016713355.1. Taxonomy (NCBI): domain Bacteria; kingdom Bacillati; phylum Chloroflexota; class Anaerolineae; order Aggregatilineales; family Candidatus Flexifilaceae; genus Candidatus Flexifilum; species Candidatus Flexifilum breve. The sequence goes on from NZ_JADJPI010000027.1 coordinate 6,253, forward strand.
GGGGCGCATAGAGGCGTTCATCGCGATTCTCAGCGAGTACGGCGTGCCGGCGACCATGCGCATTCGCCGTGGCATTGATATCGCGGCAGGCTGCGGTCAGCTCAAGTCGGAAGTGGTCAAGCGCCAGCGCGTGAAATCGGTCACCGTGGTTGAGGATGCGCAGGACGCCGAGCAATAGATGGCGTCCTCCATACAACCCTAAATTATACTTCCCTGCATCTCCGCGGGCGGTTTGATTCCCATGCGGGTGAGCAGGGTGGGGGCGATATCCATGAGCTGATGCCCGCGCACCTCACCACGTCCGCGCTTGGACGGATCAACGAGGATGAACATGCCCTGTGGCGCGTGGTTGGCGTCGTCAGGACCGGTATCGTTTTCGAGCGTGAAATGCTGACCATGTCCGAAGCTGCCCACTGCCCGCCAGTGCAATTCCCCGAAATAGACCATCAAATCCGGCGCGATCCCGTTGACCTGCTGATAAATCTCGGCGGGTTTGTAGATCTGATGGTTGAGCGGTTGCCCCTGATCACCGGGAATGCTGCGAATGGCCGCGGCGAGGTCGTCGCGTACGGATTCATAGTCCGCTGCGGGAATGATCCCGTGTGGTTCGCGCCCGGCAACGTTGAGGAACACGCGCCCATAGTAACCGCCGCTCGCCCACGCTTTCGTCTGTGACCAGTCAATGTCAGCGTCGTCAAAGCGTGTGATCTGGCCCGCGGGCGGCGGCGTTTTGAGTGTCAGCCAACCGTTTCGCCACAGCCACTCGTTGATGCAGATGCCGCCATCCATGCGCGCCACGCCGTGATCGCTCACGATTAGGATGAGGGTATCATCACCCGCGGCGGCGATGAGTTCAGCGGCGAACGTGTCCATGAGTTTGTAGTAGTCGCGGATCACGTGCTCAAACGGATTGCCGGGGGTGTACAAGCGATGCAGCGGATCGTGATAGCGCCAGAAACCGTGATGTACGCGATCCACGCCGATGTTGACATGCATGAAGAAGTCCCAATCCCGCACTGTGAGCAGGTGCTTGACGAGCTTCATCTGCTTCTCGGTCATGGCGTAGAGATCGCGCAGCAAGCGCTCTTTGTCGTTGGTACGGAAGTTCTTCACATCGAAAGCGTACTCTGGCACGACGCGCAGCACTTCGGTCTTGAGCGCGGCGGGGTAGGTAAAGGCGCTGTCGAGGTTAGGGGTGAGAAAGTCCGTCACCATAGCGCCGTTGAGCGGGCGGGCCGGAAAGGTCTGCGGCACATTGAGGATGATCGACGTTTTGTCCGGCAGGTAATCCCACAAGCGCTTCACTTTGATCGCGTCGCCATTCGCCACACCGAGTTCCTTGTAGCTGTAGTCCGTGCGGTTGCGGAAGCCGTACACGCCGAGCACGCCGGGGTCGCGGCTGGAGAGCATACTTGACCAGGCAGGTACGGTAATACACGGAATTGAGGACTCGAGTTCACCCCACGTGCCCGCTGACATCAAGCGGCTGAACGTCGGGAGATCGGCTTTGAACTGGTTGAAGATGAGATCCGGGCTGGCGCAGTCTAAGCCGAGCACGAGGACGCGCTTCGGTTTGCGGCGGAACACGTTGAACATAGGGGATAGCCATTAGCGATTAGCGGTTAGCGAAAAAACTAGCCTGAAATGATGCCCACGCACAGGCGGCAAGATTAGTTTTTAGAGGGATTTTGATGCTGTGCTCAAGCAAGGTCCCGACAGTCCGAGTGTAGGGGCAGACCGATGTGTCTGCCCATTTTCGGGCGCAGCCCCTCTATCCATCTGCCGTCGCTGTCAACTGCCTACAGAATGCGCTGGCCGAACAGACTCGCGGCGAGTTCGACGGCGATGCGCGCTGTACGATTGTTGTTATCCAGAATCGGATTGACTTCGACGATATCGAGCGTGCGCGTGCGGCCATCATCTGCGAGCATTTCGAGCAGCAGATGTGCTTCCCGGTAGGTGAGCCCGCCGGGGACGGGCGTGCCGACGCCGGGCGCGTGCCGCGGATCGAGCGCATCCATGTCGAGGCTGACGTGCAGCACATCGACATTGCCGAGCGCATTCAAGGCGGCGCTGACGACGGTCGCCATGCCGTTCTCGTCGATGTCGCGCATCGTGAACACTTTGACGCCCGCTTCGCGCATGGCACGTTTTTCCTCGGGGTCGAGGTCGCGGATGCCGATGAAGACGATCTGATCCGGGCGCAAGCGCTGATTGCCGACGGTGAGCACGGGCGGGCATTGGCCCATCAGCGCGGCGACGACCATCCCGTGCACGTTGCCGGAGGGTGAAGTTTCGGGCGTGTTGAAGTCACCGTGCGCGTCGATCCACAGCACGCCGACTTTCTGCGGGCGATCCAGCGCGGCGGCAACGGTGCCGAGCGCGATACTGTGATCGCCGCCGAGACAGATGCCGATGCTGCCGTCCGTGATGACCTGCAGCATGTGATCGTGAATGCTGGTGCAGATCTGCCCGATGGCATGCGCGTTATACGCGCGCTCGTCCAGCGGATTCGGTTCAATCTGCTCCAAGACGGGCACGCTGATATTCCCGTGATCGGTGACGTTATAGCCGAGTTTCGCCAAGCGATCCTGTAAACCCGCATAGCGAATGGCGCTCGGGCCCATGTCCACGCCGCGCCGCTTTTGCCCTAAGTCCATGGGAGCACCGTAAATACAGATACTTTTCATGCCTGCGCGTCCACCTTGCTGATGCGTCGTCCGATCATGACGAGAATGATGCTCAAGCCGTAGAGCGCCATGAGCGGCCCCATGACGAGGAACATGTTCACCGGATCAACTGTCGGGGTGATGAAGGCCGCGGCCACGGCGGACGCGATGATCGCGATGCGCCAGTTGCGCGCCAGCGTGCGCGCTTCGACCATCCCCATCAACGCCAGTACGAAGAAGATCAGTGGGGTTTCGAAGGCGACACCCATCCAGAAGACGAGCGCGGTCACAAAACCGAGATAGCCGTCCGCCGTCCACTCCGCTTTGAACGTTTCTGATTGAAAGCCCTGCAGGAAGTCGAGCGCGGGTGGGATGAGGATCGTCCACGCAAAGATCACGCCGATCAGGAAAAGCAGCGTGATCGCCGGGATGGCGCGAAACAGGTATTTCTTCTCCTGCTTGGTCATGCCGGGGATGATGAACAGCAGCAGTTGATAGGTCGTCGCCGGAATGGAGATGATCGCGCCGATCATCAGCGTCACGCGGAAGAATGAGATCACCGAGCCGGTGGGGTCGAGGATTTGGAAGCGTTCGCCGTAGGGCTGGCGCAGAAATTCGAGGATCGGTTGGGTGAGCGGCAGCGCGATCACGATGCCGATAATGAGGGCAATGGCAGCGCGAGTGAGCGTTGTGCGGAGATCGTCGAGATGCTCCAGCAAGCTCATGCGCAGCTCGTGCCCGTCTTCGATCTCCTCTTCCGGTACAACCGGAGGCGGAGGCGGGGTTTTAGGCTTGATCTGCGAGGTCATCCGCGTCCTCCTTTTGCTGCAACTGCGTCAGATACTCGGCGTCGTCGGCCAGTGAACCGAGCACGCCGTTGACGAAACTGGGCGTTCCGTCTGCGCCAAAGACCTTAGCCAATTCGACCGCTTCATCAATGGCGACGCCAACGGGCGTGCGCTCGCTGACCGCGAACTCGTAGATTGCCATGCGCAGGATATTGCGATCCACGACGGCCAGTTGTTCGAGCGGGTATTCCGAGGCGTACCGCGTGATCGCGGCGTCGATGGCCGGGCGGTGCTCCATCACACCGACGACGAGTTCGCGTACGAATTTGGCCGCTTTCTCGCCGGGCTGCTGGACCTGTAGGTGGATAGCAATGACGTTCCCCGGTTTATGGGTGGTGGTATCGATCTCGTAAAGGATTTGCAGCGCGATCCGCCGAGCGAGACTGCGGGCATCGAGCGGTGCGTCTGGCGCGAGATCATCGTGTGGTAAGTCGCTCACGCTGATTGTCTCTCCAAGAAAACGGACTCAGTGTACTCCAAAGCGCGCCATTTGCCTACTCTGGGATATAGCGGCGGCGCAAAGCGACTTTTCGACCCCACCCCGAATTCAGGGAGGAAAGCCAACAGCCGTGCAAGCTGGCAGTGATTCAGGCTTAATCCCCAATTTGCCGTGTCTGGTCGGGGAGGCGCGGCGTGGCTTTGCCTTCGAGGTACTGCTCGGTCTCTTCCTGCCAATGGCGGTCGAGCAGCCATTCGTTGAGCTGCGCGCACAGTTCCGCGCTGAGCAGGAAGATCGAGGCGATCAGGTACGCCCAGAAGAGCAGAATGATCGCCGTGGAGAGCGTGCCGTAGATGAACTGGTAGTTGGCGATGTTGGTCAGATACCAGCTAAACGCCCACTTCGCCAGCTCCCAGCCGACTCCGCCGAAGATCGCCGCAGGCCACACGGCGTCCCAGTGGACACGCCGCGCCGGGACGTAGCGAAAGAGCAGGGCGAAGATCACCATGTTGAGCCCGAGCGGCAGGAAGATCGTGCCGATGTTGAGCCACAGGCTGGGACGTTCCAGCAGCAGCGCGCCGACCAGGCGCAGCGCCGCCGAGGTGAGGAAGGAGGTCGCCAGCAAAATGATCAGCACCATCGCCATGATGACCGCGACGAGCCGTTGATGCCAGATGCTGCGGCTGGACGGCACATGGAAGATGAAGTCGAGCGAAGAGGTGATATTGGAGAACAGCCCCAAGCCCGACCAGATCAGGCCGAGCACGGCGATCAGGCTGAAGGAGGCGCCTTGTTCCAGCGCTTGCGTGAGGTTGTCCTCAAAGAGCTGAAGCGTTTGCGTTGCCCCGGCGGGCAAAAAGGGCTCAATGCCGAATTCGATCTGCTGCGCGGCGATCACAGGTTCGAACACAGGGGTGACCACGCGGCTGAGCACAACTGCGAACAGCAGCGTGAGCGGAAACACGGAGAAGATGGCGTAGTAGGAGAGCGCCGCCGCCTGCCGCGCGCCATAGCTGAAGAAATTGGAGATCGCCCGCGCGAGGTACGTAGGAAGTGCCCGCGTCATGGCCGGGTGCGCCGCCCACCATGAATCGACGCGCTGCCCCCAGTGGTGGATGCGTTTCCTCAGCATAGCTGCTCCCGTAATCCGCAGTGCAACATGCTTCTATACTACCACACGTGGGAGTTATGCTACTATTGATTCCATGTCATCGTGAAGGAGACGCTCTCGTGGACAATCTCAACTTCCAGCAGGTCATGTCGTATCTCCTGCCTACGCCACAGTTCATTGTTTTTGATATTCTGCTCTATATCATTTTCTTTCTGGCGCTGCTCGCGCTGTTTACGACCCCGGACAAGAATATGATCCCCACGCTGCTGATCGCGGGCGTGCTGCTGTTCGTCATTGTCGCCAAGCTGAGCACGGCGGCTATCGTCAAGCCGGGCGCGCCCATCTTCGAAAAGAAAGATTTCGGCATGTACGTGATCAATGTAGGGATGCTGGTCTTCCCCTTGATCGCCGTGGGGATGACGCGCAAGCCGAAGTCCAGCTCCAAAATCCGTTCGACGCCCTTCGCGATCATGGCGGGGCTGCTCGGTGCGGTGTATTTCTTCATGTTCTGGCTTGTGCACCAGCGGATTTAACCCATGAGCGAATCGTTTATCCTTGGCGTGAACTATTGGCCGCGCCGCAAAGCGATGTACTGGTGGTCAGACTTTGACGCGGGCGAAGTGCGCGAAGAATTCGCCGTGATCCGTGACCTCGGCATGACGGTGGTGCGCATCTTCCTGCTGTGGGACGACTGGCAGCCGACGCCGGACAGCGTGTCGGCGGACTGCCTGCGCAACCTCGGCACCGTGCTGGATATCGCGGCGGAGCATGGTCTCGGCCTCGATGTGACCTTTTTCACCGGGCACATGAGCGGCCCGAACTGGTCGCCCAAGTGGCTGCTCGACCCGAACGAGCCGCCGATTGGCCAGGACAAGCTGGTGAGCGGCGGCGAGATCGTCAACATTGGCTACCGCAACAGCTACATCGATCCCGTGGCGCGGGCGGCGCAGCGCTTGCAGGTGCGGACGGTGGTCGATGCCTATAAGGATCACCCCGGCGTGTGGATGTGGAATCTCGGCAATGAGCCGGATTTGTTCGCCATCCCGCCCGACGAAGCGACCGCCATCGGCTGGCTCACCGAGATGCGCGATCTCATCAAGGGGCTCGACCCGCAGCATCTGCTGACGTGCGGCTTGCATTCCGCCAGCCTGTTCGACAACCGCCCGCATCGCATCCACCAGACGTTCAATCTGATGGACGTGCCGGTGATGCACTCCTATCCACAGTACATCCATGTCGTGCGCGACCCGCTCGACCCCGATTGGGTGCCGTACACCTGCGCGCTGACCTCGGCGCTGTGCGGCAAGCCGACGCTCATGGAAGAGTTCGGCGGGTGCACCAACGCGCCGGGGAAGCCGTCGGAGATCTGGAAGTGGCAGCCGTATGGTGAGGATCGCGAAGTGCTGATGGCGTCGGAAGACGAGTTCGCCGCGTACATCGAAGCCGTGCTGCCCAAGCTGGTCGAAGTGGGCGCGACGGGGGCGATGATGTGGTGCTACGCCGATTACATCCCCGAACTGTGGGACAAGCCGCCGTGCCGCGACTCGTGGCACGAACGCTTCTTCGGCTTGGTGCGCCCGGATGGCACGCTCAAGCCGCACGCCGAGGTGATCAAGCGCTTCGCGGCGACCCAGCCGACCGTGCAGCCTGCGCAGCGCACGGTGACGCTCGACATCACGCCGGACGCGTTCTACGAGGAACCGGCACTGCACACGATTCGCCTGTACGAGCAGTACAAGCCCGGTGGCATCCGGTTGGAGTTTTAGGCAGCTTCAGCCGCCAACAGAGGACTGAGGTTCGAGGACTGAGGACTGAGTAGGGACGCCAACCATGGCGTCCTTTTTTGTTTGGACAGGGAAACACGGACGCGATGTAGCGCGTCCCTACCATTTCCGCTCGATAACGGGTTCACGCTATAATAGGCGGTAATATCCGTTCCTGTTCTCAAATAACGCCCATGCCCAAAATCTTCATCAGTCACAGCAGCAAAGACAATGACTTCACCGCGAAACTCGCTGACGCGCTCCGTGAACACGGCGCAGAGGTGTGGATCGATTTGGCTGACATTCCAGCAGGGATGAAATGGAGTAAAGCGATTCAACAGGGGCTGGACTGGGGCGAATTGATGCTCCTCATCGTCACGCCCGACTCGATGGCCTCGGAGAACGTGGCAGATGAATGGGAATACTACCACCAGAAAAAGAAACCGATCATTCCGGTGTGGTGGAAACCCGCTGAAATGCCGTTTCAACTGCATCGTTTGCAGTACGTCGACTTCCATCAGCGTGACTTTGACGTCGCCCTGACAAAACTCGGCGCGGAGTTGATGCGTTTAGGGTTTGCATGGCCGACCCCACCCCCGGCCATCTCCCGAATTCAAGAAGGGGAGCTAGCAGACTCGGCCTTCCAGACACCCAGAGGGACGAAGCATGCCTCGTCTGAAGAACCCCAAAAAGATACGCGTCAATTCCCGATCATCATCAAACCGGATTGGGTCGGCAAAATCATACCGGAACCGTTCGAGTGGTGTGCGATTCCTTCTGGGCAAGTTACGCTTGAGCCTAAGGGCTATTTGAAACAAGCCCAGAACTTCAATATTCCCGAGTTCCGAATTTCGCGCTATCCGATTACTAATGAGCAATTCGATGTTTTTGTAAATTCATCTGACGGATGGTGTGACGATGGTTGGTGGAACTTTTCAAAAGACGCCCGGATGTGGCGAGCAGAGTACCCCAAGTCTGTGGCTGCAGATCACCTATTGTGTGGTGAATGCCCACGTGAAAATGTAACATGGTTTTCAGCGGTAGCATTTACCCGTTGGCTAAAAGCTCAGGTAAATGAAAACATAGAATTACCCACCGAACAGCAATGGCAACGTGCAGCTCAGGGTGATGATAAGCGGATTTTTCCTTGGGGAAATAACTGGGACAATGATTTTTGCAGTAACAAATTGGCCGATGCCCATCCAGAGACTACTACCAAAGTTACTCGATATCTGCACGGGGCGAGTCCCTATGGAGTGATTGACATGGTCGGTAACGTATGGGAATGGTGTTTGACAAACTGGGAGAGTGGGCAGGTTGATTTGCGAGGAGCTGTTGCCCGTGTCCTACGAGGTGGTTGCTGGTTTTACGACTCTGAACAACTTGGTGTTAGTTTTCGTTGGTGGGCTACTCCTGAGTATTGGGATGATAATTACGGGTTTCGTTGCGCACAATCCCCCTAATTGCCGAAAAACACTCATGTTCCTAGTCTCAACATTTTAATTAGCAGATCTGTCCCCACAAAATTCGACATTCGTACTTGTCTTTTCGGACTGGAAGAATTCCACTTTGCTGGATTTCTTGTAACACTTATCTATTCTACCCACACATCATCTCCATCGCTGATAATCTCAATCGTTCCACCTTGATCCGTCCTGAACAGCGGCAAATCCTCGACCATACTGAGTACGTCAAGATCGGGCGGGGTGATGCCGTCCGCCTGCAACACCACCACCTGCGGATCAACCGCCGCGAGGAAATCGGCGTCCAGCGAGCGCGTGAAGGCGTTCCCCGGCAGTTGCAGCACCGCCGCGCCGAGCGCTGCGCCCGAACTCAGCAGCGCGGTTTGACCCGCCCGACTCAACTCCGAGGTGAACAGAAACGAGGTTTCGCCATAGGTCAGGCGCAGCACGAGCGCGTTGTCGTCCAGCGGCGCGCTGATGTCGGGCTGCGCGGCGGGGTGCAGCACTTCGAGCCGCACGCCATCGTCGACGGTCAGCGTGTAGCCCGCGCGGGCGGTCACGACGGGGTAGGGCGCTAGGGCGACGAGCAGATCGCCATAGGCGGGGCTGAGATTCGGCTGTCCGTGCGTGAGAATCGCGCCCGCGCTGTAGCGGCTGAGCACGGCGGGAATCGCGCCATACTGCCGCTCGTCCGGCTGCGTGAGGATGACGGCTTCCAGCGCGCGGTCGGTGAAGGGCAGGCGGTCGCCGAGCGCGGTCAGCAGGCGCGACGGATAGCGCCCGCCGTCGATGAGGATGTGCGCGCCCCCCGGCGTCGTGATCAGCGCGGCGTTGCCCCCGCCCATGTCGAGGAACCACACATGCAGGCGGCCATCCGGTCGGCTGGTGATGGCGGCGGTGGTCAGCACGAGGATCGCGGCGCACCCGGCGAACGCCAGCGGCAGCAGGCGGTTGATCGCGGCGGCAATCCGGTCAATCCAACGGGGTTTGGCAGTCAGCATGGCGACTCCGATCAAAGCGGTGAGGGTCACGGCGATGAAATTGGGATGCGGGTAGGTGTCAAACGCGGGCACGCGGGCGAATAGGCGCACGACCTCAATCGTCCACGTGAGCGGCACAAGCGTTAGCCAGTAGATGACCTGCGCGACGATGGGTGCGGCGAAGGCGATCAGCGTGGCCAGCCCACCGAGCACGAGGATCGCGGGCTGCACGGGGATGATCAGCACGTTGACGAGCGGCATCACCGCCGACAAGCGCCCAAAGTGCAGCGCGGTCAGCGGGACGATGAAGATCGCCACGGCCAGCGTCGTGATCAGCGGTTCGGCGATCAAGGCGCGGAAGTTCTGCCCGACGGTCGGGGCGTGGTCATCGTCAGCGGCAGGTAACCCGAAGAGTGGATTGAGGCGCTTGGCAATCGGCTCGGAGAAGGCGGTCAGGCCGAGCGCGGCGAAGAAGCTCAACTGGAAGCCCGCATCCCATAACACGGTTGGGTTGATGAGCGAGAGCAGGAGTGCGGCGAACGCCAGTGAAGCAGGGGTGTAGGTTTTGCGGCGGGTGTTCTCGGCGATCACGAGCAGGATGCACAGCACGGCGGCGCGGGTGACGGCGGCGCTCCCGCCGACGAAGATCGTGTAGGTGACGATCACGGCGATGCTGATCACGGCGGCGAGGCGGCGCGGGACGCGCAAGCGGCGCAGCGACCCGATCACCATGCCGCTGATCAGCACCATGTTGAAGCCGCTGATGGCGATCACATGCGCCGTGCCCGTCACGCTGAAGGCGTCGGCGACTTCCGGCGCGATGCCGCGCTCATTGCCGAGCAGAATCCCGGTGAGCAGTCCGGCGGCAGGTTCGGGCAGCGCAGCGGCGATATGATCGGCGGCTTGCTGACGCAGGGTGATCAGCGGCGAGACCGAGTCGGCGGGCGTCACCGTTTCGATGCTGCCGTCGCGCATCAGGCTGTAGATGCCGCTGCGCGCGAGGTAGTCCTGATACGAGAAGCGATCCCAGGTGCCGGGGGTGGTGAGCGTCCCGGTGGCGCGCACGCGGTCGCCGGGGCGAGCGTCGGCGCTCGGCGGGGCGTAGACCAGCACCTGACCGTTCGTCGGCGTGGTCGCGCCGAGACGCGTCACCGTGTCGGCGGCGATGGTGATCTGCACTCGGTCATCACGCCGATCGGGCTCACCGACGATCACCCCTTCAACCGTTAGCCCACCCAGACCGTTAAATTGAGCCAGATCGGCAGTGCTCGGCATGACCGCCATGCGCAGCGCACCCAACGCCAGAATCAACACGAGCCAGCGAACACGTGTTCGCATCAGTAGCAGGCCGATCACGGCGAGCCAGACCCAGCCCAACAGGGGGATCGCGGGCAGCGCCTTTGAGAGAAGAATCCCGCCCATCCACGCGAGGGCGAGGTACACAATTCTCATTCTTCGCCTCTATACAAAAAAACGCATTTCCCGTATGATAACATGATGTAGAAATAAGGCAGGACGCAACGCTTTATTGAGTTGAGTAATGCCGTTTCTATGAATTGGATCAAAGCTATTGCAGGGGAGTTGGGACGGCATGTCCAGTCGTATTGAAGGTACGGTGAAGTGGTTCAACGGCACGAAGGGCTATGGTTTCATTGCCCGTGAAGGTGGACCGGACGTTTTCGTGCATTATTCTGCCATTAAAGGGAACGGTTTTCGCACACTGCAAGAAGGGCAGAAGGTTGAATTCACCCTTGAGCAGGGGCCGAAAGGCCTGCAAGCTAGTAACGTTGTTGCGCTCTAGTTAAAAAGTGATCGACAACAAATGCGCCATCCGCAAGGGTGGCGCTTTTATTTTCGGACATTAGAATCACCGCACGTGTTACCCTCAGGAGAGTCGCCCATGCGTCTGCGCCCATCTGCCATCGACCTTACGCTGCTGTGCCTGATTCTGGCGGGTCTGTTCCTGCTGCTGTTGGCGCGTGGGCTCAACCTCGGCTTTTTCGGCGATGTGCTGGCCTACGATTATCATCTGGCGCAAGCAGGCATCATTGGCGGATCACACTGGCTGGTGACCGAGCATTGGTCGCGGCACCTGCTCGGCGCGCCTTACCCCGCTGTGATTCAGGTGCTGGCGAATGGCACTTCCACGCTGTGGTACGCTACCGCTTTTCTCTCGCACTACACCGCCGCCGTGTGTGCCTATCTGTTCATCACGAGCTTCACGCGCGGCCAAGCCCGGGCGTTGGCGCTGGCTGCCGCGCTGATCTTCGCCGTGAGCCTGCTCGATACGCGCGCGAATTTCGAGTTTCCCACGCTGACCGTGCGCAATCTGCCGCTCGGGTTCGCGTGGCTGGCGCTGTGGGCGTATCTCGCCTATGTGCGCGGCGGTCGGCAGCATGCGCTGTTGGGGGTGGTAGCGTTTGGTCTCTTTGTCCTCGCGTTCGCCGCCTATGAGCCGACAGCACTCTTTTTCTTCTTGCTACCGGTGATCGCGTGGTTCGCGCGGGCGGAACTACCCCCGGAACAGCGCGAAGCGTTCTGGCCGTGGGCACGGCGCGCGCTGATCGATATGCTGCCCTATGGCGGCGCGGTTGTGATCTACGTGTACTTGTTGGCGATCTTGTTCCCCGGCACCGGGGGGATTCGTCTGAGCCCCGGCTGGATCATAGAGCAGGGCATCATGGGCATTCGCGTGCTCTTCGATCCGCGCCCGGCTGTCGAGGCGCTTAATTCTGGTTCACCGGTGATCATTGCGGTCGGAGGGCTGGTGGTCGCGGCGCTGCTGTGGTGGCGGCTGCGCGCTGCGCAGCTCACGCGGTTTGCCATGGCGCAGACGGTGACGGTCGCCGCTGGCGTGACGCTGGTGACGATTGGTGGGGCGGCCCCGACCAGTTTCGGCTTGGCGGAGAACGTGCGCCTGCTGTATCCGGCAATGTTCGCTGCGCCGCTGCTGCTGATCGCTCTCGGGTTGCTGATCGGCGAGCAGCTCAAATTGCGTTCACTGGCGCGTATGGGCGCGGCGGGGGCGGCGGGTGGACTGGTCGCGCTCGGGGCTGCCGCGGTTCTGGCCGCCCAAACAGAGTATGCGCAGATCAATGCTACCCGTACGCAGTCGCTGGCCGCCATTCAGACCGCTCTGCCGACGTTAGCACTGGAGGCGCGTCCGTATCTGCTGGTGGTCACCGACCTGGCTGACCCTGAGGTTTTGGCGCTGAATATGGGCGATATCAACTTCCCGCAGATGCTGGATCGTCTGTATAGTGTCTATGGTATGCTCGGCGATGGGGTTTATCCGCGGGCGGAGGCTGCGCCACCGTGCGAACTCCGGATCGGCTGTATCGTCGTCGACGAGGCGGGTCTTCACTCGCCGCTGCGCCCCGATTTGATCATCGATCCCGCGCAAATAGTGATTATTCGCTTGCAGGTGAGCGGCAATACGACGACTGGTCAGGTGATCGATGCGCTCACCGCCGCCGAGCTCGTGGGGACGAACGTCGTGATTGCACCCGGGACAACGCTGCGCACCAATCGCGCGCTCATCGGCGGTGGCTGAGCAGGGGCAGGATTTCCCCCTTCGACAAACCGCCTACCGCGAATGTACAATGATATCCCGGTTGTCAGCATGTCAATGATGGAGCATTTCATGGCGGAAGAATCGCCGTTGTTAGTCGTATCGGGCGTGGGCTACCGCTACGGATCGTTCAACGCGCTCACTGATGTCTCGTTTGAAGCCAATCCGGGTGAGTTGATCGCGCTGGTCGGGCGCAATGGCGCGGGCAAATCAACCCTGCTTAAGTCGATTGCTGGTTGGACGCGGCCCACCGATGGCGAAGTCCAGATTATGGGCAAAAAGGTCGCGCGCGAAGAACGCCTGATCCGCCAGTATGTCGTGCTCGTACCAGATACGCCGCCGTTCTACGACGAACTCACTTCGTGGGAGCATCTACAGTTCAACGCGCAGGCGAATCGCCTGCAGGATTGGGAAGAACGCGCCGAAGAACTGCTCGACAAGTACGGTCTGCTCAATAATCGCGACGCGTTCCCGTTCGCGTTCTCGCGCGGTATGCGCTACAAGCTGGCGCTCTGCATGGGGCTGCTGATTGAGCCGAAAATTCTGCTGCTCGACGAACCGCTCGGCCCGCTCGACCCCGTGTCGGCGGATAACCTATGGCGCGAACTCAACGGGCACCGCGATGATGGCATGACGATCCTGCTCAGCAGTCATCAACTGCCGCCGGACGCGCATCCGGATCGCTACATCATCCTTGAAGAGGGCACGGTGATCGCGGAAGGCACGCCGGACGAACTGCGTGAGCGCTTCGACATTGAAGGCTCGATCACGCTGGATGAACTGCTGCGCGCGGCGATCTACGCCCGGCAAGAAGAGCTGGAAGAAGAAGAAACCGATGCGTGATATTGGCGCTCTCATCTGGCTGCGCTGGCGGCAGTTCAAAGACACGGCGATCTACTGGCTGCGGGTGATGGGGTATCAGCCGAATGAACGCGCGTTTTCGCAGAACCTGTACGTCGTCTACCTGCTGCTGATCTTCGCCTTCTGGATCTATACGGTCGGCGGCTTCGTTTTGACCTCCGCCGTGAGCATCGGCACGCGCATCCTCCCCGGTGACGTGAGCAATCTGCTGATCTGGGGGTCGCAGGGCATTTTCCTGGCGCAGGTGTGGGTGATCATGACCGCGCTGCGCAGCACGCCGATTAAGCTCTCGTTCGCGGATATGGCGTGGGTAGCGTCGTCGCCGATTCGCCGCTCCGCGCCCGTCATCGTCGGCTTCGCGCGGCAGTCGATCATCCGCATTGTGCTGCTCGGCATCGCCTTCACGCTGATTGGTGCGCTGGTCAGTTACACGTTCGTTGGCGTGGAATATGGGATTGTCGTCGCGCGCGCCGTGCTGGTCGTCATCCCAATGGTGGTGTTCACATGGGGCGTCGGCTGGGCGATTGGTCTGCTGCGCTTGATCGATCCACGCATCGGTCGGCTGCGTTTCCTGTGGTTTCTGCCGCTGCTGCTGCTGCCACTGGCGTACTATTTCCCCGATCCGTTTATGTGGATGGGGCGGGGGATTGCGCTGGTGATCATCGGCGGCGCGCCCGTGTGGTTCGCGCCGCTGCTGGTCGGGTTGGCGGTGGGGGTGAGCGTGCTCGTGCTGCTGCTGGGTGACCGCGTCAACATGGTGCACGCCGCCGACGAAAGCGCGCTCTATGCCCGCATTCAGGCGCTCGGCTTGATGGCGTGGCGCAACCCGGATATTCAGCGCCGCATCTTCATGCAGATGCGACAGGCGAGCCGCAAACCGTTCCTGCATCTGCCGGAAGCGCAGGGCACCATGACGTTCATCACGCGCGCGGGGTTGTCGTACCTGCGCCATCCCGATCTGCTGATCTTGACGGCAGCGTGGGGCGCGGCCTTCACCTACTTCGCGGTGGAGATCGTCGTCAACAATGCGCCAGTGCAAATCTGGTTGTTGTGGTTGGTCGCGGTGGGGTTGGTGCCGCCGACGGGACTGCTGCACGTCTTTCAGTCGGATCGCGGCGAAATGTTCCTGCGGCAGTTCCTGCCCGTTGATGGGCTGCAGCTGCTGATCGCTGACATTCTACTGCCGCTAGTCGTGCTGATCCTCGGCGCGATCGCTGGCGTTGTTCTGCGGGGGCTGCCCGCCGAACAGATGACACTCGCCTTGATGGTCGTACCGATTGGGGCGCTGCTGGTCGCTCTGTCCGGCGCTGTCGCTTTGACGACGACGCGCGTCTTGCAGACGCGGTTATTGGCGACCGGGGGCAGTTTTGGGGCGGCGATTGTGGCGGGCGTTGGCTTAGGGACGCCGCTGGCGGGTCTGGCTGTCGCGCTGGTCGCCGCGCTAATTATGGCAGGGATGGTCGCAGGCGAGGCCTAGCGACGATCCCCGCTGTCAGTCTTCACTTCGACGGGCTGCGGAGCAGCGAGTCGGTTTTGGGCGGGCTGAGTAATCACCTGAGCCTTCGATGGCTGGGGATGCTCGCTCGCCTTTTGATTCACTTCGTTGATGCCATTGCGGACGATGGTCAGCAGTTTCGAGAGCTTCTGGTCGAGATCGTTGAGCGAGTCAAGCACGTAGGTGTCGGCGCCCGCCATGATGTCTTCCGCTTCCATCTTCGCGCCTTCAACGATGTTAGCGGCGCGGCTGGAGGCGGCCTGCACGGTCGCTTCGCGGTCAATGATCTGATCACCGCGTTCGCGCGCAATCTGGATCAAGCGGGCGGCTTCTTCGTTGGCCTGCGCCAGAATGCGGTCACGCTGCGCGAGCACCCGGGCGGCCTTTTCGATCTCTTCGGGAATCGAAATACGCATTTGGTCGATGATTTCGAGCGCGCGCTCTTCGTCAATCATCGTGAACTTGCTGAACGGCATGTGCCGCCCTTCGTCAATCAGGTCTTCCAAACGGTCAACAAGGTGTTGAATATCCATGCGGTGTTCCCTTAATCCCGAATACTGTACATATAACCGGGGCTGTTCTGGTTGGCTTTCAACTCGGCGAACCGTTTTGAGAGCGCGTCGCCAATAAAAGGTGGAACCATGCTCGACACGTCACCCGCCAATTCGGCGATCTCGCGGATCGTGCTGCTGCTGATATAAATATGCTTGTCGTCCGTCATGATAGACACGGTCTCAATTTCCGGCGCGAGTTTTTTGTTCGCCAACCCCATGCGAAATTCAAACTCGAAATCGGAAAACACACGCAGGCCGCGCACGAGGACGGTTGCACTCACCTGTCTCGCATAGTCTACAGTGAAACCCGAAAATTTAGCAACTCGTATATTCCCGAATTCCTTAAATGCTTCGGTAGCCATGCCCAGCCGTTCGTCCACGTCAAAGAGCAGCTTCTTTTTCGGCATATCGTACACGCCGACGATCACCTCGTCGAAGATGCGCGCGGCACGCGTAGCGATATCAATATGCCCATTGTGGACAGGATCAAACGAACCGGGATACAGCGCACGAACAAACATCAAGACCACCCTTTATCTTAGGGAATAGTGTACGCAAATCGCAAAAACAGACAAGTAACCCAAATGTCATGTAACGGTAAAGGAGTAACCTCAGTTACTCCTTCACGACGTATGGTTGATTTTAGCTGATGTCGCTGCGTTCGTCTTGCAGCATGCGGATGCGTTCAGCCAGCAGGCGATGTTCGTCTTTTTCGAGCGTTGGATCGTCTTCGAAGAGGGTGCGGGCTTCGCGCTGGGCGAGTTCGACGAGTTCCGGGCGCATGTCTTCGACGAGCTGGAGCATCGACTTGCCACTTTGGCGCGTGTTGATCAGGTCGCCCGCGCCGCGGAGCTGCATATCGATCTCTGCCAGCTTAAAGCCGTCATTGGTCAGTTCCAAAGCGTGCAGACGGTCGCGCGCGTCTTGCAGGGTGGTATCACACAGCAGCAAGCAGAACGACTCAAAGCCGCCGCGCCCGACACGCCCGCGGAATTGATGCAGCTGGGCGAGGCCAAAGCGGTTCGCGCCTTCGATCAGGATGACACTGGCGTTAGGAATATCCACGCCGACTTCCGCGACTGAGGTCGTCACCATGACATCAAACTGATGTTCGCGGAATTCCGCCATGATGCGATCTTTATCTTCCGCTTTCATCTTGCCGTGCAGCAAGCCGACTTTGTGATGGAAGAACACGCGCTTGAGGTCTTCGAACGCTTCCACCGCCGCCCCGGCATCGATACTCTCGGAGGCTTCGACCAGCGGGTAGACGATGAACGCCTGCCGTCCCTGTTCGAGCTGGCCTTCGATGAAGTGATAGGCGCGTTCGCGGTGCACCGGTTCGATCACGCGGGTCTTGACGGGGATACGTCCCGGCGGCATTTCGTCGATCACCGACAGATCAAGGTCGGCGTACATGGTGAGCGCCAGCGTGCGTGGAATCGGCGTCGCGGTCATAACGAGCAAATGCGGGTTCGTGCCTTTGCCGCGGAGCGCGCGCCGCTGTTCCACGCCGAAGCGATGCTGCTCGTCGATGATGGCGAGCGCGAGGTCGCGGTACTCCACGCCTTCCTGAATCAGCGCGTGCGTGCCGATGATCAGGCTGATCGAGCCGTCGGCGATGCCCGCCAGCGCGGCGTCGCGTTCCGCCGTCGAGATCGAACCGGTCAGCAGGGCGACGCGGGGTTGCGGTTCGGGCAGGTTGGCGACGGCCTGGCTGATGTTGCGGTAATGCTGTTCCGCGAGGATGCTGGTCGGCGCCATGAGCGCGGCTTGTTTGCCATTGGCGACGGCCATCATCAGGGCGGTGAGCGCGACCGCGGTCTTGCCCGAGCCGACATCGCCTTGCAGCAGGCGGTTCATGGGAATGGACTTGCCGACATCCACGCGGATGTCGTTGATGGCGCGCTGCTGTGCTCCCGTGAGCGGGTAGGGGAACAAGGTGCCGAGCAAGCCGCTCAGCCACTCTTCCGACACATCGAGCGGGATGCTCGGCGCGGATTGCCATTCGCGGCGGTTTGCCAGAATGGTGAGCTGCATCATGATCAACTGATCGAAGATGTAGCGGCGGCGCGCATGTTCCAGATGATCGTGGCTTTCCGGGAAGTGCAGGTTTTTGATCGCCCACCCGAGCTCAGCCAGATCGGTGCGTTCGAGCACGTTTTCTGGCATGTAGTCGGGCATGTTGTCTGCCCAGTAGTCGATGGCCGGCCCCATGAGCTTGCGCAGCGTGCGCCCGTTGATGCCTTCGGTCAGCTTGTAGACCGGGACAATCGCCGCCGAGCGGATTTCTTCGGGGTCGAGCGGCTCCCATTCCGGATTGCTCATCTGGATGCGGTTTTGCCAGAGCGAGGTTTGTCCCTGCAAAACAATCTGCATCCCTGGTTTGATCTGCCGCTGGAGGTAATGCTGACCGAAGAAGGTCACGTTGAGCTGCGCTGTACCATCGTCGATTACCATGAAGAAGTCGCGGCGACTGGTGCGGCCAATGCGCACTTCGGCATGGCGCACCGTGCCAATCACCGTGACGAGCTGATTCGGCTGCAAACGCCGGATGGGCAGCATTTTGGTGTAATCGTCGTAGCGACGCGGCAGGTAAAACAGCAGGTCGTTGATCGTGTACACGCCAAGCTGGTTGAACAACTTGCTCAGCTTGGTGCCGACGTTGCGCACGCGTTCGACCGGGGCGCTGAGGCCGCGCATGACTTCGGCGGCGCGTTCTGGTTCCACGGGTTGGCGGGGTTGGCGCGGCGGACGGGCGAGCCGAGGCGTCACCGGAATGTCGAGTTTGGCGGGCACGCGCGCCCCGCCGATGAAATCCATGTCGAGCCGACTAAAGTCGTCATCGCGACCACCGCCGCCACCGGACTCCCGACCGCCGCCGTCGTCATCGTCATCGCTGTGCCCTTGACGCTGTTCACGGCGGGGTTTTTGCTGCTGCGGCTGATTCTGTTTCTTGGGCGGGCGCTCCCGTTTGGGCTGTGGCGGAGCGGCAGCCTGGGCTTCGCGCACGGGCGCTGCTTCCCCTTCGAGCTGCGGTTGCTCCTCGCCATTGGCTTCCGGCTGCTCCCGGCGGGGCGGACGTTCGCGTTCGCGGCGCGGTGGCCGGGCTTCGACCGTTTCGGCGGTCGCCGCTTCGCCCTGATGCTTTTCGAGATAGTTCGCCGGGGTCGGCTTGCGCCCCATGATGCGATCCAGCATGTAGGTGATCGACTCGTGCCGCTCATCGCGCACTTCTAACCCGTCATAGCGCTTGAGCAGGTCGGACAGTTCGTCGACGAGAGCGTGATGTTCGGGTCGGCGGGCTTGCGCGTGCGCGTTTTTCGTCCAGTTGATTTCATACGCCGCCAACCCACCGATAACGGCGGCGTTTTTATACCCTTGTTCCTTCTCAAGCTTGAGAATTTTGACAAGGGTTTCGAGTGCCGAAGGCATTTAAGTGGTTCTCCACGACTTGCTGACGGTGACCACGCCCAAACCACCCGGCCCGATGTGGGTGCCGATGGTCGGCGTGATGCTGGTAATAATCGTATCCGCTGGCGCAATATCTGCAAGTCGATTTCGTAGTTCAACTGCGCCTTCCGGGTTGAGAGCATGCAAAACGGTGAGGCGATCCAGCGGCGCGTGGCTGTTCGCGAACCTTACCAGCTCGTCGGTGACGCGCGCAAAGGTGCGGACACGGCTGGCCGAGATGACTTCGCCATTCTTGACCAACAGCACGGGCTTGATCTGGAGGAGCGCGCCAATCCCCGCCGTCGCCCAACTGACGCGCCCGCTGCGGCGCAGATATTCCATCGTCTGCAAGCCCGCGTAGAGATGGGCGTGTTCACGGACTTTCTTCACCGTTTCGACCGTTTTCTCGACGTCGCCTGTCGCCTCGGCCACTTCCGCACCAATGACAACCGGCCAACCGATGCCCATCGACATGGTTTCGCCGTCAATGAGCGTGACGCGATCCGGAGGCAAATCAGCCGCGCCGAGGCGCAGCGCATTGTACGTGCCGCTCAGCTTGGAAGCGACGGTCACGATGATGACATGATCAGCGTCTGCCGCGGCGGACTCAATGGCTGATTTGCAGTCCCCCGGAGAAGGTGCGGCGGTCGTCGGAGCTGGGCGCATGGAAGGCAGGTTGGTGTAGAACTCTTCGCGGGAGAGCTGTTTGCCATCGTCCGCAAAGCTCTTGTTATCATAGTTGATGTAGCAGGGCACAACCGTGATATTGTGTTTGGCGAGCAGTTCAGGCGTAATATCGCAGGTGCTGTCCGTGACAAAACGAATTTTTTTAAAAGTCATCGTCGGTGCTAGTCCCTTCGCGTTCTAATATGATTAATCCGAGCGCATCAATCCCGATGAGGGCGGCCAACGATGCCCCGTAAATGGTGTGGGGGAAGTGCCGACCGGGAAATTCGACCGCCAGTCGTTCTTGCAGGTGGCGCGTTCCCTCGGTGATCCCGATCCGTGGTTGGGCGATCATCACGTCTTCGATATCCGTGAATTCGGCAGCGTATTCGACGATCCGATCCAGCCCTTGCGTGCGGGTGCGCACTTTCTCGATCGGGACGATGTGGCCTTCTTCCAGGGCAATGACGGGCTTGAGACCTAACATCATGCCGAGAATGCTGTGTGACTGCGGCATGATCTGGTTGTGCATCAGGTAGTCCATCGTTTCCGCATAGTAGACAGCGTACAAGCGGTCGACGGCGCCGCGCGTTACCCGCACGACTTCGTCAAAATCGACGCCCGTTTCGCTGGTGCGTACCGCCAGCTTGACCAGCAGCGCCAGCCCGGTGGACACGGCCTGTGAGTTGATCACCATCAGCGGACAGTGCGCGGATAAAGCCTCGGCGGCGTGGCTGGCGTTCTCCCAGCTCTTGGACAGTTCCCGTGAGGTCGGCAGCACGATGATACCGTTGGTATCGCGTGCCAGCCGGGTGAGCACATCGGTATAGTCGGCCACACTGGGCGGCGTGACGACTGGCGTTTGGTTCTGCGCGGCGATCAGGCGCAGGGCTTCCTCGCTGCCGAGGTCCAGGCCTTCGCGATAGCTGCGCCCCCCAATCGTCAGGATGTTGGGCACAATTGTGACGTTGGGGGCGATGTGCGGCGTCGGGAAATGCGCGCCGCTGTCCGTGACGATATGGATCATTACTCTACGCTGATGATAAATGGGTACAAGGCCTGCCCGCCGCTGATCACGTCGATATCCTGCAGGCTAAAGCGTTTCTGCAAATGCCCGACGAGGAGCTGTGCGTCCGCGTCGTGGGCATCGTCGCCATAGTATACCGTAATCCGCTCGGATTTGTCCGCTCCGGCTTTCTCCAGCAGGCGCTGGGTAACGTCGTAGACGTCGTCGCCGTTGACGACCAGATTGTCGTTGAGCAGACCGATATACTGCCCCTGCTTGACGTTGATGCTGTCGAGTTCGACATCACGGGTGGCGCGGGTGACTTCGCAGGCTTGCACATAGCCGAGGGCGCTCTTCATGCCGCCCGCCACTTCGTCGACGGGTGACCCGGCGTAGTTAGCCCATTCGACCATCGCCGAGATGCCGTGGGGCAGGGAAATGCTGGGGACGACGCGCACCTGCTTGCCGGTCGCGTTAGCCGCGGCCTGCTGCGCGGCCAGCATGATGTTCTTGTTATTGGGCAGCAGAATGACTTCGTCGTTGGGCAGCGCGTTGATCGCGTCGAGGAAATCGCCGGTGCTCGGGTTCATCGTCTGGCCGCCGGGGATGACGTAGGCTGCGCCGAGATCGTAGAACGTTTGGCTGAGGCCTTCACCTGCTGCGACCGTGATCACCGCCACGCCTTCGACATCCGTGCGGACTTCGTTTTCGCGGGCTTTCCGGGCTTCGACATAGTCCTCGTACTGGCGCTGCATGTTTTCGACGACCACGTCGTCGATCGCCGCGCCCGTGCGAATCGCATAGCTGATCGGCTGGCCGGGGTCATGCACATGCACGTGCACCTTGATCAGTTTCTCGTCGCCGACCACCAGCGTCGACCAGCCGCCCATGTCGGCGAGGGCGACGCGCATGGCGTCCACACTCAGGTTTTCACCGCGCATGAGGAACTGCACATCGTAGCCGTAGCCTTCTTCGTCGTCCGGTTCGAGCGCGTCTTCCCACGCGGGGGAGAGCGGTGTCGCCAGCGTCGGAATGGCGATGGCGGCATTCGCCGCGGCGACCGTATTGGCCTCAGTCAGCTTGCCGCAGAGCGCCCACAGCATGCCTTCGAAGATGTAGACGAGCCCTTGACCGCCCGAATCGACCACGCCTGCCTTCTTGAGGATGGGGAGCATTTCCGGCGTCTTGCGCAGCGAGGCGCGTCCGGCGAAGACCATGTTCTTCAGCAGCCAGACCAGATCCTGCGAGGTCTTGTAGCGCTCGATGACCGATTCCATCATGTGGCGCGACACCGTGAGGATGGTGCCTTCGACGGGCTTTTCGACCGCGCGGTAAGCCATGTCGACCGCTGACTGGCAGGCCAGGCCGAGCAGTTCCGCCGTTAGCCGTTCCTCGTCCTTGAGCGCCTTGGCGACGCCCGACCAGATCTGCGACAGAATGACGCCGGAGTTGCCGCGCGCGCCCTTGATCGCGCCAGCGGCCAGGGCCGCGCTCATCTTGCCAACATGGTTTTCGCGGACGTTCTCAACTTCCCGGCACGCGCTCTGCATCGTCAGATACATGTTCGTGCCGGTGTCGCCATCCGGCACGGGAAATACATTCAGACGGTTCACCTGTTCGCGGTTTTGTTCCAACCACGCCAACCCGGAACCGAAAAGGTCTTTGATCAGCAACCCATCCACGATTAAGTTGTTGGTTGCCCGGAACGCTGCTCTTGTGTTCATGATTTCACCTTGCCTCACCCAGATTTCAGTAACGTAATAGTTGCTTAAGGTTGTTTGTCGAGCCTTGCAGTCCAAGGGTCGTTGTGATAGCATGACGGACTATTCGAGTCGGCTTTAGAGAGCGTGAGGCAATCTTATGGCGGTCTGTCAAAACTGCGGTAAGAAACCCATGTTTGGGAATCAACGCAGCTTTTCCATGCGCGCGACCCGGCGTAAGTTTCTCCCGAACATCCAGCGCGTCACCGTGATGGAAAAGGGTGAGCCCGTTCGCAAGTATCTGTGTGCCAAGTGCATCAAGACGCTTGCGAAGGTCAGCGGGTAAAACAAAGAAGCCGGGTTACACCGGCTTTTTGTTTGCCAGAACTGACCGCAACTGCTGCATCCCCGTCGCGACGCTGTACCGCTCGGTAAATAGGGCGCTGCCCACAACCAGAACATCCGCCCCTGCCTCCACCACTGTGGCCGCCGTTTCCAGATTCACGCCTCCATCCACTTCCAGATCAATCGCTTGGCCTGTCGCGCTGATCATCGCCCGCAACTGCCGGATTTTGTTCAGCGTCCCCGTGATCAATTCCTGCCCCCCAAAACCGGGGTTCACGGTCATGACCAGCACCGCATCCAGCAGCGGCAAGACCTCGCTCAGCAGCGCTGCGGGCGTATGTGGATTAATCGCCACGCCCACGTCACAACCGAGCGCCTTGATCGCGCGGATGGTTCGATCCAGATGCGGACAAGTCTCCCAGTGCACATTGATGCGCTTCGCGCCCGCTTTGGCAAAGGCTTCCAGCATGTGATCCGGTTCGACGATCATCAAGTGAACATCTAACGGAATACTCGTCGCTCGATGCGCCGCTGCCGTCACCATTGGACCCATCGTAATGTTCGGCACGAAGCGACCATCCATCACGTCAACATGAATCCAATCCGCACCAGCCGCCTCACACGCCTGCAACTGCTCACCCAGTCGGGTGAAGTCGGCGGCGAGGATAGATGGCGCGATACGGATACGCTCTTTCAGCACTGTTTTGTCCTTTTTCGACAAATACCATACGTCTATTTTAGACGATGCTCCAGCAATTTTCGATGGAGTTTCATTGAAAAAACCAACCAAAATTACAAAAGTTACGGATTCCCCCTCAGAATGCGGGGATAACACGCCTCATTGGGAGCTAAAAATGCCAAGAGGGCGGTGACCACAATCCAAGCTGTGGCCGCCGCGCTCTTGGCATTGGAATGCATTACGCGGCTGAACGGCGTGAATTGCGGATCAGCTTTTCGATTTCGACGGCGAACAGGATCACCGACGCGATGGCAACCGCGCCGAGCATTTCCGGCAGGCGGATCGGGAATGTCTCAAAGATGCCCTGCATGAATGGCACATAGATCACCGCGAGCTGGAGCAGGAACGTCGAGAGCACGGCGTAGAACATGAAGCGGTTGCCGCTGAACCATGTGCGGAAGAACGATTTGCGGTCACCCGCGTGGATCGCCATGACGTGGAAGATTTGCCCCAACGCCAGCACGGTAAACGCAATGGTGCGCGGGATGCGTTCGGCTTCGCGAATGATCAGGTTGCCGCCTTCTTCCTCGGACGCGGTTTCGTCAACTTCAGTGAGCAGCGCGAGACGGGCATCGACGGTGAGTGCGTCCCAATCGGCGGGCACGATTTCTTCTTCGACCAATTCCACAACCTGTTCGCGAGACAGGTTTTCAATGCCGAGCGTGTTGCTGAACGGCGCGAGACCGTGGGCGGTATGCCCGTAGACGAATGCACCTAAGGTGAGCAGTGCCAGCAGTGCGGCGCGCCAGATGATTTTGACGCCGACGCCATCCGCGAAGATGCTTTCGTTAACGGGGCGGGGCGGGCGTTTCATGGTGCCCGCTTCCGTTGGTTCGAAACCGAGGGCGATAGCGGGTAGACCGTCGGTCACGAGGTTGACCCACAGAATTTGAATCGCCAGCAGCGGCACGGGCAAGCCGATGATGATGCCGACGAACATCACCAGAATTTCGCCCACGTTGGACGAGAGCAGGAACATCACGAACTTGCGAATATTGTTGTAGATCGTGCGACCCTCTTCGACGGCGGCGACAATCGACGCGAAGTTGTCGTCGGTCAGCACCATGTCTGCCGCGCCCTTGCTCACTTCCGTGCCGGTGATCCCCATCGCGATGCCGATGTTCGCCTGCTTCAGCGCGGGCGCATCGTTGACGCCGTCCCCGGTCATCGCAGCGATCTCACCTTGACTTTGCAGCGCCTTGACCAGACGCAGCTTGTGCTCCGGCGACACGCGGGCGAAGGTGCTGGTCGTCTTGAGTGCGCCGACGAGCTGATCGTCGCTCATCTTTTCGAGCTCAGCCCCCGTAATGGCCTTCTGCCCGGCCTGAATGATGCCGAGATCGCTGGCGATGGCTTCGGCGGTCAGCGCGTGGTCGCCCGTGATCATGATGGGACGGATGCCGGCTTCGCGGGCAGTGGCGACGGCGGCGCGCGCTTCGGGGCGGGCGGGGTCGAGGATGCCGATCAAGCCGAGCAGCACCAGTTCGCGCTCAATCTCCGGCTTGACCTCGGCGGGCACGCTGTCGAGCGGGCGGTAGGCGACGCCAAGCACGCGCAACCCGCGCGAGGCCATCTCGTCGACCTGCGCCTGCCACTTCGCGCGTCGTTCAGCGGTCAGCGGGCGGACGCCATCGGGCATGTGCTCGGATGCCGCCCAGTCCACGAGACGATCCGGTGCGCCTTTGGTGATCGCCAGATACGGCATCTGTGGGAACAGGCCATCATTCACTTTGATCTGGTGGATGGTGGTCATAGCCTTGCGTTCGCTGCTGAAGGGCAGTTCAGCGACGCGGGGCTTATCCTGTTCGAGATGTTCGCGCGTCCAGCCGACCTTGCGCGCGGCCACGACCAACGCGCCTTCCGTGGTGTCGCCAACGACTTCAGTTTTGCCTTCTTTGTTGGTTTCGAGATAGGCGTCGGTGGCGAGTGCCATCGCCTGCAAAAAGCGTCCAACGGGGGCATTCTGCGTGGGATCGAGCGGCTGATCATCGCCGCCGCCGTATTCGCCGTGCATGGCGAAGAAACCGCCGTCCGGGTTGTAGCCGACACCGCTGACGCGCACGTCTTCATGACCGGGCAGGGCGAACAGCGTTGCGGTCATCTCGTTCTTGGTGAGCGTACCCGTTTTGTCGCTGCAGATCGTCGTCACCGAGCCAAGCGTCTCGACGGCGGGCAGGCGGCGAATGAGCGCGTGCCGCTTAACCATGCGCGCCGCACCCAGCGACAAGCTGATGGTGATGATGGCGGCTAAGCCTTCCGGCACTGCGGCAACGGCCAGACTGATCGAGGTGACGAGCATTTCTTGCAGCGGAATGCCGCGCAGCAGCCCGGCGATGAACACGAGTACCACTACGACGATCGCGCCGCGTACGAGCATCACACTGAGGCTGTCGAGGCGCTTTTGCAGCGGTGTTTGCGTCTCTTCGACGTTCATGAGCAGCGTGGCGATTTTGCCTAACTGCGTTTTCAGCCCGGTCTCGGTGATAAGCAGTTCGCCGCGCCCATAAGTGACGGAGGTGCCCATGAAGGCCATATTTTTGCGGTCGCCAATGCCGACATTCTCTTCGGGGATGGCGTGTATCTGCTTGAAAGTGGCCTGCGATTCGCCCGTGAGCGCCGCCTCTTCGATCTGCAGGTTGGCGCTGACGATCAAGCGACCATCGGCGGGGATGCGGTCACCTTCCTGCAGCAGCACAATGTCACCGGGGACGATGTCCTCGGCGCTGAGCTGACCGACGTGCCCGCCACGGCGAACGCGCACATTGGGCACCTGCATCGCGCTGAGGGCTTGCAGCGCTTGCTCGGCGCGGTATTCCTGATAAGTGCCGAGCGCAGCGTTAGCAATCACGATGACGAGGATGACGATCACGTCTTCGAATTCGCCGACAATGCCGGAAATCACGGCGGCGATGATCAGAATGATGACCATGATGTTTTTAAATTGATTGATGAAAAGCGTGAACAAGCTCACGCTTTCGCCCGCCGGCAGAACATTCTTCCCATACTGGGCGATTCGCTGCGCTGCGTCCTCAGTGGTCAGCCCTTGGCGCGGGTCTGACTTCAGTTCAGCTAACGCTTGATCGACCTCAAGACGATAAAAGTCGGGCATCCAATTACTCCTGTCGATTGTGTGCGTTGGGGATAAAATTGCTAATCATCTTACATGTGCTCGCTTTACGCGACAACCACCACAAACTAGGGTGTGAGATTAATTGAAACTGATTCTCACGTATAATGCTAGCAGAGTGAGCAGAGGATGGGCGCTATGGCCTTACAGGCGCACACACGCATGACGGTCGAAGAATTTGATCGGTGGGTGGAACAGCCGGAGCAAGCGGACAAGCTGTTTGAGTATATTGGCGGGGAGATCGTCGAAGTGCCAGCGAATGCCCAAGCATCACAGTACTCCATGCGTTTCAACATGCGAGTTGGGTTATTTGTCGAAACACAGGACCTCGGCTATGTGACGGGTGAAGCGGGCGGCTACATGATCGATGGCGAACGCTATGCGCCCGATGTCGCTTTTGTGTCGAAGGCGCGGCAGGCCGAACTCGACGACCGGGGCTACAATCAGGTGCCGCCGGATCTGGCCGTTGAAGTCGATTATCCGACGACGCCGAAGAGCACACGCGATTTGCAGATTAAGCTGTGGCATTATCATCAGGCAGGGACGGTCGTCTGGGTGGTTTACCCGGAAGACAAGACGGTCGTCGTGCATGTGGCTGGTCAAATGCCGCGCATTTTCGGTATCAATGATACGCTGGATGGCGGCACGGTGCTCCCCGGTTTCACGCTCGCCCTCAAGGACATCTTCCGCGAATAGAAAAGGGCGAACACTTTGTTCGCCCTTCCTAACGGTTCCATCTTGACAGCTTACATGTACTGCTTCATCAGGTCTTCGAGCGCGCTCGCCGACGGGCGCAGTTGATCGCCCTGCATCTGCGACAGCGGGGTCGGCGCGAGGTTGAGCGTCTCGCCGATGGTCGGGCGCGGTTCTTCGTAGTAGATCAAACCGGTGACGAACAACTGCTCACGCTGCGCTTCCTCCAACTGGCGGATCGCTTCCATGCGGTTGCGCGGGTCGTGACCCCGTTCCAGCTTCTTCAGGCGGATGTAGGAGCCGTCGTGCATGCTGACTTCGATGGTTTCGCCTTCGGCGTAATCGTCGATCATGATCTCTTCGCGACCCTGCACGTAGCCGGACGGCGCAAAGTCAATTTCATGCAGCGCGATTTCGTGCTTCTTGCCGTATTCGTAGCTCTTGTTGCCCTTCGGGTCGTTGTTGAAGGTCACGCAGGGGCTGATGATGTCGACAATAGCGACGCCCTTGTGCGCGAGCGCAGCCTTGATCAGCGTTTGCGCCTGCTTGGCGTCGCCGGAGAACGAACGCGCCACGAAGGTCGCGCCGCCGATGATCGCTTCGAGGCACAGGTCGATCGCCGGGAGCTGATTCGTCCCGTAGTACTTGAGGAACTGGCCTTCATCCGACGTGGCCGAGAATTGGCCCTTGGTCAGGCCGTACACGCCGTTGTTCTCGATGATGTAGACCATCGGCACGTTGCGGCGAATCACGTGTTTGAACTGACCCATGCCGATGCTGCCCGTATCGCCGTCACCGCTGACCGCGATGGCGATCAGTTCGTGGTTGGCGAGGGTTGCGCCCGTCGCCACTGAGGGCATACGGCCGTGCACCGAGTTGAAGCCGTGTGACCCCTTCAGGAAGTAGGCGGGCGTCTTGCTGGAGCAGCCGATGCCGCTGAACTTAGCCACCTTCCACATGGGGAGATTCATGTCATAGGCCGCGCTGATGATTTGATTCGAGATCGAATCGTGACCGCAGCCGGGGCAGAGGGTGCTTTGCCCACCCTTGTATTCTGATCTGTCGAGTCCGAGTGCGTTAGGCATTTAGCTGTTCTCCTTGATCCGGTCGTAAATCCACTGGGCGGTCATAGGCAGGGTATCGCCGCACGCGAGCGAGATCATGTGCGTCGAATCCTGAGCGATGTTCATGCGCAGAATCTGGTGCATCTGGCCGTCGAAGTTGTTCTCGATGACGTACACGCGCTTGTGCTGGAGCACGAAGTCGGTGACTTCATTGACCAGCGGCAGCGCGCGCACGCGCAGATAGTTGGTTTTGATGCCCTGGGCGGTGAGTGCGTCGCGCACTTCCTGCACAGCCGGGTCATTCGAGCCGTATGAGATCAAGCCGATGGCTTCGTCGGGGCTGTTGGGCGCGTCGATCACGGGCGCGGGCAGCAGTTTCTTAGCGGTTTCGAACTTTTTGCGGATGCGCTGGAGGTTCTTGACCCAATCTTCGCCGCGTTCGCTGTAAACGGCCTTTTCGTTGTGGCCAGTGCCGCGGGTGAAGAACGCCGCGCGCGGGTGATCGGTGCCGGGGACGGTGCGGTAGCCGACGCCGTCATCGTCATAATCCTTGAAGCGGTACCATTCGCCGTGTTCCGCGAAGAATTCTTCCAGCGAAATCTTGTCGAGCGTCTTGCCGCGGTTGATCGGCTTGTCGGGATAGTCGAATGGGTCGCTCATCCACAGGTTCATGCCGAGGTCGAGGTCGCTCATGATGAACACGGGCGTCTGGATGGCTTCGGCGAGGTCAAATGACTGCCAGCCCATTTCGAAGCATTCTTTCACGCTGCCGGGGAGCAGCACGATCTGCTGCGTATCACCGTGGCTGAGGAAGTGCAGGAACAGCAGGTCGCCCTGGCTGGTGCGCGTCGGCAAACCCGTTGACGGGCCAGTGCGCGTCACATCCCATACCACAAACGGGATCTCGGCGAAGTAGGCCAGACCCGTGAATTCGGCCATCAAGCTGATGCCGGGGCCGCTGGTCGCGGTCATGGCGCGCGCGCCCGCCCAACCTGCGCCCGTCAGCATACCGATCGCCGCGAGTTCGTCTTCCGCCTGAATGACGCCGACCGTGCTCTTGCCGCTGACCGGGTCTTTGCGCAGTTCGAGATGATTCAGGATGTTATCGACCACGCTGGTAGACGGGGTGATCGGGTACCACGCCACGACAGTCACGCCGCCGAACAGGGAACCGAGCGCCGACGCTTCGTTGCCTTCGATGAGGATTTTGCCCGCAGTCGCGTTCATGGCTTCGAACGTGAACGGATCGGCCTTGACGAGATTGGCCTGCGACCACTTGTAGGCCAGTTCAATCACGTCGTAGTTCATCTGCGCGGGCTTCTTCTTGCCGTTGAACTGGTCGAGCAGCGCCTGATAGGCGATGTCCATCGGGATGCCGAACAGGTGACAGACCGCGCCGACGTACACCATGTTGGTGATGCGTTCCTTGAAGTCGGTCGGAATTTCAACCTGCGACATGATCTCTTTGATCGGCACTTCGTAGTAGGTGACATCGGTGCGCGACTGACCCCATTTCCAGTCTTTGGGGAGAATCACCACGCCGCCGGACGGCAGGTTCGCAATATCTTCGGCTGCCGTATCCTGATTGAAGGCCACGGCAATTTCGGTCGTGGCGCGGCGCGCGATATAGCCGTCTTTGCTGGCGCGGATGGTATACCACGTCGGCAGACCCTTGATGTTCGAGGGGAACAGGTTCTTCCCGCTGACCGGGATACCCATGCGGAACAGCGAACGAATGATCACGAGGTTGGACGTTTGACTGCCCGAACCATTCTTGGTCGCCACTGACAGCGCGAAGTCGTTGACGACGGAACGCTGCTGAGTGGACTCTGCATTGGGGTGAATATCAATTGCCATGCGTGGCTGACTCCTGCTTAAGTCTTCATCGACAAATTAACTGGACGAGCCGTTTACCGTCCGATTAAGGTCCTGCATTCGTGGTTGGTAATGAATCAAGTCGAGATGTTCTACAAAGAGTATTTTGGCGATGTCGTGTTTACCTTCCTCGATGGCGTGTAAAATGCGCGCGTGATAATCCCACACCTGCTGCAGGTAGCTGTAATCCGCGTAGCGGTTGAGTTCCACGGCTTCATAGGCGTCCCAGTACGCTTCGAGCACGCCCATGACGAAGGGGTTGCCCAGCCGCCGAAAGACGGTCAAGTGGAACGTCCGGTGTTCGTCATTGGGGATGCGGATCGGTTGACCGTTGAGCTTGGCATTGGCGTCAGCGACGCAGCGCCGCATGAGGGCGACGTCTTCGGTGGTCAGCGTGGCGCACGCCTCATTCCAGAAGCCGATCTCGATTTGTTGGCGGACCAGATTGAACAGTTCGAAATTGTGCTGATCCTGCGCGAGCGCGAAGAAAAGGCTGAGCCGGACGGCAGGTGTGAAGCTGTAGGCTTTCATCCGCATGCCCGTTTTCGAGCGCACTTCGACCAGACCGAGCGCCCGCGCCACTTCGAGCTGTTCGCGCACTTTGCTCACGCCAACGCCGAGATGTTCCTCGTCTTGCAGCTCGTTGATGGTGGGCAGCCGCTGACCAGCCTGAAAATTCTCCCTGATGATGTAATCCAGCAGTTCTGAATCAAGGTCTATTTGAGGCATTCAGGGGGTATTCCTCTGATGAATCACATGAATGAGGTTAATCAGAGTATAGCAGACCTACCAAGGTTTGTCTACTAGGGTTTGGATAGTTTTAACAAAGATTCAGCGTGAAAAAATTGTGAATTCAGCGGGTAAACATGGGAGAAAGCGACAAAATGAGACCGGGGCGCAGTTAACTGCACCCCGGCTAATCTTAGTAGGGTAGGGTGATGAGGGTGTCTTTCACCTGCGCGAAGATTGAGACGAGGTCGTCATCGCGGCGGATGAAGTCGAGATTATCCATGTCGATGGTTAGCACGGGGCAGGCCGTCCAGTCTTCGATCCACGCGTCGTACAGGCGGTTGAGCTGATCGAGGTACTCCGGCGCGATATTGAGTTCGTACTCGTTGCCGCGCTTGGCGATATGTGCTTGCAGCGTCGGCGTGCTGGCGCGCAGATAGACGATCAGGTCGGGCGGGGGCAGGAAGCTGCTCACCGCGCGGTAGAGACGGCGATAGGCGTCGTAGTCGCGGTCGGTCATGCGGCCTTGTTCGTAGAGGTTGCGCGCGAAAATCTCGGCATCCTCGTAGACGGTACGATCCTGCACCACGCTGGCGCGGTGATCGATGAGCAGGCGGTGATGTTCCAACCGCTTGCCGAGATAAAAGACCTGCGAATGAAAGCTCCACGTGCGCATATCAGCGTAGAAATCGGCGAGGTAAGGGTTTTCCGCGGCGGCTTCATAGAAGGGTTCCCAACCGAACGCGCGCGAGAGCAGACGGGTGAGCGTCGATTTGCCCACGCCAATGTTTCCGGCGACCGCGATAAATGTTTTTTGCGTTGTGTAATCCATCGTGCTTTCCAACGACTATGAAATTCTCGTTTCTGTTTATAGCACAGGCTTAACGTTTTCGCTGATGAAAAGGGATAAGACTTCGTGGAGAATTCATAGAATTTTTGTTTCGATTTGGTTTGTCCATTGAGGGGTTGAATTGCGGTTTCGTTCAGCGTCTGGTAGTGAGGCCGACCAGCAGATCGGGCGCTTAGACTTGCAAAGTGGTGTGTTAGCCGCAGATGTTCCAACAAAAAAGGGCATGGCAGCAATGCCATGCCCTTTCTTACCGATCAGGAGATTACATGCCCGTTTCGATGCGGACGACGCCGCCGGTCATGCCGGGCGCAAAGGCGATAGTGCCGAAGCTCACGTAGAGCGCACCATCGGGGCCTTTGGCGATGCCAAACGGAGCCAGCAGGCCTTCGGCGACGGGTGTAACGCCATCGGCGCTGACCATAACCACGCTGCCGGGGCCGGGGCCTTGTTCGCCGAAGACCACGAGCTGCACGGCGTACAGCGTATCACCATCGAGCAGGATGTCTGAGACCGCGTTCAGGCCGCTGAAGGTTTCGACCAATTCGCCGTTCGCCCAGTGTTCAATCTTGGCCGCGCCGGGGGCGAGACCTTCGCCGAGGAAGCCAACGTACACGCTGTCATCGGCCGCCACTTCGACCGAAGTCGGGACGTCATTGCCCCACGTGGCGACCGTCGCCAGACCCGCCGCTTCCGTCCACGAGAGCAGACAGTTGCAGCCCGCGTCGGTGATCAACATCGTGCCATCCGAAAGCCACGCGATGTCGGAGACATTCGTGTCGTAGCCGCGACCGTCGGGATCGTTGGCCGCTTCGTACTGGTTCAAATTAATGGTGCGGATCGTGTGCATGGTGGCCATGTCAATCTCGGAGATGGTGTCCATCCACGGATGACCCGCATTGGTTGGGCCGCCGCCGCTCTGCAGCACCCACAGCGAATCGCCGTTGGGGATGGCGCGATACAGGCCGGTCGTTTCGCTCGGCGCGGCGTAGCTCGGGAAGCCGGGGATGAGCGGCGTGGCCGTGCCATCGGCGGCGACCGACAAGACGACGCCCGTCATGCCCATCGACATGTCGACGACGCTGCCATCTGGGCTGGGAACGCTGGTAGTGAAGTCGCCACCGCGACCGGCGACCGCGACGAGCAGGTTGCCGGTCGCATCAAAGGCGACGCCGCGCGGCGCGCTCAAATCACCGACGACGAGATCGCCGGGGAGCGGCGGCATACCCATGTCGGGTGGTGCGGCCTCCGGTGTTGCATCCTGCGCCTGAACCGCGAAACCGATTGAACTGAGTGCGAAGAGGGCAGCAATGATGACATAGCGCAACTGACGAGTCTTCGTGAAACTCTTCATGAAGCTGTACCCCTTTTTTGGTTGAGAGAAATTTCTGAAAAGACATATATGAGCATACGGTACATTTGGGCTAGGTAAATCCGACTTTTTGCTGAATTTGGCAGGCCGTTTGGTCAGGTGAATCTTGGCATACGCTTCATGAGGCCAACGGGCAGCGGAGACGTTTTGTGGAATTTTGGTGACGCTGATGTACCATAAAGTCTAACGATCAGGCTTGCGCAAGGCGAGTAAACTAGAGCTAGCGTCTGCGAACTACGCATAAGGTTGGGGTATGGGACAGGATTTATTGCAAGAGGGGATCGCCGCGTTTCAGGCCGGGGATCGCGCCAAAGCCCGTGAACTGTTTATGCTCGTGGCAGAAATCGACTCGAAGAACGAACGGGCGTGGTACTACCTCGCGGTGCTCGAACCGGATACGGCGCTGCGGCGGCAGTATTTAGAGCGTGTACTCACCATCAACCCGAAGAACGAAAAAGCACGCGAAGTGCTGGATCGACTGAAGGCGCGGGAACCCGCCGTCGCCGAACCCGTGCCGACCGCGTTTGGCGCAGCACCCGCGCCGCGCCCGCAGGCGAGCAGCGAGCAGCCGCGCAGCAGTCGCATTCGTTCGCTGCATGCTCAGGATGATGCGCCCGGCGCAGTGCAGGGGACCGGGTTCGCGCTGCCGTTCAATATTCCCGGCGCGCCGCTGCGCGTGAGTCCACAAAAGGTGGCGCGGGATGGCATCGGCTTGCTGCGCACGGGTTTTCAAACGTTTGGACGCGCGGCGGGCGTGACCCTGTTCACGGGTGAACTCGGCAAGGCGACGTGGTGGCGCTTCTGGCTGCTGTCGGTCGTCGTGGCAGTAGTCGTTGCGCTGCTGGGGTTTGCCACGTCGATTGTGATCGTGCTGCGCTTCCCGCAGGCGGTCAGCAGCATCTTCAAAATCCTGCTCACGCCACTGCTGACGATCCCGATCATCCTCGGCATGGAATACGCGGGCGTGTATGCGTCACACCGTTGGGCCATGACCAAGAACGGCGGTGGATCGCTGGTGCGCCATGCCTACGGCGTTGCGCTGCGTTGGCTGCCGCTCGTCGTCGTGTATGCGGCGATCAATTTTGTGCTGTTCCTGTTGGGCGCATCGGTGACCGTGGCGCTGTTCATTCTCATGGCGCTGATCGCCGTCGTGCAGCTCGCCAGCACCATGGATAAAGTGCGTATGTTCTACGACCCGCAGCAAAAATGGTTTACCGCGGGCATCATGTTCGCAGGGGCAGTTATCACGGGCGTGATCATCGCGATCTTGATCGGCTCCCTGATCTTCACGGGCACGATCCCGTACATGATCGGCTAACGCGCGAGCGTCGCCAGTCTTTCGGCGGCCTGTTGGAGCATGCCGTCGGACTTGCAGAACGCGAAGCGCGCCTGCGTGCTCGCCATGTGCGCGTGTTCCGTGCTGTAGAAGAAGGTCGGCGGGATGCAAGCGACGCCAACTTCCGATGTGAGGTAGCGGGCGAATTCGAGATCATCCCCGTCGAACACATCGGAGAAATCCGCCATGACGAAGTAGGTGCCTTCGGGCGTGCGCGCCTTCAAGCCCGCGCCTTTGAGCGCTGACATCATCAGGTCGCGCTTGGCAGCGTACATCGTCTGAAATTCCTCGAAGTATGTCCCCGGCAGGCTGAGCGCATACGCCGCCGCGATCTGCCCCGGGTGATTGGCCGCAAACGTGATGAACTGGTGCGCCTGATTCACGCCTTTGATGAGTTCAGGCGCGCCATACACCCAGCCGATCTTCCAGCCCGTCACACTGAACGTTTTGCCCAAACTGCTGACCGTCACCGTGCGCTCGAACATGTCCGGGAGGCTCGCAATCGGGATGTGCTGCGCCGAATCGAAGATCAGGTGCTCGTAGACCTCATCGGAGATCACCGTCACGTCGTGTTCCTTGCACAGATCAGCGATGAACGTGAGTTCTTCGCGGGTGAACACACGCCCAGTGGGGTTCTGCGGTGTGTTGAGGATGATCGCACGGGTTTTGCTGTTGAAGGCCGCCTTGAGTTCGTCCGGGTCCAGCGTCCATGTCGGCGGGTGGAGCGGAACATAGATCGGCGTTGCGCCCGCCATGACGAGATTCGGCACGTAACTGTCGAAGTACGGTTCAATCAGGATGACTTCGTCGCCCCGATCGATCAAGCCCATGACCGACGAGAAAACCGCTTCGGTTGCGCCCGCCGTCACCACGACGCCCGCGTTCGGATCGACGGGGAGATTGTAGAAGCGCTGAGCATGGGCAGCCACCGCTTGGCGCAGTGGAACCGCGCCCAACCCCGGCGCATACTGGTTGTTGACCGCGCCATTTTGCAGGGCCTTGATGGCCGCGTCGATCACGTCCGCGGGACCGTCGAAATCCGGGCGGCCTTGTCCCAGGTTGATCGCGTTGTGCTGCAAGGCGAGCTGATTGATCTCGGTGAAAATCGTCGTGCCGAACGGGGCAACGCGGTTGGACATGGTTGGCATGGGCAGTGCTCCGGATTTAGCGGCTGTCGCGGAGTTGCAGACGAGCCTGAGTTGCGAGTTGATCTACCCGTTCATTGTACGGATTCCCGGCGTGTCCGCGAGTCCATTTCCAGTGAATGGTATGAATTTGTGTGAGTTCGTACAGCCGCTGCCACAGGTCCTGATTCAGCACGGGCTTTTTGTCGGCAGTGAGCCAGCCATTCCGCTGCCACTTGCTGATCCACTCGCTGATGCCTTTCTTGACATACTGCGAATCGGTGAAGAAATCGACCTCGCACGGGCGGGTCAGCGCGTTGAGCGCTTCGATGGCCGCCATGAGTTCCATGCGGTTGTTGGTCGTGGAGCGTTCGCCACCGCTGATCTCGCGCTGATGCTCACCGTAGATCAGGAGTGCGGCCCATCCACCGGGGCCGGGATTCGGCTTACTGGGTGAGGGGTAATCCGTATCGTTTTCTTAAACTGCATAATTGCGTCCCTACACCAGCACGGCCTCTCGTAGGGACGCGATTTATCGCGTCCGCAAAGTTCCCAAGTCGACCGATACCCGGCTTTCACGGTTTTCCGCGCACTTACCCGTATGCCTTGACCCTACAAAAGAGATGTACTCGTGAAAGTCAACTGTGACGTTAGCTTAACGCATCGCGGCGTCAAAAGAAAACGGACGCGCCGCCGCGCGTCCAGATAAGTGCCTAATTCCCCTCTCCCAACGGAGAGGGGCAGACGTGAGGCAGATTTACAGCATCTTGCGCAGAACGGTCTGCAGGATGCCACCGTTACGATAGTATTCCACTTCGACGGGCGTATCGATGCGGGCGATGGCTTGGAAGGTCTTGACCGTGCCATCATCCGACTTGGCGATGACGGTCAGTTCCGACTTGGGCTGCACGCTGTCGTCAATGCCGACGATTTCGAAGGTTTCGCGCCCGTTCAAGCCGAGCGTTTCGGCGCTTTCGCCGTCCTTGAACTGCAGCGGCAGCACGCCCATCATCACCAGATTGCTGCGGTGAATGCGTTCGTACGAGCGCGCGATGACCGCCTTGATACCGAGCAGCGCCGTCCCCTTGGCCGCCCAGTCACGGCTGGAACCCGTGCCGTATTCCAGACCGGCGATGACGACAAGCGGGGTGCCATCGGCGATGTACTTCTGCGACGCATCGTAGATCGGCAGGACTTCACTCGTTGGCAGGTACATGGTGATGCCGCCTTCGGTGCCGGGGACGAGCTGGTTGCGCAGGCGGATGTTGGCGAACGTGCCGCGGATCATGATCTCGTGGTTGCCACGACGCGCGCCGTACACATTGAAGTCGGCCTTCTGGATGCCGCGTTCCTGCAGGTACTTGCCCGCCGGGCTGTTCAGGGCAATATCGCCTGCCGGGGAGATGTGATCGGTCGTGATCGAGTCGCCGAGCAGCGCCAGCGCGCGTGCCCCCTTGATTGGCTTGATGGGTGAGGGCTGCGGATCAAAGTCCATGAAGAAGGGCGGCTCCTGAATGTAGGTGCTGCTGCTGTCCCACGTGAACACGTCGCCGGTCACGCTGGGGATTTCGTTCCACATCGAGTTGCCGTTGTAGACATTGCCATACTGCTTGAGGAACATGTCCGGCGTGATGGCGGTCTGCATGACTTCGAGAACTTCCTGGTTTGTCGGCCAGATATCCTTGAGATAGACGGCCTCGCCATCCTTGCCGACGCCAATCGGTTCGGTCGCGAGGTCAATATCGACGGTTCCTGCCAAGGCATAGGCCACGACCAGCGGCGGCGACGCCAGATAATTCGCCTTGATGAACGGATTGATGCGGCCTTCAAAGTTGCGGTTGCCGCTCAACACGGCGGCGGCGACGAGATTACCTTCCACAACGGCATCCGACACCTTTTGCGGCAGCGGGCCGCTGTTGCCGATGCAGGTCGTGCAGCCATAGCCGACCGTGTGGAAGCCGAGCGCCTGCAAATAGGGCGTCAGACCGGCCTTGTCATAATATTCGGTGACGACGCGCGAACCGGGAGCGAGGCTCGTCTTGACGTATGGCTTGCTCGCTAAACCCTTTTCGACCGCCTTCTTCGCCAGCAGACCCGCCGTGAGCATGACCATCGGGTTGCTGGTGTTGGTGCAGCTCGTGATCGCCGCGATCACGACCGCGCCGTGACCAATATCGGCGCTGTGGCCGTTATCGGCAATGTGCGCGCGGTTGCTAAGCGCGGATTGATCGAGCGCAAAGCCGCGCTGATCAATCGGCGTGGTGAGCGCCTTCTCAAAGGCCGACTTCATATCCTTGAGCAGCACGCGATCCTGCGGGCGCTTGGGGCCGGCCATGCTGGGCTGCACATCGTCGAGGGTGAGTTCGAGCATGTCAGTGTATTCGGCCTGATTGTGGAACGTGCGGTACAAGCCCTGTTCCTTGGCGTAGCGTTCGACCAACTGCACCTGCGCTTCGGGACGACCCGTGCGGCGCAGATAGTCAAGCGTTTCGTCGTCAATCGGGAAGAAGCCCATCGTCGCGCCGTATTCGGGCGCCATGTTGGCGATGGTGGCGCGGTCGGGCAGGGTGAGCATCGAGCAGCCGGGGCCGAAGAATTCGACGAACTTGTCGACCACGCCGCGCTTGCGCAGCATCTGCGTGATGGTGAGCACGAGGTCGGTCGCGGTCGCGCCTTCCGGCAGACAGCCGTTCAGCTTGAAGCCGACGACCTGCGGCATGAGCATGTAGATTGGCTGGCCGAGCATCGCGGCTTCGGCTTCGATGCCGCCCACGCCCCAACCGAGCACGCCCAGGCCGTTGATCATGGTGGTGTGGCTGTCCGTGCCGACGAGTGTGTCGGGGAAGGCGGTCAGCGCGCCCGCGTCGTCGCGCAGATGCACCACCTTCGCCAGATATTCGATGTTGACCTGATGCACAATCCCGGTCGCCGGGGGCACGACTTTCAGACTCTCGAAGGCTTTCTGACCCCAGTGCAGGAATTCATACCGTTCGCGGTTGCGTTCAAATTCGTACTGGGCGTTGAGCAGAATCGCGTCGGATGAACCGAAGCGGTCGACCTGCACCGAGTGGTCGATGACGAGATCGACCGGGACAATCGGGTTGATCTTGCGCGGGTTCGCGCCGACGCGGGCCACCGCGCTGCGCAGGGACGCGAGATCGACGACGGTCGCCACGCCAGTAAAGTCTTGCAGAATCACACGCGAGGGCTTGAACGGAATTTCGATGGCCTGCGTTGAGTTGGCGCTCCAACTGGCCAGCGCCGCGACATTGTCTTCACTGACTTCGAAGTTATCGAGGTTGCGGAGCGCATTTTCCAGCAAAATCTTGATGCTGTACGGCAGCTTGTCAACATGGCCGATGCCGCGCTTCGCCAGTTCGCTCAACCGATAGATAACGGCCTCACCGCTTCCGGTGTTAAATGTGCCGCGTGAACCAAAAGTATCAACACGTTGTGCCATTGGATATGTCCTTGGGGTGAACTTATGACCTCATTGTAGCGAATAAGCGGGCTTAAAATCCAATTGAACCTCGTTATCCGCCTGATTGACCGTTTCTATTCAATGTGCTGCAGAACAGCCGCCAACGCTCGCACGTTCTCGACTTTGACCACGCCCTGCGCGCGCGCCGCGCTCCCGACGTGATACTCCGGCGCGCCGGTGATGCGTACCAGTTCCGGTAAGTTGGCCAGCGTGACACCGCCAGCGCAGGCGAACGTAAACTGATCGCCGAACTGCCGCACCCATCTGCCCATCTGTTCGCGCCCCTGCCAGATATCCGGCGCGCCGCCTGAACAGAGCAAGCGTTCGGCCTGACCACGGAGCGCGAGAATCCCCTGCGTCGGATTGACTGCCTCATCCAAGGCTCGATGAAACGTGAGGCGCAATCCGCCCGCCGCCGTTTTGACCTGCTGCACGAGGGCCGCATCGACTTCGCGATTGGAGGTCAGCGCCCCGAAAACGATGCTGGTCACGCCGATGCTTGCCGCTGCTTCGGCCTGCTGCAAGATCAGGTCGATGTCGTGCGGCGAATAGTAGAAGTTTTCCGCGTGTGGTCGCACCATCATATTGATGTCGATGCTCAAGGCGTCACGGATGGCATGTACTGTATCAAGCGGCGGCGTCAGCCCACCGACCGCCAGGTCGACGCACACTTCGACACTGTGCGCGCCGCCGGTCTGCGCGGCGACCGCCTCGGCTAGGTTGGTCGCGATCACTTCAAGTCGATACATCACAGCTCTTTCTGTTCCAACATGGGGGCTAGGATACCCCACTATTTGGCAACCCGACGAGGTTGTCTTTTGCGACATGCGTTGTAGACTTAAGCGTCTAATTCTTATGATTGAGGCTGATATGACGCAGGGAAATAATCCGAAGAACAAGAACCCTAAGCAGGGCGGTGGCTCTGGGAACAAGGCAACTGAGCAAAAGCGGTCGACGACCAATGTCGAACGCACCTTTACATCCAAGTCGCGTGTGCGCAAAACGCAGAGCGAGGGCAGCGCGGAACCCGAACGCCGCAGCACGGGCGGCGGCGGCGGTGGTTCGCGCGCGGTGGAACGTAAGCAGGAGCGCGAACAGGAACGTCAGCGTCGGCGTTTGACGATCGGCGGGATTGTGATCGGTGGCATCGTGCTGCTGGTGGTGTTCGCGCTGCTGGTCACGAGCATCCCGGCGGATGCGCCTGTGCCGGAAAACGCGGTCGCGCGCTACGCCGACATCGAGCAGGGGCAGACGCAGGAAGGCTACCCCGTGCTCGGCGACCCGAATTCGCCCGTGCGTGTGAGCATGTATTCCAGCTTTGACTGCACGCACTGCCGCGAGTTCCACGAGGGTTACCAGCAGGCGCTGGTTGAGCGCGTGAAGGCAGGCAGCATGGCGCTGATCTTCGTGCCGCTCTATGGCACGGGCAGTGTCACCAATGGCGAAGGGGCGGCACGCGCGTCGATGTGCGCGCTCCAACAGGACAAGTTCTGGGCGTTCCAGGATGCGTTGTTCAATTGGCAGGGGCTGTATGTGAATCAGGCGTTCACGGCGAATCGCTTGCAGTCGGGCGCGGGCGCGCTCAACATCGATCTGCGCAACGGCTGCATCAGCAGTGCTGAAACGTCGCAGGTGTTGGCGACGGCCCGGACGGCGGCGGCTGGTCTGCTCAATTTCTCCGGGACGCCGACCATCACTATCAACGGCGTTGTGCCGACGGATGCGGAAGGCGTGGTTGTCACGGATCGAGATGCGTTGATCGCCGCGATTGATGCCGAAATTGCCCGCTTGGGCACGGGCGGTGCGGAAGCGACTCCGGAAGCAACTGCCGAGGCAACGCCCGCCGTCGAAGCCACCGAGCCCGCGGTCGCGGCGACGCCGGAAGCGACGCCTGAAGCAGTCGCTGAACCGACGGCGGAAGTCACCCCGGCGAGCTAGATCCATATCCCGTTTCGCTTTGCTCAACCGTCCCTCTCCTTGGGGAGAGGGACGGTGAGGGTGCTCTACGATTTCGCCAGCATCGAGCCGAGCTTTTTGCCACCGAGCAGATGCATGTGCATATGAAACACTTCTTGCCCGCCGTCGCCCTTGCAGTTGATGATCAGGCGGTAGCCGCTCTCCGCAATGCCCAGTTTCCGCGCGACTTCCTTCGCCACGACAAACAAATGACCGAGCGTCGCCTCGTCTTCCGGCGAGACATCGTCAACCGTGGCGATCTCCTTGTTGGGGATGATCAGAATATGCACGGGCGCCAGCGGGTGAATGTCTTTGAAGGCCGTCACGCGCTCATCCTGGTAGACAATATCCGCCGGGATCTCCCCCGCGACGATTTTTGAGAAAATGGTCGGCATGCTGTCTCCTGAGACTAGTTAAAAGTCAAAAGTCGAAAGCTAAAAGTGAAAAGCTCTTGACTTGTTACTCGTCACTTTTAACTTTCAACTGTTTTTACATCGCCAAGCCGCCATCGACCGTCAGGATGTGCCCGGTGATGTACGACGCTTCGTCCGAGGCGAGGAAAGCCGTAGCCGACGCCACATCTTCAACCGTACCCCAGCGCCCGAGCGGAATGTTCTCGTTGAGCTTCTTGGCGATATCTTCGGGCAGGTTGGCCGTCAGGTCGGTGAGGACGAAACCGGGCGCGACCGCATTGACGGTGATCCCGCGCGGTGCGACTTCACGGGCGAGCGCTTTGGTCAAGCCGATGATGCCCGCTTTGCTGGCGCTGTAGTTGGTCTGACCGGCGTTACCCATGATGCCGCTGATGCTCGTGATGTTAATCACGCGGCCATAGCGCTTCCGCATCATCGAACGGACGGCGGCTTTGGAGACGAGCCACGTGCTGCGCAGATTCGTTTGGATGACGGTGTCAAAGTCGTCTGCGCCCATCAGCATGATGACGTTGTCGCGCGTCGTCCCGGCGTTGTTGACCAGGATATCCAGCTTGCCATAGGTATCGATAGTCGTCTTGATCAGGCGGTTGGCGTCGTCTTCGAGGCTGACGTCCGCTTGCACGGCGAGCGCTTGGCCGCCGTTCGCCGTGATCGCCTCGACGACTTCGTTGGCCGCGTCCGCGTTCTTCTGGTAGTTGACGACGACGGTCGCCCCGCGCTTCGCCAGTTCCAGCGCAATCGCCTTGCCGATGCCGCGACTGCCGCCTGTCACCACCGCGATTTTGTCCGTCAATTGGGTCATGAAGTTTGATCTCCTTTGCACAGCAGCCTGAGAGCTGTTAGCAGTTAGCCGTTAGCAAAAACAAAAACACCAGCGGGTCTAGAACAGCACGAATCATTCGCTTCTGGATAAGCGTTAGTCGTAGGGGCAAGGCATGCTTTGCC
This sequence comes from Candidatus Flexifilum breve, assembly GCF_016713355.1. Taxonomy (NCBI): domain Bacteria; kingdom Bacillati; phylum Chloroflexota; class Anaerolineae; order Aggregatilineales; family Candidatus Flexifilaceae; genus Candidatus Flexifilum; species Candidatus Flexifilum breve. The sequence goes on from NZ_JADJPI010000027.1 coordinate 48,896, forward strand.
CCTACACAGAAAAGATTACCTCGCCTGCCCAGTTTCCCCTAAAGGACTAACCGCTATCCGCCGATCCAGCCGACGAGGTGAATATTCCCGCGCAGCGCCCCGGTGATGTTGCTCGCGCCGAAGCCGTTCGAGTTGGCGATATACACATCCATACGCCCGTCAATGTTCGGGTTCACGCCGGTGAAGCTGATCCAGCGGCCATCCGGCGAGAAGGCGGGCTCGCACATGCTCGGCGGTGGGCTGCCGCTCGCGATGTTGTTCAGATTGGAGTCGTAAACGATGACACCATACGGGCAGTCGGAGCCGATGCCGCCGATGGCGATGCGTGTGCCATCCGGCGACCACGCGGCGGACATGCCGTAGCGCGTGAAGATCAAGTCGCGGATGCGCCCGATCTCGTCGCCGCCGGCCCCCGCCAACACGATTTCAGTGCTGGTGCTCCCCGCCGCCTGATAGATCACCTGTTGGCCAGTTGGCGACCATGATTCAGCCAGCTTGAGCGGATCTGTACCATTCAGCAGTTGGCGCGAATCGCCGCTCACGATGTCGGTAATCCAGAGTGAGCGTTCCGGGTCACCGAACAGCGGGTCACCCGCGGCATACACGACCTGCCGCGGATTTAGCCAGCGCGGCGGTTCGCTCACCCACACATCGGAGACCTGCCGTACCTGCCGCGTCGCGACTTCCATGACGAAGACGTTGCCGCCCGTGGGCGTATCGGTCGAGCCATCACAGGTGCCCGGTTCGCCGGGAATCCAGCTGGGGCAGCGCAGGCGATCCGACACGAACAGCAAATACTGGCCGTCCGGTGACCACGACGGGAAGAAGTCATATGAACCGTGATTGGTGATGTTGGTTGGATTAGTGCCGTCATGGCGCACGGTAAAGATGTCGAGGTCATAGCCCGTCGAGAGCACGACGGCGAGCTGCTCGCCATCCGGCGACCACACGGGTTCGCTGTAAATGCCGCGCTGGGTCAGCGTGTCGAGGGGCAGGATGCGCCCGGTGATGCCGATTTCAAGATCAACGAGATACAGCCCGGAGACGGCGGGGTTCGTGCTTGGGCGCATGTAGGCGATGGAACTGCCATTCCGAGAGATGAACACGTCCGTCCCCGTTGACGCTTCGAACTGCAGGATCGGGATGCGACCATTCGGCGCAGTTGGGGAGACGTAATAGAGCACTTCGACATCATTGCCGGGCTGCGGTGTGCGCGCATCGCCGACCGTGTCGCGGTTGTTGGTGTTGAGATAGGCGAGCATGGGCGAAGCGAGCAGGCTGAGGATGTTATCCGGCGCGTCGATGAAATTGGTGTTGTCGTAGTAGGTGAACGTCGCTACCAGCCCCGGCGTATTGGATGGCGTCGGCGTGACCGTAAAGGTCGGCGTGAGCGAGGGCGTGAGCGTCGCGGTCGGGGTCAGGGTGGGCGTCGGGGTGTCGGTCGGTTGGGGTGTCGGCGACGGCGTGAGCGTCAGCGTGGGGATGTCCGTCGGCGTCGCGGTGGGAGTCACGGTCGGCGCGGCGGTCATATTGCACGCCGCGCTGATCAAAGCGATCAGCACCAGCGCGGCACGCACACGATTGTACAAGCGTAAAGGCATATGCAACGTCCTGCGTCGAGTAAACGAGCGGATAGCATAGCAACGAACGCCGCTGACGGATAGGGGGATCAACTTGACGATCCCCCTACGCCGCCTAGAATGTGACCGGAGGGCAATCCGCTGGACAGATCGAATTGTTCTCAGTAAAGCCGCAAATCGAGTCGCCGCAGATGTCCACAACGGTGACGGTGGTCGAATACATTTCGACGGTGTCATCGGGACGATAGACGTACATCACGAGGGTGCTCGTCACTTGAAATGAACAATCGGTGACCGAGCCCTGTGCCGCGACCGAATTCTGGCCAATCATGATGCTGGTCACCGCTCCAGTCACGTTCCAGGCGACGGTCGTACACTGCCCAAGGTTGATCGTGCTGGGCGTCGCGTAGAAGGTGGCGCCGGGCACGACGGTCGGTGGGACGCGTGTCGGCACCATGATAGGTACGACCAGCACATCACCGGCGCGAATCACGTTGGGATCGGCAATGCAGTTGGCGACCTGCAGCTCGGGGAAACTGACGCCGGCTCGCCGGGCGATGTCCGCCAGCGTGTCGCCGGACTGCACGGAGTAGCGCTGCGTCCAGTCGGGGCGCGGCAGGCAGAGCACCGGGGTCACGGTCGGCGTGGAGAGACCCGGTACGGGTGGCGCGGGCGGCAGCGGTACGGGGTCGTCGAGCAGCGAGACGGGCAGGTAAGGCAGGAGCGCCGGATCATAGGGCTGCGTCTCCGAAGGCGTGTCGTTGACTATCCACTCGTCGTCAATGGGCAGGGTGATCTGATCGCCTTGCAGCACGACACGTACCTGATCAAAGGCGCTGACAACCGCCGCACCTTCCAACGTGGCGAGGATTAGCTCGTTCTCGGTGGTCGCGGTGATGTACACGGTCGAGCCAAGGATGACTTCTGCGCCGTTGAGCGCCATTTCGACCTGCGTGCCGTTCGGCGATTGGATCAGCAGGCCGGAGGGGGCTTGTTCACATTCCAGCCCCTGCGTGATATTCGTCTCGACTTTGACGAGCTGCATATCCGGCGTCGGGTTTTCGAGCGTGGCATCGCCAAAGAGCAGGAAGGTCACATTCTGGCCGGGGAGGTTATCGGGCAGATTGGCCTGTGCTTTGAGCAGGGCGATACCCCATTGGTTGGTGTCGTTTTGGAAGGGTGTGGTGCTGATGCGCTGGATCGCACCTAGATCGACCACATCGCCAGCATTGGCAAACACGAGGCTTTGATCCGGCTGAAACTCCACGTCGATGAGTTGGTTGCCGTAGCAGGCCTGATTACGCGCTAATCCATCGCAGGCTGTGCCGACGGTCTGCACGGCCCGTTCGACAAGCGTAGTACACTGCGCCGGATCAGTTTGCGCGACGGGTAAACTGACAGCCGGTAAGGCCACCAGCCCGATGATCAACATGAGCAGCACCATACGGAACAGCCGCATTCGTCTCCCCTTTGGCTTAGAGCACGCTGAGTTACGTCACTATATCTGACTTTAAAATATAGTACGAACCGCGTTTTTCGCCCATTTTCCGGAGAATATCTTTTGTAACTAAGTCGGCGAGGTCGCGCCGAATCGTCTCCGGGTGGACGTCGGGGCACAATCCCTGCAAATCACTGTTCGTGATGCGGGTCGTGCCGGGGGCATGCAGATAGATCAGGGCGGCTTCCTGCCGGGGGTTGATCGCCAGGCCCTGATAGGTGCCGTCGAAGCGGGGCTGGGTATCGTGCGGGCTTTCGGGCGGGGGTGGGGGTTCAATCGTCTGGTTGAACAGCATGACGCGGAAACCGCCCGCCGTTTCGGCGAATTCCGGGTCACGCAGGCGGACTTCGCGCATCAGGGCAATCACGCGGTCGACGCCGTAGCCGAGCCGCTCGATGAAGCCCATATCCGAGAGCACCTGCACGATCACCGGATTGCGCGAGAAACGCTCATCTTTGATGTTGTCGATGGTGACCGGGCCGGGCAGCCCGCCGGGACTGGTCACTTCGAGGCGGTCACGGAAGAGGAACAGGCGAATCTCATCGCCGCTGATGCTGTAGTCACGGTGGGCGACCGCGTTGACGACCAGTTCGCGCGCCGCTTCCATCGGGTACTCGTAGCTTTCGGCGCGCGCCATCGTTTTGCCGATGCTCACGCCTTTGCGCAGATGATCATGCAGAAAGGTTTCGGCACGGCGAATCTGGTCTGGCAGCGTACCGGTGATATCTTCGCGGTTGAAGCTATCGCTCATGGTTTCGCCTGCAAAGCGCACCGCCGTGATCGCTGCGCCGCGCAGGAAGCGCTGCGGCTCTTTGCCGAACAGCAGAATCCCGGCGTTGGTCGGGCGTAAACGGCCTTCATGCCGGACGATGCACGCGCGGCGGAGCAGGGCGGTTTCCGGGCTGGTCTCACCGGGGAGATTGGCAGCGTAGGCTTTGGCGCGATTCCAGTCGATGTCGTCGAGGCTCGCTCCATACACGACTTCCGTCTCGAAGCTGACTTCGCCGCGCTGAATCAACAGGCGGCGCAGGTCACGCGGCTTGAGCGGTTTGTTGTCGACGCCCTGCCGCACGAGGAAGCGGCCATCGAACGAGTAGACGTGCGGCATCCCCGGAGGAATGCGCGCGACGATTACGGTTTTGCCGGCGACCTGCGCGGTCACCGGCAAGGGGATGATCAGGGCGGGTTCAATGGCGAGGGCGGCCTGCAGCACGCGGTCGATGACCGCCGCCGGGTCGCGCACCCCGAGCACGGCATTATTCAGGCTCACGCCGAGGAGCAGCATGCCGCCGAAGGTGTTGGCCATCGCTGCCAGTGACGCGGCAATCGTTTCGACCGCCGCGCCCTCTACCAGCCAATCGAGCCGCTCGGTGCGCCCGGTCTTGATACTCTCCGCTAGCTGATCATCCACATTCATGGTTATTCGTCGTCCGACTCGTCTTTGTCGTCCTTGTCGCGCTCGCGCCGGATACGATCCAACCGCCGTTCGCCTGTGGGCGGTTCGAGCAGAACCAGATCCAACACCTGCTGCATGTCTTTGACTGGGTGGATCGTGAGGTCAGCCAGTGCCTCTTTTGGAATATCCACAAGGTCTTTTTCGTTCTGCGCAGGCAGCACGACATGCTTAACCCGGGCGCGCCGCGCCGCCAGCACCTTCTCTTTGATGCCACCGACGGGCAGCACCTTGCCGCGCAGCGTGATCTCGCCCGTCATGCAGAAGTCGCTGCGGACCTTGCGCTCGGTGAACGCCGAAATCAGCGCGGTGGCCAGCGTGATACCCGCCGACGGCCCTTCTTTGGGCACTGCGCCTTCGGGCAAGTGGACATGGATGTCGAAGTTGTCGAAGTCGTCGTAGGGCACGGCGAACTCGTCCGCGCGGTAGCGGAAATAGCTTAAAGCGGCCTGCGCCGATTCCTGCATCACATCGCCGAGCGACCCGGTGAGCATCAGGTTACCTTTGCCCGCGAGGATCGAGACTTCGATGGTCAGCACGTCGCCGCCGAACGGTGTCCACGCCAGCCCGGTCGCGATGCCGATCTCGTCCTGATCATTGGCGCGAATGTCGTCAAAGGGCGGCGGGCCGAGCAGTTTTTCGACATGCTTGGGCGTGATCTGATGCGGGTAGCGTTTGCCTTCCGCCGTCAGGCGCGCGACCTTGCGCGAGATGTTGGCGATCTCGCGGTTGAGGTTGCGCACACCCGCCTCATAGGTGTACTCGCGGATGATGGTTTGCAGCGCGGGCGTCTCGAAGACGACTTTCTTATCCGCCAGACCGTTCATCTCGATCTGCTTGGGGATGAGGAATTTGCGCGCAATCGCCAGCTTTTCCTCTTCGGTGTAGCCGTTGAACTCGATGATTTCGAGGCGATCCATCAATGCGGGCGGCAGTGGGTCGAGATCGTTCGCCGTGGTGATGAACAGCACCTTCGACAGGTCATAGGGCACGTCCAGATAGTGGTCGAAGAAGGCGTTGTTCTGCTCCGGGTCGAGAATCTCCAGCAGCGCCGCCGAGGGATCGCCGTGAAAGTCCATGCCGAGCTTGTCGATCTCGTCGAGCATGAACACTGGGTTGATTTTCCCGCCGCGGCGAATAGTCTGCAAAATGCGCCCGGGCAGCGCGCCGATATAGGTGCGCCGATGGCCGCGAATCTCGGCCTCGTCGCGCACGCCGCCCAGGCTGACGCGCACGAATTCACGCCCTAATGCGGAGGCGATGCTCTTGCCGAGCGAGGTTTTGCCGACGCCGGGCGGGCCGACGAAGCACAGAATCGGGCTGTTGAGCTGGTCCGGCGCAAGCTTGCGCACGGCGATGTATTCGAGGATGCGATCCTTGACCTTCGGCAGGCCGTAGTGCTCCTCGTCGAGAATCTTCTGCGCGCGCGCCACGTCAAGCTGATCTTCCGTCGCGTCGTGCCACGGGAGCGCGGTCAGCCAGTCAATGTAGGTGCGGACGATGCCCACTTCAGGCGCCATCGGCGTCATAATGGCGAGGCGCGACAGTTCCTTCATCGCCTTCTCGTGGACTTCGGGCGGCAGCGCGGCATTGATGATCTGCTCGCGCACCTCGTCCAGTTCCTGCTGGAACACATCTTCTTCGCCGAGTTCGCTCTGGATGACGCGCATCTGTTCGCGCAGGTAGATTTCACGCTGCGTGCGATCCATCTCCTGATGCACCTGACTGGTGATCTCATCCTTCAGTTCCAGCACGCTCAGTTCCTGACCGAGTAGTTCGGTCACGCGGCTGAGACGGGCTTCGGCGTCGAGGTTTTCCAGCAGGCGCTGGCGTTCGTCCATCGGCAGCGTGAGCGTCGACGCGATCAGATCCGCGAGCCAGCCGGGGCTGGTCGCGTTGAGCGCGTAGAGCAGCACTTCTTCGGGCAGGTTATCATTCAGTTCGACGGCCTGCCGGAACAGATTGAGCGCGGCCTGCATGGTGGCGCTGGTCTTCTTGGTTGACGGATTCGACTCGTCGAGCAGGCGCGCTTTGGCGATGTAGTACGGCTCGGTCTGGGTGAACTCGGTCACCTCGACGCGCCGCCGCCCCTGACCGAGCGCGCTTTGCGAGTCATCGGGGAGGCGCAGCACCCGACCGATGGCGATTTCCACGCCCGTGCGGTACAGGTCATCGACAGAAGCATCGGTGAGCAGCGGGTTTTTGAGCGCCAGCCCGATCACCGTTTGGTTCGACATATACGCGTGTTCCGCACCCGCGCTGGCCTTTTTGCTGCGCAGGGGGAGAGGAGAGACGACATTCGGGAAGATCACCTGATCGCGCAGCGGGATCACCACGCAGGTGATCAAGCCGTCCGCATCAACATCGGCGTTCTCGACATCGTAGAATTGGTTGATACCAGTCTGGTCGGTCAAATCGGGGTTGTCCTGTGGATACAATAATAGATGGGGGAATATGGGTCTTATTTTACAGCAATTGGCCAGTAGGGTAAAGCGCGGTTAAATGGGTGCTCGGCTGTTCAGGTGAGGAAAAGGAGTTTCAAACAGATGGCGCCAATTATCCCGGTTTTCGATGGGCATAACGATACCCTGACGCGGGTGTACCGGGGCGGCGCACCCGCCGAGTCGGCGTTTCTACACGGAACCCTCGCCGGGCACATGGACGTGCCGCGCGCGCAGCAGGGTGGTCTGCGCGGCGGATTCTTCGCGATCTTCACGCCGCCACCGCCCGGTTCACCGGAACTCGATCAGATGTATGGGGTGACGTTCACGGCCGAAGGTTATATCGCTGCCGAGCGCAGCCCCATTGACCCCGACTATGCGCGTAGTTTCACCGATGCGAATCTCGACCTCGCCTACGGGTTGGCCGCACAGTCGCAGGGAGAAGTACGGATCGCGCTCACGGTCGCTGATCTGGAAGCGTCAATCCAAGCGAACACGCTGGCGCTCGTCCTGCAACTCGAAGGAGCGGAGGCCATTCACCCGGATCTGAGCAATTTGGAAGCGTATTACGAGCGCGGGGTACGTTCGATTGGTGTCGTCTGGAGTCGACCGAATGCGTTCGGCTATGGCGTTCCGTTCCGCTTTCCGGACACGCCAAATATTGGCGACGGGCTGACCGAGGCGGGCAAGCGCTTGGTCACGGCCTGTAACGATCTCGGCATCCTCCTCGACCTCGCGCACCTGAACGAAGTCGGGTTCTTCGAAGTCGCGGCTTTGTCGAGAGCGCCGCTGGTCGTCACGCACGCTGACGTCCACGCGATCTGCCCGTCGACGCGCAACCTGACTGACGGTCAGCTTAAGGCGATTGGGGACTCCGGCGGGGTAGTGGGGATCAACTTTGAGACGAACAACACGCACCCGAAGTCGAGTTTTGAGCCGGATGTGCCGCTCACGCAGATCACCGCGCATATCAATTACGTGCGCGATCTGGTCGGCATCGATCATGTCGCCTTTGGGTCAGATTTTGACGGCGCGGACATGCCGCTGACACTTGGCGATGTGGGCGGTCTGCCTAAACTGCTCACTGCGCTGCGGGCAGAAGGGTACAGCTCTGCTGACTTGGAGAAGGTCGCGTACCGCAATTGGCTGCGGGTGCTACGGGAGACGTGGCGTTAGCGGCATGCCTCCCATCTGGCGCGATCTGGCGCTCTCGGTTAGACTAAACGGCTGTTTTGGGAGAAGGACGGACGTTTCAATACATGCGAATCCCGATTTGGCTGACTCTAATCGCCGCGTTGGTGGTCGTGATCGTCGTGATCATCATTGGTCTGGCGGTGGTAGCGCCCAACCAACCGCTGATCCCGGCGGCGCAGTTTTCAACCGACACCATCACGCCGAATGCCGATGGCAGCGACGATATTGCCATCTTCTCATATACCCTGACGAAAAATGCCCGCGTGTCACTCACGCTGGAGGGTGCAGACGGGCAGGTGTTCGCCTTCCGCCAGGATGAGCCGCGCATTCCTGGCGATTATCGCGTCCAGTTCAGCGGCGTGGTCGATGGCTTTGCGCTGGACGGCGAAGACTTCGGCGACCAGCAGATTTTGCAGCGCTTGATCCCCGATGGCGCGTATATGTGGCGGTTGACGGCGACGACTGAAGCGGGCGAGACCGCTGAACAGAGCGGCACGCTCAACATCGTCGATGGCGATGCGCCGCTGCCGCTGCTCACCGATTTCACGGTCTTTCCGCAAATCTTCACGCCGAATCAGGATGGCATTGCGGATCGTTCGCAGATCAACGTGTTCCTCACCAAAGAAGCCACGCTGACCGCTTACCTGATCGATGCGAATGGTGAGCCGCTGTATATGTCGGAGCGCTTCGAAGATGCGCGCCCCGGCGAAGCAGGACGGCATTTATTCGATTACGAGGGCGGCGTCGATCTCGGCGCGAACCCGCCGCCGGACGGCACCTATCCGCTGATTGTGCATGCGCAGGATGCGGTGGGGCAGCGCGTGCAGCGTGAATCCGAACTGACGATTCAGACGGGCGGCAAACCGCTCGCGCAGATCATCCCGCAGCCCGTGGGCGTCAGCGTGGTCTGGGAAGTGGTTCCGTGGGATGAAGCGTATGCCTCCACCCGCGACCAGATCGGCCAGCTTGCGCCGCTGCCATCAGACCTGCAAGCCGTCGATATGACCCGCCTCGATGTCATGCAGGGCGATGTGCTGGTCTTCAAGCTGACCGTCGAGAACTACAGCGACGTGCCGATCCGCACGACCGGCCCCGAACCGGGCGCGGTCTATGACTGGGATCAGCGTGCCCCGGCGCTTGGTTGGATGGAAGAGGCGGGCGCGTGGCGCGTCGGCATTGAGTGCCAGACGGCGGCGGCGAGTTATCCGTGGCGCTGGGCGGTTGGCACGCGCGATCAGCTCACAGCGGTCGAAGACCCGGAGAGCGGCAATACTTACTACTACCTCATGCCCGGTGAAACGAGCGTGGTATGGGGCGGCATCCGCATGAGCCGCGTCGAGAACCTGAACCCGCAAAACTGTTTTGCCGGGTTGATCCACGAGTATGTGGCTGTCAGTGAACGCAACCGCAACGTCGGCCCACGTGAGATTTTTGTGATTGAGGCCGCGAATTGAGCATAGAATGAGGTATCCCCTCTCGATAAGGAGTCGCGCCATGAAACGCCTGTTCACCCTCCTCCTGTGCCTCAGTCTCGCGGCGGCGCTGTCATCGTGCCGGCGCGGTGACAATGGCCCGGTCTCACAGCCCACGCTGTCGCCGACGCCGCGTTCGACCTCGCTGCCTCCGGTCGCCACGCCGATTCCGGTTGGCGCGGAAGGAAATGTGATTCGCATGGTGTTCGCGGTCGGCGCGACGAGCAGCACGGAGGACGAGGTGCAGGCGGCGATTGACGGTCTGCAAGCGGCGCTCCTCGAAGAGACGAGCCTGATTGTGGAAATTGAACGCAGCGCCACCGACGCGGAAGCGATCAGCGCGTTGTGCAATTCGGTGAGCGGCCCGGTGACGGTCGCGTGGCTGAATGGGGTTGCCTACACCGCTGCCGATGCTCAGGATTGCGGCGCGGCGGTGCTGCAGGTCTCCCGCGAGGACAGTCTCACCACGCGCGCTGTGCTAGCGGTGAACACACGCAGCGGCATCTCCAGCATCGACGACATGGCGAGCAAGACCTTCTGCCGGGTGAGCGCGACTGATTTCTATACGTGGCTGCTCCCCTCGATCATGTTGGCACAGAGCAATTTCTCCACTGCTAGTTTTACGACCATCACCGATTACGAAGACGTACCCGCGCTGATCCGCGCCCTAGAAGATGGCGACTGCGACGCGGCGGGGATGTCTGAGGCGGATTATGCGACGGCCAACAGCCGCGTGCGCGCTTTGTCGGGCGGCCTCGATCTGCCCATCGGCGTGCTGACGTATCCCGAGAGTCTGCCATTGGGGCAGGCAGAAGCGCTCACCGCGGCGCTGACCGCCATCGCCAATGGCACGCGCAACACGTTGTTACAGCCGCTGCTCGGTCAGGACGCGCTGGTGGAAGCGGACTCGGACAGTCTGACGGCCATCCGCACGGCGATCACCCGCACCGGCGTCGATCTCGGCGAAATGGCGGGCAGTTAGCGGTCGCCTATGGCTGATCTGGCCGTCGTCATCGTCACCTGGAATGTGCGCGACTTGGTGCTGGACGCTATCGGGAGCTTGTACGCCGACTGTGCCGCCAGCGGCCTGAACGCGGATGTGTATGTCGTAGACAGCGCGTCATCCGACGGTACGCCGGAGGCTGTGCGCGCGGCCTTCCCGCAGGTCAAGCTGACCGTCAGCGAACAAAATCTCGGCTTTGGCGCGGCGAATAACGTCGCGATCCGCCAGATCATGGCCAACGATCCGCCACCCGTCGTCTACCTGCTTAACCCGGACACACACACGCATGCCGGCGCGACCCGCCGCCTCTACGATCACCTGCTGTCCGATCCCAAAGTTGGCTTGGTCGGCGCGGAGTTGGAGTACGGTGACGGGACGTTTCAGCATGGCGCGTATGGCTTTCCCGGTCTGCGCCAGATCTGGACGGAATTTTTTCCGACGCCGGGACGCCTCCTCGAAGGAAGTTTCAACGGGCGCTACCCAAAGCAGTTATATGCGCAGGGCCGACCGTTCCCGGTCGATTTTGTGCTCGGCGCGACTATGATGCTGCGGCGCGAGGTCATCGCGCAGACGGGCATGTTTGACGAGGGCTTCTTCATGTACTGCGAGGAAGTCGATTGGGCGTGGCGGATTCGCGATGCGGGGTGGCAGGTGCAGAGCGTGCCCGGCGCGTTGGTGACGCATTTCGCGGGCAAGAGCACGGTGCAGGTGCGCCCGCGCATGGTGATCGAATTGTGGAAAAGCCGCCTGCGCTTGTACGCCAAGCATCACAGCCCGCCCAAAGTTGTCGCGGCGCGGTTGCTGATCGCGCTCGGCATGACCTATAAACTCTGGCGCACTCCCGCAGGCGCGGAACGCGACGCCTACCGCACTATCCGGGCGCTGGCGTTGGGAAGGGTATAACATGCGGCTGGCGGCGATTATCCTGACGTACAACGAAGAAGCGCATATCACGGCGTGCGTGGAATCAGTGCGCTTTGCCGATACAGTGATCGTGTTCGACTCGTTCAGCACGGATCACACGGTGAAGTTGGCGCAAGCGGCAGGCGCAACCGTGATGCAGAATCGCTTCGAGGACTATGCCCGTCAGCGCAATGCGGCGCTGCAGGCGGTCACCGGGCAGGTGGACTGGGTGTTGTTCGTCGATGCCGACGAGCGCGTCACGCCGGAACTGGCGCAGGAAGCGCGTCAGAAGATCGACCTGGCGGGCTATTCCGGGTGGCGCATTCCCCGGGAGAACTACATGTTCGGTCACCGAACGCGGGGCGGCGGTTGGTTTCCCGATTATCAGACGCGCTTGCTCAAAGTCGGCGAGGCGCACTTCGACCCGGAACGCCGCGTGCACGAGGTCACGGTGCTGAAGCAGGCGTGCGGTACGCTCGACCACCCGTTCATCCACTACAACTACCAGGATGTCGCGCAGTTTCACAAGAAGCAGAAGGTGTATTCCGCCTACGACGCGCAGATTCTGTTTGAGCAGGGGATTCGCCCTAAGCCGCAGAACTATCTGCTTCAGCCGCTGCGGCAGTTCTGGTGGCGCTTTGTCACGCTCAGAGGCTATATCGATGGGCTGCACGGGCTGCACATGGGGCTGCTGATGGCGCGCTACGAACTGCGGAAATATAGGCTGCTGCGGGGATTGTGGCAGAAGAAGGTCACATAACAGTTAAACAAGTCGGGGCGCACAGCTGTGCGCCCCGACCGACTCTACCAGTTAGGCCGTTTCCTCTTAAGTCAGGGTGAGGGTGCTACTCGGTCTTTGGGATGAGCACGCCGTAGCCGCTGGTGCGGCGCTTGTAGACCACATTGAGCGCTTGCGTTTGGTCGTTGAAGAAGATGAAGAACGTGTGACCGAGCAGTTCCATCTGCTCGATGGCGTCTTCCTCGTTCATCGCCGTGACGTAGACCTCTTTGTGGCGGACGATGGGTTCTTCCTCCAGCGCTTCATCAATCTCCGCCTGCGAGGGAATATCCGGCACGGTTTCCGCTGCCGCCAGCTCTTCGACCGAGGCGCTGAAGCGGGTCCGTCCCTTGCGGTTCCGTTTACTCTTGAAGCGCTCGATCTGGCGGTGAATCTTGTCGATGGCGAGGTTCAGCGCGGCTTCGGCGTCCCCGGCGCTGCTCTCTTCGGCGCGGAGGATCGCTCCGCGCTGGTGGCGAATGGTGATTTGCGCGCTCAAGATGTTATCGCCGCGGCGCGTGTGCTGGCGGGAGAAATCTACACGTACGTCCTGAATGTTCGGCAGGTATTTGTCCAACCGTGCAAGCTTCTTCTGAGCATACTCTTCCAGCGTCTCTGTGATCTTAAGATCGTCACCCCGAACTTGGATTTCCATACGAGACTCCTTATGTAGATGGGAAGAAGGAACGACTAGAGACGCGCGGCAGTTACGGTCAGACCGTAGACCGCCACCGCGTCCACGTTGAACAGCGCGTGCGCCGCTGCTTGAAGCGTTGCGCCCGTCGTCTGTACATCGTCGATGAGAAGGATGCGCCGACCGGAGACCAATGTGGGGTCAGCGTGAAAAGCGTCTTGCAGGTTCTGTTGACGTTCGCTGCGGGAGAGCCCAACTTGCGTGGCGGTAGATCGCCAACGGGTGAGGGCTGAAGGAAAACAAGGAAGAGATAACGACTGTGCCATGCGTTCTCCTATCAGTTGAGACTGATTATACCCCCGCTCGCGGTAGCGGGTAGTGTGCAATGGCACGGGGATGATCATGTCAAGTGTCCACCCCAGCAAACGATAGGTTGCAGCTAGACGATCTCCGAGTGGGACGGCGAGCGCGCGAGCATCCGCGTATTTTAGCGCATGGAGACTAGGCTGTAAAATGCCGCCGTGCGTGGCCGTGGCGGCGAGCGCAGTGAAGGGCGGGAGGCGGCGCGTACGCGGGGCGATGGGTTCGGCTTCGAGCTGCTGCTGGCAGTCCGCGCACCAGACGCTGTCGACCGCGGCGCAGCCGACACAGCGGGGCGGAAACACCCAATCAAGGGCGGCGTTCACCCACCCGGACAGCCGCAGCTTCGCGGGGTAGTTTCCTTGACCAGAGCCATCCTCAACGGACATTCGGTCAAACCTTGACTCTCACGGCAACCGTTTTGGCGCGGGGATGTCATTGGCTGGCATCCCCGCAATGGCGTAACGACTTAGAATACGGCGTTCACTTCGTTCGAACCGAACAGGATGATGAGCGACGGGCCGAGCAATACGATCCAGATCGACGGGAAGATCAGGAAAACCATCGGGATCATCATCTTCACCGGTGCTTGATGCGCTTTTTCCTGCGCGCGCTGGCGGCGCTTCACGCGCATCTGGTCGGACTGGACACGCAGGATCTTCGCCATGCTCACACCGAGCTGATCGGCTTGAATGATAGCGGCGACGAACGCCGTCACGTCGGGCACGTCCATGCGGTTCGACATATCGCGCAGAGCGTCACGGCGCATCTTACCGAGCTGGATTTCGCGGAGCACGCGCCCGAAAGCGATCGCCAGTTCGTTATCCCACTTTTCGTAGACTTTCCCCATCGCCATGTCGAAGCCGAGACCCGCTTCCACGCAGATCACCAGCAGGTCGAGCGCGTCGGGGAGCGCGCGCCAGATGTTTTCCTGCCGCCGCTTGATCTTGCTCGACAGCCACATCACTGGGAGGATATAGCCCAGACCCAGCGCGCCGAGCGTGTAGAGCAGGGCAGTACCCTTCGGGGTCGAGGGGGAATTGACGAAGAAGACGAAGAATGCGCCGAGACCAAAGACCAGCGTCAGCGCGACGCGCATCGCAAAGAACGACGCCGGGTCCATGTTCATCCCCGCAAGCTCGATCTTGTGGCGCGCATCTTCAAGCTGCTTCTGCGGCGTAAACTTGGCGGTGGTCTTGGCGAGTGTCTTCATCAACGGGAGGATGACGCGATCCCGGAAGGACAGCGAGAGTTCGATCTCTTCCAGCGACGACGGCAGTTCTTTGTCGTCGTATTGCGCGAGGCGTTCCTGCAGCGGGTCGCGACCGCGGTCTTCCTTCATGCCGACGTAGACCAGGCCGCCGAAGACGACCGCCCCGACAATGACGAAGATCAGTACGACAATTGGATCCATAATCTCTTGCCTCTAGATATCAATGTCAACGATCTTTTGCACGACCGCGAACCCGATGCCGATCAGCGCCAACCCAATGCCGAGCATCGGCCAACCACAGGTGCGGTTTTCAAAGAGATTCCCCATGTAGCCGGGATTGATGCCGTACAGGAACAGCGCCAGCACGATGGGGAGGAAGCTGATCAGGTAGCCCGTGGCGCGTCCTTGCGCGGTGAGCACGCGAATCTCACCCTTGAGCTTGATACGTTCGCGAATGGTATGGCTGATCACGTCGAGAATTTCGGCCAGGTTACCACCGACCTCGCGCTGAATGTTGACCGCCGTCACGACGAGGTCAAGGTCTTCGCTTTCCACCCGGTTGACGAGGTGTTCGAGCGCGTCGTCCATGTCGATGCCAAGCTGGACTTCCTGCACCACGCGCTTGAATTCAGTGGCGGTGGGTTCCGGGGCGTCACGCGCAATCGCTTCCATCGACTGGAGCACGCTGTACCCGGAACGCAGCGCGTTCACCCACAACCCGAGCGTATCGGGAAGTTGATTCTCAAACCGGATCAAGCGGGTGGAGGTCAAGCGGGAGACATAAATGCGCGGCGCGAAGAAGCCGACGAAGCCCGCGAGAATCGCCATGACGATCTGCTGACCGAACACGACGAAGTAGCCAATCGCGAAGAAGGCGAACATGCTGAAGACGTGCACCGCCGCATATTCGGAAACGGTCAGTTTGATGTCGGCGCGCGCCAACTGCTGCCGCCATTTCTTGCCAAAACTGCGCTCGGAGACCAGGCTGTCTAAGCGTTCCTGAATGATACTGGGGCGCTTCTCCTGAACCTGCGGCTCGTCTTTAAGTTCCTCAAGATCAAGAAAAGAGGTCGCTTCTTTTTCGTAATTGCTGAGGCGTTCCTCAATGATGTCTTTCTCGGTCCGGACGCTGACGATCCCCCAGACGATCACCCCACCAGCGAGCAGAACCGCAACAACAATCACGATGATCGGGTCAATTTGCATACGTGTGCTCCGTGATCATCTTCCTTACGGACATTCTAAGCAAAAGGCGGGGTGCGTCAAGCAACCCCGCCCGTTGTGGACGATATTTAGTAGGTGCGACCCACACCAAAGACCGACGGGGGCAGGTAGATGCCCGACGCCTCGATGCGGTCGGTGAACTTGGGGCGGATGCCCGTCGGTCGGATGCGCCCGACGATTTTGCCGCCTTCCACGCCCGTCTGTTCAAACTCAAAGATGTCAGACATGGTGATCATATCGCCTTCCATGCCTTGGACTTCGGTGACTTTGACGACCTTACGTGTACCATCACGCAGACGTTCCTGATGGCAGACCACGTCGACAGCGCTGGCGATCTGTTCGCGGATCGCGCGGACGGGCAGGTCCATACCGGCCATCAAGCACATGACTTCGAGACGCGCGATAGTATCACGCGGGCTGTTGCTGTGCGCCGTGGTCAGTGAGCCGTCGTGACCAGTGTTCATGGCCTGAAGCATGTCCAGCGCTTCGCCGGAACGGCATTCCCCGACGATGATGCGGTCGGGGCGCATACGCAAGCAGTTGACCACGAGATCCTGAATGGTGATCGCCCCCTTGCCTTCAATGTTCGGCGGGCGGCTTTCCAGGGTCACGACGTGTTCCTGACGGAGCTGCAGTTCCGCCGCGTTTTCGACCGTGACGATGCGTTCGTCGTTCGGGATGAAGCTCGACAACACGTTGAGCAGCGTCGTCTTCCCGGAACCCGTACCACCGGACACGATCATGTTCATGCGGGCGATGATGCAGGCGCGCAGGAATTCGACGATTTCCTTGCTGATCGAGCCGAACTTGATGAGGTCTTCGACCGTCAGCGGCTTCTTGAAGAATTTACGGATGGTGATCGTCGGGCCGACCAGTGAGATCGGGCGGATGACGGCGTTCACACGCGAGCCATCGGGCAGACGGGCATCGACCAGCGGCGAGCTTTCGTCAATACGACGACCGAGCGGCGCGACGATGCGATCCAGAATGCGCAGGACGTGGTCATCATCTTCAAACGTCACATTGGCGCGGGTGATATTCCCCTTGCGCTCAACGAAGATGTTCTTCGGGCCATTCACCATGATTTCGGTGATGGTTTCATCCGCCAGCAGCGGTTCAAGCGGGCCAAAGCCGAGGATTTCCGCGACGATGGACTCAAACAGGCGCTGCCGTTCCTGACGGGCCAGCACCATGCTTTCTTCCGCGAGGATGGCGTTGAACAATTCTTCGATGTGCGACCGGACTTCGTTCTTTTTCGTTAAGTCCATCGACGGTTCGAGTTCGGAGAGCAGACGATTCTGCACGCGCGTTTTCAGGTCGACGTACGAGCTGTCCGGGCGTCCCGGCTGCCGTCCCATCACCTGCTGGTTGCGCATGCGCATGGCAGACAGGCGCGATTCGTCGCCTTCACCGCCACCACCGCCGCCCGCACTCGGTACCGGGGCGCTGGGCCGCTGGGGTGGGGGATTGTCACCACCACCGCTGCCGCCGCTGCCGCCACTGCTGCCGCTGCCGCCGCCTTTTTCAATGCGTTTGAGTAATGACATACCATGCACTCCCTAAACCACTAACGACGGCCAAACCCGATTTTCGACGACTTTTTCTTGTCATCACTCTCCTGCGCCTCTTGCTCAGATTGCCCACCCATGAGCATGGTGAACATCTGATCGGCGAAGGCGATCAGTTCTTTTACCGGTGATTTTGTGCGTTCCTTGGAGGCGATCACGGGAATTCCCTTATTGACCGCGCTCAGGATCATCTGTTCGCCAATCGGGATTTTCGCGATCACCTGCCGCTTGATGTACTTCTCAATCGTCTCAGTCGGGATCGTCACGCGATCCCGCGCGCGCTCGTCTTCAACTTTGTTCAGCACGAACAGCGTTTTTTCTGGCGCGTAGTTCATCTTGTCAAACAGGTCGAGCACAAAGCGCGCATTTTTGACGCTGGCGAGCGTCGGCGTGGCGACGAGCACGATCTTCGAGGCAATGTCGGTGAGCGACAGGAGCTGCTCGTCAATGCGCGCGCTGGTGTCCACGACGATGAAGTCGTAGCCGCCCGCGATCTTCTCGATGATGCGCGACACGGACGCCGGAACGGATTCGACATCTTCCGCGTATTCCGGGCGCTGCGGGCCGAGCAGCACTTTCAAGCCGCTGTCGTGCGTCGAGACGACGCTGTCGAAGAAGTCAGGATCGAGATCATCGATCTTGCTGACGAGATCGAGCAGGGTTGACTGCGACTGCAGCTTGAGGAACACCCCGACATCGCCGAACTGCAGGTCGGCGTCGACCAGCAGCACGCGGATACCCTTCTTCATCAGGCCGGAGGCGAGGTTGCTCGCCAGCATCGTTTTGCCGGTGCCGCCCGAGGGGCTGTACACGACGATGATGTGGCCAGCGCGGGCGATGCCGTCACCGTCATCGCTACTGCTGGCTTTCGCCGGGGTGGCCTGCAGCGGCATATCCGCCATCTGGCGTGCCTGGCGGCGAATGGCGTCGGTGCTGCGAAAGACTTCGCGGATCGTGTTGTACAGCTCGTCGGGCGTAATCGGCTTGCCGAGGAACTGCCGCGCGCCGGACTGCATGGCTTTACGCATGTAGTCCATGTCGGTCTGGACGGACATCATGATGACGGCGGTCGTCGGCAAAGCCTTCGTGATCTCGCTCGTCGCCTTGATGCCGTCCATGTCCGGCATATTGATGTCCATGATCACGATGTCGGGGCGCGTTTCCATGGCGGCCTTGATCGCTTCGCGTCCCGTGCCCACCGAGCCCACGACTTTGAATTCCTGCTCCTCAAACGCGAGCAGCTTCTTGATATTTTCGCGGGTTTCGGGGATGTCATCAACGATTAACACGCTGATGACGTCCCCGCCCTGGGGTCTATTCGACATAGGCTTATCTCGCCGTTTCTAAATGCTTACTAGCCACCATCAGACAGACTGATCAAGCCGTCGGTCACAAGTTGGCGGATGCTGCGAATGGCCGGTTCGATGCTAAACGGACGCTTGCCGGGCAGGGTAATCCCGTACTGACCCATGACATAATCGAGCGTCACTTCGGTCGTCGCAGTGCGGGCAGTCGCGCTCGCGGAACGCAGCGCCAGCGTGATCGGAATACGCGCTTCGATCATCCACGTAATCACGACGGCTTCCTGCGGCGTCACACCCAGGGTGATGATGTCCGGGCGCGGGGGCAGGGGCGTGGGCGGCGGCGGCGTGCCATTTTCGCCTTCAGCATTATCCGAAGGGACGGGCGTGGGCGTCGGCGGCACACCGATGAAGCGGCCATCGTACGGGAAGTTGCCCACATGCACCACAAGCGCATCCTGAACCGTGCGTTGTGTCACCAGACGCGGACGCTGGCGTTCGCTCGGCGCGACGATTACCGAACCGAGGCTCGTGCTGTCCGGGCGACCTTCAATCGGTTCGAGGAGTTCGATACCTTCATCGGTCACGCGGAACAGACGCAGGCTGTTGGGCAGAATGCTTTGGAAGTCTTCATCCATATCGACGAAGAGCAGGGAGATGATGAGATCAACGCGGTCACCATCCTGCGGTGCATAGGCGATACCCGTCAGACGATCCATGGGGATCGCAACGGCGACGAGGTCTTCCGGGAGCACAGCAGCCGCATCCGAACCGACACGCGCTGCGCCGGTCAGATCGTCGACGACCATGTTCGAGAGGATCGGCTGTTCGCGGAAAATGTCGGTGCGCGCGCGCTTGCCGATGACATCATCAATATTCGTCACGCCGTTAAACGGGGCGACTGACTGCGGCCACGGGCGCAGTTGAATCGCGTTCGGCGGGATCACCATACCACGCGGGATTTCCTGCACAGCGACCACGATATCAACGAAGACGATGGGCGTTGCGGTCGGGAGCGGCGTGGCCGCCGGGTCTTCCTGGACTTCGTTAATGATCGGCGCATTCGGGTCTGGCGTCGGCTGTTGGGCAACCTGCGTTCCGCCACCAAGTCCGGGCAGTACGACCACTACCACAATGGCCACTACGATGATCAGAATGGCAATGATCAGAAATATGCGTAAACGTCCCATAAAAACTTGCCTCCGTTGGGATCAATGGAGTGTGCGAGTCCGCAGCACTAATTAAGAAATTAAGCGAGGATCAAGCGTAATGTGCCTTTACGTTAGTGTATAGTGAAGAGTAATATGCCTCACTAGGCCTAATGTACTGGACTGCGCTTAATCGCTGGTGGGCAGTTCAATCCGGACGGATGTGCCATCCGTCTCGCCGCTGATGATGCTGACCGATCCTTTGATCAACTCGAATTTCTCTTTGAGTGTGATCAAGCCCTGAATGCGCGGGTCCTGACTGTGACCGTCTTCGTTGGAAAAAGCCGATTCGGTATCAAAGCCACGACCGTTATCGTCCACGACGATCTTGACCACATTGTTGCCAATATCCAGACGAATGCTGATGTCGGTCGCATTCGCATAATCGCGCGCGTGCCCCATCATCTCCTGAATACCGCGGAAGATCATCACCTCGCGGTGCGTTTGCAGACGTCGTTCCTCGCCGAGAATATCCAGTTTGATCTGGATGTCGTTCTTCTCGCGGAACGAATCGACGTAGCGGCGCACGGTTGGAATCACGCCGAGGTCGTCCAACATCATGGGGCGGAGATCGAAGATAAAGTCGCGCACCTTCTGGAAGGTAATGCTGGCGACGTTCTTCAGGTTGTCGAGTTCTTCCGCCGCGCGTGCCGGGTTGCGGTCAAACAGGCGCTGGCAGATTTCAGCTTGCAGAATGAAGTTGGTGAGTGATTGCGCCGGGCCGTCGTGCATCTGGCGGGCGAGGCGCTGCCGTTCTTCTTCCTGCGCCTGAATTACGCGCACGATGTTGATCTGCCCCTTGGTGCCGACATCCTTGTTATCTTCCTGCGGCTGCGGCAGGTCTTCGATACCCTGCAGACGATTCAGCAGCTGCGAATACATCTGCTGTTCGCGTTCGAGATATTCCCGCGTGCTCTGGAACTTTTCGAGCTGGCCGCGCATGGTCGTCAGGCGGAAGCGCGCTTCGATGGCCTCATCGTACTTGGCGCGAATATCCTGACGAGGTACCGTCTCAAGGTTATCTTTGATCGTATTGAGCTCGGTGAAAATATCGGCATTGCGCGTCTGTTCCCGCTCGACGACATTTTGTGTCTGATCGATCTGGATTTTGAGTTCCGTCAGCTTGTCGCGAATACGCTTCAACTCAGTGATCAGCATATCCACCAATTCATCGCGGGCGCGGGTTTCTCCGCGTAATTCTCTATCCATCGCTTACCCTTTCGCGGAAGTACTTTTTTGACCTTCACCGTGAATCCGCACCCAACCGTTCCGCAGCGCATGAACGGCGGCTTGCGTGCGATCTTGGACGTTGAGCTTCTTCAAGATCGAGGTCATGTGATTTTTCACGGTCTGCTGACTGATTTTGAGCCGGTTGGCAATCTCTTTGTTACTTAACCCGTTTGTGACGAACTCGAGAATTTCCATTTCACGGGGACTGAGGGGGATGTAGTGCTCGTCGGGGTCAATGATGTACGGCGCGTTCAGCGTTTCCATCCGCGTGTTGATCCACGTGGTGAGCTGATCGGCGTCCATCCGCTGGTTGCCGATGATGTAATAGCCAGCGGCCGCCGCGTGAATGACTTCAATGAGATCGTCGGGGGTAATGTCTTTCGGGCAGTAGGCGGAAGCGCCGGCGCGCATGGTGTGCAGAACCTGCTCAGAGTCATGGTAGGCGGTCAACATGACGACGGCGATGTGAGGAGCTTCAGCTTTGAGCTGGCGCGCAACCTGCAGTCCATTGATCGACGGCAAATTGACATCCAGTAGAACCACATCCGGGCGCAGCTGCTGCGCTTGCTGCAAGGCAACTTGACCGTCAGCACACTGTCCGATCACGGTAATATCATCTTCCGAGTTGAGCGCGATTTGCAGTCCCTCACGAAAGAGGGGATGATCGTCGACGATCAACACGGAGATTATTTGCGGTGCGCGGCGCTCTCTGCGATCAATCATGAAGTGTGCGGCTTGCTATTCCCTTGAACAGCCGTCCGCCCTCTCCTTTCCCTGTTCTGATCTCTTGGATTATCAAAGTGTCTCGCTCACGTTTATCAGAAGTATAACGCGATATTGGTCTAGGCAGTATAGCGTTAAAAGTTAAGGTTAACAAACCGTATCGTTACACACACGGGAGAGAGTATAATCTCCGCAGGTTGTGGAGGTGGCATTTGGAACGAGTGACACGCGAAGGGCTGACCTACTACCGCTTCGGCGGGTGGGAGGGGATTCGGCATGGAGTATTCACGCGGCAGGGTGGGGCGAGCCGCGCTCCGTTCGACTCGTTGAACCTGGGCGGCAATGTCGGTGATGACCCGAAGGCCGTGCGGCAGAATCACGAACGGATGTATGCGACGCTGGGGGTAGACGACGCGAAAGCGTGCACCGTCTGGCAGGTGCACAGCGCCGACGTGGTGATCGCCAACCAACCGGTGAGCGGTCGCCGCTGGTTAGCGCACGCCGATGGGCTGATGACCGACCGCGTCGGCCTGCCGCTCTCAATGCGCTTTGCCGACTGCACGCCTATCCTGTATCACGACCCGCGTAACGGGGTGATCGCGATTGCCCATGCGGGCTGGCGTGGGACAGTGCAGGGGATTGCCGGAATCGTGATTCGGGCGATGGTCAGCGCGTATGGCTGCGACCCGGCGGATATCCGGGCGGGGATCGGCCCGGCGATTGGCCCGAACAAGTATCAGGTCGGTGAGGAAGTGGTCGCCGCTGTGCAGGAGCACTTCGGAACGACCGCGGGGCTGATTCGGCGTGACGCGACGGATGGCACGGCCTACCTCAATCTATGGGCGGCCAACCAGCTTGATTTGGAACGAGCGGGCGTGTTGAGCGAACATATCGACGTGGCGGGACTGTGCACCGCCGAGCACGTCGACGAATTTTTCTCGCATCGGCAGGAGAAAGGGAAGACCGGGCGCTTCGGCGCGGTGATTGCGCTATGAGCATTGCGGATAACATTCAGCGCGTTCAAGAGACGATCACGGCGGCCTGCGCGCGGGTCGGGCGGGATCCAGCGGCGGTGACGCTCATTGCCGTGAGCAAAACGCATCCCGCGGCGCTGGTGCTCGAAGCGGCGGCGGCGGGCGTGCAACATTTTGGCGAAAATCGCGTAGAAGAAGCTGAGTCGAAGATTCCGCAGGTGAACGTCGTGGTCACTTGGCATATGATCGGCCACATTCAGAGCCGCAAGGCGAAGGACGTGCCGCCGCTGTTCAACGTCGTGCATTCGGTCGACCGGCTTAAGCTGGCGGATAAGCTCGCTCGCGCGGTCACGGAGCGCGGCGGCACGCTCGACGCGCTGCTGGAGATCAATATTTCCGGCGAAGAGAGCAAAGGCGGCCTGCCCGCGTTCGGCTGGCAGACTGACCCCGCGGTGCGCGCGGCGGTCTGGGAGGAAGTGCGCCAGATCTGCGCGCTGCCGGGGCTGAATGTCCGCGGCTTGATGACGATGGCCCCGATTGTGCCGGACATGCAAGCGGCGCGTCCGGTGTTTGCGGGACTGCGGGAACTGCGGGATCGGCTGGCGGAGTCTCTGGGCCTGCCGCTGCCGGATCTCAGCATGGGGATGACGGACGATTATCCGGTCGCCGTGGAAGAAGGCGCGACTCTGGTTCGGATTGGTAGAGCAATCTTTGGAGAGAGGTAGAGGACAGCAGCGATGAATATCCTGATCACAGTGTTGTGGCTGTTTGAACTGATTTTGCTGGCGCGCGTGTTGATGAGCTGGCTGCCGGGGCTGGATCGGTCACATCCGATTGCCCGGTTTTTGATCGACGTGACGGAACCGATCCTCGCGCCGATTCGCAAGGCGCTGCCGGATATGGGCGGCTTCGATTTCAGTCCCCTGATCGTGTTCCTGATCATTCAGGTACTCATGCAAATTCTGGTCTAGTTTGAGCTGAATAAGGGATGCGTTACGACGCATCCCAATGCAATCTCAATTCTGCTATCACCCTCATGCGAGCCTTTACTTTTCATAGAATAAAGGCCATGATACGATGTAGTCATGATAGGTTATAAATCGGTAAAGAGAACAGACCCATGCCCAATAATCGCAAGTTCGAGATCACCGATGCGCGCAGCGGCGCAGCCATCACCGTTCGTGTGGTCACGCAAGCGGAGAAAACCGAGTTTGTGGGAATTCAGGAAGAAGGCGACCACAAAATCGTCAAGATTCGCTTGACCGCGGAAGCGGCAGGGAGCGATGAGGCGAATGAAGAAGTGCTCGAAGCGCTGGCCTTTCGTCTGGAAATCTCCGTTAACCGTCTCGAAGTTGTCGCTGGCGCGAATGGGCGCGACAAACTCGTCACCATCATGGGTCTGAGTACCGGTCAGGTCGAGGAACTGCTCAGTAATTCATAATGATGATCCGCCGCAGCCTTTTGTTCGCCGCACTTGTGCTGTTGGCCGCGTGTTCAAGTGAGAATACGCCGGTACCGACAGCGTCTTTGATTCCGGCCACGGCGACGGATGTCCCGACGGCAGCACCGCCGACGACCACGCCCGCTGGACTGCCCGCGCCTGCGGATCTCGTCCCCACGCACACGGCCACGCCTGCTTCCAGGCGAAGCGCTGATCGCGCAGGATCCGGTTGCGGCCTCGCTCGTCGGCATTGCGCAGCGCGAGATCGCGCAGGAGCTCGATCTGCCGCAGCAGCGCGTGCAGCTTGTCGAAGTGCTGGCCGTCACGTGGACGGACAGCGCGCTCAACTGTCCGCTGCCCGAGCAAACGGCGACGCCGATGGAAGTCGGCGGCTATCGTATTTTGCTCGAGGCAGGCGAACGGGAATACGTGTTCCACACGGATTTTGACCGCGTCGTGCGCTGCGATCCCGCCAATGAGGCGCTGCCAACGGCTGAAAACACCCCCGAAATCACACCGGAGACGACGCCTTAGGCGTCTCCGGCTCTTTTTCCAACCGCACCAGTACGACCCCGGCGAGAATCACCAGACTGCCGATGATTTGCACGATGCTCAGACGTTCGCCGAGCCACAGGTACGCTTCCACCGCTGTGAAGGCGGGTTCGAGTGTAGCGAGTAAGCTGGCTGTGCTGGCGGAGAGGTAGCGCATCGAGGCCGTATACAGGCCAAACCCCAACACCGTTGGCCCAAACGAGAGCAGTATGAGGATCAACCAGCCATTGAGCGGGAGATCGGGCACGAGGGCAGTGCTGGTGCCCGGCAGCAGGTTGAACACGAACGTGAAGAGCGTGGCGAACGCGAATGAGTAGAGCAGTGAATTCCACGTGTCGAGTCCGCGCTGCGCCGCTGACTTGCCCATCAGGTTGTAGAACGCGAACAGCACCCCGGTTCCTAAACCCGTGACGATGCCGACTGGGTTGATGTTCCACATCGCCGGGTCGTAGGCGTTCGCAACCATGACGCAGCCGATTAAGCTGAGCGTCACGGCCATGATTTTGGGCAAGCGCAGTTGTTCGCCGAATAACCACCAGGCGAAGACCGCGGTGAAACCCGCCGAGCTATAGCCGAGTACGGTCGCAACTGCCGCGCCGTTCGCCTGCACCGAGATCGTCCAGACTGAGTTGAACAACGCCAGCAGCAGACCGTAAACGGCATAGAAGCGCACCTGGCGGCGCTCGATGCGCGGCAGACGCCGCCGAACGAGCGTCAGGGCGGGGAGGAGCGCCACGCAGGCCAACAGGTTACGCCAGAACGCGAGTAACAGAGCGGGCAGGGCATAGGTGGTGAGCAGGTAGCCGATGAGGATGCCCGTCGTCGACCAGATGACGACGCCGACGAGCCCGATCACATAGCCTGTGGTCAACCGAGACATAGAGACTTCGGAGGTTGGGGTAAAACAGGCGACCCGCAGCCGGGTCGCCTGTTGTGCAGGTTAAATCGCCGAGGGCAGTTTTTCGCCGAGCGTCTGCTGGAAATAGGCCAGTGCGCGATGCGCCGCGCCGCGGACATCATCGCGCCCATCGCGCAGCGCCGTGTACAGCGCTTTGATATTGGTCACGAAGCCCAACTGGCCGAGGTCGAGCGCGGCCAACTGCTTGATGCCGGGTTCGCCTTCCTGCAGCGCGCGCAGCAGCATCTGGATAGCGGCGTCGCTCGTCTGAATCTGTTCGCCTTTCTCCGCCGCCCACTCTTGCAGCCATTCGATGGTTTCCGGTGACGGATAACCGACCGTCGGGTTCGTCACCTTGCCGTACTGAATCTCTTGGAAGGCTTCTTGCGCCGCCGAGCGGACGTACCATTGTTCGTCTTCGAGGAACGCGCGATAGATGGCGATCAGCGCCCACGTGGTGCGAATGCGGCGCAGTCCGAAGATCGCGGCGCGGCGCAGGAGCATGTCGTCGGAGTTTGCGCCTTCATAGATGATCTCGTAGCCGTCATGGGGCAGGGCGGCGAAGGCTTCCGCCATCGCGCGTCGCAGCGGTTCGGTGCCCGCCACGAACGCTTCGACCATCGCCGAGAGCGCTTCTTCGGTGCCAATCGCGCCGAGGCCCATCCCCGCGGACAACTGCACATCTTCTTCCTGATCGTTGAGCAGGGGCAGCAGGTCTTTCTGGCCTTCCGGTTCGGCCAGTGCGCCTAGGCCGAGGCAGCCGAGACGGCGTACGGTCGGATCGGCGCTGCGCACCGCAAGGCGGAAGGCGACCAGCGTGTTGCGGTCACGACCATCGATCAGCGCGGCGGCGGCGCGTTCACGGGTGTGTGGATATTGGTTGAGCTGCGTGAGCATCGTCCCCAACTGTTTGATCAACGGGCCGCGCCACTGCACATCCGGCGGAGCGTAGGCCAGCCAGCGTGCCATGTCGATCACGTTGTCGTTGAGCAGGTCAGGTGTGGCTTTCATGCGCTCCGCCACAATGCGATCCAGCTTGACATGCAGCGCGCTAAAGGCGAGGGCGGGCTGCCACGCCGGGCTGTTGAGCTTCGCGGGTACATCTTCCGGCTTGAGCGTCAAACTAGCGAGATAAGCCGCGATGATCGGTGAGCGGAAGGTGTAGCGGTTGCCTTTCCAGTGAAAGAGCACACCGCTGCGCTTGAGCGTCGTCAGCAGCCGCCCCTGCACGGTGGTTTCGGCCTCGTCTTCGGCCTCGCCATCTTTACTCTTGCCGCGTTTGCCTTTGGCAGGCGCGACGGGCGGTGCTTCAAGCTCCGGTTCGGGGATGGCGTCGTCGGTTGGCGCGCCGCCGAGTTCGGTGGTGCCGAGCGCGAGCGCCTGCAAACGCACGACGGTGATGTAGCCCTCGTCAAGCTGGAGCGCGGCAAGCGGCGCAATCTGCTGAATGAGTTCGGCAGTGACCTTGTGGCGCTTCAGGTAGGCGCGTATCCAGCCTTCCGCACCGATCGTTTCAGTGTCGTCGGCATACGTGCCCCAGATTTTGAGCGTCGCTTCGACGGTCGACAGGGCGCGCCCGTTCTTGCGCGCAATCGCCATTTGCTCCTCGGTTGGCTTGCTGGCGCGGCGGTTGCCCATTTTGCGCGCGGTCTGTACCCAGCCTTCTGCCCAGCGCTCCGTGCCGCGTTCCAGATCAAGATCGCTCCACGGGCGCATGAAAACAGGCGTGAAGCCGAGGTTGGTCAGGCTGCCGTAACCTTCGGCGGGGCCGACCACAATGAAGAAGTTGTGTTTGTATTCCTGCAGCATCCCTTGCAGCCAGGCGAGCGCTGCCGGGCGTTCCGCTTCAGGCAGATCGTCATAGCCGTCGATCAGCAGCAGCACCTGCCCCTTGTTCAGGCGGCTGTAGAGCTGCCGCGGGATGGTGCTGGCCGTCACGCGGCGGACGGTGTGTTGAACCGCCCGGACGATCAATTCGGCGGGGTCGGCTTCCTGACCATGCTCTGGACTCTGGAGGTGCAGATCAGAGAGGTGCAGGTAGAGAGGCATCAAGCGGCGGAACAGTGGGATTATGTTCTTGACCTGTTCGTCCGCAGCGGCCTCGTAGTTTTCGCCTTGCTCGTTGGCGAGGCGCTCTTTCGCCTTCTGTTCGATCAGCACGCGCTCTTTGATGCGCACCGCGCGTTCTTTTTCGGCCAGCGCGGCTTCGGCGGCATCGAGTTTCGCCTGCACTTTGTCAGGCGGCGGCTCGAACCGGATCTTGTTCAGCGCATGCAGGGCAATGGCTTGCAGCGCGGTGCTGCGTCCACTGCCCGGCAGACCGAGCAGGGCAATCGCATGATCGCCGAGCGCGAGATCATTAATGCTCAGCGTTTGCACCTGATACGGCGCGTGCAGGTACGGGTGGTCGTGAATGGTTGGCACGACCCGGTAGATGTTATAGGCGAGATCCTCACTGGGACTGGCGAATTCCGGCGCAGGCAGAAAGCGCGGTTCGACCAGTACGCTCGACAGCTTAGTGAACTGACCGGCGAGGTGCGAGGTTTCGCAGCGTTCAATCAAGTCAGAGATATAGCGGCTGTCCGCGCTGCGCGTCGCCGATTTTTGGACGTTTTGCGCGCTTTGCCCGGCCGCTTCCCGCAGCGCCTTAAGCTGATGGCGTGATCGATAAATGACATAAGCACTTAGCCAGCCCGCCAGCAACCCGGCAGCGAAATTCTGACCGTTAAATTCCATCGCACTTGCTCCTCTAGACAGCCAGTCTCCCTCATTGTAACGGGGGAACGTGTTTTTACGTAATTGAGTTTGAACAATTCCGTGAGATTCCTTGAGATTAGCGCCGACGAGTTCCGTCTACAATGGTAACGTGCAGCACACACGCAAAATGCGGTATATTTTCATCGGGGAGCATCCATGCCTCAGATTACGTGGTCAGAACCCACATCGATTAGGATAAACTCGATGCAATCACGACAGGCCGTCCACATCATCGCCGCCGAGTGGCGATGGGTGATTATTGTCGCCAGCGGTTTGATCTTACTGGCGTTTGCCCCGCTGGTCTGGATGGCGCTGACCGGAACATCCGAGTGGCAGTTTATGGGAGCGCTGCATAACTACCTCGATGGCGCAACCTACCTCTCGAAGATTGTGCAAGGTGAACGCGGGCTCTGGGTGACGTTTTTCCAGCATACATCCGAGACATACCCCGGCGCGTTTTTACAGGGACTGTACCCGCTGCTCGGGCACATCGCCCGGGTGATGAGCGTGCCCGCGGTGGTCATCTTCCATGTAGCGCGCGTATTCGCAGCGCTGTTCATGTACATCAGCCTGTATCAACTCGGCGCGGCGGTGTGGACGAAGATCCGCGCGCGGCGCGTGTTCTTCGTGATCGCGGCGCTCGGTTCCGGCTTGGGTTGGTTGTTCACGCCGCTGCTGCAGGATGTCAGCTTTCCCGATATCACGGTGCCCGAGGTCTACCCGCTCTACAGCACCTTCGTGAATGTCCACTTTCCGCTGACGATTGCGTGTCTCGCGCTGCTGGCCGGGTACTTTGTTCTGGCATTCCGGCCCGGCGCGGACCAGGACCCAGCGCTGGATCGCGCCGTTCCGCTGATCGCGCTGCTCAGTTTGGCGCTCGCCATTCTCTACCCGCACGCGCTCATCCCGTTTGGCGTGGCGGCGGCGCTCTTCGGGCTGTTCGACTGGCGCGATCAAGGCAAGCTGTCGCCGCGCCTCGTGCGCTTCGGGCTGGCGCTGGTGTTGCCCGCGCTGCCGATTGCGGTCTACTACGCGCTGATCATCACTTACAATCCCGGTTTCGCCGAATGGAATCGCCAGAACATCAACCCCGCGCCGGCGCCCGCTGCACTGCTCATCGGCTTGGGTATACCGCTGCTGCTCGGTCTGCCCGGGTTCATCCGCGGCATCACACGGTTTGAGCGCGACGGCGACCGCTTGGTTGTGCTGTGGTTGCTGGCGATTCTGGTCGTGATGTACCTGCCAACAGGCGCCGGACGGCGCTTCGCGGTTGGCCTGATGCTCCCGATCGCTTATTTCGTAACCCGCGCGGTCGAAGATGTGTGGATCACGCGGATTAACCGCCGTGTGCGTTCGTATGTCTTCGCGCTCGTCATCCCGTTGATGGCCGTCAGCCAGATTTTCGTGCTCTTCCTCCCGGTCGCGCTGCCGGCGCTCAGCGGTGATCCCGGAACGGCGGTCGGCGTCTTCCTCGAACACGACTACTATGTCGCCTATGACTGGTTGAACCAACACAGCTCCAGCAGTGATGTGGTGCTGGCATCACCCGTCGTCAGCGCGTGGATCCCCGGATGGGCGGAGACGCGCGTGGTCTACGGCCATCCCTATGAGACACTTAACGCAGCGGTCAAGCGGCAGCAGGTGCTCGACTGGTATGCAGGCACGGCGGAGTGTTCCGCGATCCTCGACGAATACAACGTTCGCTATGTGCTCTATGGCCCGGAAGAAGTGCAGTTTGGCACGGCGCCGTGCCGGGACCAATTGAACGTCGTCGCGGAAATCGGCGGTGTGACGGTGTATGCGCGTTGATGCTCGCTCGATTCAAGTAACTGAGGCGCGCCGTGTTCAACTCCTGCTGGTCGGGTTGGGCGCGGCGTTTCTGATTCTCGCTGGGCTGAAGCCGCTCGGCTTGCCTTACATCCCCGGCGCGCGCTTCTCCGACGCGGCGACCTCCCATTGGGGAGCGGCGCTGTTTCTACAGCGCTCGGTCATGCGCGATGGCGAGTTTCCGTACTGGCGTGAGACGATCCTCGGCGGACAACCCTTTGCGGCGAATCCGCTCAACAAAACGGCTTATCCGCTCCAATGGCTGGCGCTGATTTTGCCACCCGCCCTGCACGTCAATGTCATGATCGTTCTGCATCTGCTGATCGCAGGCGCGGGCATGTGGACGCTGACGCGTTCGCTCGGACTCAGCGTGTGGTCAGCCGCTGTGAGCGTGATCGCTTACGTGCTGTCGCCGCGCATGGTCGGGCATCTGGGAGCGGGACACGTTGATATTGTCTATGCGTTGGCGTGGCTGCCATGGGTGCTGTGGGCAGTCAAACGGGCGGCGCAAGGATCGCGGCGCGGACTGTGGGCGTTGGGTATCTTCGCAGGGCTGATGTTTCTCGCCGACGTGCGCTTGAGTCTGTTTGGATTGGTGCTGGCCGCGGCGTATGGGGTGTATTGCGTTCTCAAAGCTGACCCCACCCCCATCCCCTCCCCGAATTCAGGGAGGGGAGCAAGCGGCTCTCTTGCATTGCCAAGTTTCTCGGCAGCAGCGTCGACTGATGCGGGCTCGCCCAAATATGGCCGAGCGTTGAGGAGGGGAGCGAGGTTAGTCAGTTTCTTCCTTCCTGTAATCCTGTTTCTGCTGATCGCGTCGGCTGTGATCATTCCGTTGTGGCTGTGGAGCCCGTACCTCACCCGCGCATCGCTGACCGCTGCCGATGCGAGCGTGTTCGCGCTGCGACCGGAATATTTGCTTGGCGTGTTCATCCCGCAGACGCACCGAAACGTCGAAGTCCTGACGTACCTTGGCCTCGTGCCGCTGATCTTGGCGGTGCTCGGCGCGGTGACGGCCCGGCGGCGTGTGTTATTCTGGCTGATCGCCGCGTTGGTCGCCGGACTCTACGCGCTCGGTTCGAATGGCTTCCTTTGGAACTTTCTCACTCAGATCGTGCCGTTCCTGCTATGGTTTCGCGTCCCATCGCGCGCATGGCTGATTGTGACGCTGGTCGTGGCACTGCTGGCGGGGTATGGCGCGGAACGACTCAAGCGGCGACCGCTGCAAATCGGCGTGCTGTTGGTGATTGCCGTGGAACTCATGATCACCGGGCGGGCATGGCTCGAATGGCGCGGCGACGATTACTGGTTGCCCGCTGATCAGCGAGAATTGGCGGAAACATTGATCGCGGACGGCGTGGGTCGCGTCTATTCGCCCACCTACAGCCTCGAACAGCAGGTCGCAGAATGGTATGAAATCGACTTGTTCTACGGCGTCGATCCGTTTCAACTGCGCGATTACGTTGGAGCAATTCAGGATGTTGGGGGAATCACGTTTGAGGGTTACAGCATTGTGCAACCGCCGTTAATCGGCGCGATAGGCGAGGATTTCTCTACCGCAAATCGCAGCGCGCAGCCGGATACGATCTCGATGTGGTATCACGGTGTGAGTCACGTACTCGCATCATATCCCATCGAAAATCCGCGTTTAGAGCTTGTCGATGACCTCAACGGTGTCTATTTGTATGCGAACGGAGACTATGCCTCCGGTGTCAGGTTGCCCACGGATGGCTATTGGCGAGACGATGATGCTCGCCCATTTCATAGTGTAACCCTGCTTGTCACGGTGGGCGCGTTTCTAACGGTCATTTTGGGGACATTTCTCACTTTGAGGGCGAAAACGTGATGACTCGGCGGTTGATGACTTATGCGCCCCTGATTCTGCTGGCGCTCACGCTCCTGATTCTGTATTTCCCGCTGCTGCGCGGCGAAGTCTTTTACTGGGGCTTGCCGACATTGCAGTTCTACCCGTGGCGGCACCTCGCCGCCGAACTGCTGCGTGATGGCATTCTGCCGCTGTGGAACCCGTATAACGGGGCGGGCGCCCCGCTGCTGGCAAATTACCAATCGGCGCTGCTGTACCCCCCCAGTTGGATCAGCTTTGTGCTGCCGCTGGAATGGACGATGAGCCTGACCGCGGTCGTCCACTTGTGGATTGCCGGGTGGGGCATGTGGCGGTTGACCGGGCGGCTCGGCGCGTCTGATCTAGGGCGCGGCGTGAGCATGTTCGCCTTCGCGCTGACCAACTACCTCGTCGCGCGGCTGTTCACGTTCCCGATTATCGAAGCGGCGGCGTGGCTGCCGTGGATCGCGTGGGCGGCGCTCGGCGTGCTGACGACCGGGAAGCGGCGGCAGGTCGTGTGGCTGGCCTTGTTCGCGGCGCTGCAGTTGCTCGCCGGGCATGCCCAGACCACGTGGTACAGCTTCGCGCTCGTCGGGTTGTTCAGCGTGTGGTGGACGGTGTTTACCCCATCTGACCCCACCCCCGACCCCTCCCCGAATTCAGGGAGGGGAGCAGGCGATCCACTCGACGCCGTGGCCGATCCCCAAGCTGGAAAAATTGTAGGGACGAGGCATGCCTCGTCCTCGCGTACCATGCAAACAAAGTGGCTGCGCCTATTTGCCGTGATTCTGGCGCTGGCATTGGGGGCAGGTGTGGCAGCGATCCAGCTCGCGCCGACCGCCGAACTGCTCGGCCAGTCGCAGCGCGGCGATGGCGTCGAGGCCGATTTCGCCATGAACTTCAGCTATGCCCCGGCGCGGACGCTGAATTTTCTCTCACCGACGATCTTCGGCACGCCCGCCGATGGCAGTTATTTCACACAGGGCGCATATTTTGAGGACGCGGTCTACATCGGCTTGATCCCGCTGATCAGCGCGTTCGCGGCGGTGGTCGCGTGGCTGCGGCGGCGCAAAGCAGGCATTCCTGTCTATCAAACGGTCCCGTTCTGGCTGATCATCGTGGTCGTCGGCTTTGTGTTCGCGTTGGGTGCGAATACGCCGATCTTCCCGTTCCTGTACCGCAATATTCCGACGTTCGACATGTTCCAAGCCCCGGTGCGCTGGCATTTGTGGACGGTCTTCGGCTTGAGCGTGCTGGCGGGGATTGGGGTGTCGGCGTGGGGTAGGGATTTCCGCACGCGGCGCTGGGCGAAACGGGCGCTGGCGGGCGGACTCGGCGCGCTGGTTTTGCTGGTGGCTGGTCAACCGTTTCTAGGCATTGGCAACGAGCCGCTCGGCACACTCGGGCGCGGGCTGATAAGTGTTCCCCTGTTCATCACGGCGGCGGCGCTCCTCACGCTGACACAGCCAAGCGGGGAGAGTCCGCGCTACGGTCGCTGGCTGATCGCCGTATTGGTTGTGATCGCCGTCGATTTAGGGATCGCGTCGTGGGGGTTGAACCCGACCAGCGAGCAATCTGCTTGGATGGGGTCAGTATCCGAAGCTGATGCGAATATTGAACGGCAGTACATGTATTTGGTCAATGAATCTGTCGAGAAGTTTGAGTGCCTGTATCGCTTCGAAGACTACCGGAGCGATCATTCGCCGTGTCGGTTCGAGGTTGATCCATTTACGCTGCCGAATAGCAATCTCTACTCAATCGTATCGATGCTCAATAACTTCGATCCGCTGTTGGTAGGACATTTCACTCACTTCATCAACTTGATCGAAGCCCATCCTGATCAGCCCGCACTATTGCAGGCGGCAGGCAGTGACCGACGGGCATGGTTTGTTGACTCGGTTTGCTGGCACGAGACACAAGCCGATCTCGAAGCGGCGCTCGTTGAACCTGATTGGGACGCCTACATGCAAATTCACGTGCTTGGCGATGCGGAGTGTCCAGAGGCCGGCCTCCCAGATGATGCAAACATCACTGTCACTGATCATATCAATACCGTCACGCTTTCGGTCAACGCGCCGCGTATGGGCTGGTTGTATCTTGCGGATACCGATTACCCCGGCTGGAAAGCGACCCTTGACGGCGAGTCCGTCCCGATTTATCGTGCGAATCTCATGTTTCGCGCCGTACAAGTGGATGCTGGGCTGCACGAGGTCGTGTTCAGCTATGAACCCGCTTGGGCGGCTCCCGCGCTGCTGATCACGGTGGTGTCGCTGGTGGTGCTCTTGTTCCTCTTCAGACTGGCGGATGACTAGATGGGAAATTCGCGTCGCACGCGGCGTCCTCAACTGCAATTTTCCGAACGCAAGCTGCTGCTGGCGGTTGGCGATATTCTCGCGGTTTTCCTCGCCTGTTTGATCGCGCTGTTCGTGTGGACGCTGGTCGCGCGCTATCGCTTCACGCTGAACTTCATTCTGCCGCAAAGCCCGTGGTTCTTCGCGTTGGCGGTGCTGTGGTTCGCGCTGGCAAGCGCCAACGACTTCTACGACCTGCGCATCGCGGCGAACCGCAATCACACGCTGCAGCGGCTGCTCATCATCACCGCCCAAACGTGGATTGTGTACATGGTGGTATATTTCCTCTCACCGCCGCGCGAACTGCCGCGTCTCTTCATCATCTACTATGGGGTGGTGTCCTTCGCGCTGATCACGGCTTGGCGCTTCTCTCGACCGTTCCTGCTCGGGTGGGTGAGCGAACCCCGCCGCACGCTGATTCTCGGTACAGACTGGACGGCGGGTACGATCATCGAAGCGCTGCGTGAACATACGCCGGACTATCGCGTGCTCGGTCTGATCGGCCAGTCGGATGAGGTCGGCAAGGTGCTGTACGGTGTGCCCGTACTCGGTACGGCGGCGGATTTGCCCAACTTCATCAGTCGCGATCAGGTCAGCGAATTGATCCTCACCGAAGCCAATAAGCTCAAAGGCGAGACCTTCCAGAACGTGATGGACGCCTATGAAGCGGGCGTGACGCTGATCACCATGCCGCTGCTGTACGAGCGCATCACCGGGCGCGTCCCGGTCGAACACCTCAGCGATGACTGGGGCGTGATCTTCCTGCCGATTAAAAACGTGCAGGGGCTGTTCGACCCGTATCCGCTGATCAAGCGCGGCTTTGACATCTTCGTATCGCTGGTCGGTCTGACGATCTTCGCGGTGCTCCTGCCGTTTATCGCCCTCGCGCTGTATCTCGACTCGCGCGGGAGCATCTTCTTCACGCAGGAACGACTCGGCATGCACGGCTGCGTGTTCCGCCTGTACAAGCTGCGCTCGATGATCCCGGATGCCGAAGCGGAGACGGGCGCGGTCTTCGCCCAGAAGGGGGATCCGCGGGTGACGCGGATCGGTCGGTTCCTGCGCAAGTCGCGCCTCGATGAAGTGCCGCAGTTGTGGAACGTGCTGCGTGGTGACATGAGTCTGATTGGGCCGCGTCCGGAACGCCCGGAACACGTCGAACGGCTGACGGAGAAGATTCCGTTCTACCGCACGCGTTTGATCATGCGCCCCGGCCTCACCGGGTGGGCGCAGGTGCGCTACCCCTACGGCTCGAATGATGAGGATGCGCTGGTTAAGCTGCAATATGACCTGTATTACATCCGCAACCAGTCCGTACTGCTCGACGTGAATATTCTGCTGCGCACCGTCTACCGCGTGGTCAGCCTCAGCGGGGTGTAGCGCCGCGAAGCAAGTTGTAGGGGCGCACGGCCGTGCGCCCCTACAGTCAATATCTTCTCCAGAGCAATTTCTAAATATTGTACATTCCCATGTTGCCTGTAATATGAAAGTAGTGACTTCACACGATTTGGATCGCTCCATTTGACCTCAGTTCTCATGGCTCAGTCTCGACTCACCCGGCTCACTATCGAGCGGGCGGCGGCGATCATCATTTTTATGCTGCTGTTCGCGCTGGCGGCGCGCATCCCTGTTGACACCGATACGTGGTGGCACATTCGCAGCGGCGAATGGACGCTCACGCAGGGCATGATCACCGCCGATCCGTTTTCGTCGACGTTCAACGGCCAACCGTGGATCAATCACAGTTGGGGCGCGCAGATTATTTTGTACGCGGTCTGGCAGGCGGGTGGGGCGTTCGGTCTCGCCGTCTACATGGCAGGCCTAGCGACGGCGGGCATGTATTTCGTCTACCGTATGTGCGCGGGCAATACGTATCTGCGCGGCTTCGCGTTGATCCTCGGCGCGGCGACAGCTGCGGTTTTCTGGTCGCCGCGCCCGCAAATGCTCTCATTCTTCCTCAGCGCCGTCGTGCTGTATCTGCTGTTCCTCTACAAGCGCAAGCAGATCGACCGTCTCTGGCTGATTCCGATCCTGATGGGCGTGTGGGGCAACCTGCATGCGGGCTTCAGCATCGGTTTGATCTTCATGGGCGGGGTGATCGGCGGGGAAATTCTCAATAATCTGCTGAACCGCGGCGGCGAGCATGTCGTCCCCTGGCGCGGCGTCGGCAAGCTGATCGTGATCGCGCTGTTGTCGGTCGCGGCGCTGGTGATCAATCCCTACGGGCTGCAAATGCTCGCGGTGCCGTTCCAAACGGTGAGCATTGGCGCGCTGCGGGCGTACATTCAGGAATGGAATCCGCCCAACTTCGCCGGGCGCGAAACGTGGCCGTTCCTGGCGCTGCTGGTCGGCGTGGTGGTCACAGCGCTGGCGGATCGGCGACGCTTCGACTGGACAGAAGTCGTATTGGTGCTCGGCACGGCCTTCATGGCACTGACAGCGGGGCGCAACATCGCCGTGTTCGCGGTGGTCGCCACGCCGATTCTGACCTATCACGTTGTGGCGCTCATGCAGCGGCGCGGGTGGACACTGCGCCCGATGACGCGCGTCAGCCCGATGATTGCGCGGCTGAACCTGCTGCTGGTCATCGTCGTGCTGTTCGGCGCGGCGGCGAAGGTGCTGCTCGTGCTTGACGCGGAGACGGTCGACGCAGCGTTCCGCGAGACGCTCCCGGTGAGCGCGGTCGAATACCTCCGTGACAATCCGCCAACTGGGACGATGTTCAACAGTTACAACTGGGGCGGCTATCTGCTGTGGGCGCTGCCGGATCGCCCCGTGTTCGTCGATGGGCGCACCGACCTCTATGGCGATGCTTTCCTGCGCCGCTGGCTCGACGCAGCGACGGGTGGTGACGGTTGGCGCGACCTGTTCGCCGAGTATGACGTCGGTTTCACCGTCATTGAGACGGGGAGCGGGTTAGCGGCCGTGCTCGCTTCAGAACCGGGCTGGCGGCTCGCCTACAGCGACGACTTGGCCTCCATCTATGTGAGGGCAGCATGACGAGAGACCGCGACAACCTGTCCTTGATCGGTTTGCTGGCCGATTTTCGACTGCTGATCACGCTGTTTCTGGCCTTCCGCTTGCTGTCGGTGCTCGTTTACCAACCGCTGATCGTGGGGGGCTTCGAGCGCGGCGTCACGGCGGGCGGCGATTTCTTCTACTACTTTCAGTTGGGATCGTATGCGCGGGAAGGGTTGCTCCCATTTCGTGACTGGTGGAGCGAATTTCCGCCGATCCCGGCGCTGCTGAATACGATAATTGCCGTCGGTTTCGGCGGCAACGGCTACCCCGGCTTTGCGATCATCTACGGCATCCTCATGACGCTGTTCGACCTCGGCAATCTGGTGCGCATGCGGCAGATCGGCATGAAGCTACATGGTGGGAACACGGGCATGGCGCTGGCGTGGATCTATGCGCTCAGCCTCGCGCCCGCGGTGTTCATCTGGTGGAATTTCGAGCCGCTGGTTGCCTTTTTGCTATTGTCCGCATTATGGGCGCTGCTCAATCGGCGGGATGGACGGTCGGTGGTGTGGGCATTGGTTGGCGCGCTGACCAAGTTCACTCCGGCGATCATTTTCGGCGCGGTCTGGCGCTATCGCCCGCCGCAGAAAGCGCTGCGTTACACGCTGATCACGCTCGGCGGCTTCGCCGTGGTTTACGCGCTGCTGTTCGCGCAGAACTCCGCTATGACTGCGCCGTCGCTGGTGGCGCAGTTCAACAAGGCATCGTATCAAACGGTGTGGGCGCTGCTCGACGGCAACTACACTACCGGAAATTTCGGCGCGGCAGACGAACGCTTTGACCCCGCCAACGCCTACCGCATCAACGGCAACCCGGCGGTGATGCCCGGCGTGGTGCGTCTGGGGGCGGCGGCGCTGATCGGCGCGTTCATCTTTTGGCGCACCAAACGCTTCGATGATCGCGGGCTGGTCGCTTTCACCACGCTCACGCTGCTGATCTTCTTCCTGCAGGCACAGGGCTGGTCGCCTCAGTGGTTGGCGCAGATCGTGCCGCTGCTGCTGCTGTGCTTCCCCACGCGCAACGGCGTGACGCTAGTCGTGCTCCTCAGCGGCTTGGTCTTCATCGAATACCCGTTCCTGTTCATGCGCACGGGCGACACGGGCGGGGTGGTGGCCGGGGCGCAGATCGTGCCGTTCGCCGGGTTGGTGCTCGGGCGCACGCTGCTGCTCGTCATGGTCTGCGTCGCCCTATACCGGCGGCTGAGGGTGGCGCTGCCCGATGAAAGCTAAACAGACAGCCGCGGCACCACCAGTCACTAATTTGCGGCGCGAAACGGCGGTTTTCGCTGTGATCGCGCTGGTGATCGCGGCGGGCATCGTCTTCTGGTTTGTCGGCGCGCCGGGTTACACCGACGCCTACTATCACTTCAATGCGGCGAAACGCTGGGCACTGGGCTTTGGCCTGACTGACACCTATTTGTGGACATATATCGGCGCGCCGGGGAGTTTGCCCGCGCCGTCGCACCTATACTGGATGCCGATCACCTCGCTGTTGGCGGGGGCGAGCATGTGGCTGACCGGATCGACCAGCTATACCTCCGCACAGATCCCGTTCGCGCTCTGTCTCGCAGGGACGGCCCTGGTCGCCTTTCGCCTCGGTTGGCGCGTGCTTAAGGGGCGGCGTGGCGCGTGGATCGCCGGGCTGCTCACGTTGTTCAGCGGTTTCTTCACGCGCTACTGGGGGCAGATCGATACGTTCGCCCCCTACGCGCTGATCGGCTCGCTCGGCCTGTACGCGCTTGGGTTGGCAATGGAAACGCCGACCTCGCGCCGCTGGTGGCTGATCGCGGGCGCGTTGGCGGCGCTGGCGCATCTCACCCGCGCCGATGGGGTGCTGCTGCTCGGCCTAGGCGGGCTCTTGGCGCTGTGGCTCATCATTGAGCGGCGGTTGACTTTGGCGGCGGGCGTCGGGCGCGGGGGATTGGTGCTGATTGCCTACCTCGCGGTGATGGCGCCGTGGTTCGCGCGCAACTGGATCGCGATTGGTACGCCGCTGGCGTTGGGTGGCACGCAGGCGATCTGGTTTGACGAGTATGATGACCTGTTCAATTACCCGCCCGATGCGTCACCGGCCACGCTCAGCCTGGACGAGTTCATCAATTCGCGGCGCGAGGCGTTGGTCAACAATGTTGCGACCTTCGTTGCCGTCGAAGGCTTGATCGCCATGCCGCCGTTCATGCTCTTGGCGTTGTGGCGCCGGCGGCGCGAACCCGCTTGGCGTCCATTTTGGGTGTACGCGCTGGGGCTGCACCTCGCCATGACATTGGTGTTTCCGTATCCCGGCTATCGCGGCGGGCTGTTTCACTCGGCGGCGGCGCTGATCCCATTCTGGGCGGTGTTGGGGCTGGCTGGCATCGACGACGCGGTGACGTGGATCGCCAAGTACCGCCGCCGCTGGCAGCCGCAGGTCGCCAAAGCACTGTTCTCGTTTGGGCTGCTCGGACTAGCCTTGGTGTTGAGCTTGCAAACGGGGCTGGCCGGGCGCAGCGTCGCCAGTGACACGATCCCGGGGCTGTATCAGGAATTGCAGCAGCACATCCCGGCAGATGCCCGCGTGCTGATCAACGACCCGGCGGCGCTCTACTATTTCACCGGGCAGAGCGGCGTGGTCATCCCCAACGGAGATGCGGAGGCCGTCCGCCAAATCGCGGCGCAGTATGATGTCGAGTACCTCGTGCTACAGGCGGGCGGCATGACCGACGAAATCGCGCCGCTGTATGACGATCCACCCGCTTTCTTGACTCCCATTTCGTTGACTACTCCTGACGTGAGGTTGTATGCGTTCACGATTTCGCCCTGAAGACGCGCTTCTGCTGCTGGTCGCCCTCGCGCTGACGGCGCTGTATGTGCTGGTTGCGGGCGGCAACTTCCCGCTCGACGACAGTTGGATTCACCAGACCTATGCGCGCAACCTCGCGCAGACCGGACAGTGGGCGTTCGTGCCCGGCGTGCCGAGCGCGGCCTCGACCTCACCGCTGTACACGGTCGTGTTGACCGTGGGCTACTGGCTGAATATCCCGTTTCGCCTGTGGGCGCATGGACTCGGCGCCGTTATGCTCGGCGTGACGGGGATGCTCGGCTTGCGCCTCGCCGAACGCTACGCGCCGAATGTCAAACGCATCGGCTTGATCAGCGGGCTGGCGCTCGTGTTCACGTGGCATCTGATCTGGGCGGCGGCCTCGGGCATGGAAACGCCGATCTTCGCCATGTTCACGCTGCTGCTGCCGTGGTTGATCACTCGGCAGATAGTTGACGTAGGGGCAAGGCATGCCTCGCCCCTACAAGAGGATAACCCGCCTCAGACGATTCTTTCGGCGGTTGTGTTCGGCGTGGCGGCGGCGCTGACCACGCTCACCCGGGCGGAAGGTGTGCTGCTCGTCGGTTTGGTGGGTGTAGTGCTGCTGATCGTGCGGCCATCCGTGCGCACGGTCAGGTGGGGTGTGATTGCGGGGATCGCGTTTGCGCTGGTGCTGACACCGTACCTCGCCTTGAACTACAGTCTGACGGGCGGACCGCTGCCCAACACGGCGGCGGCGAAGATCATGTATGCGCAGCCGTATCTGACGCTCAGCCTTGTCTATCGCTTACAGTTGATGCTCACGCCGCTGGCCGCGGGTGGCCAACTGCTGCTGATCCCCGGTCTGGTCGCCTATCTGATCGGTGTTATCCGGCGTGCCCGCCAAGATCGCCGTTGGCTGCTGGCGCTGACGCTGCCCGCGTGGGGCTTCGGGCTGATTCTGCTGTATGCGATTCAACTGCCGCTCAACTTCCAGCACGGGCGCTATGTGATGCCCGCGCTGCCCGCGCTGGTGCTGGCGGGCGTGGTCGGTACTGCCTGGTTGATTCGCTCGGCGAATGCCTCGCTGATCGGGCGGGTGCTGACGCGGGTGCTCGCGCTGTCGACAGCCGTGATCTTCGTCGGGTTCACGTTTGGCCTCGGGTTACAAGCGCATGTGCAGGACGTGACCATCATCGATGAAGAAATGGTGCGTTCCGCGCAGTATATTGCAGAGAACATCCCGGCGACTGATTTGCTCGCTGTGCATGATATTGGCGCGGTGGGCTACTTCGCGCCGCGTCGGATCATCGATACCGCCGGGCTGGTCACACCGGAGACGATTCCGTTTGTGTGGGATGATGCAGGTATGTGGGCGTATCTGCGCGAGCATGGCGCGGTGTACTTGATGGGGTTGGAAGATCAAATCCCGAAAGACACTGACAATGCTCCACAGTTGTGCCTCGACTTCACGACGGGCGGACAGACGGCTCCCCGCGCTGGCGGCAGCAACATGACTATCTATTATTTAGCGTGGGCCGGCGGCTGTCCATGACGACCTCTTAAGCATTCGGCTGGTTGTGGCAAATTGTGAAGAATGTATAATAGGGGTATGAGCGAATTGTTTAAGAAACTCAACGTCCTCCTCAAATCAACTTTCATTGGGCAGGAACCAGCCTCACGCCCCGCAGCACGCCCCGGCAAAGATATGGATCGTGAGCTTGAGCGGCTGCGCGGACGGGTGAATGAGGCCATTCAGTACGAGGAACGTTTGAAGCAGCAATTGCGGGAACTAGAGAGCGAAATTCAGCAGTGGGATCAAGCGGCTGATGATGCGCTTCGTCGGAATGATCAAGATGCGGCGCACGCGGCGCTGGAAAAACTGCGGACGGCTAAACGGCGTTACGCGCGTTTGGATAATGACCTGAGCCAGCATGAAGTGCTCTCACAGGAACTGATCCAGAGCGTGAACCTGTTGGAGAGCGTGGTCCAGACGGCGCCGCCCGCCGAGACGCCAGTCACCCCCGACCGTTCGATGGCGGAGGTGCTCAAGCAGGCGCGGGCGAAGATTTCTGCTTTAGGCGAGCTGACGACGCCAAAAGCGGAGATTGAGGAACCGGTCGACCAGCCGGACATCGAAGACGATCTTGAGCAGCGACGGCAGCGATTGAGCCGCCGGTAGTGGGCAAAAGCGCGCAGGATGCCCGTAGCGCGATGAACATATGACCATCAAAAAAGTACTGGTAGTGGCAGGCGATTATGATCTCGTGCAGGGTGTCCGCAAAGGCCTAGACACTTCCGGTTGTGCTGTCTATGCGGCGCATTCGCACCGGGATGCGCTGTACATCATCGATCATGAACCGTTTGATTTGGTGGTGGTGGATGCGCTCATGACTGACCGCATTAGCGGCGACGTGACGCTCAAGTCGATCACCGAACTGGCGAAGCGTCCCCCCATTCTGATCTATAAGTCGGTTGCTAATGGCGTGCTCTATACCGAACCGGTCGTGCAGTCGCTGCAGCCGGATAAGCTGCGCGAAGCGGTCTTGCGGACACTGCCGCAAGATCAAGACGCACGCGTTCAGGTCAAACAGCCGCGCATCTCGCCGATGGTCACCGATCTGTTCTGGCGGGATGAGGAAATCCAGACGTTGTTCTCCCTCAGTCGATCCCTGACCGAGGTGCTCGATCTCTCGGAAGTGCTTAACCGCGTGGTGGAAGCGGCGCGTCGCTTGACCAATGCCGAAGAAGGCCTGATCCTGCTGCCAGAGACGGACTCTGACCAGTTGTATCTGCGCGCGAAGGTCGGCATCGACTCGGAAGTGGCAGCGAACTTCCGCGTCAAGACGCATGACACCATCGCGGGGACGGTCTTCAGCAGTGGACAGTCAATGCTGCTGGGCGAAGCTGGCCCACAAAAGGTCAAGACGCAGTATTTCGTGAATTCGCTGCTCTACGTGCCGATTATCCACAAGGGCAAGACACTCGGCGTGCTGGGTGTGAACAACAAAACCAAGCACGATGTCTTCAACCAGCGGCACAAAGACCTGCTGACGAACTTATCATCCTACGCGGCCATCGCCATCGAAAATGCCCGCATCTATGCGCAGAGCGTACGCCGCGCGCGGGAGCTCAAGGCGCTGGTCGACGCCAGTCAGGCGATCAACGCTTCGCTTTCGCCCGAACATGTTATTCCGGCGATCTGTGAACAGTTCGCCCATGTCCTCAACGTATCATATGCCGAAATTTTCCAGCGCGTGGACGACAACACCCGCCTTGTAAGCGTTGCCCGCCATTATCAAGCGAAGTGGCGCGCGGGGACTGAACCGGTGGTCGCGCTGGCCGAACGTCCGGCGCTGCGCACAGCAATTGAGAACCGGCGTCATGTGATGATGGCGCGTGCCCGGCACGATGTGCCCAACGAAATTGGCGCACTGGACCGCGTTGGGGCGAACGCTATGCTGTGTATCCCGGTTACGACGAGCGAGCAGACGCCAGCCGCCGTGCAAGCCTTCTATCTGATTGCGCCGGAGACTGCGCCCGCGACCGACATCATCCAGCGCATTCAGCGCATGTTCCTCGAATACCGTTCGGTAGCCGAAGAGGGCGCGACCGCGCACTTCGTGAAACTGCTGAACGATGTCAGAACGTTGGTGAAGGCCGATTGGGTGGATTATGCAGTGCTCACCACGGATCGCCGGATGCTGCAAACTCAGTTTGCGGCGGGCTCGGCGGTTTGGCTCGATGACCCCCGTCCACAGATCGACCTGACGAGTCACCCTGACCTCAATGAATTTCTCGATTCGCGCGCGGCGATCAACTGCCACGCCGACGAAGAGACGATGTCGCTGGGCGCGGCGTCGCTCATCAAGTATTCGCGCGCCCGTTCCATCCTCGCGCTGCCGCTGATCGAACGCGGTCAGCCGTGGGGGATGGTGGTGTTCGCCGATACGGAGCACGCGCATCGCTTCAGCCCCCGCGAGACCGATCTGGCGCGCGCGACCGTCGCCCAAGCAGCGACCGCGTTGGCCAACAGCCATCTCGTGACTGACCTCGAAGCGAGCCTGCGCGATCTGAAGGAGGCGCAGAATCGCCTCATCCAGTCGGCACGCTTGACCGCCATGGGCGAACTCGCCGCCGCC
Organism: Candidatus Flexifilum breve; assembly: GCF_016713355.1. Lineage (NCBI taxonomy): Bacteria > Bacillati > Chloroflexota > Anaerolineae > Aggregatilineales > Candidatus Flexifilaceae > Candidatus Flexifilum > Candidatus Flexifilum breve. Next base: position 93,260 of record NZ_JADJPI010000027.1, read on the forward strand.
GTCGCGCATCAGATCAACAATCCGCTCACGACCATTGTGTTGGATACGGAACTGCTGCTCCTCAAAGAAGCGCCCGGCTCGAAGAACGCGGAAATCCTCAACGCGATTTCCCGCGCGGGCAAGCGGGCTGCCGGGGTCGTGCGGCGCTTATTAGCCAGCGCCCGCCCCAATACGAGCACCACACCGCCGCAGCCGATCAATGTGGTGCAGACGGTTGAGGAAATCCTCACGCTCGTGCACTCGTATCTCAATCGCTCGAGTATCACGCTGGTGCGCAAACTGCCCGATGAAGCCCTGCCGCCCGTGGTGGCCGTGCCCGGTGAACTCGACGACGTGTGGTTGAATCTCATATTGAACGCGCATGACGCGCTCACCGGACGTCCGGAACCGAAGATCGGCATCGAGATCACCTGCCCGCCCGAGGCCGACATGATGGAAGTGAAAGTGTGGGATAACGGCCCGGGCATCCCCACCGAGATCGTCACCGAAATTTTCAAACCCTTCTTCACCACCAAGCCGGCAGGTGAAGGAACCGGGCTGGGACTGCATATTTGCCGGCAGGTCGTGGATCGCGTCGGCGGGACCATCAATGTGGGTCCCAACCGGAACAAGGCACAACGTTTACAATTCGACTTCCCGTCACGAGGAGCGGAGTACTATGACGCATATTTTGGCTGTAGATGATGACAATGAGGTCCTCGAGACCGTAGGACGCGTGCTTCGCCATGAAGATTACGAAGTCTCGCTGGCGAGTTCGGCGGCGCAGGCGGTGGTGCAGCTCGAAAAACGCCTGCCGGACCTGATGATTCTGGACGTGATCATGCCGGAAGTCGATGGTGTGACGTTGTGCCGTCAACTGCGGCGCGACACCCGCTATATCACCCTGCCGATTCTGTTCCTCACCGCCAAAGGCGGCACCGAGGATATTGTCACCGGGTTGGATGCGGGCGCAGACGACTATGTCGTGAAACCGTTTGAACTGGCGGAACTGCGCGCGCGCATCACGGCGCTCCTGCGGCGCGGCAAACGCGACCGCACGACGGAGAATGTGCTTCAGCTCAACGATCTGCGCCTGGACTCGGATACCTATCAGGTGTCCGTCGACGAGAACTCCATGCAGCTCACCTCGACCGAGTACCGCTTGCTGCGTTACCTGATGGAACACCCAGATCAGGCGCTGTCGCCGGGGCATTTACTGCAAGCGGTGTGGGAATACCCGCCGAACACCGGCGATCCCGATCTCGTGCGGGCGCACGTCCGCAATCTGCGCGCCAAAATCGAAAAGGGCGCGCGCCGTAAATACATCCGCACCATTCACGGTGTCGGCTACATGATCTCGACTTAACTCCCCTAGTAAGTGTGCCACGGGGCAGCTTTTGTCTGCCCCGTGTTCCCCTCTCACGACAATCCATGCGTCGTCACGTGAATTTCATGAAGATTTCACGCGCCACCCGATCTTCGAGGCAAACTTCCCAGTTATACTTTTATGTATAATTTCGCGATGCACAACCGAGAAGTGAACCGATGTACGAAATCATGATTGTTGACGACGACGCCCAGGTTCTGGACATGGTAGAACTTGTATTGAAGCGCGAAGGTTATCACGTTCTCCGGGCATTCTCCGCAAAATCTGCGCTCGAAACTATCGAAAACGAAACCCCAGATCTGTTTGTGATCGATGCGATGATGCCTGACATGGATGGTTTGACCCTGTGCCGCCGACTCCGGGCGATGCCGCGCACCACCAACACACCGATCATCTTCCTGACGGGCAATAATTCTCCGCATACCGTGGTGGATGCGTTGAATTCCGGCGGCGATGATTTCATCCGCAAGCCGTTCGTCCCGCGGGAACTGGCGGCGCGCGTGCGCGCGCACATTCGGCGCTCCGTGTTTTACAGCGATGGAGATGTCGCGGCGATCCGCATTCAGTCGAACCGCTACCGCGTGTACGTCAACGATGCCGAAGTGCTCCTGACGCGCGTCGAGTTCGATCTCCTCAAGTATCTGTGCACGTCACCGTACCGCCTGCATTCGACGGAAGAACTGCTGGCGAACGTGGCAGTACCCGGATGGGGTGGGCGATGCGGCGCTCGTGCGCAATCATGTCCACAACCTGCGTCGTAAAATCGAAATCGATCCGGAACGCCCGCTGATCATCCAATCGCGTCATGGGCGCGGTTATGTGGTGAAGGCGCGCATCCAGTTTGAGGACGAAACGATCCAGCAGTAACGACCTTCAATCGACATCTGTACAAAACTCTATCAACTTCTTCACAGTATCGAATGTTCACTGATGGGGCAATGGGTTATGATGAAATTGCTGGAAACCATCGATCGTTCGAGAAGCTGTGATGTTGAGAACCCTAGCAAAGATCGTACAGATATTAGCCGATACCCCGCCATCTATGGTGAGCGCCGTAAAGGCCAAAGCGTAGTCGAGCTCGCGCTCGTGACGCCGATCCTCATCATCCTGCTGGCGGGGTTGATCGAAGTGGGCTGGTTCGCGAACAACTACCTGACCCTGCTTGACGTCACGCGCGCGGGCGCGCGGCGCGGTACGGTTCTCCAAGATGCTCAGTCACCACTCTTCTGGGATGAACGTGGGTCACTTGTTCCGCAGTTCTACTTCGACTCGCAGGCCGACGGGAACTACTTCAAAACCGCATACGACCTCAACGGTCTGAGCGGAGAGACTGATACCACCCGTTTGGCCGTCCGCTACCACCCCACCTTTAACCCCACTGGCTGCAATACGGCCAACCGCACGTTCTATCACGAGATCTCTTGCGTGATGCTCGCGTCGATGGACCCGCTGCGCATGACGCCGGAGAATGGGGTCGACGACATCATCATTTCGGGTGTTTCCATCGAAAATGTTGATGCCAGCCGCGGGAATGCCTGGCTGGGGACGTTGGGTTCGGACTGGCGTCCACTGGCGGCCAACGTGCCGCAGCTCGTGGTCGTCGGACGTTACCCCACCAACGCCAACGAATGCGAAGCCACCTGGGACGGCATCGGTACCCGGCGCTTGGCGCACTGGAGCCGCGGGATCCCTTCGACTTCAACTACAGCGGTGATCGCGATGTCGATGACATTGCCGATGAAACGTTTGCCGAAACCAACCCCGCCCGTATCAACGTAACCGGTGAAGACGACTTTGACGAGATCGTCGGCATGGATGTGCCTGCGGCCAGCCTCGCCAATGCCGAAAAGCAGGTCGGGTTTGCGCTGTTCGGCAATCATCGCATTACTGGGACGGCGTGCGTCGGGTCGGAATGGACCTGGAAGAGCTGTCGCGCGTCGTCAACCTGAGTTCGACATTTGAGCTGGACGACTACGGCGACCCGGAAGTGATTGCCGCGCGGCGCATGATTCCCCGGACAGGGGATTATCATGGTGGAAATGTTCTGGCAGCATCGGCTGCTGCTGAACATCCCCGTGCTGTCGCCCGTGTTCGTCGCCATTGGTTCAGAACGTGCCACCATTTCAGTCTGGGCAGCGTTCCCGCTCCCGGCTGTCGAACCCTTCATTTCGTTTGATTGAGATGGAACACAGCTTATGCGTGGTTTAAGACGGTTTATGAAACGCGGTCAATCCGGGCAGGCGCTCTTCATCCTCGCCATCGGGTTCATCGCGTTAGTCGGTTTTGTCGGCATCGTCACCGATGTGTCTGTGCTGTTCATTCGCTACAGCACGTTGGGGCGCGCAGTCGACGCGGCGGCCGTGTCGGCGGCCAGCCAGATGCGCCGCATCGAGACACGACGTTCACCGATGCGAACAGCGACGGGATTGACGACATCGCCGAAGATGAAGCGGGCAGCGTCGCCAACCTGAACCTCGCGGCGCGCTCGTTCATTGAATTGTACGGGCTTGACCCGAGCAATGTGATTGTCGAAACGTGCCGCGCGCAGCAGGTCGGGCGCGATACCAATGGCAAACCCGCTCGATGAAGAACAACGTGCCCCTCTTCAATCTGGATGGCACCATCAACACGAGCGCGAGACCAGACACAGGTCGCCAAGTATCAGGAACTGTGCACGGAAGACGAACCGCAAAGCTGGTCCGCGTCACCCGCGCAGATTGACGCACCGACAATGTTCCTGTATCTGCTCGGTTATCCCACGGTCACGCTCACCGCGCGTCGGCGATGTCGCAGACGGCGGTGCTCGACGTCGTGCTCATCCTCGACGTGTCGGAGTCGATGCTCAACGAGACGACCTACGCAGACTGGGAAAACGTCGGGCAGGGCATGCGCTACCTGCCGCCCGTGTTGTGGGAAGAGGATTACGACCCAATTTTCACGGATGCCGACAGCGACGGCATCGACGATGCCCATTACACCTCATGGGACTATATCCTGACGCTTACCCAGGCGGAGATCAACGCGGCGGTGACGCCAGTCGGTCAAGATCCGCTGTTGGAGACACCACGTCGCAGTTCGCGGCGTTTGACCCCGCCGACCAGCCCCGGTCAACTGCCTGCGCGTGCTGAATGCCAGATCCGCGCGTGGCCGCGCACGCAGAACAACTATCCGCGTGTGCCGGATTGGCTGCTGGCGGAATACAACACTTATCTCACCAGCCAGTCGTTGAGCCTCGACGCGCATTTTGATCTCGCGCCCGGCGATGTCGCCACAAACGGTTATTTCTTCCTCGCAGTTTGTGCCGATGTACAACTTCTACGGCTGCTGCAATGACCC
>NZ_JADJPI010000028.1:0-64214 GCF_016713355.1 Candidatus Flexifilum breve
GGGTAAACTCGAATCACCTTTCTGAGCCGTTGCGGGATGGTGAATCATTTGCGGACAAGCCTCAGAAGGCCGTCCCTGACAAGGTGTCGTTTAAGGGAAGACGGTCTCGAAAAATTAAAACCGTCCCCGCTGAACCTAAACGAGAGGGGCGATATGCGTTCCACGAATTCGAGGGGCGTTCCCGTCTACGGAATGCGGATTATAATTACAATACGCATTATGAAGACACAAAGGGATGCCAAATGGACAACGGGGTAAGCGCACGTGATAACGCACGAGATGCCGTTCTTTCCAGCCGCCGCCTGATACACAGCCTGAAGCCAGAGCCGACGAACGCCGCACCACCCCCGAGAAGATCGCCGATGCGCTGACCAGCGGTTTGGGAGCATGGGCTTTTTTGATTTTCTAATGCGGTGTGGTTCACGATCTGGCTGGCGTGGAATAACGGCCTGATCTCCGGCTTTGCAACCGTTTGACCCGTTTCCGTTTCAACTGCTGACGATGATTGTGTCGCTGGAGGCCATCTTCCTGTCGATCATCGTGCTGATCTCGCAGAGATCGCCCGGGGGAGCGGGTGGCGGATTTGCGGCAGGAGATGGACGTTTGCTGGCTCGACATTTCTCGCTGAGGACGGCCGACGAAGATGATCTGCGGATGCTCGCTGCTCTTGGAAAAACAGGGTTGGACGTGTCGAATGATACTGAATTGCAGGAAATGTTGCGCCCGACCAATATCGAGAAGATTCAGACGATTCTGGAAGAGCGGATCAATGTGAAGAAGTGAGGCGCGAAAAGGCCAACCTCACCCCCGACCCCTCTCCTAAAGGTTGACGGAAGGACAGTTTTAACATTGGGAGCCATTACGCACCCGGTTTGAGGGGAAACAGATTTCGTAGGGACGCGCAACGGCGCGTCCGTTTCTCCCACGATCTGGCGGACGCCCCGTTGGGCGTCCCTACAATCCTCTCGATTGTTAAAAGTGTCCTGTCCTCAACCTGAAGGAGAGGGGGAGAGATGGCCTCACCCCGACCCCTCTCCCAGGGAGGGAAAAATAGGTGGTTAGCGTTCGGGTTCGTAGATCAGGCCGATGACGTCGCCGAGCGGATTCGACCGTTTGAGCGTAGCGGTCAAGCCGTCCTCGAACAGCCGTTGACCTGCGCCGAGCACCACCGGTAAACGAGCACGCGCACAGTGTCGACCCCGCGCGCAGGAGCGACTGCACCAACTTGCCCTGCCGTGCACGGTGATGTTCGTGCCGTCCTGCGCCTTGAGCTTGTTGACTTCGGTGGCGGATCGCCGCTGACAATCACCGAATTGTTCCAGTCGGCGGTCTTCAGGCGTGTTCGATACGACGTATTTGCGCACGCCGTTGAAGTATTCAGCACCGTCATCTTTGCGCCCCGGCCACGCCTGCGCGAAGCCTTCGTAGGTCACGCGACCGAGCAGCAGGGCGTCGCTGGAGGTCGTCTCTTCGCCTTTGAAGTTGGCGATCTGGTCGCTCCAGTATTTGAACGTCCACGCCGGATTTTCAATGACACCATCCAGCGACATGAATTCGTCACGACGAGCTTTCTCATGGTGGCTCTCCTTAGGCTATCCATCGGTTGGCTTGATTTGATACTGCTTATGATACGGGATGTAGTACGCAGAAGCTTGAACAAAAAAGCGACAGGTGTTAGGGGACGCTAATAAATAGTCGAGCAACTTCATCGCCTACCCGCAAAGAGGAGCGAGGAAACAAGCAGAGTGTTTGAGTCCCCTCTCCGAGTAGAGAGGGGACTTAGGGGGCGCTGAACTACGCCTAGACCGCCGTCACCAGCACCGGCGCGCCGTGGCGCACGATGATCGTGTGCTCGTACTGCGCGGTGCGGTCGCCATCCGGCGTCTTGATCGTCCAGTTGTCGTCAGCCGTACACCCGCCCCGAACCATTCGTGATGAACGGTTCGAGCGCGTGATCACCAGCCCGTCGGTCAGGCGGTCATCAGCGCGCTTGGTGAAGTAGTTGGGGATGCTCGGCTTCTCGTGGATCGATTTGCCGACGCCATGCCCGCTCAACTCGCGGATGATGTTCAAGCCCGCCGCCCGCGCCTCCAGTTCGACCGCCTTGCCAATGGCATTGATGCGCTGCCCTGCCCGCGCCGCGTCAATCGAGCGCTTGAGCGCGATTTTCGCCGTATCGCAGATCTTCTGGTATTCGGGACGCACGGGCGGCACCGGGAACGTGCTGCCTGAATCGGCGAAGTAGCCGCCGAGTTCCGCCGACACGTCGATGTTGACGAGATCGCCGGGCTTGATCACGATCCCCGGCGATGCCGTGCGCGACTTCTTCATTAATGCTGATGCAGGTCGCGCGGGGAACTGCCACCAACTGCGGCGCGGACTGCGCGCCCTGCGCCTTGATGTAGGCCGCGCCAATCGCGTCAAGTTCGGCGGTGGTCATGCCGGGACGCATCGCCTCCGCCATCGTCTTGATCGTCAGGCCGACGATCCGCCCGATGCGCATCAGCCCGTCAAAATCTTTCTGGTCGTTGACTGTCATGCTTCACCTGAGTAGTTTACAGTTCTAAGTTTACAGTTCACAGTGAAAACGAAGTAGGGGCAGTGCGCTGATCCACAATGCAAGGCAAAAACTGTGCCCTGTAAGCTGACATCTGTGAACTAGAGCAGCTTGAAAATGTTCGCGACAATCGGCTTCTGATCCGGCGTCACGGCGATATAGCCGCGCTTGCCCGCCTGATCCTCAATGGCGACCCAATCGGTTCCCGCGGGACACTCACCATCCACACCATCCTGAATGATAGCAGCGCTGTGTAAAAGATCGAACAGCGAATCCACCTTCATCGCCTCCGCGCCGAGCGCATGCCGCGCCTCTGAAGTCATGTGCGCGAGGACGCCCGCCTGCCGCAACTGCTGGTACTGTCGTGCAAAGCCCATGTTGTTGCCCCTCTACCTCAAATGTACTATTCCATTGTACCCGAAATGTGATTTGTAAGCATACCAGGTTTCCTGTAAAACCGCGCTGTGTGTCACATTCCGGTGTGCTATACTCTGCGTGATTTGATCACCATAGAGAGAACTCCATGTCTGAACTGACTCGCCTAAGCCTCTCCGACGCTGTGAGCCGCTTGCGTAACCGTGACATCTCGTCCGTCGAACTGACGCGCGACTACCTCGACCAGATCGCGGCGCTCGAACCGACGATCCACGCTTTCATCACCGTGACCGCCGACCGCGCCCGCGCGGATGCCGCCCGCGCCGATCAGCAGCGCGCCAACGGCGACGAGCGCCCGCTGTTGGGCGTGCCGCTGGCGATCAAGGATGTGCTCTCGACGACGGGCGTGCAAACCACCGTGCGGCTCGAAGATCCTCGCGGGTTACACCCCGGTTTTCACCGCGACCGCCGTCAAACGCCTGGAAGACGCGGGCATGGTGCTGCTCGGCAAGACCAACATGGACAAAAGTTCGCGATGGGCTCTTCGACCGAGAACTCGGCCTATGGCGTGACGCGCAACCCGTGGAATCTCGACCGCGTGCCCGGTGGGAGCAGCGGCGGCAGCGCGGCAGCGGTCGCGGCGGGCATGGCGGCGGGCGCAGTCGGCACGAATACGGGCGGCAGCATTCGCCAGCCCGCCTCGCTGACCAGGTTGGTCGGCTTGAAAACCGAGCTACGGGCGCGTGTCGCGTTATGGCTTGGTGGCGTTCGGCTCGTCGCTGGACTGCCCCGGCCCGCTCACGCGCACGGTCGAAGATGCGGCGCGGTTGCTCGGCATCATGGCCGGGCACGATCCGCTCGACTCGACCAGCATGCCCGTCGACGTGCCGGATTATGTGGCAGCGCTCGGCGGCAGCGTGCAGGGTCTGCGCGTCGGCGTGCCCAAGCAGTACTTCATCAAGGGGACGCAGCCGGAAGTCGATGCGACCGTCCATGCCGCCATCGAACAGCTTCGAGCGCTCGGCGCGGAGATCATCGAGATCGACATGCCGCACACCGATTATTCGCTGCCCGTCTATTACATCATCGCGCCCGCCGAAGCCAGCGCCAACCTCGCACGCTATGACGGCATTCGCTTCGGGGCGCGCGTCGATAAGGGTGATATGTGGGACACCTACAAGGCGACGCGCGGCGAAGGCTTTGGCCCGGAGGTCAAGCGCCGCATTATGCTCGGCACGTATGCACTCTCCGCCGGGTACTATGATGCCTACTACGGCGAGGCGCAGCAGGTGCGCACGCTGATCAAGCAGGACTTTGACCAAGCGTTTGAGCGCGTGGATGTGATCGCCGGGCCGACTGCGCCCATACCGCCTTCAAGCTCGGCGAGAACGTCAACGACCCGTTAAGCATGTACCTCGAAGACGTGTTCACGCTGCCCGCGAGTCTGGCGGGCGTGCCGGGGTTGAATGTGCCGTGCGGCTTCGACAGTCAGGGCATGCCGATTGGCATGCAGTTGTTCGCGCCCGCCTTCCGCGAAGACGTGCTGCTGCGCGCGGGTCACGCTTACCAGCAGTCGACCGATTGGCACAAGCGGTCAGCACAGGTGAAGGTGTAAAACGCCAACCTCACCCCCGGCCCCTCCCCGAATTCAGGGAGGGGAGCCAGCAGAGTCGCCGTTCCTCCCCTCTCCCCGCTCGCGTGGCTTGAGGACGGGACAAGCTTAACAACCGAACGATTGTAGGGACGCGCTTCTGCGCGTCCGTGGTCAGCGGACTGCCAGAAGGCCGTCCCTACAAGGTGTCGTTGAAGGGACGAGAGTCTCGCTCGATATATTAAAACTGTCCTGCCGTGAACTGAATTCAGGGAGGGGCGGATGCGGCGGACACAATGAATTGCGTCCCTACGAGAGAAACTGTGGTATTCAGATGGTTTCTGAAAAGCCAACCTCACCCCAGCGACCCTAACAGTTCTTTGCCCCTCTCCCATGGGAGAGGGGCGGTTGAGCGGAGCGAAACGGGGTGAGGCAAGGGGTGAGGTTGCTTTGCGCGTTTTGAATATTGTTCTTACGTATCCTATCAGGAGGGGAATGCCATGCCCGTTACGCAGATGAAGATTAGCGCGGAGGAACATCGCCAGCGCTGCGAGAAACTGCTCATGCACCTGCACGCCGAGGGTTTGAACGGCGTCGTGCTGTTTGACCGCCAGTATGTGCTGTACTACACGGGCTTCGCCTTCATCCCCACCGAGCGCCCGATGGCCTTCGTCATGAACAAACGCGGGGAACGCGGGATGTTCGTGCCGCGCCTCGAACTGGAGCACGCGCAGGCCAACGCGCTGATCGACCGCGTCGATCACTACCTCGAATATCCGTACACCGCCCATCCGATGATCGCTTTTCAGAAGATGCTCGACGAAATGGGCATGCAGAGCCCGGTCGGCGCGGACGAAGACGGCTACCCATGGGTGTTCGGCTACCGCGGCCCCAAGCTCTCGGAGATGCTCAACGCGCCCGTGCGCAGCGTCCGCGCCTTTGTCGAAGACGCCATGATGATCAAGTCACCCGCCGAAATCCGCCTGATTCGCGAGGCGTGCGTGTGGGCGAATCTCGGGCATGTGCTGCTGCAGCGCTACACCAAAGTCGGCGCGACTGAGACGGAAGTCAGCCAGCGGGCGGGCGATGAAGCGACGCGCGCCATGTACGACGCCATCGGCCCCATCTACCGCGGGCAGAGCGAGTACTACGGCGGCGTGGTGGCCGGGTATCGCGGGCAGATCGGGCGCAACGCGGCGATCCCGCACGCGCTGGCCAACAACCTGACGTTTCAGCCCGGCGATGTGCTGGTGACCGGAGCCGCCGCGCCCGTGTGGGGCTACCATTCCGAACTCGAACGCACGATGGTCATGGGTAAGGCGACCGACGAGCAGAAGTTCCTGTTCGATCACATGGTGGCGCTGCAAGATACCGCTTTGGAAGCGATCCGTCCCGGCGTCCCCTGCTCGGAAGTTGACAAGATCGTGCGCGCCTACTACGAACAGCATGACCTGATGCCGTACTGGAAGCACCACGTCGGCCACGCGATTGGCCTGCGCTATCACGAAGGGCCGTTCCTCGATCTCGGCGATCCGACGATCATTCAGCCGGGGATGGTCTTCACGGTTGAACCGGGGCTGTATTCGAAGGGTGTCGGCGGTTTCCGCCATTCGGACACCGTCGTCGTCACCGAAGACGGCCTCGAAAGCCTGACCTACTACCCACGCGATCTGGAAAGTCTGACGCTGCCGGTATGAAGATCGATCAACGCTTAGTCGATGCGGCGATTGACCTGCTCCAACGCCGTTTTCCGCCCGGTTATGGCGTCGCCGCCGCGATCTATACCGCTGACGGCGACCTGTTCACGGGCGCGGTCTTCGAGCCGGAGTACGGCGGCGGGGGACTGTGCGCGGAGACGGGCGCGATCCTGCAAGCGCACACGCTCAACAAACAGGTGACCGCCTCGGCGTGCGTCGCCTATGACGGGAGCGGGCGCATCGTCATTCTGACGCCATGCGGCATCTGTCAGGAACGGCTGCGCCATTGGGGCGGGGCGGTCGAAGTCGCCGTGCCCGACCCCGCCGATCCGACGCGCTGGATCGCCAAACCCTGCGCGAAGTTCAGCCCTACTACTGGGCTAATGTGTTTAGAGGACGAACGTTGAACAATCTTCCCTTCGCCAAACCCGGCCAGTTCTACAAAGGCAACCTGCACACGCATTCCACCAATTCCGATGGCCGCATCAGCGTGGAAGCAGTGTGCAAGTTCTACCGGGAGCACGGTTACCACTTCCTGTCGATCACCGATCACTTCCTGGACAACTACCACTATCCGCACACGGACGCGTCGGCTTACCACACGCCGGACTTCGTCACGCTGCACGGGGCGGAACTGCATGCAGGCAAAACCGGTACGGGCGAACTCTGGCACATCCTCGCCAACGGGCTGCCGCTCGATTTCGCGCGGCCAACGCCGGATGAGACAGGTCCGGAAATTGCGCAGCGCGCGCTGGCCACCGGCGCGTTCGTCACCGTGGCGCACCCCGCGTGGTACAACCTGACCGAAGAAGACGTGATCAGCCTGCGCGACACGCACGCCATCGAGATCATCAACGGCATCTCAGCGGATCACAGCGACAAGATCGACAGCGTGTACATGCTCGACGTGATGCTGGCGCGCGGCTATCGCTTCAATGCGCTGGCGACCGACGACGCGCACTTCAAGCCCGATTTCCGCGACACCCTGCGCGGGTGGACGTGGGTGAAAAGCGCAGAGCTCACGCCGGAAGCGATCCTCGCAGCGCTCAAACGCGGCGACTTCTACAGCAGCACCGGGCCGCTCATTCACGATGTGCAGGTGACCCCCGGCGAGACAATCAAGATCCGCTGCTCCCCGTGCGAAAGCGTGTTCGTGACGGGTAAGGGCTCATGGGCGGCGTACAAGCATGGGCATAACATCACCGAAGTCGAACTGTCGATCCGCAGCCTCAAAACCCCCTACTGCCGCGTCACCGTGCGCGATCCGCACGGCGGGCGGGCTTGGTCGAACCCGATCTGGTTCTGACATTCCCCTCCACACCTGTAAACAAGGCGCCGCTTACTGAATAAAGGTAAGCGGCGTGTGCTACCCGCAAATTTATTCAGGAAAAATACAGACAATTTAAGGCTTTACGAGTATCTACTCACGCTATACTGCTTCCACTGTAGACAATTTAGGAGCAAGCGTGCATGTATTCATTGGATTGGCTGATTCCCAATAAGGTCGCGTATGCCCGCGTGTATGGGCGGCATACCCTCGAAGATATGGAACGGTCAAACGCCGATTTCAAGATTTTGCTGGACGCGGCCGGCGGGCCGGCGCATTTGATTATGGATATGCGCGCCGCCGAAAACCTGCCGATTCAGATCAAGCGCGGGCAGGAATCGCTGGAAGTCGCCAAGCACCCGAACCTCGGCTGGGTGGTCAGCGTCGGCTCGACTAACGAGATCGTCAAGTACGTGGGCATCATGCTCGTGAAGGTGTTTCGCCTGCGCTTTCGACGCCTCAACAGTATGCAAGAAGTGATCGACTTCCTGCACAGCCTCGACCCAAACCTTAACTGGTCGGCGGCGCGCCTCGAACTGCTGGTCAACGATGCGGAACTGCGCTTTCCCTTCGCCTAACTGCCACTCGCCGTTTTGATATAGCGGTAGGCGGCATACAGCCGCTTGAACCGCGCTTCGGCCTCCTCTTTGGGGAGTTTGCTCACATCGGGGTGAAATTCGCGTGCCAGCTTACGAAACGCGGCTTTCACCTCGTCGTCGGACGCACCGCGCACCAAGCCGAGCAGTTCGTAAGCGCGATCCAGCTCGGACTGCGGCAGGCGATCGACGGGTGTGCGAAACCCCTCGCCCGGCACATCCGCCCAACTCGAATTGCTCCACGTGTAGAACTGGGTGTGACCGCGCGTGGTCTGCTTGCGGAAGGCGTTGCGCCCGGTGATGTAATCGGGCTGCTTCCAGAACGCCTCCGTGCCGAAATTCGCCACCAGCCAATCACCGCGGATCGACTGCGGCTGCTTCACCCACACGCGGAACGACGGCAGATGCTTGATCTCGACATCCGGCCCGTACCACGCTTCCTGTTCGCTGCCCCGCCCGAGCGGCTTAAAGTGCACCTGCCCGACCGCGTAACCGTCCGTCGTCTGGCGATACGTGTACACCTTGTCGAGATACAGCGCGTGCAGCGCGAGCAAGCCTTCGTCAGGCGTGGTCAGCGCGCCATCGGACGGCACAAGCGCCGCATCTACAATGAACAACGACCCCACGCCGACGCGCGTCCCTTCGCTCAAAATGCGCTTGAGGTTGCGCACACGCACTGTCTCATCCAGCAGATACACGTAGATGAGCGTGCCCGTCCACGTGTGAGCGATCAGATGTCCGTCTTTCGCCACCTGACAGCCACGCACACTCTCGACGCCCGTCAATTTGCCGCACAACCAGCGTTTGATCGTCTGCGACCATACCCGATACCATTAAAGCTCAGTTCGCAATCGCGCCATTGTAACAAATCGAGCGGGAGAGCGGCTATACTTCGCCGCAGACTATATGCAGCGAAGGATGACAGCCCATGACTGATGATGATCGCCTTCCGTTAGCCTTTGAGCGGATCGCTCCGGACGAGCAGCACGCGCAGTCTCGCGCTTTTCTCACGCGGATGCGGTCACGGCGCACCGTGCGCGAATTCTCGCCCGAACCCGTGCCCTTCGAGCTGATCGAGAATGCCATTGCGGCGGCGACGGCTCCGAGCGGCGCAGATCAGCAGCCGTGGACGTTCGTCGTGGTGAGCAATCCGGAGATCAGACGCAAGATTCGCGAGGCCGCGGAAGCCGAGGAATACGAGAGCTATACGCGGCGGATGAGTCAGGAATGGCTGGACGCGCTGGCGCATCTGCACACCGACTGGCACAAGCCGCATCTCGAAGACGCGCCGTATCTGATCGTCGTGTTCGCGCAGGCGTACGGTGTGCGTGACGATGGCACGAAGATCAAGCATTACTATGTGACCGAATCGGTGGGGATTGCGGTGGGGATGCTGCTGGCGAGTCTGCATCTGGCGGGCTTGGCGACGCTCACGCACACGCCCAACCCGATGACCTTTCTCGCGCAGATTTTAGGGCGACCCGCTAATGAACGCGCCTACGTGGTGATCCCGGTCGGCTACCCGGCGGCAGATGCCAGAGTGCCCAACATCAGCAAGAAGCCGCTGGCCGAGGTGCTGATCCGCGTGGAGTAAACAGGTAGGGGCGCAACCTGACCCCACCCCCGGCCCCACGCCTCCGAATTCAGGGAGGGGAGCCAACACCTCTCGCCAAACCAAATGGGTTCTCGTAGGGACGCGATTCATCGCGTCCGCTGGCGCAGACCTTACGCCTTCAGCTGCTCGACGTAGTGCGTGATCGCCACTTCCATGAAAGCGGGCAGATCCGGGTGCACCGCGCCAATATTCTCCTGAAAGGCGGGATCGCTGGTGTACAGGTGACCCAACCCGGCGAGAATCTCCGGCGTCGGTTCGTAGAAGTAGCGCAGATGCTGGTGCCAGCGCGCGATGATCGCCTGCACCGCGGCGCTCTCCGCGCCCTGCGGCATGGCAGCGGCGAGATCGACATAAATAGTGCCGCCCTCGTCCTTGATCTGCTGCTTCTTCTCCGCCGAGTAGCTCTTCCACAACTTCTGCGACTGCCGGACGGTCTTTTCGTCCCAGCGGCGCGCGGCTTCGTCGCTATATTGATCTTCTTCGGCTTCCGTCCACTGGCCGAACATAGGCTTTTTGCTCATGCTGTATCTCCTCATCTTGAGCAACCAGGATACAGCATACAGGCTGACGTAACGTCAGCTGCAAGGGGCAATTTTCAGATTGAGGAAAATTGGGGAGAAACCGAGTTGATGGCTGTAGGGACGCGCTTCTGCGCGTCCGCTGACTCCGACCCCACCCCCGTCCCCTCCCCGAATTCAGGGGGAGCAGACATCGTTCGCAATGCCTCCCTCTCCCCGCTAGTGTGGGAGAGAGGTCGGGGTGAGGTTTTTCGCTTCGATCTCCTGTTCGGGAGTAGCGTCCTCGCTGCCGGTCGTGTCGCGGCGCATGGCCTCATCGACCGCGTGCGACGTTTCGTGGTGGCGTTCCGTGCCGGGCGGGGTCGCGCCCGCGCTCACGTCACTCGAACTGGTCGCGCCGACCTGCGAATGCGGGATCGCGCCGCCCATCTTCGCGGCGTGTTCGTTCTGCGCGCGGGTGGCTTCTTCCGCCGCCCAGCGACCGCCGCTCGTGCTGTCATCATCGGTGACGGCCGGAGCACCGCGATCTTCCGCGCGACCGCCCGGCGTACCGCTGTTCGTACCGGCAGTGCTGCCGCTGCCGCTGCTGCCCATGCCGCTCCGACCGCTCGCGCCCATGCCGCCCGGGTTGGTCGACATGCCGCGCTGCATATCCGCCTCCACCGAGGCGCGCTGCATGGTTTCCGGATTACCCGCTAACGGAATGCCGCCCGTCGTCGGGACGGTGTCCGTGCTCGCGCGGGGCTGCTGATCGCTGAACACGTCCTCTTCGGGGATCGCCCCCATCCCCCGCGCCACGTTATAGTCGCGGTAGGCGAGCCGTTCCCGCTCGATCTGCTCGGCGTTATACGGCGGTGCAGCGTGGTCGAAGGTCGACCAACCGCCTTCGCGCCACAGCGACGAGCGCGTATCGATATCGACCGGGTGATACCGGTTCATGATCGTTTCGGCGCGTTCCGCCCATTCGTCATTCGTGGTCAGGCTGATGAGCGTGCTGCCGCGCCGGATGCCTTCCGCATAGATGTGGGCATCATCTTCATCCACCCCCATATCGATCAACCCGGCGGTGATGCCGCCCGTGATCGCGCCCGCTGCCGCACCGATTCCCGCCGTGAGCGCAATCGCCAGCGGCCCCGCGCCGATCACCGGACCAATGCCGGGGATGAGCGAGACGCCCACGCCAATCAAGGTGCCGATCACCGCGCCGAAGCCCGCGCCTTCGCCCGCGCTCACGTCGCCGTCCAGCACCATATCACGATCTTCCAGCGAACTGCTGTATTCGCCGTTCGCGTCATTCGCCATCACGCTGACGTCGTCCCGCGTGAAGCCTGCTTCGATCAGATTATCGATCACGCGCTCCGCGGTCGAAAAGTCGTCGTAGAGCGCCACGATTGTCTTGGTCATCTCTGCACCTCGTCCATAACCGACAACATTACATATAACATTATATTGCATCTTAATGCGCTTTGTCATGAAAAAGCCGTGAGAGATCAGAGGTGTTTCCCCTCCTCCAACGCTAACAGGGGTAGGTTTTCAATAGTAGGGACGAGGCATGCCTCGTCCTCCTTTGCCAAAATAACCGTCACCCGATTGGCTCAAGCATTCTTTTGCTTGCACGGATGACAGGCTTTTGGTCCAATCCAGAGAAAAACAGGACGAGGCATGCCTCGTCCCTACGGGTTCTCTGCGCACGTAAGCGCTGTTAGCTCTCCTACATTCCCCCTACCTTTTCAGCACGCCAGCCCACAAATCGGAACGCCAGCCGCGGCGAATATGTTAGAATGATGCGCGCTTATCCGGACGAGGGAACCCAACACAATGTGCGGAATTTGCGGTGTGGTCGATGTGAGCGGGGCGGGACGCGCCAATCTGGGCATGGTGCAGCGCATGTGCGCGGCGATCCGGCATCGCGGCCCCGACGGTGACGGTTTCTACGCGCCCTCCGGCGACCAAAACGTCGCGCTGGGCATGCGCCGCCTCAGCATCATCGACATCGCCGGGAGCGATCAGCCGCTGTATAACGAAGACCGCACCATCGCGCTGGTCTTCAACGGCGAAATCTACAACTATAAGGAACTGCGCCGCGAGCTGCGGAGCAAGGCGCACGCCTTTCGGACCGACGGCGACGGCGAGACGATCATCCACCTGTACGAAGAATACGGCTTCAAGCTGTTTGACCATCTGCGCGGGATGTACGGCTTTGCGCTGTGGGATACGCAGCGCAAGCGCCTGCTCGTGGCGGTCGATCACATCGGCATGAAGCCGCTCTATTTGTGGGAACATGGCGGACTGCTGCACTTCGCCAGCGAGGTCAAAGCCTTCAACGAGACCGCCGAACTCAACCTCGACGTGCTCGACACCTACCTCTCCTTCGGCTACATGATCGGCGCGGATACCCTGTTCAAGGGCGTGCAGCGCCTGCCCGCCGGGCATTATCTGGTCGCGGAGAACGGCACGACGCGCATTGAGGAACACTGGCGCTTCGGCGTGGGCACGGCCATCGATCTGCGAGCAGACGACGAACAGGGCTGGATCACCCGGGCGCGTGACCTGCTCACCGAGTCGGTCAACCTGCACATGCGCAGCGATGTCCCCGTCGGCCTGTTCCTGAGCGGCGGCGTCGATTCGGCGTCCGTGCTGGCGCTGATGCGGCCGCAAGCCGAATCGATTGAGACGTTCACCGTCGGCTACGACGCCAAAACGCCCGACAACGAGCTGATCCATGCCCGCAAAATCGCCGCGCATTTCCACACCACGCATCACGAGCGGGTGATCAATGCCGAGGATTGGTGGAACGGCTTTCAGCGCTACGTGTATCACCACGACGAGCCGAACCCCAATCCCCCTGCCGTGTCACTGATGCTGCTGGCCGAGGAGACGGCGAAGCGGGTCAAAGTGGTGTTGACCGGGCTAGGGGGCGACGAATTGTTCGGCGGGTACATGGCGCATGCCGCTATCCCGCAGATTTTGCGCGCGCAGAACTCGTGGGGGCGCATGCTGCGCGGCTTCGCCCAACCGCTGCTGCGCCTCGAACGCTACTACCCGATGATGAAGCGCTACCGAGGAATCGGCGCGCTGCCGACCTACCTGCCGCGCCTCACCCAGTCGCTGCTGCCCCGTGACGAAGGTCTGCGCCGCCTGCAATCGTTCGATGGGCTGGTGCTCACCGATACGCTGCGCGGCGAACTCTACGGCGCGAACCTGCAGGCCGCATGGGACGCTGCCCACCATAAAGAAACCACCTATGCGGGCATCGTGGATCGCTCGCTCGCGCCGGATGCGTACAACTTCGCGCAGGCACTGGTCATCAACACATGGCTGGCGGGCAACGCCCTGCTCAACTGCGATAAGGTGACGATGGCGCACTCACTCGAAGCCCGCGTCCCCTTCTTCGATCCGGTGCTGCTCAATTTTGCCGCCCGCGTGCCGAGCGCCATCCGCATGCAGCGCAATAAGTACGTGCTGCGCGAGGCCATGCGTCCGCTGCTCCCCGCCTTCGCACTGGCCCGTCCCAAGCAGCCCTTCGGCACGCCGATTTTGAACTGGTTCCGCGCCGACCTCGCCGAGCGCATTCAGGCCGTGCTGCTGGATGACGGCGCAGGTATTCGCGATCTGTTCGAACGTCCCGCGCTGGAAACGCTGCTGCGCGCGCACTTCGACGGCAGCGCGCCGCAGGTCGAAGTCGTGTTCCGCCTGCTCACACTTGAAACATGGTTGAAGACCTTTACCAAGGAGCGCGTGCCCGTCTCACGATCATGTCAGCGCTGTCTACGCTCGTGCAAGCACCGTTGAGCATTTTCTTCGCCCTCGCCCTGCAAGTGACCGCGTTCCGGCTGCTGCGCAAGATCGGCGCGCAGTTTCGAGCAAGTACGATCAACGAACACGACGCCTTCGATTTTCAGAACAAGCTGACCGCCGCCGAGATCATACGCAGCCGCCAGATTACACGGCGGAGTCGAAGCGGCTGTATACCTACTTCTTCATCGTCGACTTCTTCTTCCCGCTGTTCGCGTCGCTGTTCCTCGCGCTGGTGTGGACGGCGCTGCTGCAGGCGGCGGAGATGCCCACGCTCTACGGTCAATTGCTGGCCGCCCAGGTGCCGGTGTTCGCCTTCGCGCCCGCCCTGTTCGATTGGGGTGAAAACATCTGCTTCTTGCTGCTCGTGCGGCGCTATCCCACCCACCTGCCGAACCTCGCCCGCGCGGCGGTGATCTGCAAGCGCCTCAAGTTGCTGACATTGGGTGTGACGGGAGTCGTCAGCGTCGTACTGGTCGTCGCCACGTTGATTCTGTGGGTGGTGGCACGGACTCAATAGCCGCGTGTTGGCAAAATTAGCATTTTTGTTCTATTATAAGGATCTGTTCGGATAATCCAGAGGAGTGTGCACATGCAGCCGCGCATCAGCCAGATTCGCCTGTTGGTCACCGATTTCGCCGGATGTTTCCGCTTTTATCGAGATATTCTCGGGCTGCCCGTCGCTTCAGGCGACGAGACCGACGTTTATGCATCCTTCCACCTGACACCGGACGTCGGTCTAGGGTTGTTCCGCCGGGATCTGATGGCCGCGGTGGTCGAGACGCAGGCCAAGCCGCCCAAGGCCGACGCCCAAGACTCCGTCGTGATTGCCTATCAGGTCGATGATGTGGATATCGCTGCGGGGGAGCTGCGCGCGAAAGGCGTCGCACTGGTCGCCGTGCCGACGAACCGCCCTGATTGGAGCATGCGCACCGTGCATTTCCGCGATCCCGATGGCAATCTGGTCGAGCTGTTTTCGGGGTTGAAGGGGTAGAGTAACCTCACCCCCAACCGCTCTCTCACCTAGGCGAGGAGAGGTGAAAACGGCGAGTCTGCTTGCTCCCTCCCCTGAATTCGGGGGAGGGCTGGGGAGGGGGTCAGATCAACTCCACCACGACGCCTTCGTTCGCGCGCAGATGCAGTTCTGCGACGGCATCGCCGCGATCCATGTGCGTGGAGAGAATCACCTTGCCACGCCCGGGCAGCGTGAGCGCGCGCCCGACGTTCCAGAAGTTGAGCGCGATCAGGTACTGCTTGCCCTCATGTTCGCGCACATAGACGAACGTGCCTTCCGGCGATTCGACCGAGCGATACGACCCGGCGTGCAGCGCGGGCGTGTAGCGGCGCAGCCCCAACAGCGTGTGATAAAACATCAGCATCGACGTGGGATCGGCCTGTTCGCTGACCACGTTCAGCACCGGGTAATCGGGCGACAGGGGCAGCCACGGTTCACCGGTGGTGAACCCGGCGTTGGGCGAGTTATCCCAGTGCATGGGCGTGCGCTGTGGATCGCGGCTGATGCCGAGATTGATCCCCTGCGGGTCCTGGTACAAGTGCGGCGGAATGTCCACGTCGCGCAGGCCGAGCTCTTCGCCGTAGTAGATGAAGGGCGTGCCGCGCAGCGTGAGGATCAGCATGGCGGCGACGCGCGCCTGCTCCAAGCCGATGCGCGTGCCGATGCGCATCTGATCGTGGTTGCCAAGTTCGTAGTTCGGCCAGCCCTCCGCGGGCAGGCTCGCCTCGTACAGATTCACAAAAGAGCGAACTTCATCCGCTTGCCACGGCAGCATTAGCAGCGCGAAGTTGAATGGCAGATCGATCTCCGGCGCGGCGTCCGTGCCGTAGAAGCCCGTGATCAGCGTGGGATCGGTTGAATAGGCGATCTCGCCGATCATCACGCGGTCTTTAAACTCCTCGAACACCTGGCGCAGCTCATGAATCAGGTCATGCACGCCCGGCTGATTTTCGCTGTAGGTGCGCAGATATTTCCATGTGGGGTTGTCACGCCCTTCGACCCACTCCGGGTTGGGCGGGTTATCGCGCAGCAGTTCGTCCTTGATCATGCGGTCGATCACGTCGACGCGGAAGCCATCCACGCCGCGCTTGAGCCAGAAGCGGATCGCGTCGGCAATCGCTTTTTTTCACCTCAGGGTTGCGGTAGTTGAGGTCGGGCTGTTCCGGCAAAAAGCTGTGCAGGTAGTATTGGCCGGTCGTTTCATCCCACGTCCACGAGGGGCCGCCGAAATACGCCAGCCAGTTGTTGGGCGGCGATCCGTCGGGCTGGGCATCGCGCCACACGTACCAGTCGCGCTTGGGGTTGTCGCGCGACGACCGGGACTCGACGAACCACTCGTGATGATTCGAGGTGTGGTTCGGCACGAGGTCGAGAATCAGCTTGAGGTCGCGCTGATGCACCGCAGCGAGCAGATGATCGAAGTCGTCGAGATTGCCGAACGGCGGATAGATATCAACGTAATTGCTCACGTCATAGCCGAAATCAGCCATCGGCGAGGGGAAAATCGGCGAGAGCCACAGCGCATCCACGCCGAGCCACTTCAGATAATCGAGCTTGGAGGCGATGCCGCGCAGATCGCCGAGGCCATCGCCATTGGAGTCCATGAACGAGCGCGGGTAAATCTGGTAAACGACGCCGCGCTGCCACCATGCTTGTGCCATATTCGATCCTATTGCCTTCCTGAACATCAACCCCACCCCCCGCCCTCCGGCCCAGAGGGGAACAATTCGCGCGCCCCTCTCTCCGCTTGTGTGGGAGAGGGATTGGGGTGAGGGGATTATCTGTTTGGGTGGGTTACTTCCCCAGTAAGAAGCGCAGCGCGTCCGGCATGCGGCGCGCCCACGCCGATTCGGTGTGTTCGGCGTCCTGCTCCACCACGTAGAGCAGATTGCCACACGGATTGTAGCCCTTCTTGATCAGCAGGGCGTTCATGCGGCGGGCGCTGGTTTCGCGCGAGCCGTTATCCAGATAGATTTTGCCGTCCACATACGGCGCGTCCTGCAGGCTGGCGTAGATCGCGCCGCTGCCGATCCAGAAGGCCGGGCTCATCACCCCCGCGAAGCCGAAGGTTTCGCTGCGGTGGAAGAAGGCGTACATGCTGATCAAACCGCCCATGCTCGACCCCAGGATGCCCGTGTGTTCGCGTTCCGGCAGCGTGCGGAAATCGCGGTCAATCATGGGCTTGAGCGTGTCCCGCAGCCAATCGAGGTAGAGCTGGCCTTTGCCGCGCCACACATGCGGGAACGGGTTGTATTCCTGAATGCGTTTCTCGCCCCCGTGATAGGGCGCGACGATGATCGCCTCGATGCCTTCAGTCGCGAGGTTTTCCATCGTCTCGTCGACGTGCCATTCCTGCCCGCCGAAAGCCGTGCCCGCATCGAACAGGTTTTGCCCGTCCTGCATGTAGACGACGGGGTAACGCTGGTCGGCGTCGTGATACGACGGCGGCAGATAAACGATGACGTCGCGCTGCACGTCCAACTGCGGGCTGTATGCGCCGCGCAGAATGCGCACGCGCCCGCTGATGGTCGGCGGGTGTTGAACGGTGTGCGTGTAGATTTCCCACTGGGTGACTGCTTGCTGCATCCGCTCTTGCTCCTGTGTCTGTCAAACGGATTATGAAAGTGATCCTATCATAAGCGCAGATGCATCCCTATCCGCAAAAGGGATGCGATTATGAAAAACTAACCTCACCCCGGCCCCTCTCCTAGAGGAGAGGGGAGATAACACGCCTCACCCCTAAATCCCCTCTCCGAAAAGAGGAGAGGGGACTTAAAGCTCTGCTTGGCTTACTTCTCCTAGAGGAGGGGAGATAACACGCCTCACCCCAACCCCTCTCCCAAGGGAGAGGGGCTTAAAGATAGCGGCTGATATTCCCCCTCTCCGAACGGAGAGGGGGTTAGGGGGTGAGGTTGCTGTTACGGCGTGGGCTTTTCGCCCGCGTGGATGTCGATGCGCCCGTCGGTGACGCGCCAGATGGCGGCGCGGTCGAGGAAGGGGCGCGTGAAGATGTCGAGTTCGGTGGTGGTGACGAGCGTTTGCGTCACGCCGTCGATGCGTTCCAGCAGGTAAGCGCGGCGCTGCGAATCAAGTTCGGCGACGACTTCGTCGAGCAGCAGCACCGGGTATTCGCCGATGCGGTCGCGCATCCACTGGAGTTCCGCCAGCTTGATCGCCATGACAGCGGTGCGCGCCTGTCCGCGACTGCCGTACAGCCCGGAGTCGCGCTCGTTGATGAACAGGCGCAGTTCGTCGCGGTGCGGCCCGCAGAGCGTCACGCCGCGGTGAATCGATTCGCCTTCTTCCGCCTTGAGCTTGTCGCCAAACTGCGGCGCGATCTCATCCGGCGTGAGTTCGCGGTGCAAATCCAGCCCGAAGGTATCGAACGAGAGCTGACCGTCGCCCGCGAAGGTCGGCAGGAAGCTCGGCTGGTAGCGCAGCGTGAGGACTTCGCGCTTGCCCGTCAGGTCAAGGTGGGCGTCCTGCGCGCGGATTTCCAGTTCGCGCAGGAACTTCTGCCGTCCAGCGATGATGATGCTGCCCGCCGCGACGATCTGCTCATCCCAGAAGCGCAGTTCTTTGGGGCTGGCCTGCCGATCATTGATGCGCTTGAGCAGGGCGTTGCGCTGCGGGAGGATCTTCTCGTAGGTGTCGATGGCATTGAGATACGCCGCGTCCACCTGACCGAGCGTGTTATCCATGAAGCGGCGGCGGTCGCTCGGCGAGCCTTCGACCAGCGACAGATCGTGCGGCAGGAACAGCACGACGTTGAGCAGGCCGACGATATCCATCACGCGCTTGTCGACGCCGTTCACCTTGATCACCTTGCGCAGCCGCGCCACGCCGTCGACCGTGCGCTCGATCATGAGCGTCATTTCGAGGCGGTTCATGGGCGCGTGCTGGGAGCAGATTTCGGCGGACAGGCGGGCAAACGGGATGGGGTCGTTTTCGGCGCGCCAGTGGATCAACTGGCGGTCGGCGGCGTTGTAGGGCGATTTGGCGGTCGCCAGATAGTAGATCGCTTCGAGCAGGCTGGTTTTGCCCTGCGCGTTTTGTCCATGCAAAACGACCGGGTTATTGGTCGGCAGGCCGAGTTCTAACCGGGCGTAATTGCGAAAATTGGACAGGGACAAATGCTCGATATACATCACATCTCACGGGGCAAATGTCCCACAATTTTACCTGATTTAGCACGAAATTTCGAGATCAGCCTCTCTCCACGCTGTCTTTTTGTGAAAGGGTGGAGCATCGCCATTCTATCAGTGCTATTCACTTGGAAGCAAATGATCTTTATCTATTCGCTCATATGTTGCAGGGTACTTCTTTTCCAGTGATTTCATACTTCTTAAATAGTGCGTACAATGTTGATAATTAGCATCCTCTGATCGTTTTGAGGACTATATGGTGCATATTCGTTAGGAAGACTATAGGATCAGGAATGGATGACTCAGAAGAACGATGGACACAGATAAAAGGCATTTGGGCGGACAAAGAAAACCAATGGCTTTACGCCTTAGTCGGGTCTCTCGTTAGAATTACCACTAGGCCATTTATCGTTTCTAGAAATGATTTCATAGGAAACATATTTCCAGAAATTGTTGGCATTGCTTTTACTCTCAGTATTATTGACCGTCTCAATCAGAGGAGGCAGATCCGTGCTGAGTTGAATCGGCTAAAGGAGGACTTAATTGCGAAGATGGGGAGCACTATCAACGACATTGCTGTTCCTGCAGCAGAAGAATTAAGGTTCGGAGAAGATGGTTATTCGACGGTTCCTTACGTGACGCCTATTTGTCGCGCGCAAATTTGGAAGGCGCAGATTTACAGAGAGCAGATCTACAACGAGCTTACATGCCACTAATCCGCCTTAATTGGACAGATATGATACGTGCAGATATGCAAGCAGTAGAAATGGACTACGCTTTTCTACACAATGCGGATCTTATAGAAGCCAATTTGGAAAAAGCAAATTTAGCTTTCTCGGAGTTTCATGAAGCTCGTATTGATAGAGCCAACCTAAAGGAAGCTGATTGTCGGGGTGCTAAGTTTATTCAGTCGAATTTGCGCGACACATTTCTTCAAGGGGCAAACTTAAATGCTGCAACTTTAAGAGGAGCTGATTTACGCGGGGCTAATCTTGCCGGAGCAAGTCTTATTTGCGCTGATTTGAGTGATGCGAAGATGGATGAGGCTACTATTCTGCCTGACGGTCAAAACTATGAACAGCGCATTCCACTGGATATATTTACAGATCCAACAAAACCCAATTTCAAACCTCCTCACTACTGGATATGGCTCGGCTAGAACTTGATGGCGTCGATCTTCACGAGGCAGATCTTTTGAGTATCCAACTCGAATATGCTTCGCTTTCACACGCCAATCTCAATTCTGTCAATTTTCGAAACGCGAATTTAATGGGAGTGTCTTTTCAGCAAGCTGATATGAGAATGGCAGATTTGAGGGGAGCCACTATCGCGGGCGCACACTTTGAAGGAGCGGATCTGCGTGGCGCAAAGTTAGACGGCGCAAAATGGGAAGTCGACGCAGTAGATGTAGACACAGGCAAGCGATTTCGGTATGCATTGACTTTTGATGAGCACACTCTTCTACCCAATGGTGCAAATTGGAAAAATTTAACCGATATTGCACAATTTGTAGATCTGTAAAAGTGAATGCTTGAACCAATTGATCATATATTGTGACTGCGATCAAACTATATTTACTATGTCGGCATTCTTTGTCAGCATCCCGAGTTGAAACTAGGCTTTATAGAAAAACCACTTGCGGCGGGACACACGCAGCGTCCCGCCCGCCCTCTCCCCGCGTCTAGTACAGCCCGGTCTTCTCGTCCTCGGCGAGATACGCATCCGC
Source organism: Candidatus Flexifilum breve (assembly GCF_016713355.1). NCBI lineage: Bacteria > Bacillati > Chloroflexota > Anaerolineae > Aggregatilineales > Candidatus Flexifilaceae > Candidatus Flexifilum > Candidatus Flexifilum breve. Next base: position 20,958 of record NZ_JADJPI010000028.1, read on the forward strand.
CTCTTCAAGGCTTATATCGAGCTGCGCGTGCTGGACGATCGCAGCACCGAGCGAGACCAGCGCGTCGTTCTTATGCTCGTCCGTCCACAAATGCGACCGCACCATGCACTTGGTGCAGTGGAAATAGGCTTCCTGCACCGTCACGGCGATCACGAAGATCGGGGCTTTGCCCTGCATAATGAAGCGGTCGCGCACCGCCTCGTCGCGCACGATCTGCGCCGTGCCGTTGACGCGCAGCGTCTCTTTGCGCCCGGGCACAAGGAACAGCAGCCCGATGTGTGGGTTCTGCAGCAGGTTCGTCAGCGTGTCGCCGCGCCGGTTGCCGGGGCGGTCGGGGATGAGCAGCGTGTGGCTGTCAAGCACCTGCACGAACCCCCGGCGGATCGCCTTGGGCGACACATCCATGCGCCCGGTCGCGTCGCTGGTGCCGAGCAGCACGAACGGCGACGCCTCAATGTAGGCGCGGCAAATGTCGTCAATCTGGGTGATGACTTTGTTGGTCGCGGGTTCTCCGGCATAGCCCAGAATGGCGCGGAGATCGGCCTCGGTTTGGATCACGTGTTGGAAAGTGCTCATGGGTTCGGCTTTCGCTGTGTGTTGGATTGACCAGATTATGCCAGTTTTCGGAGGTTGCTCAACACGATTTTTCGACCCCACCCCCGCCCTCCCCGGACTCAGGGAGGGGGAGACAGCAGGTTCGCCATTCCTTCTCTCCCAAGGGCGAGGGGACTTCAAACGCCGCTCGTCTCCTCTTTTCGGAGAGGGCCGGGGGGGGGGGCGAACTGCAAAATTCTTGAACTGCCGAGTTTCCCACTTTACGAACCAATTGCGACTTCTCAAATTGTTTCGTCGAGAATACGGGTCAGCTCTTGGTAGCGCGCTTCTGGCGCGGTCTGCTCCATTGTCAACAAAATTTGGAAGAGGCTGTAAACATAGGGAAGCTGCATGAGTTTATCCATCAGTTGTTGGCTGAGCGGTTGAATGAGCCAGTCTTCCTCCAAACGTTTCGGGAAGTCTCTTTTTGTTTCGTCAAGCCGATCAAGAAAGCTGGTTGAGAGCAAAGTCGCTGAGAGATTCGCTTTTGTGCTCACTTCAATACCTCTTTCAACACTTTCAAGCATCATCAAAGAGCCTGCATTATAGATGTGAGCGAGTTCTTGAGGTGTTAAAGGGCGTTCCAGTTTTTTCTCCGCCGCATCCTTGATCAGATCGCACGCCCGCAGATAAATCTCGGTATAAGACAGCTTGTCACTCATGGTTCAATCAGCCTCTTTCGAAGTCAGGATTAGCGATTATCGCCGTTTGAGCAGCCAAGCCGACCGTGTGCCTACTTCTTGAACTGCGTGTGTTCCCACTCGGCGAACAGAGCTTGCAGCTTCAGGCGCTGATACTTGCCCGTCGAAGTGACCGGAATCTCCGTGCCGAAGACCACCACTTTGGGCGACTTCTCGAAGGGCATGCGGCTCCGGCAGTGCGCGATCACCCCCTCGGCGGTGACGGTCGTGCCGTCGTGACACACCACATACGCGCCGACTTCCTCGCCGTAGTAGGCGTTCTGGAAGGCGACCGCGAGGCCGACCTTCACGCCGGGGACTTCCAGCAAAATCTCTTCGATGTCGAACGGGCTGAACTTGACGCCGCCCCGGTTGATCAGCTCTTTGATGCGGCCCGTGATGAAGAAGAACTGCCGCCCGCGCGCGTCCTCTTGGTAAAAGCCCTCGTCGCCGCTGCGAAACCAGCCGAACTTGAAGGTCTCAGCGTTGGCGTCCGGGCGCTGAAAGTAGCCCTGCATCACGTTGTGCCCGCGGATGCAGATCTCGCCGCGTTCGCCCGCGCCCAACTGCTGCCCGCTGCCGGACGGGTCGAAGATCGCCATCTCGTTCGGCGCAATCGGACAGCCGATGCTCGGGTAGCCGTAGTCGAGCAGCCAGCGCGTGTGCTCCTCCGGCGACAGGTCGATGGGCAGGAAGCACGAATAGCAGGTCGTCTCGCTCAGGCCGTAGCCGTGCAGCACCGGAATGCCGAACTTGTCCTCGAAGGCTTTGACGAGGCTCATGGCGAGCGTTCCCGCCCCGCACATGATATGGCGGAAGCGCAGCAGATCGGCGCGGGTCACGCCCTCGCCCCAGATCGACGCGCCTTTGGCTTCCTGCTCCGCCGCGTAGTCGAGCGCGAACTGCAAAAGCGTCGGCACGACGCTGACGATCTGCACATTTTCGCGGGCGATCCGCTCCCAGAAATGGCGGCTCGAATACTGGCGATTGAGCACCACCGATGCGCCCGCGACCAGCGGCGTGATCAGCGTGACGACGATGCCGTTCACGTGGTGGATGGGCAGCACGTTCATCAGCCGCTGCCCGCCCGTGATCCCCTGCCACTGGCAAATGCCCTGCGCGTCGATCAGCAGGTTGGACTGGCTGAGCACCACGCCTTTGGGCGCGCCCGTCGTGCCGCTGGTGTACACGAGCAGCGCTTCATCGTGCAGGGTCGGGCGCTCGGTCGTGGAGATGAAGGTGTTCGGGCGGTTGGCGATCTCCTCATGGAAGTTGAGGTAGTTGTCGGACGCGCCGCCGATCACGACGATCTGGCGGATGTTGGCCGCGCCGAGTCCCGCGTCGGCGTCGCCGTAGATGATCGCCTCCGCGCGGGCGAGGTATTCGGCGCGGGCGAAGCACACGACCGCCGCGCTGTTGCGCAGAATGAAGGCGATCCGGCGGTCATCCTCGCTGACATTTTGCGGGGCGACCGCCGCGCCGATCAGCCAGCAGGCGAAGTAGAGGATCACCGTGTCGCTGTGGTTGTAGGCAATCGTCGCCACGCGGTCGCCGCGCCGTACGCCGAGGTCGTCATACAGGAAGCTGGCCGCCTGATGCACGCGGCTATTGAACTGCGCGTAGGTCAGTTCTTCGCGGTCGCCGTTGGCGTCGTAGTGAATGAGGAAGACTTTGTCGGGCGTGACGGTCGCATGCAGGGAGAGCAGATGGCGGAGATTGCGCCACGGGATCGGCGGGTGTTCGGGCGGGACGCCGCGCAGGGTTTGCGCGGCTCGCAAGTTGGCTAAGGTTTGGTCATCAAGCATCTAATTTGCACCTAGCGTATGAAAAGCAGTTGTTAAAGCAACCTCACCCCCTAGCCCCCTCTCCGAACGGAGAGGGGGAACGACCCACATCGTTCCGCACGTCTCCGCTCCCTGAATTCGGCGTGGGTGGGGTCGGATACAGCGAACGCGCTTCTGCGCGTCCCGACGAAGATCAACCTCACCCCTAAATCCCCTCTCCGAAAAGAGGAGAGGGGACTTTAAAAACCCGCACATCTACCCTCCCTGAATTCGGGGTGGGGTCGTGTTTTACCGCGGCGGCAGACGTTTGGGCTTTTGCGTGTCGTCGATGCGGGTGGGCGGTTCAGTGTCGCGTTTGAAGATGTTCGAGATGTCGATGCCGTAGTAGCGCGCCGCGCCGATCAAGATGGTGACGGCGGCGGCTTCGTCGAGGTTACCGATAATCGGCACGATATCGGGGATGAATTCCAGCACGCCCGCGGTGGGATTGATTAAATACAGTCCAGCAACCGCAGCCGCACCAAGCACTGCTACGTTCTTAATCACGTTCGCCATGCGGAACACACCTTTCGTCTGGATTACTGTCGAGTATATCCATGATTACGCAAAAGCGGGGTGTTCGTTGCGCGATGAGCCGAAGTTATTGAGCTGTGGGCGGCGGAGCAGTTAGCGGAGGTGCTGATTGACACAGGTGCGGACATCGGCGGCGACGCAGGGCTTGTAGAGCACCCCGTCCGCGCGGCTGTCCCGCACATAGTTCGGGTCGCGCACCCGCTGCCCCGCGCTCGTCAGCACCACGGGGGTCTGACAGATGCGCGGGTCAGTTTTGATGCGCTTGCACATTTCACCGCCGCTGACGTGCGGCATATTATCGTTGAGGATGACGAGATCGGGCTGGTGTTGGTAGATGAGGTCGACGGTGTCGGTATTGCTGGCGCTCGTCAAGACGACATGCTGCTCACGTTTTAACATGAGTTCCAGCAGTTGTAATGATAGTGTATCGTCATCAACTACAAGCACCAGCGCCATAGACATGAGCGTCCCCGCGTTCCGCCAATTTCTGCAATTATAGCGAATATCTTGCTGCACAAGCTGTGGGAATTTTGAGCCATAACTCATATTGACTCAGTATTCCTACAAATCTATAACCCTTTACATACCTGCTCAGTGAAATCATCTGTGGACATGGCTCCATCCGGATGAATATCCGCCGTATGGTAGCCAGATTCCAGCGCGCCGCGTATAGCACTTTCTACCCGATTCGCCGCCTCCTGCCGATCCCAGTGATGGCGCAGCAGCATGGCAATCGCCATGATCGATGCCGTCGGGTTGGCGACGCCCTTGCCCGCGATATCGGGCGCGCAGCCGTGCACCGGCTCCGCCAGCGCCACGCCCTCGCCGACGCTCAACGAAGGTGCGAGTCCCAGACCGCCACCCCACGCCGCCGCCATGTCGGAGAGGATGTCGCCGTACAGGTTGGGCGTCAGAATGATGTCGAAGCGGGTCGGGTCTTTAACCATCCAGTAGGCCGCCGTATCCACCAGCAGTTCCTCAACCTTGATCTCCGGGTAGTTCTGCGCGACTTCCAGCGCCACGCGCCGGAACAGCCCATCGGTTTGCAGCAGCACGCTCGCCTTGTGGACGATGGTCACCTTCTGGCGTCCGTTTTTGATCGCCAGTTGGAAGGCTTTATGCGCGACGTTTTCGGTCGCTTCACGGGTGATCACTTTTTCGGAGATGCCCATGCGCCCGTCATCTTCCGTGTGTTCATGGCCGATGTACAGGTCTTCGGTGGATTCGCGCACGACCAGCAGGTCAACGCCGGGGCGGGCAGTCGGCACGGGCAAATAGCGCGTGGGGCGCAGCATGGCGTAGGTCTTCAGCTCGCGGCGCAGGCGCACCACGGGCACATAGTAGCCATCAACCGGGTAGGATGGAGAGGCCGCCGCGCCAAACAGAACCGCGCTGCATTCCATCGCCAGATGCAGCGTGTCATAAGGCAGCGGGTTGCCGACGTTGAGAAACGTATCCCAACCCGCATCCGCTTTGCGGATAATCACATCGGGCGCGACAACCTTGAGGACACGGACCGCTGCCGGAACGACTTCGTGTCCGATGCCGTCACCCTCAATTACGCACAGATCCAAAATGATGTACTCCTAACCAGCGACTTCAACGGTGTCACAGCTTGGGCAAAATGATTAAGTTCGCTTTGAAAGGAATATTTTCTTTGAGTGAGATCTAACGGCAGCGTATGATTATTGTGACACGTTACCTAATTTTTGTCGATGCAAGTTTTCTAGCACGCGGCAGAGCGCCCAGATCGGCGCCCCGCCGCCAACGGGGGCTAGGACACGCCGAGGCTGTTCGCCATGAAGGCTTCCTGCGCGGAGAACGCTTCTTCGCCGGGGGCGGGCTGCAAACGGTGATACACGCCATCCGGGGCGAGATCCCACGCCTGCGTGTTGTCGCGGGTGTAGGTCTCCAGAATATGCACAATATCACGCTGCAAGCGCTGGTCGAGCACAGGGAACACCACTTCGACGCGGTTGTACAGGTTGCGGCGCATCAGGTCGGCGCTGCCCATATAAATGCGGCGATCCGGCGGCGCGTTGTGGAAATAGAAGATGCGGCTGTGTTCGAGGTAGCGCCCGACGATGCTGCGCACGCGGATGTTTTCGCTGATGCCGGGGAGGCCGGGACGCAGACAGCAAATGCCGCGCACCATGAGATCCACCTGCACGCCGGCCTGTGAGGCTTCATACAGCTTGCGGATCATCAGGTCTTCTTCGAGCTGATTCATCTTGAAGATCAAGCGCGCATCTTTGCCGTCACGGGCGGCGGCGATCTCGTGATCGATCAGTTCGGCGAGATTGGGCAGCAGGAATTCCGGCGCGACCAGCAGCCGCTGGTAGGTGGTCGCGGGGGCATAGCCGGTCAAGCGGTTGAACAGCTTGGAGGCGTCATCGGCGAGCACTTTGTTGGCGGTGAACAAGCCCATATCCGTGTACAGGCGGGCGGTCGCGGCATTGTAGTTGCCCGTGCCGAGATGCACGTAGCGATGCACACCGTCCGGTTCGCGGCGCACGACGAGCGCGATCTTGGCGTGGGTCTTGACGGGCAGTTCTTCGACACCGTAAGTGACGTGAATGCCGGCTTCGTCCATCTGCCGTGCCCATTCGAGGTTGTGCTCTTCGTCAAAGCGCGCCTTGAGTTCCACCAGCACGGCGACCTGTTTGTTATTGTCGCGCGCTTCCATGAGCGCCTGCACGACGGGCGAATTGCGCCCGACGCGGTAGAGGGTCGCCTTGATCGCCAGCACATTGGGGTCGCGCGCGGCCTGCTGGAAGAAGGCTTCGACGGGCGCGAACGAGTCATAGGGGTGATGCACCAGCCAATCGCGCTCGCGGATGGCGTCAAAGATGCTGTCGTACTCCATCAGCGCGGGCATTTTCGGCACATAGGGCGTGTACTTCAGTTCCGGGTGATCGATGCCGGTGAGTTGGAACAGGCTCGCGCCGCCCAACGCGCCATTGACGCGGTACAGATCGCGTTCTGGCACGATTTCAAGGTGTTCGAGCAGCCGCCGCAGCGCGCGCTTGTTGACATCGTCGGGCACGGCGAGGCGCACAATCGACCCGAAGCGCCGCTCCTTGATGCTCTCCTCGATAATGTCGCTGATATGGAAGTTGTTGCTGTACGGGTGATCTTCGCGCTCATTTTCGAAGTCGATGTCGGCGTTGCGCGTCACGCGGAAGGGCACAAACTCGACGACCTTCATGCCGGGGAACAGCAGATCGAGATTTTCGGCGATCAGGTCTTCAATCCACACGAAGCGTTCTTGGGTGGGCAGCTCGCCGCCGTGCTTGCGCACCACATCATTCACGTTGAGCAAGCGCGGCATCGTATCCGGGATTTTGACGCGCACAAACTCGTCCTGCTCGTCGGGTTCGCCCTTACGCCGCAGGCAGATCGCCAGATTCATGCTCAGGTTGGAGATGAACGGGAACGGGCGCGCATGATCGACAGCCAGCGGCGTGAGCACGGGGAAGATCTCTTCAAAGAAGTGTTCGCGCAGGGCGTGGCGATACTCTTTCGGCAGGTCGCTCACCGCGTCGACCATCACGCCGTAATTGCGCAGTTGTCCCAGAAGCGTGCGCATCAGTTCGCGCTGGCGCTGCATGAGCGTGAGCACGCGGGCGCGCACCTCTTCGATCAAAACCGGGTAGGGAATGCCATCCGGGCGGTTGCTGGGCACGTTGAGCGCCAGCTTTTTGTGGATGGTCGCCACGCGCACCATGAAAAATTCGTCGGTGTTGCTGCTGACGATGGCGAGAAACTTGAGACGCTCTAACAGAGGCAGCGATTCGTCTTCGGCCTGCGCAAGCACGCGCGTGTTGAAATCAACCCAGCTTAACTCGCGATTGATGTAGTTGTCGGCGTCTAATTCGGGCGCATGCTCGAGGTTAATGTCAAAGCGCATAGATGTACCTTTTCCGTATAATGCCATCCATCTTATCCAGTTGTGCGCCGCCTGTAAAGCATTTTACGACGTCGCTCAAAGGGCATGGATGTACGGCGAAAAGCACACTGATACGCTACCAGTAATCCGGCACGGAAATGGCCTCATCCGCGCCCGGCCATTTGGGGGAGGTTGCGATCACGAACACGAACGGTTCCGGGCCGGTGTTGCGAAATTGGAAGTGGGTGTCACGCGGAATGGTCAGCGCCATGCCGGGCACGGCGTCGACAACGAGTTCATCAATGCCAAGCTTGCGCCAGACTTGTCCCTGACCAGCCAGCACATACCAGATCTCTTCGACGGTGCGATGCTTGACCGCCTTGGACATCTGATTGGGGGGCAGCGTGCAGTGCGCGAGGCTCGCGCCCGTCACCGACAGCAGTTCGCGAATCTCCGAGCCGTCCGGCGCAAGGTGATCCGGGATGGCAGACAGCAGTTTGGGAGCAAGCTGGTGCATAGCGGCCTCCGCAGTATTGACGATTGACTAGCGAATCATATGAGTTGATTACAACGGAGTCAATGCAGATGCGCAAACGAACCGAGTCAATACCTAACAACCAATTTCCCCGACTCACCGTAGAATAAGGTCAGCTATGGATAAAACAGCCGACCCCACCCTGAATTCGGTTGAGGGAGGGACAGTTTTAACAATCGAGGGAATTGTAGGGACGCCCCATGGGGCGTCCTCGAACTGGGAGCGAAACGGACGCGCCGTTGCGCGTCCCTACCAAACACAGTTTCCCTCAGATGCGGATCCGAATGGCTCCCAATGTTAAAAGTATCCTGTCTTCAACTGAATTCGGGGAGGGGAGCGACCGAGCACTGGGCGCTATCCATAACTGACGCTAGCTTAGACTGACCACCGCACGCAAGGAAAGCCTATGAACGCTCGTCAACTCCCCATCCGCCTGATCGCCGCGCTGATCGTCATCGTGCTGATCGTCGTGATCGCCGCCGTGCTGGTGGTGCCACGCCTGCTGCCCACAGCGACCGCGTCGAGCGCCACGGCGCCCCTGCCGACCACGCGCATCCTGATCGCGCAGTTCGCCAACAACGGGAGCAACTTCCCGGTGACCGACGAGTGGCGCGCGGGGCTGGAACAGGCCATTGCGCAGCTCCCGCCCGTCGGCGTGAGCGTGCAGGTGCAAACGCATTCTGGGACGATCAACTCCCGCGCCGAGGCGCTCACACTGGCGACGCAGCAAAACGCGGCGTTGGTCGTGTGGGGCAGCGCGCAGCTCGGCAGTATCGACGCGCAGTATGCGATCAACCCGGCGGGGTGCGTGCACTGTGCCGCGCAGCCCGTGGCGATTGCCGAATGCACGCCCGAAAGTCAGGCGCATTTCGTCAGCACACCCGACGATAAAACCTACGCCGTGAGCACGCTGCTCGGGTTGGCGCTGTACCACAGCGACCAGATCAGCGCGGCGGTGTCGCTGCTCAACCAAGCTGCCCGCTCCGCGCCCGGTGCGCGCGCCGTCGATCTGAATCTGGCGGCAGTCTACACGTATCGCGGATCAGCCCTGCGCGAACGCGGGCTGATCAACGAAGCGATGGGCAGTTACAACCGCGCGCTGGACTTCAGCCCGGACGATCTGTGCGTGCGGGCGCAGCGCGCCGCGCTGTATGACGCGCTCCAACTGTGGAACGAAGCGATGGCCGACTACGACGCCATTGTGAGCGCCGCGCCGTCCGCCGATTGGGCGTACCGAGCGCGCGCGGTCAGCTTCCGCGCGCAGCAGCTTTACGACTCGGCGGTCAACGATTTGAACAACGCGGCGCAGTTGGATGCCGCCGATCCGGCCAACGCGTACTGGCGCGGCGCAACCGCCTACGCCATGAATGACTACGCCAACGCCGTGACCCAGTTCAGCGAAGCGATTCGGCTGGCACCGACCAGCGCCAATGCCTTCGCGTGGCGCGCCGCCGCCAACCGCGAACAGGGGCAAATCGATGCCGCGTTCACCGACTTCAATGAAGCGATCCGCCTGGCGCCGCAGGTGGGCGCGTACTATTCGTCGGTGGGCGACCTGTACTACAACCAGCAGCGCTACGCGGAAGCGATCGCCAATAAGAACCGCGCGATCATGCTGGAACCGAACAATTCGCGCTACTACACGGATCTCGGCGGCATCTACTACTTCGCGCAGCAGGACTATGCCACCGCCGTCGAAATCTACACGCAGGCGCTGTACGCCGATGGCAATAACGCCACCGCCTACTACTACCGCGGGCTGAGTCAGGTGGAACTAGGACGCCCTGACGCCGCCATTGGCGATTTCAGCGCGGCGATCAACCTCGATCCCGACAACGGCGGGTACGTCGAAGCGCGCGCCCGCGCTCATTCGGACGTGGGGCGGTATGAAGAAGCGCTCGCCGACTTCAACGAGGCGATCCGCTTGCAGCCCGAAAGCGCCACGCTGTATTCGCTCATCGGCGATGTGTACTATGCGCTCGGGCGCTATCAGGAAGCGATTGACAGCGAGACGCGTGCCATTGCGCTGGACCCGAACAACGCCCGGCGCTACACTGACCTCGCCGGGATCTACCTGTTCGCGCTCAACGACAATGAGATGGCCGCGACGATCTACACCCGGGCGCTCGAAGCCAATCCGCAAGACTCGGTCGCGCTGTTCTATCGCGGGCTGGCGCAGTTCAATGCGGGGCGCATCGATCAGGCGCGCGCGGATATTCAGGCCGCTATGCAGCTTGACCCGGCGAACACCGACTATCAAACGTGGCTGAGCGAGAATTATCAGGCGTTGGGGCTGGCCGACCCCTCTCCCAAGAGGAGCTGGCCTGGCTCACCCCAGCCCCCTCCCAAGGGAGAGGGGCTGGGGGTGAGGGGTAAACTCGAATCACCCTTTCTGAGCCGTTGCGAATGGTGAATCATTTGCGGACAAGCCTCGTTGGGCGTCCCTACTATTCCCTCGATTGTTAAACCTGTCTGTCCTCAAGGCTTGGAGAGGGGAGCAATAATCGGCGTGGATGGTGTGCAACGCAGAATGTGCTATGATCGTCTCAGGAAACAGGATGTTGAGTGAATGACGACGACTTTTACACACCACTGGCAGATCTACGGGCACGATTGGGCGGTCGCGCACTTGCAGCAGAGCATGGCGTATGAACGCATCCGCCACGGCTATCTGTTCGTCGGCCCGGAATCGGTCGGCAAAGAGACGCTGGCGCGGCAGTTCGCCATGGCGCTCAACTGTACCAACCCCGACCAGCGAGCCGTGCGGGCAGTGTTCCGCCGTGCCGCCGCATCGCCACCGGCAATCACCCGGATGTGCTGTACACGCAGCGCGACTCCGAGACCAGCCCGCTCAAAATCGAAGAACTGCGCCTGATGATGCAGAAGCTGGCGCTCAAGCCGTTCGAAGCGCGCTACCGTATCGCCGTATTCCGCGACTTCGACACGGCGCAGCCGCGCGCACAGGATGCGCTGCTCAAAACGCTGGAAGAACCCGCGCCGCACGCTATTCTGATTCTGCTGGCCAAGTCGCTGGAGCCGGTGCTGCCGACCATCACCAGCCGCAGTCAGGTGATCCATCTACGCCCCGCCGCCGTGCACACGGTCTACGAGACGCTGACGGAACTGTTCAACGCTGACGAGGATCGAGCGCGGCTGCTGGCACACCTGAGCGCCGGGCGCATGGGCTGGGCGATCAACGCGCTCAATAATGAAGAGGTGCTCGGTCAGCGCGCGGGGGCATTCGATCTGCTGATCAACATCCTCGGCATGACGCGCGTCGAACGCTTCAAGCAGTCCGACGATCTATCGAAGGACAAAGCGGCGCTGATCACGCTGCTGGAACTGTGGCTGTCGTTCTGGCGGGATGTGTTTCTATTGGCGGGGAACAGCGGCCTCGAACCGACCAACATCGATCAAGCGGCGGCGCTCGATCAGCCTCAAAGATCGGATGAGCGGGGAAGAAGCGGCGACGGCGGTCAGCGCCACGCGCAAGACCATCGGTCTGCTGACGGATACGAACGCCAATGCGCGCCTCGCGCTCGACGTGCTGCTGCTGGATTATCCGGGGATCTAAACCGACCCCACCCCCAGCCCCTACCAGAATTCAGTTCACGGCAGGATAGTTTTAATGCTTCGAGCCACTTCCTAAGGTAGGCGGCCCGGCCGCGGGGGGGGGGGCGGTCCCTACAATGGCTCCATTGTTAAAAGTGTCCTGTCCTCAACCGAATTCAGGGAGGGGAGACAACAGCACTCGCCAGCCCGATTTCTTTTTCGTAGGGACGAGGCATGCCTCGTCCTAATTTCGGGAAGAAAACAGAGAGGACAAGGCATGCCTTGTCCCTACAATGGCCTGTCAAGCCAAGGTCTGTGTGCAGTTTAAGGACACGCTCAAAATTGAAACCGCTAGCGGTCGTGATCGGCGTCAGCTTGCAGCGCCAGATCGAGCAGTTTGGTGGTGGTGTTCCAATTGCGGATGGTCATGAGTTTGTAGGCGGGGTCGGCCATGATTTTGTTGAGGCGGCTTTTGGTACGTTGGGCGCTGAGCCGCTGCGAGTAGATCACGCCGTCGCCCGCCCAGACTTGATCGACACCCTCACGCGGATTGAAAATCGCCAGCGTTGCCTGCGCGTCGATCCCCAGTAAGAAGATCGCATCGCTGTGATATTTGTCGGGTTCCTCGCCGAAGCCGTCCGGTTTATGCTCGATGACCCGCTGCAATTGTTTGCGCGTCAACGCCAGGACTTTGATTTGCGGGCTATCCAAGCTTAAATTTGGTTGCCAGGAGGGTTTCAACTTGGGCAGCCAGCGTTGCGGCATCAAGATCAGACTTGAGGATCACGTTACCGCTCTGGATATACGTGGTCACGCTGGCAAAACCATGGGCCTCAAGGTGGCTTTTCAGCTCTGCCATGGGGATCTTGTTTTTGCCGCCAACATTGATCCCGCGGATCAGGATGACATAGGTCGTCATAGCGATTTATGGTTTAGGGGTAGCGTACCGCTGCGCGCGTTGGCGCAGGGCTTGGACACAGCCTTCCGGCGGCGTCTCCATGCCGATGCGGACGTCCGGTTTGATGGCCAAACCGTGAAAGTCGGAACCGCCGGTCATGATGAGGCTGAATTCGCGGGCTAACGCGCGCATCTGGAGGCGCACACTTTCCGAATTGCTCGGATGCGTCACTTCGACGCCATCCAGCCCATATGGAATCAAGCGGCGCACCATCGCTTCGGGATCCGGCAGCAGACCGGGATGCGCCAGCACAGCGACACCCTTAGCGGCATGAATCATGTGCACAGCTTCTTCCGGTGACAAGCGCCGCCGCGCGACATACGCGATGCCGTCATTGGCGATATAGCGATCAAACGCCTCGCGCACGGTCTCGACGTAGCCCGCTTCGACCATCGCCCGCGCGATATGCGGTCGGCCAATCGAACCGCCATCCGCCAACGCGGCGATCCGGTTCCAGTCGAGCGGTAAGCCGAGCGCCGCCAGCTTTTCAACCATCCGCTGGCCACGCGTAAAACGATCATTCTGGAACTTCTGCAGTTCCGCCTGAAACGCGGCATCTTGGATATCGATGAAGTAACCGAGCATATGCACATCGCCCGCGTCATCCTCAGCACTGAACTCAATGCCAGGGATAATTTGAGGCGACCCGATTTTTCGAGCCGCCTCCTGGGCTTCCGCGATTCCGTCCGTTGTATCGTGGTCGGTGATCGCGATGATATTGAATTTCTGTGCAAGCACAACTAACTCTGATGGCGTATGCTGCCCATCGGATGCATTGGTATGCAGATGTAAATCTACACGCATTCGTCTCTTACGGACGGGGTTCGACGATGAATCGGACCGCCGTGCGCTCCTGGCCTTCGATGTCAACTTCAGTGAAATAGGGAGTGCACACGATGTCGATTTGATCGCCGTTCAGATAACCCCGCGCAATCGCCAGCGCCTTGACGGCCTGATTGACTGCGCCTGCACCAATCGCCTGGACTTCCGCGTACCGATGTTCACGGATAACTGCGGCAATCGCCCCCGCTACCGCTGTGGAACGCGATTTCGCGGACACCTTGATCACGTCCGGCTTGCCTGAGCTCGCTGTCGTCGGTTCGTCCATGAAATCATCCGATTCAGTGTTATAGAAGGTTGCACGATCATCTTGAACGTCTGGCATCGCTCCACCTCGGGTTCATTGAAACACGATTTTTAACCTATCGTCATTGTACATGTAAAGATTGTGGATGTCTATACCGACGTACAATGAAAATTGTAATAAAACCCGGTTTTGCCTAGGACATTGGGGTTATTTTTCCTAAATGCAGCGTTTGACAGGAATTATCCCAATGTTAAAACATTCGCTGGAATCGGGCAGGCGAAAATCTGATCGGTTTTTCCGCTCAATGTTAAAAGATTTCAGTGACATTAAATCCCAAGCTTAAACTTTTCAATTTTTTAAGGTTGATCGGTTGTATCAGAACAGGAGATCGACTATACTGATTTGTACGTCGCCGATGTCGACGAATGTTGATGACCCGGCATCCCAATGCCGCGCGGTCGGTAACTCACCTGAACGACAACTGATGCTTGTGTTACGCTCGGCGAGAGAGCTCTTCTCTCGGACGATTTTGCTTTCTCTATTACCGGATTGGGGCGCAGCTGACCCCAATAGAGGATAAGGTTTCGTGAACCCGCAAGAGACGTGGAAGTCCGCTTACCATCAACTCGAACTGCAGCTTGAACGTCCCACTTTTGAGACGTGGCTGAAGGGAGCGGCTTTGCTTGGCGTCGAAGAAGGGGTTTTTGTCATCGGCGTGGGCAATACATATGCTCGCGACATGCTCCAGCTTCGTCTATACCGGACGATTCGCCGCGCCGTCAGCGATGCCGCTGGCGCGAACGTCGAACTTCGTTTTGAAGTGTGCCAGAATTTACCTGTACTGGAAGCCGACGAAGCGGAAGAAATGCCGCTGTTCCGGCTGCTCGCGCAGCAGGAACCGACCGAAACGAGCGTCCCGCTCCATAAGCAGATCGCCCGCCCGCAGCAGACCGAACTGCCGGAGTCGGAACTCAACCCCAAGTACACGTTCGACCGCTTCATCGCGGCCAGCGAAAACGAGATGATTTTCGCGGCGGCGCAGGCGGTGGCCGAACGCCCGGCCAGCTCCTATAACCCGTTTTTTATTTACGGTGGTGTCGGCCTCGGCAAGACCCATTTGCTTCAAGCGATTGCCCACGCGTGCAAAGCGCGCGGTCTGCGCGTGATTTACGTGCCGTCGGAAGCGTTCACCAATGATCTGGTCGACTCGATCCGCAACCGGACGACGGCCATGTTCCGCGAACGCTATCGCTCGGTCGATGTGCTGCTCGTCGACGACGTGCAGTTTATTTCGGGCAAAGAGAGCACGCAAGAAGAATTCTTCCATACCTTCAACTCCCTTTACACCTATAACAAACAGGTCGTGCTGGCCTCGGATCGGCATCCGCGCGAACTGACAACGCTCGAAGCGCGCCTGCGCTCCCGCTTTGAAGGCGGTCTGGTGATGGATGTGCAGCCGCCCACGCTGGAAACGCGCATCGCCATCCTCAGCAACTGGGCGCGCGAACGCGACATCAAGCTGACGCGGCATGTCGCCGAAATGCTGGCGACCCGGGCGAAAGCCAACGTGCGCGAACTCGAAGGTGTGTTCAATCAGGTGGTCGCCACATCGCAGCTCACCCGGCAGACCGTGACGATGGATACCGCGGTCGAAATCATGGACGGCTATCACCGCCCACGCCATCACATCACGCTGGCGCAGGTGCTGGATACGACGGCCAAGCACTACGGTCTGCGCACCGAAGATCTGATCGGGCCGCGCCGCACCGGAGCGCTCAACATGGCGCGGCAAGTCGCGATGTATCTGGCGCGGGAACTGACGAACGCCTCGCTCCCGCAAATCGGGGATGCGTTTGGTGGGCGCACGCACAGCACCGTGCTGCACTCGTGCAATAAGGTCGCGGGCGATTTGCCCGCCAACCCCGCCCTGCAAACCATCGTCAAGGACATCAAGGCGCGGTTGGTCAAGGGATCGTAAGTCAGGCTGGTAGGCAAATATGTAAAGGGCGAACCGATGGGTTCGCCCTTTTTGTTGATTGTGACTTCATCCTCTGAAGTCAGACCAAGACTGCGAGCTAGCAGACGCGCCAAAGCGGATGTCCAAAGAGCGCCTCGTGATCTTGGCTAGAGAGGTGTTTGTAGGAACAAGGCATGAGGATGTTGAAAAAGGTCAGCTGCCGACCCCACCCGACAGGGGGGGGGGGGGGGGGGGGGGGGGGGGGGGGGCCAAATTCGAGGGGAGCCAGCAGCGTCTGCCAAGCCGAACAGGTCTTCGTAGGGACGCGATCTAAGCCAATGACCGTTTGTCAGCCAAAGGACAAGGCAGGCCGGTCAGTGCGTCGACTGCCGTGAAAACGGGTTACCTGTCGGTCTTGGGCGTTTGCGGACGCGATAAATCGCGTCCCTACACAACCACACTTTTCTCGTAGGGACGCAATTATGCAGTTTAACTTATGAATACGGAGATCCCGGACGTAGGGGAGGGGCAGTGTCCCCTCCCGTTCATGGGCGACCACATAGGGTCGCCCCTACAGCCCATATCCGCGATCATTCGTTTAATGGCACAATCGCGTCCGTTGTTCTAGAGGGACTACGTCGCGGCACTGTCGCTGTGCTCGGCCTCTTTCCGCACGCCGCCCGTGAGATACGAAATGCCAACCCACATGGCGCGGGAGCGGCTGTAGAAGATCGTAATGAACAGCACGTTGTAGATCACCCAGAAGAGCAGATGCGGCTCAAAGGGCGGATGCCACAGCGCATCGGCGAGGAAAAAGCCGCCCACGGTCGTCAGTTCCGCCACGCTCAGATTGATGTACATGCCGCCGACCGATTCGCCGTCTTCGCGTTCAAAGCGCACACCGCACACGGGACACACCTTGTTGTGCTTGAACAAGCCCGTGAAGATTTTTCCCTGCTCACAGTTGGGGCAGCGCAGCCGGAACGTCACCCACAGCACATGCGCCCATTTGCCAAAATCGCTCATGATTCACCTCTTCAGATTGGCTGCATCTTACACTGGGGATCAGCGGGGTTTCAAGGTGAGCCTAGCGCTGATTGAGGCGTTTACGGCGGTCGCGCCAATCGGGGAGCACGCGATCCATCAGTTTCCAGAAGCGCGGGCTGTGATTCAGTTCTTTGAGGTGGCACAGCTCATGCAGCACGACGTAGTCGATCAGCTCGACGGGCTGGTGAATCAGCCGCAGGTTGAGCGACACATTGCCTTTCGAACTGCAGCTCCCCCAGCGCGTCTTCATATCGCGGATTTTGAGCGGCGGAAAGGCGATGCCCCACGCCGCGACGCGGGGAAAGCAGGCCGTCAGGCGTTCGGCGAAGACGCGCTCAGCCTGCACGCGCAGCCAGCGATTCAGCAGGGCGGCGACGTGGTCGGTGTCGGTTGCGTCGCGCACAGAGACGATGATCTCGCCGCCGCCTAACTGGACGCGCTGGCGCTGACTCGTTTCGATACGCAAGGTGTAGCCTTCACCGAGATAACGCACGGTCGCCCCGGTGACGGACTGCGGCTCGACCGGGGGTGACGGCGGCGTCTGGCGGAACTGCTGCTGATGTTTGAGGATCCACGCGGCGCGCGTGTGCAGATGCGCTTCGATGAAGCGCAGATCGGTGTTGAGCGGCGCACGGACGATCACGCGTGTATCCGGGTAGACGTGAATCCCGAGCGTTTTGCGCCGGGAGAAGATCAGCTCGTAGTCAATCGTCGCGCTGCCGGACTGGAGGCGGCGCAGCTGCTTGGGCGATTTTTTAGTCCGCCCCGGGCGGTCCCCATCAAGCACTTCGGGGTCGTTTAGCATTGCAGCACGGATCAGCGGGAGCAGCGCCAGTTCGATGAGCAGCATCGACCCGACGATGACCAGCACAACAATCAGCAGCACGATACGCGCGGGTGACCAGAACGAAGGTCGATCCCCGACGTAGCCAATGGTGCGCGGGTCGTAGTCGGCGGGCGCATCGTCGCCCAACTCCTCAACATCGCGGTCGTCGGGATATTCGTCGTCGTCGATCCAATCATCGCGGCGATAGCTCATACAGCCTCCTTGTTCCGATCTTCTGGAAACACTGATGACAGTCACCTGACCGTCTACCACCATCGACGCGGCGCGCGCCCGGGTTTTTACACCCTGAACTGCGGACGGTTGAGCCGCCCCCGAATGAGATTCGCCGCCGCGACCACGCCGAGCGTGAGCAGCACGCCCTGCCGTTCCAGACCGCCCGCGCCTTCCGACGTGAACATGATCGGCACGGGAATGAAGGTCACGATGAAGACAATAATACTCAGAAGTCCGATCAGGCGCCGCCGTGGATCGAGCTTGGTGATCATATCGAGGGGCGTCGCGTAGATGCGCCCGAAGAAGAACAGCAGCACCACCCACAGCAGCCAGGCTTCGGTGAAGCGCAGCGTGAGGATGATGAGCACGCCCATCACCGGGATGTAGAGCATGCGCGCGCGTTCGCCCAGCAGCGAATAGATGATGTGCCCGCCGTCCAACTGGCCGATGGGCAGCAGGTTAATCCCCGTGAGCAGCAGGCCAAACCAGCCCGCCGTCGCCATCTGGTTGATGGTCACGTCGATGCCATCCGCGGGCAGGAAGCGCCCAAAGATCAGCGTTTTGGCCAGCGCATAGACCAGCGAATTGCCTTCCAGCGCGCCGCCCGGCGTGATCGGCCCGACATACGAGGTGCTCAGGCCGATGATCAGGATGGGGATAGTGAACAGGAAACCCATCAGCGGGCCGGACGCGCCAATGTCGAGCAGCGCTTTACGGTTGCGGATCGGTTCGCGCAGTTGGATGAACGCGCCCATCGTCCACGACAGGCTGATCATGGGCGCGGGGATGAAGTACGGCAGCGTCACCGAGACTTTATGGAAGCGCGCGGCAAAGTAGTGCCCGAACTCGTGCGCGCCAATGATCAGCATGACGCTGAGCGCGTAAGGTAGGCCGCGCCAGATCTGCGTGAGGAGGTTCTCGCCCACATAAGCGGCCAGCGCGGGATCGGACAGCTCTAACTCGCCGACGGCGATGAGCGTGCCGAGGATCAACACACTGATCAAGGTGGCGATGAACATGAACAGGTTGACCGTCCAGCCGCGTTCGCCGGGATGCACGCGCCCACTGAGGATGTGCACGACGTGCTTGCCGTTCGCCTCGCGGAAGATCGGCAGGTAGTTCAGCGGCTTGAGCACTTTGTCGAGGCGATCATAGGCCTGTTCCGAGTCGAACAGCAGCCGCCCTTCGAACGAGGCGAGCAAACCGCCGTTCAGTTCCGCGGGCATCTGCGCGTCGGGCGCAGGCGTTTGGTCGTCCGCCGGGACGATTTCGCGCTCGATCATGAGCACGGACATGACGATCTGGCGGAGTTCGTCGCGCACGGCGTTATTCTCGTGCGGGACATGACGCACCGACGACCGCAGGGCGGGACGATCATCGGTGGATGAGGCAGTTTCATTGAGCATGAAAACTCTCCGAGCGCGGACGCTTCAAGCGGCGTCTGTTGGTTGACAAATGATCAACGGACGCGGCTCAGCGCGTCCGTTGTAAGTCGCTTCGAGTGTAGCCGGGTTTGCTTAGGGCGGCGTGATAATCTGCCACGCGTCACCCTGCGGCAAGAGCTGCAAGACCGTGCCGTCCGTGCTGCTCACGTAGAGCGTCTCTTCGCCGTTGGTGACCGAGGTCTGCACGAAGCCGTCGAAGGCGAATTCCGGCTGGCTGGCCAAGCCGAGACGGTTGCGCACCGTGTCGTTGCCACGCCACACGAACCCGAGACGGCGCAGCGGCTGGTAGAAACCGGGCGGCGGCGCGAAACTCGGCTCAGATTCCGGGTGGATCGCCGGATCGAAGCGGTTGGGGATCGCAATCCAGCCTGGTTCGAAGCCGTCGTTGAAGAGCGAATACACGACTTCGTTCGCCTGAATATAGACCATGCGCCCCGCCTGGAACGGCTCTTCGATGATGTAAGTCTCCTGCGCTGCCCCGGTCGGGCATTCCTGCGGCGGGGGCTGGAAAAACCACACATCCGGGCACGCCAGCGGAATGGTCAGCGTTTGCTCGACGCGGTTATCGCCGTCGCCCGCCGTGAGCAAAAACTCCAGTGCGCCGCGATCAGCGCGGCGGGTGGGGATATTCAGGCTGCCATCCGCCGCGACCTGCCACACCTGATTGCGCACGCCGCGCTCCACCCGGTAGATGTTGGCGGCGGTCGTGCCGCGCGTCGACCAGTAGAGCGTCACCGTGTCACCGGGGGCGACCGCCGCCGCGCCTGCTGTGAAAAACTCGATGCGCGGCGCGTTCGGGTTGAATGGACGTGTCGAGGTAGCGGCCTGCGCCACTAACGTCACCGCCTGACCGAAGAGCGGCGTGGGCGAAGGCCCGCCCGTCGCCGTGGCCGGCATGGGACTCGGTGGCTGCGTCGGCGTGACGTTACGCGCCGGGGTGCGCGTGGGCGCAGCGGTCGGCGTGGCCGTGGCGGTCGGCTGGGCGGTGGGCACAATCGGCGCGATGCTCGCCCCGCAGCCCGCCGCGATCAGCATGACCAAACAGAGACAATAGGTTGTGATCCGCCGCATTCCGTTTGATCCTCTGTGCCTGCCGACCCCACCCCCAACCCCTCCCCGAATTCAGGGAGGGGAGCAAGCAGAATCGCCGCACCGTTGACATCTTTACTCTGCGTTCTCTGTGTTTCAGTGCTCTTATCGCTGCAAGATTCGGTCGCCCGAGGCCGTGATGATGGGCAGATCGGTCAGGCGTCCGGTGATGGTCAGCACGCAGCGCGCCACCCACCCGCGCGTTTCGCCGACCTGCACCTGCACCCACATGTCGAGATCGTTCTGGAAGTCGGGCGTGCATTCGCGCCCGCGTTCCCAACCGTTCCAGCCGACGATGTCGATCAAGCGCCCGGTGCCGAGCCGCCCGATGCGCGGAAATTCGAGGCCGGGGCCGGAGCGAATCGCCACCGGGCCGCGATCGGCGCGCCCGCCCACGCCCGTCAGGCTGATGGGGATGGGCGTCTCCATTGGCGTGGGCGTGGCGAGACCGAACGTATCGCCGAAGAGCGGCGTTTGGGTCGGCTGCACGTCCTGCGCGACCGTCAGCGGCGCGAGCATGAACAGCAGCGCCAGCGTGGCGAACGAAGCGATCCAGAGCAAGTGAGATGGTTTCAGTTTGCGCATACATCAAGCCTTTTCCGGCAATAACTCAAACTGCTGAATGTGCTTGGGACGGATCAGGCTGAAATCGCGCCGATCGAGGGTCAAAACCCGCGTGATGTTCAGGCGTTCCGCGACCGCCGCAATCGTAGCATCGACAAAATCCACGCGGGTATCAGCGTATTTTTGCAGAATTTCGGCGGTTCGCGCGACATCTTCATCAGCCAATGGGATGAGACGGTAACGGGTATTGGGAAATCGTGCAAGGAAAAATGATGCGGTCAAATTCCCGTAACGTTTGGTGAGAAAATAGCCGATTTCCGCCAACGTGGTTTGAGGAAGATAAATCGGTTGATGGAGAACGATAAATCGCAAGACTCGGTTCGTGGAACTCATCATGAATGTCAAAAACGGCGATCCACGAAACTCGTGTCTGCGACAGCGATCATTCATCATCTCGTTTCTGCGTCCAGCCCCAAACGGGTGACCTCCTCTTGCAGCATGCGCTTCGCTTTTACCAGAGATCGCCCGTCTCGCTGGAAAACAAACCAACTGCTGGGTCGTTTTCTTCGCTGTAATCCGGCGGCAGGTCAGCAGATTGCATGGCAGTCTTGTACTTCACAACGTCGATATGTTCGATCAACTCGCGAATTTCGTCATCCGTCAATTGATCCAGCTTGGCGATGAGCTGTTCCTTTAGGCTGGGTGTACTCATGATGCACCTCTCTCACTTGTACCCATTCTAGCACAGGCTACCGGATGCTGATGCGACTGCCATCCGGTGTCTTTTCGACCGCGATATGCACCGGGAATTGATCACGCAGTTCTTCGATGTGCGTCACCACGAGGATGAGCGCGAATTCATCCTGCACGGCAGTGATCGCCTCGACCAGCTTGTTGCGCCCTTCGTCGTCCTGCGTGCCGAAACCCTCGTCGATGAACAGCGTGCGCAAATGCGCCCCCGCCCGCCGCGCCAGCATCTGCGAGAGCGCCACGCGGATGGCAAAGTTGATGCGGAACGCCTCGCCGCCGCTGAACAGCTCATAGGCGCGGGTGCCGAGTTCGTCGGCAATTTGAATGTCGAGCGTTTCGATCACGCCGCCGTCTTTGCGTTCGCGCTGCGTGGACATGGTCAGGTTCATGCGCCCGTCGGTCATGCGGGCGAGCAGACGGTTAGCGGTCACTTCGAGTTCGGGGATGGCCGTCTCGATGATCATGGCGGGGATGCCGTTCTTGCCGAACGCCTGCTTGAGTTCATCGTAGAGCGCGCGTTCTTCGCGGCGCGCGGCGAGGCGCGCTTCGAGATCGGCTTTCCGGACGCGCAGATCGTCCAGGGCGAGCAAATCCTGCCGCGCGCTGACCAGCTTATCGTAGGCGTTGCGTTCGGCGAGGCGCAGTTGGCGCACTTCGAGATCGCGCGTCTGATGCTCTTTGACCAGCGCTTCCAGCCCGCCGATCTCCGTGAGCAGTTCCGCCTGCGCCGCCGACTCGGTCGCCTGGGCTTCTTTGAGGCGTTCGCGCCTTAGTTCGGTGCCTTCGAGACCGGAACGCAAATCCGGCAGGGCCGCTAAGGCGACTTCGAGCTCTTTCTGGCGCGCTTCGTAGGCGCTGTAGGTCTGCAATTTGCGCTGAATTTCGTCGTGCGCGCCGCTGTCATAGCCGAGCGCGTCCCGTTCGGCGGTCAAATCGAGCAACTGCGCGCGGACTTCACCCGCGAACTGCTCGCCGTTGAGCTGACCGAGCGCCGCGTTAAGTTCCGCCTGCACCTGATCAAGCTGAAGCGCGGCCTCGTGCGCCTTCTCGACGCCTGCCGCCAGCGCGCCCGCTTGCTTTTCGAGCTGCGTCATGCGCTTGATTTCCAGCCCCATTTCCTGCAAGCGCCCGGAACTCCTGGCAAGTACCCCGCTCATGTCTTCGATGCGCGTTTTGCTGGCGCGGAACTGATCGCCCATCGCTTTGCCGTCCGCTTCGATCTCCGCGATCAGGTCGTCGCGCTGCGCTTCGCTCAACGGTTGACCGCACACCGGGCAGACCGCGCCATCGGCGGTGCGCAGACGGTTGCGCCGCTCCGCCAGCTTATCCATCTCCGCTTTGAGCGCGTTATTTTCGGCGGTGAGTTCGGAGCGGGTGCGCTCCATCTCGACGACTTCCGCCTGATACGCTTCGCGTGCGCCTTCGAGTTCCTGCAGCCCGGCGATCTCGGTTTGCAGCTTGAGCAGATCGTCGGTCTTGGCCGCCTTGATGACCTTCTCCAGATTTTTGACATCGGCCTCATAGCCGCTGATGACCTGCTTGAGTTCCGTCCGCGCCGCGTCGAGCTGGCGGTCGAGGCCGTGCCGCCGCGTTTCGAGGTCGCTCCACTGGCGCAGCTTGTCGGCCAGTTCATCCCCGGCGGCGCGCGCGGTTTGCAGTTCGAGGTAGCCCGCTTCGATGGCGCCCTGCTCCGCGATGATCGTTTCGTAGCTCTGGATGCGCGCCACCTGCCGCGTGATTTCGGCGTCGGCCTGCGCGAGGTCGGCGCTGATCTGCCGGAGGCGCGTTTCCAGCGCGGCGGCTTGATCGCGGGCGGTGCGCAGCGCGGCGGGCGCGTGCTCGACTTCTTTCAGGCGCGCTTCGGCATCAACGAGGCGCACTTCGGCGTCGTGCTGCGCGGCTTCGGCTTCCGCCAGCGCGGTGCGGAGCTGCGGCTCGTTGGCGAGATCGGCGATGATCTCCTTGATGCGCAGGTCAATGCTGCTGATGTCTTTTTCGAGCGTGTCGATCTGCTCTTTGGCGGCTTTTTCGTACTCGCCGAAGCGGTTGAGGTTGAGGATTTCCGCCAGCATCTTCTTGCGTTCGCCCGGCGGCTTGAGCGTGAACGAATCGGCTTTGCCCTGCTGGATGAAGGCTGAATCGACAAAGGTGTCGTAGCCGATCTTGATGATCTCGTCGATTTTGGCCTGGGTCGCGCGGATGCTGCCCTGATTCATGTTGTTGCGCGTACCATCGGCGTTGAGCGAGAACAGCTCCAGCGACCCGGTGCTGGTTTTGCGCGCGCGCCGCCGCACCACCTGATAGATGATGCCTTCCTGCTCGAAGTCGAGCTGGATGTACATGTCGCCCTGACCCTGATGGATCAGCTCTTCGCCGGACGCGCCCGCGCGCGCTTTGCCCCACAGCGCGTAGGTCATGGCGTCGAGCAGCGACGACTTGCCCGCGCCGTTCATCCCCGTGAGGCAGGCGAGGTGCACGCCGTCGAAGCGAATGACATCCGGCGAGCGGTAGGCGAGAAAGTTTTTGATTTCGAGCTTGATGGGCAGCATATTTCACGTCGTCAGGTAATCCTTTAGATTAGCTTATGATAGCACAGATGGGCGGGGATTGCCCCTACAAACACCATTCGGGGGGGGGGCGGGGCGTCGGGGGGGCCCCGGGCGGGGGGCGACCGGGGCCCCCCCGGTGCCTGGCCAGACCACCAGGCGGGTTCCCTTCTGGAGCGATTTGATCGTCTAGTTCATCCCGCTGCCCGCAGATAGTGCGCCCAGTAGCCTTGATACGCGCCATAGTGGGCGGCAAGCTGACGTGTGATCGCCTCATCGCGGGGGACGCTGTAGCGCCGTGCCACCTGTTCCATGAGCCGCCATTCGGGCGCGTCGAGACGGTCCAGCCGACCGAGTGCGCGGATCAAGATGAACGATGAACCCCACGCGCCGATCCCCTTAATCCTTAGCAGCCATGCTTTGACCTCGTCGTAGTCCGCTTCCAGCAGCCACGCCGGATCGACGGTGGCGAAGGCACGCGACGCGGATTGGATGAACTCGGCACGGCGCATCAAACCGACGACCTGCTCCAAGTCGGTGATGCTCGCGCCGAGCACATCGTGCGCTTCTGGGAAGGCCGCGTAACGCCGTCCATCCACCTCCAGGACATCGCCATACGCCGCGACAAAGCGATCTTTGATCTGCTTGGCCTGCGGCATGCCCGTGCGCGTGCTCATGATCGCCCACGCGGCATTCTCGTAGGGGGTCAAAAACTTGACCTGATGATAGCCGTGCATCTGCTGGATGACCGGGGCGAACGCCGGATCAGCCTGCCCAAGGGCGTAGAACGGCGCGAGATCGTCGCCGATGCTCAGGAAGAAACCGATGCGCTGACTCAGCCTAGCGACGAGATCGGCGGGCAGCGGATCAGTGGAGAAGAGTTCAACCATGAGATGCGGCGCTTCGGTCGTCCCGGTGGAGCGCACGCGAAACACGACCGTCACGCCGTCGAGGCGAGTCGCCTTCGTGATCTGCATCCGGTCGAGGTTTTGCTCGCCCGCGGCGGGCATGAATTCGCCTAAAAAGGCGACTGACTTGGCGAAATCGAAGGGTGCGGTGGGGAACAATTCGACGGTGGTCGTATGCAGGTTCGGCATGGAGTCACTCCCTCAACAAATGGAATTGTTTCCACAATAGCATAGTCGAGTGACAACCCTATGTCAGCAGGGGAATGAAGCTAGTTTCCGATAGAATCAACCGCGTAGGGACGCCCTGTGGGGCGTCCGGTTGGGCGACGGGGCGGACGATGGGCCGACCCGCGTCTCTGTCAATGAAGGGTGCGGGCAGAGAGCACGGGGCGGGCATCAACCTTGATGAGGTGTCCCGATTCAGCCTGACGCGCCGCAGCGCGTCCCTACGCGGCGAGGATTTGGCGCTGAGCGAGCAGTGATGCGACCACGGTGCCCAGCAGTTCAAGTTGGGCTTTGTCTTCCGGCGTGAACAGCGCCCCGCGCGACCGCGGCGCGGTGAAGTTCAGTGTGCCGTACAACTCGCCGTTGACGATCAGCGGCGTGCCGAAATACGTTTCCACGCCCAATTCCCGGTAGCACGGGTGCGCGCGGTGCGCCGATTCGAGCATGTTGTCGATGGCGAGCGTATAGCGCAGCTTGAGCGTAATGTCGCAGTACGTGCGCGACAAGGTCATCACCGTGCCCGGCTTGAGCGGCACGCTGCTCGGAGCAACGTACTCCATCACCAACTCGCGCCCAAGGTGGCGGCTGATCGTCGCCTGAGTCAAGCCAAAGGTGTCGATGCCGAGCTGCAGCAGCGTCTGGATTTTGTCATCAATGGAGAAGCTCGGATTGAGGGCAAGCGCTTCGAGATAGGCGGCGGTGAAGGCAGTCGACATTGGGTAGCTCCATGAAGGTGACGGCGATGGTGTCGCCTTGTAATATACAGGCGATTGGCGTGCCCGACATCCACCAGCCGAACAACCCGAATGGCTAGATTTTTCTGGCCGAATGGGTAGGTACGGCTAATGCAGTTTAAGAAAAAGTCACGGATAACCCTCACCCCTCTCCCACGCAAGCGGGGAGAGGGGGGGGGCGAGGCATGCTGTTTTTCTCTGGATTGGACGAAAAGCCTGCCATCGTGAAAGCAAAAGAAGGTTTTAGGAATAGGGTGACGGTTGTTTTGCGAGGACGAGGCATGCCTGTCCCTAAGTGAAAACCTACCCCTGTTAGGGCCGGGGTGGGGTTAGAACTCCGTGTTCATAAGTTAAACTGTATAAGGAGAGGGACTTGACGCACCGGAGGGAGGGGCGGGGGGTGAGGTTAAAGACGAACCTGACCCTAAATCCCGCAAAAGCGCGCCTCACCCTAAATCCCTCTCCCAAGGGAGAGGGACTTGATAGCCGGGGTTGGGGGTGAGGCGGCTGGCGACCTCAGGTCAACTCCAGATTCACCGATTCGCGGCGGGTGGGGAGGTCTTCGCCCGGCAGCGCGGCGTAGTAGTGCGGCGGCGCGTAATCTTTGGTGAACAGGCTGCTGACGAAATGCTGCCCGCGGTTATCAATGGCGTACAGCGTGATCCCCTTGGTGAAGTCGCGCAGATAGCTGAGGTCGGCCATCGCCGTGCGCGCGGCTTCTTCGACCGACTGCCCCATCTGCAGGTAGGCGACGACGGCGCGCGCCAGCCCGCTGCGGATGGCGATCTCGCCCATGCCGGTACAGGCCGCCGCGCCATAGCGGTTGTCGGCGTAGAAGCCTGCCCCGGCGATCGGCGTGTCGCCGAGCCGACCGGGATACTTCCACGCCCACCCGCTCGTGCTGGTCGCCACGGCGATGTCACCGTTGGCATCCTGCGCGAGATAGACGGTCGTCCCACCGGACTTGCGCGGGTCGCGCCCGTGGTAGACCGCGTCGATCAAGTTGTCGCCGCGCTGCGGATCAAAGTTGTGCTCGGCGCACCACGCGATCCACTTGTCACGCATCGCATCGGTGAGCAGTTCGCCCCGCTCCGCGCCGATTTCAGCGGCAAAACGCGCCGCGCCAGCACCGACCAGCAGCACATGCGGCAGGCGTTCGCGCACGGCATAGGCGACGCTGACCGGATGGATAAAGCCGGTCAGCGCGCCGACCGCGCCGCTGGAACGGTCGCGCCCATCCATCACCCCGGCGTCGACTTCGACTACGCCGAGCGCGTTGGGGAAGCCGCCCACGCCCACCGACCAATCGGCGAGATTTGCCTCAACAGCGCGGATGCCCTGCTCCAGCGCTTCCAAGGCCGATTTGCCCGCTTGCAGCAGCCGCCAAGTGATCGCCGTGCCGCTGTTTTCAAAATCCCCCGCGACGAGAATCATCGTCAATATCCTTTTCAGAGTGCCTAGATGTAACGGATGCGCCTCTGACAATAACTTGTTTCCCCGGTAAATGTCACCCCTGGAGCGCGCAATCTTCTAGCACCCATAAGTAAAAGTGATACGAGAACATAAGCCATTTAGCAGATGGTAAAGGCTCACTCCGGGAATATGATTCGTGATAGAAAGTACAAACAGAGTTCGTCAGGAATTTATATGGACGCATTAACGCTGGCTCGGCTGCAATTTGGCATCACGACCGTCTATCATTTCTTCTTTGTTCCCCTCAGCATCGGCCTCTCTATCATTGTGGCGCTGATGCAAACCCAGTACACCCGCACAGGCAACGAGAAATACAAGGCCATGACCAAGTTCTGGGGCAAGCTGCTCCTGGTGAACTTCGCCATGGGGGTGGTGACGGGAATTGTGCAGGAATTTCAGTTTGGCATGAATTGGTCAGAATATTCGCGGTTTGTCGGCGACATTTTCGGCGCACCGCTGGCAGTCGAGGCGCTGGTCGCGTTCTTCATCGAATCGACCTTCCTCGGCGTGTGGATTTTCGGTTGGGACAAGCTCGGTAAGCGCGCGCACCTGGCGGCGATCTGGCTGGTCGCCTTCGCCTCGACGCTGTCGTCGTTCTGGATTCTGGTGGCGAATTCGTTCATGCAGAATCCGGTCGGCTACCGCATCGCGGAAAGCGGCCGCGCGGAGATGACCGACTTCATCGCCGTGATCACCAACCCGAATGTGCTGCTCCAGTTCCCGCATGTGGTGCTCGGCGCGCTGACGACGGGCGGCTTCTTCGTCCTCGGCATCAGCGCCTATCATCTGCTGCGCGGACGGCATGCCAACCTCGCCATGTTCAAGACTTCGGCGCAGATCGGCATGGTGATCGGCGCGGTGGCCGTGCTGGCGACGATGGGCTTTGGGCACGCGCAGGGTCAGCGGATGGCGGATACGCAGCCGATGAAGCTCGCCGCCGCCGAAGGGCTGTGGGAAAGTGAAGATCCCGCCGGGTTGTCGATGTTCCAGATCGGCAATGAAGCTGAACGCACGTCGGTGGTCAATATTCGCATCCCATCGCTGTTGAGCTTCCTGTCGTATAACACCACCGATGGCTTAGTCCACGGCATCAATGACCTGCAGGCGGAATATGAGCAGCAGTACGGTCCCGGCGACTATGCACCGCCCGCTATCTGGTTGACCTATTGGAGCTTCCGGGCGATGGTCGGCGCGGGCGCGCTGATGTTCGTGCTCGCCGTGCTCGGCATCGTCTTCGCGCGCAGCAATCGCCTGTCCACGAGCAAGTGGCTGCTGCGGCTGCTGGTGCTGGCGCTCTTCCTGCCCTACCTCGCCAATTCGACCGGCTGGATGCTGACCGAAGTTGGCCGCCAACCGTGGATCGTGCAGGGCTTGATGACGATTGATCAGGCGGTGTCACCCAACGTCACCCCGGCGATGCTGGCGATTTCGCTGGTCGGCTTCACGCTGATCTACGGCCTGCTCATGGTCGCGGACGTGTATCTGCTGCAAAAGTTCGCCCGCGACAAGGACAACGAAGGCCCGGCGCCGCAGACTGCACCCAAGACCGATCAATCCAAGACCGCGCTCAAGGGCGCGTACTAACGGAGACTCATGATGGATTATCAAACGCTGCAAACCCTCTGGTTTGTGCTGATCGCGGTGCTGTTCACCGGGTTCTTCCTGCTCGAAGGCTATGATTACGGTGTGGGCGTGCTCCTGCCGTTTGTCGCCAAGAATGACGCCGAACGGCGGACAGTCATCAATGCGATTGGCCCGTTCTGGGATGGCAACGAGGTATGGCTGCTCACGGCGGGCGGCGCGATGTTCGCGGCCTTCCCCAACTGGTACGCGACTCTGTTCAGCGGTTTCTACCTCGCGCTGTTCCTCATCCTCGTCGCCTTGATCGCGCGCGGCGTCGCCTTCGAGTTCCGCAGCAAAGATGACAATCCGCGCTGGCGGGCGCTGTGGGATTGGGCGCTGTTCTTCGGCAGCTTCCTCCCGGCGCTGCTGTGGGGCGTGGCCGTCGGCAATTTCCTGCGCGGCGTGGCGATTGACGCCAGCATGACGTTCGTCGGCTCGTTCTTCGACCTGCTCAACCCGTATGCGCTGCTCGGCGGCGTGCTCACGCTGACGCTGTTCACGCTGCACGGCGCGCTGTTCCTCGAACTGAAGACGGACGGGATCATACGCGAACGGGTGCAGCGCTTCACCCGCGTCCTGTGGCTCCCGGTCACGGTGATCGCGCTGGCATTTGTCGGCTACAGCGCATTGGAAACGGATATGTTCGCGGCGCTCAACGTCGTGCAGATCCTCGGCCTGGTCGGCGCGGTCGCGGGCTTGCTGTTCACGGGCGCCATGATTTTCACCAAGCGTTACGGGCGGGCCTTCCTCGGCACGGCCATTACGTTGATCGGCACGGTAGCGCTGGTGTTTGCGACGCTGTTCCCGCGTGTGCTGCCCTCGACGCTCGGCGACGCTTTCGATCTCACCATCTACAACGCCTCTTCGAGCGAATACACCCTCGGCGTGATGACGGTGATCGCGCTGAGTCTCGTCCCGGTGGTGCTGGCGTATCAGGCGTGGACGTACTGGGTGTTCCGCAAGCGCTTGACGACGCAAAGTCATTTCGAGTATTAAGCCACAAACTGAATATCAGGCATAGGACGAGGCATGAAGTCATTTCAGAATCGGCACTTTGTCTAACCTCACCCCGTTTCGCTGCGCTCAACCGCCCCTCTCCAAAGGGCGAGGGGCAAGGCGGGTTGGTGGTGTCCCTCTCCCCACGGAGAGGGACGGCTTGCGGAGCAAGCAGGGTGAGGTTGAGCATTTTCACCAATTGTGAAATAGCCTCATGCCTCGTCCTGTTTTGGCATCTTTCGGACACAGGCTTAAGTAGGTGCTCGAAATAAGTCCAATCAGAAATCGCCGTTGTAGGGGCAAGGCGCGCCTTGCCCCTACACAACAACCTTCGGTAACCTACTTTTGTGCTGTATCCGGTAAATGGTCGAATATGGGTTGGTAGGGGCGCACGGCCGTGCGCCCCTACGAAAAAGCGCTTCCTTTTCTGCAATCAATTGCCGGACGGAGCATTTAGCATCTGCGCTCTCGCGCTCATCGTTGGTTGTTTGGAAGCGGCTCAACGGGGAGCCGCTTTCCATTTGAGTTCATGTGTAGAAAATTGGGCTGATGGATAGACGACTTATCGCCGAAGCGCGCGCCGTGCGCCGCGAATTTGCGCTGAGCATTCTGTGGCAGACGTTGGCGGGCGCGTGCCTGATCGGCGGCGCGTTCGCCTTCAGCCGCACGGTCGCCGCCGTGTTCCTCGGCGGGCAGCCGCTGAGTGCAGTGCTGCCGCTGCTCGGGCTGTTCGGCGGCTGCGCGCTGCTGCGCGCAGGGCTGGTGTGGGCGGGAAACAGCGCCGCCGCCGAGGTGTCGATCCGCGTGCGGCTTGACCTGCGCCGCCGGCTGCTCAAGCAGTTGGTGCAGTTGGGCGCGCAGGATGCCCGCACCGGCGAACTGGCGACCACGGCCAGCAAGGGAATCGACGCGCTCGACCCGTACTTTCGCGACTACCTGCCCGCGCTGTTCACGGCGCTGCTCATCCCGCTGACAATGGCGCTAGTCGTGCTCCCGCTGGACGGGCTGACGTTCGCCGTCATGCTGATCACCGCGCCGCTGATCCCGTTCTTCATGATCCTGATCGGCAAAGCGGCGGGCGTGCTGGCGAAGACACAGTATGCGAGTTTAGGGCTGTTGAGCGCGCACTTCCTTGATGTGATGCAGGGCTTGCTCACGCTCAAGCTGTTCAACCGCAGCCAGTACCAGATCGAGACGATTGGCCGGATTTCCGGCGAATTTCGCGCGGCGACGATGGGCGTGCTGCGCGTGGCGTTCCTCTCCGCGCTCACGCTCGAACTGCTGGCGACGGTCAGCGTGGCGCTGATCGCCGTCGAAATCGGCGTGCGCCTGCTGCATGGCGGCATCCCGTTTGAATCGGCGCTGTTCCTGCTGGTGATCGCGCCGGAGTTTTACCAGCCGCTGCGCACACTCGGCGCGCGCTTCCACACCGGGACGGAGGCCAGCGCCGCCGCCGCGCGCATCTTCGAAGTGCTGGCACTGCCATGCCCGCCGGCAGGCGCGGTTACCGCGCCCCCGCACAGCGATCTGCGCTTTGACGCGGTGCACGTCGCCTATGACGCGGGCGAACGTCCCGCGCTGAATGGGCTGTCGTTCACGGTCGCGCACGGCGAAAAGGTCGCGCTGGTCGGCGCGACGGGCGGCGGCAAAAGCACGGCGCTCGCGCTGCTGCTGCGTTTCAGCGAACCGACGGCGGGGCGTATCACCGTGAACGGACGCGACCTGCGCGAACTGGATGCGGATACGTGGCGGCAGCAGATCGCGTGGGTGCCGCAAGCGCCATACCTCTTCAATACCTCGATTGCCGACAATATCCGCTTAGGGCGCCCCGACGCGCCGCTCACCGACGTGCTTGCGGCGGCGGCGGCGGCGCAAGCGCATGACTTCATCACGCGGCTGCCCCACGGCTATGACACGGTCATCGGCGAGCGGGGCGCACGCCTGAGCGGCGGGCAGGCGCAGCGCGTCGCCATCGCCCGCGCGTTTCTGCGCGATGCGCCGCTGCTGCTGCTCGACGAAATCACGTCGTATCTTGACCATGAGACGGAGGCGGCGCTCAACCGGGCACTGGATCGCCTGCTGGTGGGACGGACGGCGCTCGTCGTCGCTCACCGCCTGCACACAATTCAACGCATGGATCGCATCCTCGTGGTCGAAGCGGGACAGGTGGTCGAAAGCGGAACGCACGCCGAACTGCTGGCGCACGGCGGCCGCTATCAGCGGCTGATCGCCCGAACTGGGGGCCGCGAATGATCCGGCGTCTGCTCACATGGCTGCGCCCGTATGCGGGGCGCATCACGCTTTCCGTGCTGCTCGGCGCGCTGACGATCGGCAGCAGCATCGCGCTCATGGCGACCTCGGCGTGGCTGATCTCCAAGTCGGCCTTGCAGCCGTCGATTGCAGAATTGGGCGTGTCCGTTGTCGGCGTGCGCTTCTTTGGGCTGGCGCGCGCCGTCTTCCGGTATCTGGAGCGGCTGATTGCGCACGACACGACCTTTCGCTGGCTGGCCGATGTGCGCGTGCGCGTGTACCGGGCCATCGAACCGCTCGCGCCCGCCCGGTTGTCGGCGCTGCGCAGCGGCGATCTGCTGGGGCGCGTGATCGGCGATGTCGACGCGCTGCAAAATCTGTATTTGCGCGCGCTGGCGCCGGCGCTCGTGGCCCTCGTGACGGGCGCGGTGCTGGTCACGCTGAGCGCAGCGTTTGACGGCGTGGTCGCACTGGCGGCGCTGGCGTGGTTTGGCGCGTCCGCCGCGCTGATCGTGTCGCTGGCGGCGTGGCTGGGACGCGAACCGGGGCAGCGGCTGACACAAGAACGCGGCGCGCTCAATGCGGCGCTGGTCGATACGCTGCAAGGTCTGCCCGATCTGATCGCCTATGGCGCGGCGCTGCGCCACCTGCAGGCGCTGGAAGCGCAAGCCGATCAACTCGCTGCTCACGAACGCCGCTTCGCCCGGTTGGACGCGCTGCAAGCCGCAGTGCTGATCATACTGCCCGCCGGGGCGGTGATCAGCGTGCTGCTGCTGGCGATTCCCCGCGTAGAGGGGGTGTATCTGGCGACGCTCGCGCTGGCGACGACCGCCGCCTATGAAGCGCTGCTGCCGCTCGGTCAAGCGGCGCTGGCGTGGGGCGGCATGCGCGAATCGGCGGTGCGGCTGTTTGAACTCATGGACACGCCGCCCGCGGTCACCGAACCCGCCGCGCCGATCAGCGTGCCCGCTACGTTTGACATCACGTTTGATCAGGTCACGTTTGCGTACACGCCGGAGCAGCCGCCCGTGCTGCGCGACTTCAGCCTGACGATTGGCGCGGGTGAGAGGCTGGCAATCATCGGCGAGAGC
This sequence comes from Candidatus Flexifilum breve, assembly GCF_016713355.1. Lineage (NCBI taxonomy): Bacteria > Bacillati > Chloroflexota > Anaerolineae > Aggregatilineales > Candidatus Flexifilaceae > Candidatus Flexifilum > Candidatus Flexifilum breve. The sequence goes on from NZ_JADJPI010000028.1 coordinate 54,368, forward strand.
GGCGCGGGCAAATCGACGTTGGTCAGTTTGCTGGCACGCTTCTGGGAGATCGATGGGGGGCAGATCAGCATCGGCGGCGTCGATGTGCGCGCGCTGCGGCAGGCCGACGCGCGGCGCCTGATCAGTGTGATGTCACAGCACACGTATCTGTTCAACACCACCATCCGCGAGAACATCCGTTTAGCGCGCAGTGAGGCCAGCGACGCCGAAGTCGAAGAAGCGGCGCGGGCGGCGCACATCCACGAGTTCATCCGGTCACTGCCGCAGGGTTATGACACGCTGGTCGGCGAAAACGGGCACAAGCTGAGCGGCGGCGAACGTCAGCGAGTGGCGTTGGCGCAAGCCCTGCTCAAAGACGCGCCGATCCTCATCCTCGACGAGGCGACCGCGCATCTAGACGCCGCCACCGAACGGGACGTGCTGGAGGCCGTGCTGACGGCCTCGACCGGACGGACGCTCATTCTGCTCACGCATAACCCGGCGCTGCTGGCACACGTCGAGCGGGTGCTGCGCCTATAAATGGCAGGCCCGTGGTCAACGGCTTACACTTTTTAGTGGAGGTTGACGTGGTTAGGTGGCGCGCTTCTCTACCCCAAAAACTGTAGCGACGAGGCATGCGGGTAACTTCGTACGATTGCATGAAATCGGTTTGGTGACAGCGGACGCAATGAATTGCGTCCCTACACAAAGACGGTATTTCTCGTAGGGAGGAGGCATGAGCTCATTTCAGAATCGGCATTTTGTCTAACCTCACCCCGTTTCGCTGCGCTCAACCGCCCCTCTCCAAAGGGCGAGGGGCAAGGGCAAGGCGGGTTGGTTGTGTCCCTCTCCCCACGGAGAGGGACGGCTTGCAGGAGCAAGCAGGGTGAGGTTGGGTATTTTCACCACTTGTGAAATAGGCTCATGCCTTGTCCTAAGTTCTAGAGAAGGATACAGAGGACGAGGCATGAGCTCATTTCAGAATCGGCATTTTGTCTAACCTCACCCCGTTTCGCTGCGCTCAACCGCCCCTCTCCAAAGGGCGAGGGGCAAGGGCAAGGCGGGTGGGTTTTGTCCCTCTCCCCACGGAGAGGGACGGCTTGCGGAGCAAGCAGGGTGAGGTTGGGTATTTTCACCAATTGTGAAATAGGCTCATGCCTTGTCTTAAGTTCTAGAGAAGGATACAGAGGACAAGGCATGCCTTGTCCCTACAAAACTTGTCTCGTCAACATAACTGTGCGCTTTTTAGTGAAACGGACGCGCCGTTGCGCGTCCCTACACAGCACGTTTTCCCTCAAGCGAGCGTCTTAACGGTTCTCCAGACTAAAAGTGCCTTGTCCTCAATTGCTTGGGTGAGGGGAAGGCGCCAATGCGGTTGATCCTGACGTGAAGGCATTCCGCTCACGTACAGATTGAAATAGTTACATTTATCACTTTGTACACTTTTAGTGTAAGTTGTACAGTTAAATTGTATGACATTGGTAGGACTGAGCCCAGACCGGGCAGGAATGCCTGATAAAGCATCATGACCCATCCCCCAGATGTCGGACAACGCATCCGCGCTTTGCGCGACCAACAAGGTCTATCTCTACGCGCGCTCGCCGAGCGCTGCGGCATGTCGATCAACGCCATCAATCGCATTGAACGCGGTGAAAACTCGCCAACGGTCGCCTCGCTGCATCTGTTAGCGACCGCGCTCGAAGTGCCCATCACCGAGTTCTTCCGCACCGCGGAGAAGCGCAAGACCGTCATGGTGAAGCGCGAGTCGCGGGTGCATGCTCAGCAGCAAGGCATGGATATCGAGAGTTTAGGCACCGGGCTGCACAATCAGCAGATCGAACCGTTTCTCGTGACCGTGCCGCCGGGGAGCGGCACAAACAGCCCAACGATCACGCATCAGGGGCAGGAGCTCGTCTACTGCGTCGCCGGGGCGCTGGAGTATCAGGTCAGCGATGAGGTCTACACGCTGACGGCGGGTGACAGCTTGCTGTTTGAGGCCGTTCAGCCGCATGTTTTTCGCAATCTGTCCGAGCTTCCCGCCGTGATTTTGCTGGTCTTTCACATTCAAGACGGCAGCCCCGGCCATTTGCATACCTGACCGAAAGGGAGCATCATGAAACCCATATTCGCCCTCCTCAGCGCCCTGCTGCTGTTTGCGGCGCCGACCATGCTTCAAGCTCAGGATTGTACGCTGCCGGAAGTTATCGCCGTGCAGCCGCAGGCAGGGACAGCAACACTGACGGTGGTGCCGGTGGGGTCCGTCGACGTGGCGGACGCGGCCAGCGCACTGGAGGCGGCGGACACACAGGTGACGGCGGAGGCAAATGTCCTGAGCGGGCCGGGGTCGGGTTTTGCGCAGGTGGGTACGCTCACCAGCGGCCAAACGATCCGCGTGGACGCCAGCAATTGCACCGGACAGTAGCTGCGCACGGTGCTGGAAAATGGACACGTCGGCTGGGTTTCCGCGAACTACCTGGAGGAATTGTCAGCCGAAGTCACGCTCCCGGTGGCGAATGCCGATACCCCGGTCTATGCCGCGATGCAGGCCATGACGCTGCAGCTCACGGCGGATGCGGCAAGCTGCACCGAGGATAGTCTCCATGGTGTGCTGCTTCAGGTGCCGGCGGCGGCTGATCCCGTTCCCGTACAAGTCAATGGCATTGACATGGTCATCGGCGGCACGGTGTACGTCGGCTTAACGGCCGATGGTACGCAGACCGCCGCCGTGCTGGCCGGACATGCACGCATCACCAACGGCGATTTGAGTGTGGCGATGGACACGGGCATGCAGGCATTTATCGCCCTCAATGCGCAGGAGGCTTCGTCGCCGTCCATGCACATCGCGCCGTTTGCGGCTGCGGACGTGGCGACTCTTCCACTGTATGTGCTGCCGGAAGCGGTCGACGAGCTGGCGGGGCTGGCGGATGATGGTCCGTACATCGTCGGGCAGGCCGCCTGCCGCGTGATCTCAGATCTGCCGGATAATCTGTGCCCGCTGCATTTCGTCAACCGGGACGGCGACGCCATCGTGCAGATGGATGTCGAGCTGGTCTCGGCGCCGTATGGCGAGTGGAGCGACAGCACGCACGAGAATCCGCCCATCCTGCAGGGCGACAACGTGAGCGGGATGATCGCGTGGAATCCGACGTGCTCGCTCGGCCCAGCGTGTTTCATCGGCCCGGTGGTGTGGTCGATCACGCTGACCGACGCAGCGGGGAACGTCAGCGAACCCTTCGAAGCGTCGTTCAACTGCGTTGACAGCTAAGCCAATGACCGTTTGTCAGCCAAAGGCGGAGGCAGGCGGGTAAGGGCGTCGAATGCCGTGAAAACGGGTTACCTGTCGGTCTTGGGAGTTTGCGGACGCGATAAATCGCGTCCCTACACAACCACACTTTTCTCGTAGGGACGCAATTCATTGCGTCCGCTGTCCCTAAAAAGATTCTATTCTACGCAGCGATTGGCCTGCCTTGGCCTGTTTTGTCGTATTTCGGACACTGGCTTAGACAGCAACCGGACGGCACAACGACAGAACGGCACAACGACAGAACGGCGGAACCTCCCGCCATAGTCAAATGGGTCTTACCCAGCAGCGCGCACCGGCGTCGATCCTGCTGGGATGGATGGATAGGATGGGAGAAACCATGACGCAAGCTATTAAGCTCGCCGTCGTCACGGATGACGGCGAAACGATCAGCGCGCACTTTGGCCGCGCGCAGTTCTATGTGATCTATACACTGGAAGACGGCGCCGTCACGCAGCGCGACCAAGTCGCGAAGCCCGTCCATCAGCACGGGCAGCACGGGCACGTACATCTGCATCCCGAAGGCGATCACGCCGACGAAGCCGACCGCCACGCCGACATGTTCGCACCGATTCGCGACTGCGCGGCGGTGCTCACGCGCGGCATGGGCTACGGCGCGCACACCGGATTGACCGGAATCGGCGTGCAGCCCATCATCACGGATGTGCGCCTCATTGCGGACGGCGTCGCGGCCTATGTCGCAGGCACCATCGTCGATCACCCGGAGCGACTGCATTAAGGCGGCCTACGTTTAGGTCAGGTCACCGCATTCGCAGCGCGGGTCTTGAGCGCTGGATAAGGCCACTGAAGGAAGGTGCAGCATGCGTTCGCGAAAATGGTTCTGGGCGCTCGTGCTCAGCACATTGTTCACCGTTCAAATTGGACACGCGCAGCAAGCGGGGGTCGTCTACGGCGTGTTCTTCTACTCGCCGACCTGCCGCCACTGCGAACAGGTGATTCAGAATGATTGGCCGACCATCCGGGCGGAATTCGGTGACAGTCTGCGCGTCCTGTTCGTCAATGTGACCACCACCGAGGGCAACACGCTGCTGCAGGCGGCGCGGTCCGCCCTGCAGATCGAGGCCAATGGCGTACCCATGCTCATCATCGGCGGCGATGTCTTCGTAGGGTCGTTCGACATTCCGGCGCGCGCCCCCGAGGTCATCCGCGCAGGTCGGGCGGCGGGCGGCATTGGTTTCCCTGCGATACCGGGCATCGCCAGCCGCTTTGATGAGGTCGCGGCTCAGGAGCAGCAGCCCGCGGCGGACGCGGTTCCGCCGGTCGCCAGCACCCCGCCGACGCTCTCGCTGCTGGAGCGGATTGGCGCGGACCCGATCGCGAACGGGCTGGCACTGGTGATCCTCGCGCTGCTGGTCGTCAGCCTGGGGCTGACGCTAACGGGACAACCAACGCTCGTCCAACAGTACCGCCGCCCGGCCTGCATCGCGATCACGCTGCTCGGCTTCGGGATCTCGGTCTCGCTGCTCGTCGGCTCCATGGGTGAACTCACCGTAATAGCGGCAGCGGCGGGCATTCTGGGCGTCTTCACGCTGCTGTTGGGCTTTGAAGTTGGGCGGCGCAATCCCGCTGGGCAGAGCCGCGACTGGCGGATTCCGCTGGTCGCGCTGGCGGGGTTGGGCGTCGCGGCCTACCTCGCGTCGATTGAACTGACACAGGCCGACGCCGTATGCGGTTCGGTGGGAAACTGTAACCTCGTGCAGCAAAGCCCGTATGCGCGCCTCATCGGAATTCCAATGGGCGTCATCGGCATTGGGGGTTATGTGGCGATTCTACTATTGTGGGGTCTGGGACAGCAGATGCGGACGACTGGCCTGCTGCGCGCGACGGCGCTGTTCGGCGTGGGCTTTTCGACCTACCTCACGTTTCTCGAACCCTTCGTCATCGGCGCGACATGCCTGTGGTGCTTAAGCTCCGCCCTGATCATGCTGCTCTTGCTGTGGCTGCTCGCGGAGGCCCCGAGGCCTAAACGGGTATTAGGGCATGCGAGCGTTTAGCAGCAGTCGCTGGACAGAGCAGACGATCACATTAGTAGGTATTCCGCTTCGCCGGGGATGGATCGAAGGGGAATACCTGCTCAACAATCATCATTTCCTCTGGCTTGATTGACAAATCCGCCTTTACGTCACAAAGGCGCGGTTCTGGCTGTAGGGCTGCCAACTGCCATCCGCGATGATCTCGCCGATGGCGGTGATGGCGGCGCGCGCTTCGTCATCCGTATTGTAGAAGTGCGGCGCGATGCGGATGCCAGCCCCTTCGCGGTAGTCGATGACGATGTTACGCGCCAACAGCGCCCGGCTGATGGCGTACGATTCGGGCAGGTTGACCGTCACTGTACCTGCTCTCGTCGCTGGCTCTCGCGGCGTGTTGATCTGGTAGCCCGCCTGCTCCGCGAGTTCGATCAGCATGCTCGTCTGGCGGATCGAGTTGGCGCGGATGTTGTCGACGCCCACCTGCGCGATCACGTCGATGCCCGGCTGAATCGCATACAGCGAGGCGATCCCCGGCGTGCCGTTGGCGAGGCGATACGCATCTGTCCGCGGCTCAAACTGGTCGACATCGAAGGCGAACGGGCGCTGATGCGCAAACCATCCGGTCAGGCGCGGCTGAAGCGTGGGCAGCAGGTCAGGGCGCACGTACATGAACACGCCGCCGGGACCGCCGCACATCCATTTGAGCGTGCCGCCGACGTAGAAATCGACGTTTGCCGCCGTCACATCGATGGGGATGATGCCGACACTGTGATAGCCGTTGAAGAGCACCTGCGCGCCGACCTGATGGGCTTTCGCCGTGATCGCGTCCATCGGCATGATGTAGGCGCTGCGGAACAGCACATGACTCAGCGAGACGAGGCGCGTGCGCTCGTCAATCGCCGCCAGCAGTTCGTCGGTGTCGATGGTGATGCCGTCGCGGCTGCGGATCATGACGACTTCCATGTGCGGCGGCAGGTTGCGCGTCACGCTGTACACATCCGATGGGAAGTCCTGATCGCAGATCACGACCTTAGTGCGCCGCGAGTCGCTGAAGTCGAGCGCGTTGATCAGGATGCTGTTGGCGATGCTGGCGTTCTCATGCACCAGCACGCTCCCGGCGGGCGCGCCCAGCAGCGGCGCGATCTTGTCGCCGACCGCACGCTTGAGTTCCCACCAGGTTGGGTTATCTTCGTAGGCCTGACCCCACGCGCGCACACCGAGCGTCGCCCAGGTATCCGCGAATTCGTGCAGCTTGGCGTAAACGGCGCGCGGCATGGCGCCGAGCGAGTTGCTGATGAGATAGGTACAGGTCGAGAGGATCGGGAATTGAACGCCAGTCGAGCAGGCTCGTCATGTTAGCTGTCCTCGTCCGTTTCCCCGTCGATGATGCCATAGACGGCGTCGAGCAGGTCTTCCGCCCGTTCGAGCTGCAAGAGGGTGACGACCTGACTGGAAGTGTTCATACAATGAATCCTCATGTCGATGCCGAACGCCGCCTGTTGTATCCCAACCCGCACCGCCGCGCAAATGGAACCAAGTTAGCGGTATGATCGTCTTAGCATGAGGTACGAGATAAAAGTTGAAAGTTGAAAGTTAAAAGTCGTCATCAGTTCTACTTTCAACTTTGCCCTTTTGACTTTTAACTGAATGGAGGCTGAACATGCGTAAATTGGTGGTGCTGCTGGCGATCATGCTGCTTTCCGGCGTGATGCTGGTTCAGGGACAGGAGGGGGACGTGCAGCGCGATGGCGTCGCATTGGCGATTTACAATCAGGGGACGGCGCTGGTGCAGGATCGACGCACCTTCAGCTTGACCGAAGGCACGAATATCATCAACTTCACCGATGTGGCGTCCGGCATTGACGCGACCTCGGTCACGTTCCGCTCACTGACCGACCCGACCGGGACGACCGTGCTGGAACAGAATTATGTGTTTGATCTCGTGGACAGTACCGCGTTATTGCAGCGCTACCTCGACCAGACGATCAATGTGATTGCGACCGACGGCACGCAGTACACCGGGCAGCCTCAGCGGGCGCAACGGCGAGATCATTCTGCGCGAGGATGACGGTCAGGTGATCGTCGTCAGCCTGGCGAACGTGCGCGATCTGCGCTTCCCGACCTGCCCGGCGGACTGATCACGCGTCCGACGCTGCGCTGGCTGATCAACAGTGCGACAGGCGGCGATCAGCAAGTGCAGCTTACTTATCTGACGAGCGGCATCAACTGGACGGCGGATTACAACGTGCTGCTGGCGACCGATAACAGCACGCTTGACCTCAACGGGTGGGTCACGCTGACCAACTACAGCGGCACGGCGTACACCGACGCGCAGGTCAAGCTGATCGCCGGGGATGTCAACCGCATCGCCGAGGCCGAAGTCATGATGGATGGTTTGCTGCGGATGGAAGCGCAGGCCGCACCGGCCGGGGGCGAGGTGGAGCAGCGCAGCTTCAACGAGTACCAACTGTATGAGATCGGACGCCCGGTGACGGTTGGCGCGAACGAGACCAAGCAGGTCGAATTCGTGGCGGGCGCGGGCATCCCGGCGCGCACCTTCTTCGTCTATGATTCGAGCATGCCCTTCTACGGCGGCGTACTGATCGATCAGTATTACGGCATGACGGGTATCACCGACGTGCAGAACTACCTCGAATTCACGACGGATGAAGACGGCGGGCTGGGCGCGGATCTCCCGGCGGGGCGCGTGCGCGTGTATCAGGAAGATGTCGACGGCGCGGCGCTGCTGATCGGCGAGAACACCATCGACCACACGCCGGAAGGTGAAGACGTGCAGATTTACCTCGGCAACGCCTTTGACCTCGTGGGCGAACGCATCCAGAAGACCTACAACCTGATCGCGTCGAACGTGCTGGAAGAGACCTACGAGATTCACCTGCGCAACCGCAAGGACGAAGGCTCGGTCGAAATCCGCGTGCCGGAGCACCTGTTCCGCTGGTCGAACTGGGAGATTCTGAACTCGTCGCACCCGTACACGCAGACCGACTCGAACACGATTGAGTACCGTGTGGAAGTCCCGGCGCAGGGCGAAACGGTGATCACGTACACGGTGCGGTATACGTTCCCGCGGTAGCTTTAGCTTGAGCAGGAACGAGCCTCGCTGTTGAAGCAGTATGATTTTGAAACTTTGTATAATCAGAGAGTAGTAATCCTACTCTCTGGTTTTCCCGTAGGGAATCTCTCTCATCCAGAATAGGGGTTAGGAGCTTTGCCGGATTGTGCAACTAGCGTTCGACATAGGGGAAAGGCATGCCTTTCCCCTACACAGGCGATAATAACTGATCTTTTAGACGGCTTCAAATAAACCCTTTCGAGAAATTCTGTCTTTCGCCGAGCTCTGCGGACATGTTTGTCACGTCCCTGCAGCGAGATAAAGTAGGTAAGGACTTAGCATGAATTTTGAATTTGCAACGGCGACACGCATCGCGCTTGGCGCGGGCAAGCTGAACGAGATCGGCGGGATTGCGGCAGAATACGGAGCGCGCGCGCTGGTCGTAACCTCGTCAGTTGGGCGCGCGCAGCCCCTGCTGGATCGGTTGGATGCGGCGAAAATCAGCTACAGCGTGTTTGAAGTCATCAGCGAACCGGATATCACGCTCGTCAGCGCGGGCGTGCGCCAGTACCATAAGGCCGACGCCCAGTTCGTGATCGGCATGGGCGGCGGCAGCGCCATCGATGCGGGCAAAGCGTGATTGCCGCGCTGGCGGCCAACCCCGGCGACATCTTTGACTATCTGGAAGCCATCGGCAAGGCGCAGAAGCTGGCCAACCCGTCGATGCCGTACATCGCCAGCCGACGACGGCGGGTACGCGCGCAGAAGCGACGCGCAATGCGGTCGTCGCCTCGCTGGAGCACAAAGTGAAAAGTCAGCCTGCGCAGCCCGTGGATGCCGCCCAAGGTCGCGCTCGTCGATCCTGAACTGACCCATCAACTGCCGAAAGCCATCACCGCAGCGACGGGCATGGACGCGATCACGCAGGTGATCGAGCCGTACACGTCGAACGCCGTTAATCCCATCACCGATGCCATCGCCTTCAGGGGCATTCTGCCTCGGCGCGAGCGCCATCCGCCCGGCGTATACCACGAGAGCGACGTTCCGCAGGCGCGCGAACAATGGCGCCTGCCAGTCTGTTCGGCGGGCTGTCGCTGGCGAACGCCAAGCTCGGGCGGTGCACGGCTTCGCGGGTGCCTCGGCGGCATGTTCGACGCGCCGCATGGACGATCTGCGCGCGCCTGCCGCCGCTCGTCATGGAGATGAAGATCCGCGCACTGATGGAGCGCGACCCCGCGACAGCCTTGTCTTGCCGCGCCATTACGCCGATATCGCGCGGGTGGTCAGCGGGGAGTATCTCGACCCAACGCGGCGGTGTGGGCGGCTTGAACCGGGCGAAAGAGCCTGGAGATCTCCGGCCTCGCCCAGTATGGCGTGACTCTCCGCGCACATCGCCGAAATCGTGCAGAAGAGCAAAAACGCCAGCAGCATGAAGGGCAAACCCGATCGGGCCGACGGACGACGAAACCAGGGACCGAAATCGCGACGCGGGCGCTGTAGGCG
>NZ_JADJPI010000029.1:0-13406 GCF_016713355.1 Candidatus Flexifilum breve
ATCGCGCATGTGGTGGCGCAGTGCACGCCCGAAGAGTGCACCTGCCCACCACGGCGCGGCATCAGAGTGCCGCTGTCTGCGTGCAAATCTGGCGCCAGACGCGCCCAACCACCGCCTCCCGGCGAGACCTTCGTTTCGTGCGCGGCAGTACCGCTGCGCGCCTCCGCCACCTCCGCGCTGCGCGAAACGTCGCACCGGGGAGCGCCGCCAGAATCCTTAACCGATGTGCCGCCGGAAAGCATCTGCGGCGAAGAAGGTCTCCCTCCGCTCAACACGGCGACGCACGTGATGCCGCTCAATCAGGTGGTCGGCTGGATGGCACCAGCACAGTCTGCAAATAAGCTTGTCAAAGACTGGAATACTGGGCGCCAGGGCACACGGCCGCTCGGCACGGGTGGCGACTGCGCATCGCCGCCTTCAGCTACGCGACGCAGAGCCGCGCGCTGGTGATCGATACCGAGACGGGCGGAAATCCGCCCATGCGTAAAGTGGGTATCCGGCACTGACGGTGACGCCGCGATCAACCCGCTGATGCCGCAGGGGACAGTCTGGAGGGCGGCATCATCGTAATACCGCCAAACGGTGCTGGGTGAAGCCTTCATCGCCGAAGATGGCGTGCACCGTGGTCACGGCTGCTCTCGCGCTACAGTTACCGAGCATCAAGCGCGCGCCGGAGATCATCTCGCATCGGGTCGGGCACCCGCCCGCGCCAGGTGAAGAAGGCGCATGCGGCGCGAAGGCGTCGGCAGAATCCGTCAATCAAGGCGGCGCCCGCCATTTACAGCGCGATCCACAACGCGGTCGGCGTTGCGCATCCCCGCCGCATCCCCGGTCGATCAGGACGCGCTGCTCTCGCGCCATGAAGCTGGCGCAGCCGAATCAGAGACCGCGTGTGGGAGGCGTGAAGTAGGGCAACTTTCCACAGCGGCGTAATTGCGTTAATCTTTGCGAGGACGGAGCGCTCCGGCTCGCACTATTAAAACTAGCGCAAATTATCAGTAGCACATTACCAGGTTCAAATCACCACTTGTAGTCACTTCCAGGTGAGGCATGGGGCGTGTTGAAAAGGGTTTGATTCGGACCCCAGCACAGCCTCCCCGGTTGGGGAGGCCAGCCTGCTCACCAGCACATCTCTCTCTCTCCAACTTACGTGGGAGGAGGAAGTTTGAAATAGAGGAGACAAAAAAATTTCTGTCTCATCCTACAATCCCAGTCTAAGAAGGTGCCTTAGTCTCCCGTGTTCCGCCTAACTGTTTTCGTCCTGTTCCTGTGCCTGCCGCCTGTACCGTTTTCGCCCGAGCTTGGGATGCGCCGCGAGCCAGGCCGCGTGGCCATCCACGCCGCCGATGGCTTAGTCCAGGTGGGCGATTTTGCGTCCCAAGAATGCGACCGGACCACTGCCCCACCACGTGCTGCCTCTACGTTGTGCGGGCGGCAATCGGGATCAGTGGCTGCCCTTGATCCGCCGCTGCTGAGGGCCGGTTACCACGTCCTCACCGTAGATCTGCGCGGCTTTGGTGGAACACGCGGCACACGGTCCATGGAAGGCCGTATTGACGATACGCGGTTCTGGTTTGAATGGCTGCACGCCCAACCCGATGTGCAGGGCGACGCGCTGGCCTTAGTCGGGGCAGTTTCGGCGCAGTGCCCGCGCTGGCGGGCTGTGCTCCCGAACCCGGCTGTTTTTGACCTCAATCCTCCTCCATCTCCCCCGGCGATTTCCGCTGCTCAACGAGGCGTTGTACGCGCGCAGGAGCGACCGCTCGGTGCTGTTCATGGTCAGGCGGACCGACAATATGCTCTACGACACGCTGCGCATGTTTAAGCGCACCACAGGCGAAGCGGCGATGACGGTCTACAATTCGTCAGTGCATGGCACGGACATGTTTCGGCAGAGCAATCCCCAGCGGGACAGTGCCACCGCGCTGATCCTCAGTTGGCTGAACGACCATTTGCGAGTAGAGTAGACACCGATATCCGTGCGCGCGAACAACTAACCTCACCCCCCGCCCCCTCTCCGAAAAGAGGCGAGGGCAGCAAAACAGAGATCGCTCTTCCCCTCTCCCACGCAATCGGGGCGGAGGTCAGATCTGCTCTCCCCTCCCCAGATTCGGGAGGGGCCGGGAGTAAGTCCGGAATATGACCTTTCCAACACGCTCATGGCGCGTCCCTACCAGGACTCTGCAACTGATCTATGTCGCGCTAACCTTCCCCTGTACGCCATCGCTGATTTTCATCTACGCGGCCATTGCCGTGGGCACCATTCCCCAACTGCGCATGAACCGCGCGACCATTGCGCTGGTCGGGGCGGCGCTGCTGGTCGTGATCGGCGCGAACAGCGAACACGCCGCGTTGGCATCGATTGAGCTCGGCACGCTGCTGTTGTTGGGCGCAATGATGGTCATCAACATCAATCTGCGCCTCGCCGGGTTCTTCCGCGCCGTGACCAGCCGCACCCTGCGCCTCGCGCGCACGCCGCAGATACTGCTGGCGCTGGTGATCATCTCGTCAGGCGTGCTCTCGGCGCTGTTCCTGAATGACACCATCTGCCTGATGCTCACGCCGCTGGTCGTGGATATCCCGGCGCTTGGGGCGCGACCCGATCCCCTATTTGATTGGGCTGGCGACGGCGACCAGCATCGGCTCAGTGGCGACGATCACGGGCAACCCGCAGAACATCATCATCGGGCAGGCCGGTGATACTCTCGTTCGTGAGTTTCGCCGCGCACCTCGCGCCCGTCGCGCTGATCGGGCTGGCGCTCTGTTGGGGCGTGATCGTGTTGCTGTACCGCGCCGAGTTTCGCGGACGCTGGCGGAGGTCGAACTGCCGCCGCCGCGCCCGTTCACGCCCGCTGCTCAACCGCACGCTCGGCATCGTCGCCCTGCTGCTGATCGCGTTTCTGCTCGGCGCGCCGATTGTAACGGCGGCCTGTGTCGCGGCGGCGGCGCTGCTCGTTTCGCGGCTGCGTCCGCGTAAACTGCTCGCGCTGGATTGGGAGCTGCTGGTGTTTTTCGCGGGCTTGTTCGTGATCACCGGCGCAATCCGCGCAACCGGGTTGAGCGATGCCTTCTTCGATGCGACACGCTCCATGCTGACTAACGGTGTCCCCGGGCTGAGCCTGATCACCGCCGTGCTCAGCAACCTGATCTCGAATGTACCCGCTGTGCTGCTGCTGCAAACGTCGATGGCGCAGTTCGCTAACCCACAGCAAGCGTGGCTGACGCTGGCCATGGCTTCGACGCTGGCGGGCAACTTCACGCTGCTCGGCTCGGCGGCCACGCTGATCGTCGCGGAGCTGGCGAAAGTGCAGGGCGTCGAACTCAAATTCGGGGCGTTCCTCAAAGCCGGTATCCCGATCACGCTGCTGACATTAGGCGTCGGCGTGCTCTGGTTGATGGTCACAACGGGGTGACCTGAGCGGTGCGGGAAACACAACGGACGCCGCTCGGGCGTCCGTTGCGTCAAGGAGTATTTTCCCCAATGGGCTGGTTGATTTTTGGGCAGACACATTGGTCTGCCCCTCCACCATGATGTCTGCGAACCAACACTAGCTCACACTCCGTCGGAACATAGCCGTTCAGCGCGCCAGCGGTGAAAAATCTCCATCCACCAGACCTCGGCGGCATCCGCGACCGGTTCCGGGTTCACAAACCACGTCTGGCCGCTCGTGATGGCGCTGTTGGGCACGGGCTGACCACCGGGCGCATCATAGACCGCCACGTCACAGATGATGGTGCTCAATACGAACCCACTCGGGATGAAGGGGCCGCGATCAACCGGAGTCGGCGGGACGGGCACCGGACACGTGGTGCTAAACTGTTCAGATTCATTGGGGGCACTGGTGCGCGTGACGGTGATGGTATACGTGCCATCGGCCCCCGAAAACAGGAAGCCTCCCGCAGGGAAACCAATATACGTGACAGTGACGGTTAATGGTGCCCCACCCTGTGGCGCGGCGTTGACCGTATACGTGCCCCCGGCGGTGATGTCGGTGATGTTTACCCAGAGTTCATTGGGCGTCCCGGGGGTACGAGCTGGCCGTGACCGTGAAGTTCGTCGCGGCGAAGGCCGGGCGCGCGCCGCCGAAGCCCACGGCAAACACGAGGGCGAGTAGCAGGGACAGTAAGGCAAGACGCAGCAATTTCATAACTGTGAGCCTTTCATGAGATCAATAGGGTCGATGTTAAACTCTGGAATACCGCCCTATCATACGGTGAAATCGGGTGCTTTGAAGGGATATTTTCAGAAATAATTCATAAATGTATATAGTTACATACATGTTTTACGAAATAATGAGGTGGGCACACGTAAACTTTCTCATCTGATTTCGTGCAAGTTGTCACTATTCAGGTATGACATCCACCTTTATGATCACAAAGCACCCGCAAACATAGACACGATATTAACATATGCGAAGAATGCTCATCGATGTAGTCGCTGTAATCGTCGTGCTCGCCGTCGGCATCGGCACCTATCTCGTCGTGCGCGGCTCCCAGAAGAAGTCCTTATGGACGACCAGATCCATATTCAGTTGAGTTCGAAGCCCTTCCCGCTCATTGTCGGCGTGAACACGCTGGTTTTGCGCGTCGTGAAGAATGGCGAACCGATCAGCGGGGCCAGCATCGAAGTCAGAGCCAATCGCACGATGCAAGGGCAGATTCCCTGTACGGTCGTGCGACTGAAGATCAGGAGGGCGTGCCACGAAATCCCGATGGTGTGGCCCGCGACCGACCGCTGGACAATCGACGTGAGCGCCTGGGTCGGCGATGAACTGATTCGCGATGAGTTCACGGCCTTCGTATTCGCTGTGCTCGAAGAAAACATGAGCCCGCGCGAAACCTACGCCAGCAACACCGCTATCGAAGCGCGCAAGTCGCGCATCCTGAGGAATTCTGGATCGTCATCCCGCAGGACGGCCCGCTCAGATCCGGGAAGGTCATGGCGACGATGTGATGCCCACGGAAATACGCTTATCTGTCAATGGACAAAACACGCTGGTTCTGAAAAATAATGATCTGGCCGATCCATACGATCGGACCATTCTTCGTGCGCGCGGGCGGACGCTGCGGCAAACGTTCACCACGCCTCAGGTGTTCGAAGGGTGTGCAGCGCGCGCAGACTCGGTGGTGCGCATTATCGTCGAGTAGACTAAGGCTGACCATGAAACAATTTGTTTTCGTCCTATTGGGTTTGCTGCTGCTGGCGGGCTGCAGTGGGGCCACCCCAGCGGCAACGCCGACTCCCGACTACGCTGATGAGCTGATGGGCGCGGTCTACGATCCACCCCGCGAATTGCAGGAGTTTAACCTCGACTCGACCACGGGCGCTGCGTTTGAACTGAGTGCGTACTCTGGCGACGTGATTCTGTTGTACTTCGGTTACCGGAGCTGCCCGGACTTCTGCCCCACCACGTTTGCGGAACTGCGCCGCGTCATGAACGACCTCGGCGATCTGGCCGAAAAGGTGCAGGTGGTCTTCGTGACGATTGACCCCGACCGCGACACGCTCGATCTGCTCGGGCTGTACACTGCCGCCTTCAACCCGGATTTCATCGGTCTGCGCGGCGAAGGCGATCCCTGCAAGCCGTCATGGATCAGTTTGGCGTGGTGGCGGAAAAGCAGGTGCTCGGCGATGACCCGCAAGCCTACCTGATGGATCACACGGCGTCTGTCTTCCTCATCGACCCGCAGGGCCGCCTCCTCTCGCAGTACCTGTACGGCACGAACTACCGCGACATTGTCCACGATATTCAGGTGCTGTTAGGCGCCAATCCCAAGCCTGACACCCTTGGCGGCTGCGCCCATCGATCTACGCTATTTAGCGTATGGCAAAGATGGGCGCAGCAGACCACACTTAACGATAAACAATCACCAATCAAGTCTGAAAGGCTACAAATGAAGTCCAAAGCAGTTCTTTTGACTCTGCTGCTCATCGCCCTGTTTACATCCGTGGCCGTCCTGCCCGCCCTCGCCCATGAAGGTGAATGTCATGCGACCGTATCGCTGTACAACGGTTGGGCGCGCGCCAGCGTTGCCGGAGCGCCGAACAGTGCCGCCTACGGCCTGCTCATCAATCTGACCGACGAAGACGATACGCTGGTCAGCGCCAGCACGGACGCGGCCACCAGCGTCGAACTGCACGAGATGAGCATGACTGCCGAGGGCGTCATGCAGATGCGTCCGGTCGAAGGTGGTTTCCCCGTCGCCGCGCACAACTTCTTCCCCCTGCAGCCCGGTGGTTTCCGCATCATGTTGATGGGTCTGACCCGTGAACTGACCCCGGCAGCATGCTCGACCTGACGCTCGTGTTTGAACACGCCGGCGAAGTTGCGCTCAGTGTGCCCGTGCAGGATCGATGCCATGCCCGGCATGGATATGGGCGGCATGAGCATGGGCGACGCCACCGCCGAACCGATGCACGACATGGGGCATATGGACGAAGCGACCGCTGAACCGATGGCGATGGATGCGACCGAAGAAGCGGGGGCACGACCACGCCGAGGCCGACGCGCCGTGCGGCGTGAGCATTGTCGATGCGTGGGCGCGTCCGAGCATTGCGGGGCGCCGAACAGCGCCGCCTAAGCATGGTGATCGCCAACCCCGACCCGGTGCACGAAGCGCTGATCGGCGCGGCCACCGATGTCGCCAGCATGGTCGAAATCCATGAGATGAGCATGACCGCCGACGGCGTGATGCAGATGCGCCCGGTCGAAGGCCAGCACCTCCACATTCCGAAGGCGGGCGGCGCAGTTGATGCCCGGCGGCTACCACATCATGCTGATGGGTCTGACCCGTGAATTGGTGGTCGGCGAGAGCTTCACGCTCACCCTGACGTTTGAACACCACGGCGAAGTCAGAATCGACGTGGTCGTGCGCGATCCCATGCCAAAGGCATGGGCGGCATGAACATGGGGGCGGCCGAGCTTTGAACCCTCCCCCCACCCCGAATTCGGGGAGGGGGAGACAGATGTAAAACCGCATCGAAGAACCACAGGCCACCCCATAGGGGTGGCCTTTTTATCCGCTGCATGAGACAATCCTGAGTCTCGCTGTTTCCGTAGAGAGCAGGGCGATCTGTCCGCTAGACTCAAGGGGATGACAAGAGTGAGGGGAGCGGAAGCTATGTCTGGTGTACCGGATCGACGGAAAGCGGCACTGATGGGCGTGATCGGCGGCGTGCTGGGCGCGTATGCCATGCGCTACTACACCCGGCGGGTTGTCCCGGTGGTGTTTCCGCGCGCGCTCCTGCCCGCTGAGGACAGCGGTCGCCCGGATCCGCTGGAAGACCGCGCTCGTGCCCCGGCAGTACGCCGACGGCGAAACACCGTTTCAGGCGGCGGGACGCCGCGCCTACCAGTCGCTGACCGGAAGCGCGCCGCGCTCGCTGGAAACGCGCGACCTGCTCGGCGACCTCACCGAATGGGCGTATCTGATCACAGCGGGGTTCCTCTACGGCGGCGCGCGCACGACGACGCGCTGGCGCGATATCGCGGGGGGTTCTTCATGGGGCTGCGGATGTGGGGCGCGGACGAGATCGGCGCGCCGCTGCTCGGTCTGCGCGCAGGGTCGACGCGCTTCCGGCTCGCGAACAGCACGTCGTGCTGCTGACCGCCTACTGGGTCTTCAGCTTCGTGATGACCAACGTCACCCGGTTTCTCTACCGCCTGTTCCCGTAATGGATGCGCGTTACACCAACCGGCTCATCGATGGCTTCTTCGTCCAGGAGGCGGTCGACGCGGGTCGACACGACGATTTACCGGGCGGTGCAGGAGTCAGTCAAGCGCTTCGTCTCGTTCAAGGTGACGCCGCTGCCGCACGACGCGGCGGAACGCACCTGTTCTCGACGAATTCAACAGCCAGATCCAGCACATCATCGGGTTGGAATAGCGTGCATTTGCTGCCGCTCTATGCCTCCGGGCAGATCGGCAATGAGGCGGTCTACATCGTGTCGCGCATGCTGCCCGGCACGCTCGACGCCCTGCTGCGCAACGGCGGCGTGCCGCTGGCAACGGCGCTGCCGATCATGCAGCAGCTCGGCACAGCGGTCAGCTTTTTGCACCGCAGCCACTTCGTCCACGGTTCGATCTCCCCGCGGGTGGTCTACGTCGCCGGGGATAATCAGGTCTACCTCAACGACCTCGAACTCGCGCGGTGGTGCGGAAAGCGCCCTCGCTCGGCTACCTGCAGCACATCCTCGGCTCACTGCATTACGCGCCGCCGGAGCAAATCCGCTTGGACGCGCTCGATTTGCGCTCGGACGTGTACAGCTTTGGCGCGACGCTCTACGACCTCGTGACCGGCGAGCCGCCGTTCCGCATGGCCGTCACCCCAGAAGCGCTGCTTGACGTCAAATTGGCGAACACCCTGCGCCCGCCGCGCACCTTCAATGCCGATGTGTCGCCAAAACTGGACGCGCTCATTCTGCAGGCGCTGCGCGCCAACCCAGACGAACGCTTTGACTCGGCGCAGGGAAATGGCGCAGGCACTGGAGGCGGTCGAGTATCCCGGCAGCGCGCAGGTGCTGACCCCGCCCCAAGCCATCCCCTCACGCCGATTCTCGCGGCTGCGCCGCCTATTCGGGCGGCGTTAGCGACCATAAATTACTCCGCGGAGATACAATCCCGCCGTGAATATCGTTAGGCGGACGCGATGAGGCGCGTCCTCCGAAAAGCACACTGCCGTTGCATAAGTCTTGAGCCCTAACTGGCGATCGCTGAACAATGGAACGTCTCGCGTCGGTGTTTTGCTTCCTCAAATGCTCGGATGAGGTGACGCTTGAAGATAGATGCGAGTTGTGCCAAAACAAACATATATCATCAGCGTAATCCTGTACGGAATGGGCAACGATGCAGCCGACCAAACTGCGCTAACTGGCCGTTCACCGTAAATGACATTAAGCGAGAATACCGCCTTGAAATGGTATTCACTGTTCTCAACCTGATGAGTTCATTTGTTAGAAGGGGGCACACAGCATTGCCTATACTATTCACTAAATTTGTGATGATTGCCTATCTAAATCAGCCCAGTTGGAGTCGACATCCACATCAAATCTTAAGCAGGTACATCATGGAACCTTGTTCCCCGACATTTCTGCAACTAAGTCGTTGAGACATATACATGAGTTCGGGAAAGCTGACAGAACTAAAGGATGGAGACATATTCTCTTGAGCAAAATTTCTGTATCCAAATTCATTTCTATCCAAAACTTAGGTCATGCTCGATCTCAAGATTGGTCCCTAGGTGTGGTCAGTTTGTTATTCCAAATCTGTTGGAGATTTCACATCCGAAAAGCATCGGTTCATAAGAATGGCTACTGCCCACCCTAGACCGTCATCAAGAAAAGTTGCGACCAATGAACCAAGCCTACAACAAAGGTTAGCGCGTTTACAACCTGCTGTCTTGGGGCGACTTCACCCGCTCGGTAGCGGATGGCCAGGCCTCCATGGAGTTCTCCAAGGCACTGACAACCGACGCAGGCACACCCTACAACCAGAACTCCGCGTGCTACCCTGCTGGGGGCAATTCGCCCGCTCGTGCCGCTGCCCCTCTAGGAGGCGCGGGTTCGCCGGTCGCGGGGCACAGGACAGGTCCGCTGACTCTCCGGGTTCACCGCACTGCTTGACCTCCCGAGCACATGCGCGGCAGAACACCGCCGCCTAACGCGACCGCGCGGGCTTCATCGTCGCCGATGCGGCGGACTCCACTGATTCCGAACCCGGTCGGGCTGGCCATCTCGACCTTCGACGCGCTCAATCACCTGCCGGATGCCGACGCGCTGCCGCTGTTTCGCCTGCGTGTATGCCGGCGGTCCCGCGAGGGCGGCGTGTTCATCTTCGACCTCAACACGCGCGTCGGCTTGCAGCGCTGGAACAACATCACGCTCAGCGAAACGCCCGAAGTCACGCTCATCAGCGGGGCATCTACGACGGCGGCGACCGCGCTCGTGTGCGCATCACGGGCTTCATCCGCGAGGACGACGGACCCGCACCCGCTTCGAAGAACGCCTACAACACGGTGTTCGACCTCGCCCATTGCGCGACCTGCTGGAAGATACGGGCTGGCAGCAGGTCTACTGCCCGCGCCGCCAGATCTCCAGACGCCGCTGGCGGACCCGAACGTGAGGGCGCGCGCTCGTGATCGCATCTCGCTAATCTTTTTTGAACAGAGTTTGTTATAGTTGGGGACGCGGTTCACCGGGAGCGTTCACCCATAACTCAAATATTTCTTCGATCGGGCACTGGCGCAGGCGTCATACCTGATCGGCTGTCAGAGACGGGCGAGGCGTTGATCGTCGACCCGGCTCGCGATATTTCCCCTCTCTCCACGCGGCGCAGCAGGAACATCTGCGCATCACGCAGGTCACCGGAAACGCACATCCACGCGGACTTTGTGAGCGGCATCCGCGAAGTCGCCGCGGCGACCGGAGCGCATATGTACCTCAGCGCGGAGGGCGGCGTTGACTGGCAGTATCAGTTTGTCGACGCCAACACCGCCCTGCTGCACGACGGTGCTTCGTGGCTACTCGGCAGCCATCCGCATTCAGGCGATCCATACGCCGGGGCACGCCCGAACACCTGATTTTCGCCATCACGACACCCAAGCCTCGACCAACCCTTCGGCCTGATCACGGGCGACTGCCTGTTCGTCGGCGATGTGGGACGCCCAGATCTGCTGGAAGTGGCGGCAGGCTACGCCAACACCGCTGGGATCGACGCGCGCGGCCAGTTCCGCAACCTGCAAATGCTCAAACCCGCCGGATTATCTGCAAATTCTGCCCGGTCACGGCGCGGGGAGCGCGTGCGGCCAAGGCGCTCGGCGCGGTGCCGTCACTCCACGCTCGGCGATGAGAAGCTGGTCCAACCCGGCCTTTCAATTTGACGATGAAGCAAAATTTGTCCGCGCTGGGTGCTGAGCGATCAACCGCCCGCGCCGCGTTACTTGCGCAGATGAAGCGCGTCAACAAACGAGGCGCGCCGCTCGTCAGCTCGCTGCCGCGCCCCGAACGCGTGGACCGCTTTCTGCTCAACGATGTGGTGCGCTCCAACGCGCGCTGGTGATCGATACCCGGCGGCGGAACGTGCATGTAGCGTGCGCGCTGCACATTCAACCGAGCGATCAGTTCAGCACCTATGCCGGGTGGTTCGTCGATTTCGCGCATCCAGTCTACCGCGATCACCGCGCCGGAGCAGGTCGACGCTGATGAAAGGCCAACTGCGCGCGGTGGGCATCGACAACATCGCGGGCTATTTCGTGCCGGACGAAGTCGACATTTACAGCGGTACACTCCCGGCCATCGATGTACGCGCCGCCGCCGAACGCATCCGCCGGGGTGCAATGGCGCTTGACGCGCGCGCGGTCAGCGAGTACCGTGAAAAGCGGATCGCGGGGGCGGTCAACCTTCCGTACCACGATCTGCCGGAGCGCATCGATGAAGCCGCGCGACCGCTCGCTGGTCATTCACTGCGCGACGGGCGTCCGCTCGCAGATCGCCGCCAGCCTGCTGGAACGGCACAATTTCGCCGATTTCGCGCATGTCGAGGGCGGCCTCGACGCGTGGATCGTGGCGGGTCTGCCGGTAAAAAGGGTAAGAACCCAACCTCACCCCAACCCCTCCCTAGAATCGGAGAGGGAGACAGGCGGGCATTTGAAGTCCCCTCTCCTCTTTTCGGGAGAGGACTGGGGTGAGAGTTGAGGAACTAGGCCCCTCCAAGATGGAGAGGGGTGCTTCGCCTCTCCCGGTTGTTTCGTAGGGAGAGGGAAATTGCGTTGACCAGCACAAGGTGAGAGCCAGAAGCGGAGTTTTGATCAAGAGCGGCGGCCCCGGTGGGTGTCCCTACAATAAGAGACCAATCGATGACCGGATCGCCCCTCACGTTCCGCATTGCCCGAACGTCCACCTGCCCGCCGACGCGCAGATCGACGAGTTCGTGATTCTCGGCAAGGCGCCGCGGGCGCTCGGCCCGGTGACCTCCCGCTCACGCTTGGCGCGGGCGTCATCCGTTCGCACGCAGCGTGATCTACGCGGGCAACGTGATCAGCGTGGGCTTGCAGACCGGGCATCACGTTGTCATCCGCGAAGGGGAGAACGATCGGTGATCACGTGAGCATCGGAAGCGTACGGCATCATCGAGCATCACGTCACGATTGGCAACCAGTTGCGCCTGCACGGCCGCGTGTTCGTGCCGGAATACAGCCAACTGCGGTGACGGTCGCTGGCTCGGCCCCGGCGTCATGGTGACGAACGCGCTACCCGATCAGTCAGGGCGCGAAGGATCGGCTGGAAAGCGCGGTCATCGAGGCGGGCGCGATCATCCGGCGCGGAACACCGCTGCTACCCGGCGTGCGGGGAAATCGGCGCGCGGCACTGATCGGCGCAGGTTCAGTCGTCGACCCGAAAGACGTGCCGCCCGGCGCGCGTCATGGTGGGCAGCCCGGCTGACGGGGATCAATCACATCGACAATATCAAGTTCTATTCTGGAGACTGGGGACTGAGGATTAAAGGACTGAGTCATTGAAGCATCAGATCGTCTCTGTGCAGCAGACCGTGATGTTGTCACAGTCCCGGACCCTCAGCACTCAGTCCTGCTCTCTTGGAGCGGCATGGCTAAAATTCCCCTCGTCGACCTCAAAGCGCAGTACGCGGCGATGAAGCCGGAATTGACGCGGCGCTGGCCCGCTTGTGAATCGCCAACACAACCCATCGGCGGCGCGGGGTGACAAACTTCGAAGCGGCTTTCGCACAGTTCCAGCGGACTGAAGCGCGCAGTAACGATCGCCACGGGCACGAGCGCGCTGTACTTCGTGCTGCGCGCGCTCGGCATCGGCGCGGGCGACTGGTGATCACCACCCGCACGTTCATCGCGACCGTCAGACCAATCGCCCAGAGCGGCGCAACGCCTGTGTTCGTGGACATCGACCACGGCGACGATATAACGTCAACCCGGCGCTGATTGAGGCGGCGATCTTTACTGCCTGCGACGCATCGTTATGCCCGTGCATCTGGTCGAAGGCTCGCGCCGATGGGCGCGATCATGGAGATCGCGCGGAAGCACAACTTCCTTGCGTGATCGAAGACGCAGCGCAGGCGCACGGCGCGGAACTCGGCGGCCTCGGGCGGGCGCGTGGGGCATGCCGCGTGGCTCGGGCTTCTATCCCGGCAGAGATCTCGGCGCGTATGGCGTGCGGGCGCAGTCTGCACCAATGACGAGGCGCTGGCCGCGGCGATCGCCAAACTGAAAGATCACCGGGCGCATGAGCAAATTACAGGCACGACGAAGCTCGGCTATGGCGAACGCCTCGACGGGCTGCAGGCAGCGATTCTCGGCGCGAGGCGCCATCTCGAAAGCTGGAACGCAGCGCGCCGCCAGCATGCCGCCTAATACGCAGGCGCTGGCGGGCGTCGCCG
>NZ_JADJPI010000030.1:0-25619 GCF_016713355.1 Candidatus Flexifilum breve
GCGAAGTCGCTCGGCGCGGCCTGTTCCAACGCACGGCGATGGTCTCCGTAACGTACTGCGGCCACTGCCCATAGAACACATCGGCTCAACGGGTTCCGGTTCGGTCGGGAACATCGGCGCGGTGATCGGGAAGCTCCCAAGGATGTACCACTCCGTCCGCGCTCACCCCCTGGAAGGTGTAGGTGAACATGTTCGCGAGGAACGGTTCCGGCGACGCATTGCTGCTTTTACGTGATGCAAGCAAGGCCGCTCACGTCTGCGCTCGACGCCGGTGCAGCCGCGCCGCAAAATCTGCCCGTACGGCAGGGTCGGGATGGGCAGCACGTCGAAACACACGCCCGTTTCGTCGCGCCGATCCCCACCGGCTGAGGTCGGGCGCTCGGCGATCAGCGCCGCATGCGCGTCCGCCTGCATCGCCACCACGGATAGATCCGCGAGTTCGGCAACGTTATACAGGCGCACCCGGCGATGCTGTCAGCAAAGGCGGTGTCCGGCAGCCCCAACTCTGTGTAGAAATCGAAGCGAACGATGCGGCGCGTCCGCGAAGCCGGGGCCAAACTCCGAAGGTCGCCGGGATGCTGAGTATTCGCGTTCGCCGCAGACCTGGGGTCGAGCAAAGCTGAAATCGGCCACCGTGACGGTCTGCGGTTCGCTTTCCTGCGCGAAGGCGGGTGTCATTTATGCAGCAACGAGGTTCATACTCCCCCACATCGACGGCACAGCTGTCGATTCGTTGTGCCCGGCATTAAACGACAAACTTAATTCCATGGGACCAAAGCCGTAGGTAGGCTGAGCGTAGGCGCAGCGTCGTAGGCGCGTAAAGGGCGCACAGTCGTGGCCCCTACCTCAGATTCGACTGTTTTGCCGGATACGGCACTCAGGGCACCATTAACTGGAGCACTCACGGAAAAGTGAGCCTGGAGTCAGAAATTCGGATGTAAAATATTGTTTTGAGCGTCCTTTTTGGGGCGCCGAAACGGATCGACAACCTGGCATCTGTGGAAGAACTCAAACGGGTGGCTAAACGGTTCCTTTGTCGATGCATGGAACGGCGATGTTGCGATCTTTGACGAAGTCTGCTCTCCGGATTATCGCCTCGGAGATCGACTCTGGCGGACTTGAAACAAGCGATTCTGGCGTATCGTCAAAGTGTCCCCGACCTTAAAGGCCACCCTCGGCGACGCGATCGCGAAGGCGACAGTCGCCTACCGCTGAACGATGAGCGGCACCCACGGGGGCACGGGCAAACCCATCAGCGCGACCGGAATCACCATTCTGCATTTTCCGTGATGGCAAAGTGATTCGTGATGAATTTGAGTCCAGCAGCAAGAGCTTTGAAGAACAGGTTTCGTAGGAACGAGGCACACAATCAACCTCACCCCCGCCCCTCTCCTAGAGGAGAGGGATTGAGGGTGAGTTAACTCCCAAATAAAAACAGTTCACAGCCGACCGCACTAACTGTCGGCTGTGAACTGTAAACCTAGCCACTTCCCCTACGGGAACGCCGGACAGGTCTCGCCCTGTAATTGCATGACGCGTTCCGCAGGGGATGTACAGCATTCTGCACCAGCGTGCCCTGCATCCACATCTGACCCCGAACCACAGATTGCCCCCGCATCGCGTTCCTGACCGAGGATGCTGATCACGGTGGAGGCCGGGATCTGCGCGAACGGATTCGCGGCTAAGTCCGGCTGGTGCGCAGGTTGGTGTTCTGCGGCAAACCACGGCAGATGTAGCGCGGCGTCGGCGTGACCGAGGGCGTATCGGTGGCGGTGGAAGGTGGCCGTCGCCGTGTAGGTGGAGGTCGGCGTGTCACTGGCCGTCGGCGTGCTGGACGGTGTGAAGGTTGACGTGGGCGTATCGCTCGCGGTCGGCGTCGGCGAGGCGGTGGGCGTGCTGGACGGCGTGAACGGCGGTCGCGGTCGGCGTCGGCGAGGGGAAGAAGACCGCTTCCACGTCGGGCGCGTGAACCACGCCATCAGCAGAATATTGATGATCGCCACGCCGCCGATGCCCGCCAAGCGCGGTTGATGGCGCTGGCGCAGCGCGCGGATCTGCGACTCGATGCGGTTGACTTCCGAGCGCCGCCCCAGGATGTTGAACGGCTCATCGCGCATGGTTTGCAGCAGCGCCTGCGCCTCTTCGATGTCGCCATCTTCCACGGCGGCGACGGCGCGTTCAATATAGCGCGTGAGCAGATCATGACGACCGCGCGATGGCGGCTGTCCTGCGCATAATTCATCAGGCTGCTGAGCATGGAGCGCGCTTGCAGCAGTTCGTTATCGTAGTTCTGCGCGATATGCTGCGCCGCTCGTTCGACTACCTGCCGCGCCCGCTGCATATCGGCGGCGGAGGCGCGCGCAGTTGAGAGCATCTCGCCCATCGTCTGATCGCTCGGGTCGAGCTTCGCGCCGAGATCGAGCAGTGTCAGCGCCTCATTGGTGAGCGCCAACCGTTCCTCGACCGTGGAGGCTGACGACGCCCGGTTGAGCGCGGAATTCGCCTGATCGTGTATCTGGCTCTTCAGCCCGTTGAGGCGGTTATTGGTCTCCTGCGAGAGCGCCTGCAAGCGCGCGCTGTTCGGCAGCAACTGTCGCAGCCGCGCGACGATGTTGATGATGTTCTGGAGCTGCGCCACCTGATCGCTGAGCGAGCCGCCGAGCATGCTCAATTGGGCGTTCGCGCCTTCGGTATCGCCCTGAATGCGGCGGATTTTGTCGATGCGTTCTTCCGCCGAGGGATCGTTCGCCACCACGCGGAGCGCGCCTTCGTATTTGCGCAGCGCCTCGTTCCACTGGTCGTTCGCCATCAGGCGGTCGCCCTCGTTGATCATTTCGCGGGCGAGCGCGAGATCCTGAATATCCAGCAGCGCCTGTTCGGCGTCTTTCCACGAGAGGATGCCTGCGCGTTCCGCCAGATCCCGCGCTTCGCGGTACAGGCGTTCGGCTTCATCGTAGTTGCCCGCGCGCACCAACGAATTCGCGCGGTTATAGGAAACGCGTGCATCAAACGGGATGCGGTGATCCGGCACGACACCGCGAATCAGATTGTCCTCGGCCTTCTGGCGATACTCCGACGCGGTCGGGTTGCCTGCCTGAAAGCTCAGGACTTTGTTGGCGAGGTCGACCACGATCTGATAATCGCCTGCATAGTAGGCCTGCGTCATCTCGGAGAGCAGCGAGTCGACATCGCCGGAAGGCGCGGACGACAGGCGGCGCGGTTCCGAGCTGGCGGGCGGCATGGTTCCGGTCGCGCGCGGCGGCGGGACTGTGCTTGACGTATTCCCGCCATTCCCCGTGGGGATGCGCGGCATTTCTTCCTGCGTCTGGATGATCGGCCGCGACGGGGTAGACGTGGACGGTGGCGGTGGCGCGGGCGGCGGTGGCGGCGTGCGCACGACTCCGTGCCGCACAAACAGGTCATTGACGCGCTGCTGCGCCTGCGCGCTGTGGCGACCCGCGTCTTCCAGCAGGGCGATTACATCGCCGTCCAGCGGGTTCAAGCCCAAGGCTTCCGCGAGAATATCAATCGCTTCGTCGACGTCATCGTCGTCCCCCGCGATCTCGATGCGAATGCGGGCGCGCCGAATCAAGCCGCGCACCGTCGCAGCGACGGGTGAGGTCGGACTGCTCAGCCGCGCCAGTTCGGCAAATAACCCCTGTGCTGCCGATTCTAGCGGGGTGTTCTTGGCGTCCGAGAGCAGGGCGCGCGCCCGCCGTTCCAGATCGGTGATGGCTCCCGCTTCGGCATCTGGCGGTAAGTTTTGCACAGCCTGGCGTAATTCGTCTATGCGTTGTTGTAAATCGAGCATAGTGACTCCTATCAACCGATAGAAACTTACCGCATTTAACCTATCGTCACAAGATCGGATGCTGCCATGCCGTGAGATCATCAGATAACAGCACCCGTTTGGAGATGTAATTTTCTATATCCTCATAAGTTATATTCGTCACAACCGTTTCCCAACAAAATGTACTGGTCTCGTCAGGTGGGCTTGCGTTACTTTCTCTATACTGGAAGCTGCTGCCTCCCCTAAGGGAAGAAGGTGTCACCATACTTTTCATCTCATATTCCCGCCAAGACAGTGTGGTCGCGAAACAACTCCTAGCTGACTTGAGCGCGGCTAAATTCGAAGTGTGGATCGACGCCAAAGGGTTAAAGCCGGGAACCCGCGACTGGGAAGAGGCTATTCGCGAGGCAATCAAACAGTCTGACTGCGTGATTTTGGTCGCTTCACCGGATTCACGCCGATCAACATGTACGCGACGAATTAGCACTGGCGAAAGACAAAGAGATTATTCCTGTTTGGGTCAACGGCGAAAGTTGGGAAGATTCGATTCCGCTGGGGCATGGTTCGCGTCAGTTTGTTGACCTGCGTGGCAGCAAATACACTGAAGGCCTGCAACTCCTGATTGAGAGTGTTGTCTCAGGACGGATCTGCTACCTCATATCATCCGGCTCTTCCGGTCATCGCCGATGACTTTGTGCCCCTAACCCATATAAAGGACTACGTGCGTTTGAAGCTCAGATCACGCCTATTTCTTTGGACGCAACCTGCTTATCGATCAGTTGATCGATCGGCTGCGGGCAGCACCAAATTTTCTGGCTGTGATTGGCGCATCCGGCAGCGGGAAATCGAGCGTAGTCATGGCTGGTTTGCTTCCCCGCCTCAAAGCTGGCGCTCTCGCCGGCAGCGCCGATTGGGATTATATCGAACAGCTCAAACCCGGACGGCGCCCCCTGGACGAGTTGAGTATCGAACTGGCGAAAAGGCTGCATGTGAGCCAGTCCGAGATCGATCAGGATTTGCGCATGCCATCCAAGTTGGGGCTGCATCGCCTCGCCAAGCAGTTGACTCGCACCCGACTGGTCATCTACATCGACCAATTCGAGGAGTTGTTCACACAAACAGAAACCAGCGAAGATCGGCAGTTATTTGTCGATGGATCACGGCGGCCGCTCATGAGCCCGATAGTGTCGTGACCATCATCATCACCTTACGCGCCGACTTTGACGATCGTCCGCTGGAATATGCCGAGCTAGGTGCGCTAATCGAAACCCATGGCAAGCCGATTCTGCCCCTCACGTTAGCGGACTTATACGACGTTATCCTCCTACCTGCCGCTTTTGCCCAATGTGCGCCTCACTTTTGAACCGGGCTTGGTTGATGAAATGGTGTTCAACGTCCGCGGCGAGAGCGGCGCGCTGCCGCTGCTGCAATTCGCGCTCGACCAGTTATATCAACATCGTTCGGGCTTGCTCATCACTCGAACGGCCTACGCAGCACTGGGCGGCGTGCGTGGCGCGCTCACCAAACATGCTGAAGCAACTTATGCCGCGCTCAACGCCGATGAGCAAAAACTCGCCGAAACTCTGTTCGTGCGATTGATCGAGCCCGGAATGACGGAGCAAGAGACTACCCGCCGCCGCGCCTCAATCAGTGAGCTGCGTTTAAACACGGATACAGAGACCAACGCTCTGCGGGCTGTGGCAGAAACGTTCGTGCGGGCACGCTTGCTCGTCAAAGACGGCAGCGGAGATACAGCGACGGTTGAGGTCGCTCACGAAGCCCTGATTCGCGAATGGAGGACGCTCGCGGCGTGGGCAAAACGCGCCTCTGAGAACGCGGCCCTGATCAAGCTGCTGCGGTCGGAAACGGCGGAATGGTTGTATCGTGAGCGAACTCCTGATCGCTTACTGTTAGGTGCGCGGCTGGAGGAACTAGAAACGCTCATTGAGCAGATTCCGTTTTCAGCCGATGAACTCGAGTTTCTGCACGCCTCACGAGATAAGCAGAAGGAAACCGACTATGCGAGCAAGCTCACGGAATTAAAGGCTGAACAGCTTGAGCGTACAGAACGACGCGCGGCACTGGCGGTAAAACAAAAGTTACTCAAAAGCCGAAAACCGGGCATCTTGCCAGAATATCATCGGTGGTGGGGCTATGGCATTCAGCGTATCTGGCAGTGGGGTGGAGCACTCTGGCTTATCTATGGTATCGTTCTATTCTTACTGGCTTATCCGACTGATACCGCACCGTCGTGGCATTGGCCGACAGACATTGATGTATTAATTGCTTTTATCCTCCTCACTTTGATCACCAGCGTCTCGTGGTTGATTTTCTGGTGGTGGATCAGAAAGCAGCGAAAGATCGTCGAGACTGAACTAACACTAATCGATAAACTGTTGACTACCCTAAGCAGCGAAATTGCTCGCTTACAGCAAGAGCATCATTTAGACAATCCGCCAAGCGAAACGGTGCAGCCCGCCCTCCAAATTGTTAAACCCCAACGCTTCTACGGGGCATTAACCGCCGCCGCCTTTTTCTACTGCTTCATCACTATCAGCACGGTGATGATCTTCTTCGGGCCGTTCGTTTTGGCGCAGATTTTTCGACTGATGCTCATCTTCCAGATTGCACTGATACCAGCCAGTCTGCTCACCTTTAACCGATACATCATCGATGATGTTGTGATTCTGCTCAAAGACGCTCGTACTCTGTTGCGTGGGGTCATCCAGCGTGCGCGGGGTCAAACCCCAGTGGATACCAGCTACTATCTGGCGCGACGCATTATTCCCGATACTGAGCGTAACGCGAACATTCTGAAACTGCGGCTCGCCGGACTGCTATATTGCATCACCGCATTGCTCTGGTTTCTCTTCTTAACCGATCTACATGCGTCCTTTACATCGATCTTTTTATGGTTCGTCAGCGTAATGTTTGCCTGTTATGCTCCCTTCGGTCTCTATCCCTTTATCTTCAAAGAGTTGATGAGTATGCGCTCGTCAAAGTCAGTACCGTGAAACAAAGCTGCCTAGCAGATGATTGACATAAGAAGGTAAGTAGTTTTGTCACGCTGAAAAATCTACAAAAATCTGCTAAACTCCTGCGTCATCTTTGTTCAGAAATTCACAGGAAGTAACCTCATGCCGGATCACACTTCCGCTCGTCTTGTCGGTGATCACGGCGGTGATCAGCGCCATTTTTGCTGGAGTGGTGTTCAAACGCTGGTGGGCGGCGCGCTCGGACGGCAAACAGCGTCCGCATTTGCTGGCGTGGTCGATTGGTTTGGCGCTGTATTTCATCGGCGCGTTCGCGCAGGTCGTGCTGTCATTCGTGTGGAGCCCCACCTTTTTCGCGCTGTGGTACTGGTCGGGCGCGCTGGCCGTCGCGCCGTGGCTCGGTCAGGGACAGTCTACCTGCTGGTGCGGCGCGGCAGCATCGCCCGGAACATTCAAATGGCGCTCATCCTCATCTGCGCGATGACGCTGCCCTGGGCGCTCTTCCTCACGCCGATGAACGGCGACGCGTGGCGTCCGGCATCGATATGGTCACCATCATCAACGACGTGATGCAAAAGGGCGGCGTGCGCGGTTTCGTCCCGGTGATGAACATCTGGGGGACGCTGGCGCTCGTCGGCGGCGCGATCTATTCGGCGTGGCTGTTCCGGCGTAAGAACATCATGGCCAACCGCGCCTATGGTAACTGGTTGATCGCCGCGGGCGGTCTGTTCCCGGCGCTCGGCGGCGCGCTCATCCGCCTCAACCTGACTGAACTCAAATACGCGGGCGAGATGATCGGCGTGATTCTGATTTTCATCGGCTTCTGGCTGACCGTGAATGTGCCGGAAGACGCCAAAACGCCCAAGCACCGCAAAGCCGCCGAGGGCACGTCCGCATGATGATCAGCGTCGAACTCTACCTGTTTCTGCGGCAGGCGCATTATTTCGTCAGCCGCGGGATGCTCCTCATCGGCTTGATCGGCTTTGTTGTGGCGATCTACATCGGCTTAATTCGGCATGGCGACGTGACGCCGTGGTTTCGGCGGGCAGTGTATGCCGTCGCCGCGCTGACTGTGGTCGAAGCGAGCATGGGCGCGCTCATGTATTTTGGCATCAACGCGCGCCCACATGACGAAGTGCACCTGATCTACGGCCTCGGCGCGATTCTCTCGCTGCCGTTCTTCATCTTTGTGGAGAAAACGGCCACCAAACGCCCGGCGATGGGCAGCTATATCTGGGGCTTTGCGCTGATCGCCGCGATCACCGTGCGCAGCATCATGACGGGCGCGGCGGGGTAAATACGGCCTCCCCTTCTTTGAGTTGACTCTATAGGGCAGCGAGGAAATCGAAGGGAGGCGCTTGCTCCTCCCCGCAATGCTCAAAGTAAACTACCGAATGTTCTTGTGTTAGGGCAGACCGATGTGTCTGCCCGGTTGTGAGCGCGCACACAGGTGCGCCCCTACATCCGTTCGTGGATTTTTTTCGAGAACCTAATTTGGTCCATTACCGACCAACTCAGAAACATCTCGCAGCTTGAACACACACTTCATCGCAGCCCGCTCAGTTTCTGTGACAATCTACTCTGTGGACTGATCGCTTATTGCCATCAACCCGAGAAACCCTTGCTTCACCTTGACGCTTGCCAATTTGAAGCCAATGCTTATCCGTAACTGCCGTTTTCCAGAATGTCCCGCTTCTGCTTGACGACCGCCAACGTGCGCTTGAGCAGTCGTAGTTTCGCTTGCGCTGGCCGTTCCTCGCTCAATTGCAGGCCCGCATCCTTCACCCGGTACCGCTGCTGCCTGCTTATAGATTAAGCCTGGTGTCAGCTTGAGGTCGCGCTCGATCTTGACGACGCCCTGCTTGGCTTCCGCTACCATCCCCAGCACATCTCGTTTGAACTCATTCGTGTCTTTCTTGTAACCTATCGCACACCTCACGCTCAGCCTAACGGACATTTCCGGTGTCCGCCAAATTGGGGTAAGGTCATTGAAGTCAAAAAGTACGCTGGCTCGATACCGTCTTCACCATCGGATAACCTCATTTAGGAGTCAGGTTGAAACCTGCTGCCCGCAGACTCGCCTCTCCTCAGTCTGCCGATCATCCCCTATAATCGAGAGTGATAGAAATACGCGGATTAGAGGCGCACCCATGTTAGACAAGCTGGCGGACATCGAGACACGGTACGAAGAACTCGAACGGCTGTTGAGCGACCCCGAGGTGATGAACGACTACACCAAGATCGCCGAATACAGCAAAGAACGCTCCAATTTGCAGGAGATCGTCGATGCATTCCGCCTGTACAAAGGTCAGATCGATGAGCTGGAAGGCGCGCGCCTCATGGTCGCCGACGAAACCGACCCCGATCTGCTGGCGATGGCGGGCGAAGAAGTCGCGCAGCTCGAAGCCAGCACTGACAAGCTCTACGAAGAACTGAAAGTCATGCTGCTGCCCAAAGATCCCCGCGATGAGAAGAACGTCATTATGGAAATCCGCGCGGGCGCGGGCGGTGATGAATCCGGCCTGTTCGCGGCGGATCTGTTCCGCATGTACAGCTATTATGCGACGGCGCGCAACTGGAAGATCGACGTGATCGACCAGAGCGATACGGGCGTCGGTGGTTTCAAGGAAATCAAGTTTGAGATCCGCGGCAAGGGCGCGTTCAGCCGTCTGAAATTTGAGAGCGGCGTGCACCGCGTGCAGCGCGTGCCCGAAACCGAATCGCAGGGGCGCGTGCACACCAGCACCGTGACCGTCGCCGTGCTCGCGGAGATGGACGAAGTCGACGTGGCGCTCAACATGAACGATGTGCGCGTGGACGTGTATCGCAGCGGCGGCGCGGGCGGCCAGTCAGTCAACACCACCGACTCGGCGGTGCGCTTCACGCACATCCCGACCGGCATCGTCGTCGCGGTGCAGGACGAACGCAGCCAATTGCAGAACAAAGAGAAGGCCAAGGCCATTCTTATCGCGCGGCTGTACGAAATCGAAGTCGAACGGCAGCGCAGCGCGCAGGAGAACGAACGTCGGAGTCAGGTGGGCACGGGCGACCGCTCGGAGAAGATCCGCACGTACAACTACCCGCAGAACCGCGTGACCGATCACCGCATCAACCTGACCAGCTACAACCTCCCGGCGGTCATGGAAGGCGGCATCGACGAGTTCATCGACGAGCTGATCACGCGCGATCAGGCGGAAAAGCTGGCGGCAGGCGAAAGCATCGCCTAGAACACAGGACTGAGGACTGAGGGTCGAGGACTGAGCGCACGCGATCTGCTATCGCTGATCTTTCTCAGTCCCCAGTCCTTAGTCCTTTTTTACTGTCCTTCGATCCACTCGGCGATGGTGGTGATGACGCCGCCGTCTACGTGACCGGGCGTTTGATATTCGGCGGGCGTGGATGCGCCCGTGCCGGGCATGAGCAGGTGATTCAGCGTTGGGAACGCCTCGAAACTCACGTCTTCCCGCGCGCCTAAACCCGCCTGCCACAGCGCGAGATCGTCTTCGACTGTCACCTGATAATCGCGTTCCCCTTGAATGAAGAGCATCGGCATCTCCAGCTCGACAGCGGTCGCGACCGGATCATAGCCTTGCAAATCGAGGTAGTAGATCGGACGCGAGCCGAACAACATCGTCGGATCGTCGGCGTCTTCTTCGGTCAGCGTGTTGATCACGTTGGCGAGGTTGTCGAGGATACTCAGCGTGACGACATCACTCGCTCCAGAGAGCGAGAGCAGATAGGCATATTGATCGCGAATCGCATCCTGAAGCGACCGCGCCAGCGGAGCTAGGTAGATCAAACCGGCGATGTCGCTGGCCTGCGCGGCGATGCGCGGCAGGATATACCCGCCAAGGCTATGTCCCGCGATGTAAATCCGCTCCGGGTCAACGCCCTCGGTATTCCGCAGCAGTTCGAGCGCCGCGAGCGCATCTTCGGTGTATTCCTGATCGATGGTGAAGCTCGCAAGGTCAAGCTCATTCGCGTAGATAGTCGGGCGCTTGGGGAAACGCAGCACAGCGACTCCCTGCGTCGCCAGCCCCCATGCGAGGTCGAGGAACGGCTTGTTTGGACCGACTGTCTCATCTTCATCATTTGTGCCCGAACCGGACAGCAAAATGATCGCCGGGAAGGGGCCAGCGCCGTTCGGCAGGCTGAGCGTAGCGGAAAGCGGGAAATCGCCGCCTTGGTTAATCGTCAGTTCGGTTTCGGTAAACGCTGACTCATCAGCATAGGGCGGGGGTTCAAAGGTCGGCACTTCTGCCGCCTGATAGGTCGAGGGGGTGAACTGCAAGCCGCTGATTTTGCCCTCGGCGTCATAGGTCACGCGTAGATCGAGCATGATGAGTTCAAATTGCAGATGCAGCACAGCGGTGTTGGTATCGGCGAGGTATTCGGTTGCCGCCACCGATTGGAACGCGCCGACCTGCTGCACCACGCTGTCCCACCCCTGCTGGAGCTGTTCGACGGTCAGCGCCGCCTGTACCTGCGCGGTGAACTGCTCGTATATGCCCGCGAAATCGCCGTTGTTCAGTTGATCGAGTACTACCTGAGCTTGCGTGACAACCGGTTCTTCGGTCGCGTCTTGCGCGAACACCCCGAAGGGCAGCGCCAACAGCAGCAGCGCCAGCGTCACCACGATAAGCCGTTTCATACGTCCTCCTGAAAGTCTTTGCCAGATGCAAAGACGCCAAAATAAAAACGCACCGCCATTATAGCCGTGCGTCTTTGAAGATGGGTGTTTTTTCGCCCGGATTTGACGAATCTTTGACCTGCCGAGTCCGCCCCCCCCGGCCCCTCCCCGAATTCAGAGAGGGGAGCCAACATTGCTCGCAACGTCTCCCCTCTCACGAATGCGAGGGGCAACGGCACAGCGCGTCATGTCCCTCTCCACCCGGAGAGGGACGGCTTGCGCAGCAAGCAGGGTGGGGTCAACTCAATCAGCCGCTGCCAGCGCGGCTGTGCGACGCCACTTCGGTGATGATGCCTTCGGTCGAGCCATTGCGGATCGCCAGCTTGACTTCGCCGATGGCGCACGTCACCTGAATATCACGCGGGCAGGCGGGCGTGCAGTTGTAGATCGTGCGGCAGCGCCATACGCCGTTCGGCTGGGACAGCACGTCGAGGCGTTCTTTCGCGCCTTCGTCGCGCGTGTCGAAGATGAAGCGGTGCGCCTGCACAATCGCTGCCAGGGCCGACGTATTCGCCGTTCGACCAGTAGGACGGGCACGAGGTGGTGCAGCACGCGCACAGAATGCACTTGGTCGTGTCGTCGAACTTCTCGCGGTCTTCCTGCGTTTGCAGTCGTTCGCGGCCGTTGGCGGGCAGCGCGGTGTCGTTGATGAAGAATGGCATCACGCGCTTGTAGTTGTCGAAGAACGGCTCCATGTCGACCACAAGGTCTTTGAGCACGGGTAGACCGAGGATCGGCTCAATCTGAATCTTAACCGGCTTGTCGCCGTCGATGAATTCGCGCGCCAGCACCTTACAGGCCAGCCGGTTGACGCCGTTGATGCGCATCGCGTCGGAACCGCAAATGCCGTGCGCGCACGCGCGGCGCAGCGTGAGCGTACCATCCTGCTCCCACTTGATGCGGTGGAGCAGTTCGAGCACGCGGTCGTTCGCCTCGACTTCGCTCAGGGTGAATTCCTGAAAGTACGGGCGCTGCTTGGTCGGGTCTTCCGGGTTAAACCGCCGGATACGGAAAGTCACATTCATGAGTATGTTCACCTCTCATCGATTGAGGACTGAGGACTGAGGACTGAGGACTGAGGACTGAATATCTGCGGCTTACCGCGCCCTTCACTCAGTCCTTTCACCTCAGTCCTCAGTCCTGACTTCTTTAGTACGTTCTGACCTTGGGTTTGAAGCGTTCGTCCTGCTCCGCCAGCGACATATCGACCTTCTTGTCGCAGTTGACGATCGGGTTCTGCGCGCCCTTGGCATACACTTCTTCGCTGGCCGGTTTGGTCAGCAGGGAATGCACGAGCCAGTTTTCGTCGTCGCGCTTCGGGTAATCCTCACGGCTGTGACCGCCACGGCTTTCGGTACGGTTCAGCGCGCTGATGGTCGTCAGTTCCGCCAAGTCGAGCAGGCAGCCCAGCTCCCACGCTTCGACGAGGTCAGTGTTGAACTTCTGTCCCTTGTCGTCGATGTGGATGTCGGTGTTGTAGCGGTGCTTGAGTTCACGCAGTGTCTCCAACGCGGCCTTCATGCCTTTTTCTTCACGGAACACGCCGACATCGGCCATCATCGTTTTCTGCATGATCTGGCGCAGTTCGCCGGGGCGGGTCTTGCCCTGACTGCTGCGAATACGTTCGAATTCCGCGGTGACTTCTTTTTCCGGCGACGCAGGCAGCGGCACAAAATCCGCCTTCTTGACGTATTCGGCAATCGCCTTGCCGCCGCGCCGACCGAACACGATGAGGTCGACCAGCGAGTTCGTGCCGAGGCGGTTCGCGCCGTGGCAGCTCACGCAGGCACATTCGCCCGCCGCGTACAAGCCGGGGATGACCGTCCAGTTTTCATCGCTGACCGCGGCACCGTCCACGTTGGTCGGAATGCCGCCCATCGCATAGTGCGCCGTCGGCTGAATCGGCATCGGTTCCTTGACCGGATCGACGCCGAGATACACGCGGCAGAATTCGAGAATGTCGGGCAGCTTCTTCTCGACATCTTCTTCGGTGATGCGGCGCGTCTCGCCCGCTTCCGCGAGGTAGCGGTTGACCGTCGCCGGAGTCACGTCAAGGTAGACGTAGTCCTTGCCCTTGATGCCGTTGCCGTCGCGAATTTCCAGATAGATCGAACGGCTGACCACGTCACGGCTGGCAAGGTCTTTGATGTTCGGCGCGTACTTTTCCATGAAGCGCTCGCCGCGCCCGTTGATTAGCACGCCGCCTTCACCGCGCACGCCTTCGGTGATGAGGATGCGCATCTTGTAAATGCCGGTGGGGTGAATCTGATAGAACTCGAGGTCTTGCAGCGGGACGTTGCGGCGATAAACGACCGCCGCGCCGTCGCCCGTCAGGCTGTGCGCGTTGCTCGTCACCGACCACACGCCCCCAACCACCCGTCGCGAACAGCGTCGCTTTGCTGTGGAAAATGTGCAGTTCGCCCGTGCCGAGTTCCAGCGCGATCACGCCGACGACCGTTTCGCCGTTGCGGATCAAGTCGACCACGTGGAATTCGTCGAAGAACGTCACATTATGCTTGATGCACTGTTGGTACAGCGTCTGCAAAATCATGTGACCAGTCCGGTCGGCGGCATGCGCCGCGCGCCGCACCGGGGCTTTGCCGAAGTTGCTGGTGTGACCGCCGAACCGGCGCTGGCTGATCTTGCCGTCGTCCGTGCGGTCGAAGGGCAGGCCCATGTGTTCCAGTTCGATCACGGCGTCGATGGCTTCTTCGGTCAACACCTTGACCGCATTCTGATCCGCCAGATAGTCGCCGCCTTTGACCGTGTCATAGGCGTGCCACAGCGGGCTGTCTTCTTCCAGATTACCGAGCGCCGCGCCAATGCCGCCCTGCGCCGTGCCCGTGTGACTCCGGGTGGGATACAACTTGCTGATCACGGCGACTTTTGCGCCGCCTTTAGTGGCGTACAGGGCAGCCATCAAACCCGCGCCACCCGCCCCGACGATCAGCGCTTCGTATTGATGTGTCTTCATAGAATGACCTTTAACTCTGATCCCTAATGTCGTTCGCTTAAGTTAAAGTTAAAGTCGAAAGTTAAAAGTCAGCGTTGTGCCCTTTAACCTTTAACTTTCAACTTTCGACAGGTCATTCGCCTACATGCAGCAGGCCGAGATTTTCGGCGGCTTGCGTCGCGGCGCGGACAGCATCCATTTCAATCGAGCCGATGAGCGCCAGACCGCCGACCGTGAGCAGCACCACCCCGGCGATGATGCACAGGATGACCGCCGCGCGGCGGAACAAAGCACTGCTCTGCGTGTAATCGGTCAGCACGTAGCGCAGACCGTTGAAGCCGTGCAGTGTCACCAGCGCCAGCAGCGCGATATCATAGATGCGCCACAGGGCGATGGGACCGAGCAGGTAACCCCAGCGCTCCGCCACATATTCCACCGCCGTGCCGGATTCGTTGATGCCATTGGCGAGCGTGTTAGCCGCGTCGGCGACGATGGGCACACCGGCCACGCTTGCGCCAGCGACCGTAATGTCGAACACGCCTTGAATGATGTGGGCAATCGCCAGATGACCGAAGACGAGCGGGACGATGATCAAACCGCTTAAGCGCATGAACGCCCACCAGAAGCGTTCAACCGGCGCTCCGGGGCCTTTACTGACGCGCCCGGGCTTCTGATTGCCCGACACCAGACCGATCAACGCGGAAGCGAGGATGGCGACAATCGCCGCGCCGGCAATGCCGACCGCGAATGGCAGTTGTTCCGCCAGCACTTCGGTGATGGGCAGCACCACGCGCCCGGACGAATAGAATTCGAGCACGTGCGTGAACATCAACAGGAAGACGGGGATGAGAATGATCACCGTGCCGCCGAGGACAAACCATGCGGCGCGCGCCTGATGCTTCCACAGAACCGGACGCGCATCAAAAATGGCGATGCGCAGGCCGTTCAAGGCATGGTAGACCACCGCGGCCACGAGGCCAAATTCGCCGATGGTGAACAGCGGGCTCTGGTACGCGGCAATGGCTTTGACATACAGTTCCGGGTAGAAGACCGCCCACGACGTGTCGATGACGTGCAGTGTCAGGAATAGGACGACGCCTAACCCTGAAAGACGGTGGAGTACCCAACTCCACTGACCGATACCGCCGCGATACCGCAGCGTCTCCGTGACGGTGTAGACTAACGAGGTCAAGGTGAATAGCTCCTCATGAACAGTGGTATTTTTCGAGGTGGCGGCTTGTGGTCCAGCGATGCCGCCGAACGCGGCTTGCACTACGGCATGATATGCGGGGGATTATAGCACCTGCCTCAGTGAGAGCAAAAAACAAACCGTTCAATTTTCATTAAATTTAGTAAATTCTAAACGTTGTGAACGTAGCTTTCGCTAGCGCGACTTCCCCGTGAGCCTGACGGTGCCGGAACCCCGCGGTTTTTCATGACATTTTTCATGGATTTTTCGTGAGTCCCCCGGTCTGGTTCATCCACAATCACCCTATAATGACTTAGGCACGAACCTGTATTTATCTAAAAGTGAATAGCCGGAAGAAAGCACATGAAACGACTCATTCTGCTCGTTACGCTGATGCTCGTCCTCTTCGCCGCTACGGCCGTCCCCACCTTCGCGGATGGCAGTGTGTTTTTCAGCGGCACGCTCGATATTTCCAGTCCCGCCATGGTCGATCGCCCGGACTACTGCGGTGGTCTGTCCGGGGGCTCTGGCCCGTTCTACTACACCACGCAAACCGTCAATGTGGCCGACGCCGCCGGGTGGGGTTTCTACGATTTCTACAGTTGGGTCGACATCGTCGTCATCATCTACCCCGAAGGCGGGTTTGATCCGTTGAATCCGCTGGCCAACTGCGTCGCTGTGCTGGACGAGGCCGATCAAGGGCTGCCGCTCGCACCGGGGAACTATACGTTTGTGACCACCAGCTACAGCGATGGCGACTCGGGCGAGTATGAGTTCGCCTTCGGGTATCCCGGTCTGGCTGGCGGGGGTGGTTGGTTAGATATCCTGCCGGATGGTCGCCCCGACGATGATGGCAACGGCTGCACGCAGATCGCGAATGATCCCGACGGTTATCTCTACGATTATGAGGAATTTACGCCGGAGATCAGCGGCGTGTATACCTACTACGATCTTTACGAAGAAGAAGAAACGATCGACATCTGGTTCAGCATCTATCAGGGGGGCTTTGAACCGGTCGACCCGCTGGCGAACTGCCTCGCCAACTTTGACGACGACGGCCAGATCTATTTGCAGGCGGGTGTGACCTATACCATCATGATCTCCACGCTTGAACCCGGCGAGCCGTGTGGTTGCTATGGGGAGGGTTTTGCCTTCCTCTTCATGACGCTGGGCAGCGGTTCCGCTTCCGTCGATGCGTGCATTTACCCGCTGCCGACCAACGCGGTCGTGTATCAGATTCCGGCGGGCGCGCCCGTGTTCTACCAGCCGGATCTCGCGACGCAGCTCCCATGGGCGCTCCCGGCGGGGACGTGGTACATCACCGACTTCAGCGGCGACTTCGCGCATGTGTGGATTGCGTGTAACGCCCAGCAGATCTGGGTGCCGACCAACGCGGTGTATATCCCCCAGTAACGCGGTGTACGACCTGCAACTCGCCTCTCCGCACGGAGGGGCGAGTTAGGGTGAGGTCAACAGACTCTCGATTTTGAAGTGATCGCCTGTGCAGTATGCCCGCTACGACGCATTGGAGCACGAATGCGCTTGCTCGACGTATTGACGCGCATCGTCGACGCTGCTGAATATATGGATGGCGTGCGGTTTACCGAGCACCGCGATCATGTGCACGGCTTGCTGCATGTGGGGTTCGCTGGCGACAAACAGCAGTTCTTTGACCTGAGGTAACTGTGAGGCTTCGGCGAATTCGACGCGCGCGGTCGTCCCAATGAACGAAACATGGCTGAGATCGATGAGCGCGGAGAACGTGGAGGGCTGCCCTTGCGCATAGCGCCGCAGCGAATTCATCCAGCGTCGCGCGTCATTCTTGTGAATTTCTCCGTACAGACCGACTGAAAACATCATGGCGCTTGCACTATCTAATCGATTTCATGTCTGTTTACCAATATAAACGAAAGAAGCGTAAATTTTAAGTTAAGATTTTCAAACAGAATCTACCAATTTTTATTTATACACAAGCTATATCGACGACCAAATGATCGCAGAGCGCCACGCCACGGTGCATACGTGGTTTTTCGCGACCCCGCGCCTGACGGTTCCTCCTAACTGGAGGGCAACTCTCAAGTCTGTAGGCGCGACTCCCTCCGTATACTCGATAGTACACGGTCGGCGATTCGCTCAGGCAGCGGGAGTGACAGGCATGCACGTACTGGTCATTGGCGGCGCGGGGATGTTGGGACGCGCGCTCGCTCGTTTGCTCCACCAGGCAGGTCATCGGGTGACGAGCTTTGATTTGCTGCCCTGTCCGGACAGCGGCGTGACCTCGCTGAGTGGCGATGTGCGTGATGTCGAGGATTTGCTGGCCGCCTGCGCGGGCATGGATGCCGTGATCCAGACCGTAGCCTATGTCAATCAACTACCCACGCGTCAACCGCTCATGTATGACATCAATGTGCTCGGCGTGCTGCAGACCATTGACGCGTGCCGGGCGAACCACGTACCGCGGCTCATCTACACGGGCTCGATTGACGCGGTGTTTGACGGCACGCCGATCCGCGCTGGCGATGAAAGGCTGCCGTATCCGGCGCAGCATCTCGATTACTACAGCGAGACGAAAATGCTCGGCGAACAGGCAGTGATCGCCGCCAACAGCGAGCAGCTCGCCACCTGTTCGCTGCGCATGGCGGGGCTGTATGGCGAACACGACAAGCACCGCTTCCCGAATGTCATTCCCATGGTCGACCGCTCGGGACGCTTTACACGCATCGGCGACGGGCGCGCGCGCTTCAATCACGTCTATATCGACAATGCGGCCTATGCGTTTGTGCTGGCCGTCGAACGCTTAGACATCGGCAGCCCGCTCGCCGGGCAGTGCTACTTCATCACCGACCACGCGCCGGATAATTTCTTCGATTTCTTCGAGCGCTACCTCACCGCGCTCAACCTCACTTATCAGACGACCACGCTCCCGGCGGGCGCAGCCCAAATCCTCGCGCAAGGCAGCGAACTCACCTACAAGCTGTCGGGCGGCAAGGGCAAGCCCCCCGTCCTCAGCCGCTACACGGTCGCCGCGACCAGCCGCGATTTCTGGTTCAATCACGACAAAGCCGCCCGCGATTTCGGCTATGCGCCGATCATCAGCGCGGAGGAAGCGTTCGAGCGCACGCTGGCCTGGGCGCGGGGGACGCTGATCAGCGGGCACTGACGACCGCCACTCCGCCGCCGACTTCTGCTCAACAGCCAGTTTCATATGCGTTATTCAGCATGACTTGATGCCGATGGTTAGGCAGGACTCATCTGATCGGGTATGATCGGCGCTGGTGGTGAGAGCAGCGATCGGCACAGGCATGATTCCCGAAACGACCGTCATCGGCAACCGGTATCGACTTCACGAGCGCCTGGGCGCAGGGGGGATGGGTGCGGTCTTCCGCGCGGAAGACCGGCTGACGGGGCAGATGCTGGCGCTCAAGCGCGTTTCGCTGCCCGACGCCCCCGAAGAGGACACGCTCGATCATCTGCGCGTCGCCCTCTCGCATGAATTTCGCACGCTGGCCTCGCTGCGCCACCCTAACATCATCAGCGTGATCGATTACGGCTTCCGACGCGCAGCGCTCGCCCTACTTCACGATGGATCTGCCGCGGACGCGCGCACGCTGACCTCGCCGGGCTCGGCGCCCCGCCGTCGGAGCAGGCGCGGCTGCTGGCGGAAACGCTGCGCGCGCTCGCTTACCTGCATCGGCGCGGCGTCATTCACCGCGACCTGAAGCCGGGGAATGTACTGGTTGAACCGAGCGGGCGCGTCAAAGTGCTGGATTTCGGCCTCGCGCTCGAAAAGAACATGCCGAACGACAATACCACCGGCATGACCGGGACGCTCGCCTACCTCGCGCCGGAATTGCTGACCGATTCTTCTCCGTCGATCCTCTCCGACCTGTATTCGGTCGGCGTGATGGCGTACGAGATGTTCGTCGGTCAGTTCCCGTATAACATGAAGAACGCCGCGCAGCTCATCAGCCAGATTTACAGCCACATCCCGGATGTCTCGCCGCTCCCCGAAAAGATCGGCGCGGTGCTGGCGCGGCTGCTGGTCAAAAAACCGGAAGCCCGCTTCCAAACGGCGGATCACGCGCTGGCAGCGCTGGTCGAAGCGGTCACCGAGCCGCTGCCGCCGGAAAGCCTCGAAATCCGCGAAAGCTACATCCGCGCGTCGACCTTCGTCGGACGGGAAGAAGAAATGACGCTGCTCAGTCAGGCGCTCGATACTGCGTTTGGCGGAGTGGGATCAGCGTGGCTGGTCGGCGGCGAATCCGGCGTGGGCAAGTCGCGCCTGCTGGAAGAACTGCGCATTCAGGCGCTCGTCAAAGGGGCGCTGGTGCTGCGCGGGCAGCTTTCCCAACCGAGCACGCCCTATGAACTGTGGCGCGAGATTGTCCGCCGACTGGTGCTGAGCACGCCGCTCAGTGACTTGGAAGCGGGCGTGCTGCGCGCCATCGTGCCCGATATCGGCGCGCTGCTGGGGCGCACGCCGCCCGAAGCGCCGCCGCTCGATGGCCGGGCTTCGCATCAACGCCTCGTACTGACCATCGCCGACATGATTCTGCGCCAGACGCAGCCCGTGCTGCTCCTGCTCGAAGATTTGCAGTGGGCGGAAGAAAGCCTCGACGTGCTGGAACAACTGCTGACCTTCGCCAGCGAACGGTCGTGGCTGATCATCGGCTCGTACCGCGACGACGAAGCGCCCAAACTACCGGAACAGATCGCCGGGGCGCGCGTGGTCAAGCTGGCGCAGCTGAGCGACGCCGAGATCGCGACGCTGAGCGAGGCGATGCTCGGCGAAGCGGGTAAGCAGGAATTTGTGCTCGACCTGATCAAGAAAGAGACCGAGGGCAACACCTTCTTCATCACGGAAGTCGTGCGCGTGCTCCTCGACGAATCCGGCGGCATGAGTGAAGTCGGGCGCGCAACGCTGCCCAAGAGCGTAATCGCAGGCGGCATTCAGGATGTGGTGCGGCGGCGCATGCTGCGCGTGCCCGCGTGGGCGCGTCCGGCACTGCGGCAGGCGGCGGTGGCCGGGCGAGATCAACCTTAGGCTGCTGCCCGCGCTCGGCGTGACCGATGTCGAAGCGTGGCTGACCGCCTGCGCCAACGCCGCGGTGATCGAGGTGGCGGATGGCGCGTGGCGCTTCGCGCACGATAAGCTGCGCCTGTTCCTGCTCAAAGAGATCGCGCCGGACGACTTCAAAACGATCAACCGCCAGATCGCCGAAGGCATCGAAGTGACCTATAAAGACGATCCGGCCTATGCCGAACGGCTGACCGAACACTGGCGGCAGGCGGGCGAACCGGGCAAGGCGTTCACGTATGCGCTGCGGGCGGGCGAATACCTCATCCGCTTGACGGCGGAATACGACCGCGCCGAACGGCTGCTGCATCTCGCGCTGCACTTCGACCTTGACCGAACCCGCGTATTCGCGCTGCTCGGCGAGGCCGCGCTGCGCCGCGGTCAGTTTGACCTAGCGACGGATCATTATCAGGTGGCGCTGACGGGCGCGGACGCCCCATGCGCACGCGCATCTACAACGGCCTGAG
Organism: Candidatus Flexifilum breve; assembly: GCF_016713355.1. Taxonomy (NCBI): domain Bacteria; kingdom Bacillati; phylum Chloroflexota; class Anaerolineae; order Aggregatilineales; family Candidatus Flexifilaceae; genus Candidatus Flexifilum; species Candidatus Flexifilum breve. The sequence continues at coordinate 21,160 of NZ_JADJPI010000030.1, forward strand.
CGAAATCATGCGCCACAAAAGCGAATGGGAACTCGCGACGCAGTACGCGCAGCAAGCGCTCGATCTCGCGCGGCAGCAGACCGATATCGCGAACGAAGCCACCAGCCTGAGCAACATCGGCAGCGTGCTCGTCCTGCGCGGCGACTTCAAAGGCGCGAAAGAAGTCTACGAGCAGGCACTGGCGATCCAAACGGAGCGCGGCGACCGGGCGGCCGTGCTCGGCAACCTTGGCATCACGCTCTACGGCCTGAGCGAATACCAGCCCGCGATCAAGCTGCAAGAGGAGAGCCTCGATCTCTACCGCGAAGTTGGCAACCGCCGCGGTATCGCGCTGACCTACAACCGCCTCGCGACCGCCTACTATCAATTGGGCGAATTCGACCGCGCGCGCAGTTACTACGAAGACAGCCTCGGCATCATGCGCGTGATCGGCGATCCGATTGGCATGTACGACTGCCTCAACAACCTCGGCATGCTGCACTATGGCCGTGGACGCTACGAAGAAGCGGAGACGCGCTTCGGCGAGGCGCTGCGCGTCGCCCGGCAGTTGGGCGACAGCATCCGCGCGGCGCGGGCGCTCAACAACCTCGGCGCGAGCCTCAAAGAGCTCGGGCGCTACGGCGACGCCCGCGCCCACATGGAAGAAGCGATCAGCATCAATCGCGCGCGCAACGACGAACGCGAACTGGCCTATGCGCTCAACAGCCTTGGCGATTTGCTCGTGGCGCAGGGACGGCACGCCAATGCGCGCGCCGCCTACGAGGAGAGTCTCGCGCTCGCTGTGCGGCTGGATGACCGTATCATCCGCTCGATTAATCTGGCGTCGCTCGGGCTGATTCACGCGCGCTTTGGCGGCTATCGCGCGGCTTATCTGGTTTTGGCGGAAGCGCTGCGGATCGCGCTGGACACGAAGACCAAGCCGCGGATGGCGCATGTGCTGCTCAACACCGCGCGGGTGCTGCATCAGCAGGGGCGCGACCGCCGCGCGGCAGAGATTGGCGGGGTGATCGAGACGCTCGGCACGCTGGAAGGCGAGCACGACCCGACCTATCAACAGCTCAAGCAGGAGGTACGCCGCGAAACCGAGTGGTGGAGCAAAGGGCGCGCCGCCGACCCGGAAACCGCGATTGCCGACCTTATCGCCGAATTGGAGGCGTGATCAGCGTGGCAGTTACTTGATCAAAGGTAGTGAGCGCTAACGGTTGATCAACTTCCAGAATTCATCATGGGCAATCTCGCGGAAGCCACTGGGATTTACGACCCAAGCACGACTCTGTCCATAGACCAACAAGCGCTCATGGCGTTCACTTTTGAGAAGCTGCGCAACTTCCTTGAGCAGATAGTGATCGCGGGCTTCAAAGCGTCCTTTTACCTCAACCCATACGTTCAAATCGGGCAGGTGAAAATCGACCAGATAACCGCCGTCGCCCAAAGCTTCCGACTCATACACCCAGCGATAGCCTTTTTCCTCTAGCTGAGCTGCAAAGCGGATCTCCAATTGGGAACGCATTTGCACTCCTTTGAAGATCCCCGGGCGCGCCCCTGGACGTCGCCCCGCACCATGCGCTGGTAGTTCTGATTGCGCTATAGGGTCTTTGCCCTGAGCACGCAGTTTTTCCGCCCGTGCCGCCTGTTTTTCAGCTTCCTTCTGTTTGCGTCGTTCTGCGGCTAGGTACTCTTTCACCTGCTTGTTATGGCGATCAATTATTCTGTCATCGACCCAACAAGGATGAAACCCGGAACATGTCCATACAAGATTCGGATGCTGCATTGGTTCAGCATTGAGCAGTACCAACACCTGATCAATCAAGTGCTTGAGGTTAGTCTGATACTCACGCTCACTGTCACTTTTCGCCCAGCTAGAGTCAATGCGCCAGAGGTTATGGGATAAAGAATTCCGTTCCCGTGCGCGCTTTCCGCGCTGTTGCAACATGTATCGAGGAATGGTTTCGAAACCTGGAGTGAAGATTTTAAGCTGACGCTTAAGCGAACGGCGAGCTCCCCTTGTGAACACGACAAAGAAGCTTCTTGAACTGAACTGTAGTCGTTCCGCAAGATTCTCTGTTGGAGGAACAAGCTTTATCGGATGATTCTTCAATTGGAGCGGCGTACACGTGATGTGGAGCGATGCTTGAGTGAACTTCCCTACCAATTCGCCAACCGCAAGCACACGTTCGCGACAGCCAATCAGATGAACTGCGTCATCAGGGATATCAAGTGAGGTTGTATAAACCTCAGTTTTTGGGAGCGAGGCCAAGTCAGGCGAGTCTGTGAAAGTGAACGTGATCTTCATCTAGGTTTAGGCTGACTCCGCCACATCCTGGTCAGCAGCGGCGAGATTAATCGCCGTGGGAATCACTTTTGTCTCCATAATTTCCCATGAAGGATGACGCTGTTTGAGCATAGCCACAGCCGCTTGATGATCAGGCAGATCCAGACCGCGCGCCGTGTAACGGATCGCATATGACCAAGCGGCAGTGACCAACGCAGCATCGGTCGGTTTCGGGGTGATCACAACATAGAAGAAATTGGTAACTTTGCCATAAGGTTGCAACATGAAAATACGATCCATGAGGTTGAGTGCTCCATCAAAGGCTTCGCTTTACTCCTATACATATTAATATGCTTTTGAAGCTTGTTCCGTAAATGAGCAAGAATAAACTCTAGTCAGCCTCATTACCGAATTGGAGGCGTGATCAGCGTGGCAGCTTACCCCAGACGAGCTTATCGGTGAGGATGCGGATCGTCATGGGGCGATCCACGCTGATCTGACACGAAAGCCGCGGATAGCCGCCCGCCTTCGCCAGTTTGTCATGCCAGTGGATCGGCTCGGGTTCATCCGCCTCGAACTGCACGCCGCAGGTCGCGCACAGGCCGCGCCCGCCGCAGTTGACGGAACGCGTGACCGCGCCATAGGGAGAAATGCCAGCTTCCAGCAGCGCGCGCCGCAAATTCGCGCCCGCAGGCACGGATAAGCGGCGCGTTTCGTCGTCGATCAGAATGGTGAGTTCGTGCGTGTGCGTCATGGAATCCAGTCTGCGCTCAACAATAGCCAGCAGCGGACACGCGATTGCGCGTCCCCACCCATATCGATTGTCACAGGATAGCGGATTTACCCGCCCAAACCAATCAGCACCCGCATGTAGGGTGCGGAGGTCGGACGCAAGCCCAATTCTTCCGGCTCGACGCTGAGATCACCTTGCCACCCGCCCGCGGGCTGCCACTGCCAGCCGATCTGCGCGCCGATCATTGGGCGGAACGAGCGGCTGAAGGGGATGCGGACTTCGAGGCCAACGCCCGCGACGAGGTTCGCGCCGCCCGAGCCTAGACTCACGCCGCGCGACGTGTTGTTCTTGGGGCGCACGCTGACGCCGGAACCGCGCCCGCCCACACCCACCAGCGGATACACGCGCAGCCACGCGGAATCGATGAGCAGCCAACCGAACACGCCGAAGCCCCGCCCGAGCCCACGCTGCTGATCAAGCAGGCGTCTTCCGCCGTGCTGCCGCCGCCTTCGCCCTGACCGCCAACCACCAGTCGCCCGATTTGGCTGTAGCCACCACCACCGATGGCCACGTTCAGGTCACTGTCCGGCGCGGGGTAGCCGTGCTGGCGCAGCCCACTGCCCATCGCGACATAGTCTTCGAAGCCATTACTGCCCACCGCGAGGTAGCCGGTCACGCCGGAACGCTTAGTTTTGGTTGTCAGGAGCAGTTTGATCAAGCCCTTAATGATGGTGAACGCGAGCATAGCAACTCCTTGTGATTTTTGGAACAAGTGTAACGCGCTCTCGTTCCTGTGCCAATTTGTAGTATCCTTAAGGGGTGATGGAGAGGGTGTAAGGCAATGGACATTCTTGGTGTTGGTGGTTGGGAACTGCTCGCGATCCTGCTGATTATGGTAGTTGTGGCTGGCCCGAAACGCATGATCGCGTGGTCGTATCAATTAGGGCGCTACGTCGGGGTCATCCGCAAAATGTGGGTCGAAACCGCCAAGCAGTTGCAAAAGGAATTCGATGCGGCGGGGTGGATGAAAGTTCCGCAGGAACTCCCCACGCGTCAGAGCATCGCCAAAGAGATCAGGCGCCGCCGCCCCGCTCACCAAGCCGCTCGAAGAGACGATGCAAGAGCTCAAGGTCACCGCCGCCGATGTGCGCCAGCCGCTCACGCCGCTCAAGCCCGCGGATATCAAAGCCCCCCGCGCCCAAATCGATCAGCGCCCCGCCGCCACCCGCCGAAGCGAATGGCAACGGCACGGGCAGCAGCGCCGATTTCGGCACATGGTCCAGCGGCGACAGCGAACAGCAATAAGCCGTTCCTCAACTGATAAGTAAAAACGGACGAGAAGCCTCTCGTCCGTTTTGTCGTTCCTCAAGTTGTGCAGACGCCCACGGGCGCTGGATCTCAGCCCGCGGCGAGCTGAATGACCTGCCCCGTGCCCGGTTCGCTGTAGGCCGCGTT
>NZ_JADJPI010000031.1:0-22739 GCF_016713355.1 Candidatus Flexifilum breve
AAGTCTTCCTGCGTCGGCGCATGGTTATCGACGGTGGGCAGGTGCAGATATTTAGGGGGCGCAAAGCCCGCCGCGCGCGTGTCGAATTCGCCGCGTAAGCTGACGCCGGCGGTTACGCCACGCTTCTGCAAGCTGACGGCGCAGCGTGAACTGCCCGCCAACGTGGACATGCGGTCACCCGGCTGAAGCGTTCGGTCGGCGGCGCGCCCCGACGGCGGTTGGTTATCTCCTGACGGCTTTCGAGCAGCGTGACGAACGGCCTAACGCGCAATTGCTGGAGCAGATGCAGCGCATCGCCAGGCGGATTCGGTTCGACCACATCGGCGGGCGTAGCGATGACTTCCAGGAATTTCCGGCCGGTTAAATTCGCGACCGGATTTCGATGGGTTTGGCGTCGACGGATGGATTCAGCTTCTTTTCTGGCTGCGGTGGGCAGAGATGGCTTCAACTCGGTCGGATCAGATGGCAGTTGATCCACTCACTTCAATCACCTCTCAACAGATGATACGAAATGGGGATAACCTACCTGTCAGGGGTGGGGGAGTTTTTGTGTTTAATATTTTTTTTTTTTTTTTTTCCCTTCCACTGGAACGCGGGTTGACTAATGACAAAAACCCCTGTAAGGGACAGAGGCATACGCGTCCCTGCCTCCTCTGGATTGGACAAAAGCCTGTGTTCCGTGAACGCAAAAGCTCGCTTTAGCCAAAATCGGGTTACGGCCGTGTTGGCACACGAGGACGAGGCATGCCTCGTCCCTGCAGATCGAAAACCTACCTTCCGGCACCCCCTGGCCCCTCCCCAATTCAGGGACAGAAAGATCAACCTCACCCCTAACCCCTCTCCTAAAGGAGAGGGGAATAACAGCCTCACCTAAAGGCGCGGGGACTGGAAAGGCAGGCTGCCCTTAATCCCCCTTCGGTTCCGCCGCCTTGACCTGCTCCGCGGCATCGTCGATGGTCTCCGGGTTCGGGACGATAACGCGCACGGCATTCGGAACGACCGTCGCGGTGACGGGCGTATCGTGGATGATTTCGCCGTCACATTCGATGCTCTGCGGCGGATCGGCCTCCAGTTTGATCGATTTGGCCTGCCAGTGCGGCAGATCCTGCGCCAGCCCAACCGCATTGGCCGCCGCCTGCAGCAGCGAACCGATAGTCATGTCGCTGAGCACGATCACGTCGAGCAGGCCGTCACTCACGCTGGCCTTCTTGGTGAGCGTCAGCCCGGGAACGCCGAGGCTGCTCGAATTGGCGATGAAGGCGGCCATGCCTTCGGCCTGCACAATTTCACCGTCGTCGAGCGTGATGGTGTAAACCGATTTCTTGCGCCTTCGGCAGGGCTTGCAGCGCCGACAGGCCATAGGGCCAGCACGCCCACCCGGTTCTTGACCTCGCGATCTGCGCCCTTGGTGGTCTCCGCGAAGAAGCCAATGCCCAACCGCAGCATGAACATCTGCTGATCGCCGAGCCGTCCCATATCAATCTGGCGGATCTGCCGCGCGTCACTGCACACCAGCGCGACCGCTTCTTCGAGATTGCCGGGGATGCCCAATTCGACCGACATCACGTTGGCTGAGCCGCCGGGGAAGATCGCCAGGGCACGTCCGCCCTTATTCATCCCGGAAGCGACTTCCATCACTGTGCCGTCACCGCCATACACGCCGACCGCATCGACGCCTGCCGCAATTGCTTCGCGGGCGAAACGTTCGGCATCGCCCGCTTCCTTGGTGAGCTTCACATCCCAATCGACTTTAGCGGCGCGAAAGGCGCGGTTCATAATAGCGAGCATGGGCGCATCCTGTCCGGACGCCGGGTTGATGATAACTTGGACGGTCTTGATCGAGTCGGGCATGCTGGCTCCTATTGGACGACAGGCTGCGTCGGCAGATAAATCACTTGGCCGACAAACAAGGTGTCTTGATCGGTAATGCAGTTGGATGCGGCGAGATCCGCGACCGGCGTATCGGTTTGGAGTGAGAGCAAGCCGAGTGTGTCGCCGGATTCGACCACATAGGTGATCCAGCCGGGTGGCTGCGGGCAGTTCGGGTTGGTGGCGAGCGTCGCGCCACCGCCGGAGCCCACGCCGGAGATATCGAGCGTAGGCGTGGCCGCGCCGAGGCCCGTCTGATCGGGCGCGAACGGCGTGCTGAACTGGAGCGCCGGGTCCACGGTAGGGAACGGCGCGGTGGTGGGCGTCGGGGGAACATTGCTCAATGTGCACGCCAGCAGCATCAAAGCGAGCAGCGCCAGTAGGATTCTCATCGTCTCGTCCTTTGCTTAACGGACATTGTAAGGCGCATTATAGCGCACCCTGTCCCAGACGATAGATTTTCCTAACGATCAGCTTAAGTTTCAAGCAGTTAGTAGACGAACAAATGAACTTATGCTACGCTACTAAAACAGAACAAACGTATTACGTTTTTAGACACAGGTCAGGAGTGAGATGATGCCAGCACCACGGGATCCCGCCGCCGAGACGGCCAATATGATCGCCAATCTGGAGAAATCGACCGGCAAGACCATCGATCAATGGGTCGCAATCGCCAAAGGCAGCGGTTTACAAAAGCACGGCGAGATGCTCAAGTTCTTGCAGACGGAACACGGATTGTCCTATGGCTATGCGAACCTCGTCGTGCACACCGCCAACAGCAGCGCCGCCGCGACCACGGACGACCGCGACAGCCTGATCGAGGCGCAGTATGCCGGGGGCAAAGCAGCGCTGCGCCCAATCTACGACCAGTTAGCCAACATCATCCGCGGGTTTGGCGATGATGTCGAGTTCGTGCCGATGAAAGCCTATGTGAGCGTGCGCCGCAACAAGCAGTTCGCCTGTTTGCAGCCCGCGACCAAGAGCCGCTTTGACGTTGGTCTGAAGCTCAAGGGCGTGCAGCCCACCGAACGCCTGACCGAAGGCGGCTTCAACGGCATGGTGTCGCATCTGGTCAAGCTGACCGACAGCGCAGATCGACGATGAGCTGATCGCGTGGCTCAAACAAGCTTATGAGACCAACTAAGCTCACCAGCGCCAGCCGCCCCCACGCACAGCTTGCTTGAAACCCGACTCTCACGCAAGTTGCCTGAGGCGAAAAAACCGCTATTGTTGGCTCCCCTCCCTGAATTCGGGGAGGGGCCGGGGGTGGGGTCGGAATCCGACTTTTGAGACATCCTGATACCTGCTTACCCTCGACACGCAAAACCATTTCCCCAACCAACTTGTCCGCCTGAATTGACCACTTGACAATCACGAAAATCCCTATAGTATCTAGGTATTCCTAATTGTATTAGGTAAACCAAATTGGAGTAGGTTTGAGTGACTGAACGCAAGACACTCTCGCCCAAGCAGCGCCGTCAGCGCAACCGGGAAGAAATGATCGAGGCCATCGTCAACTCCGCCCGTCAGATCATGCGTGAGCAAGGCGTCGCGGCGCTGAACCTGAACGAGATCGCGCGGATGCTCGGCATGCAGACGCCGTCGCTCTATGAGTACTTCCCGAACAAGCTGGCGCTCTACGATCACTTGTTTCGGGTGGGTACGCGGCATTTTCGCGCTTACATGGCACAGATCCGGACGGCTTCGCCAGCAGCGGCTGGCTGGGAAGAGGGGCTGCAAGTGATGATGGCCTACGTTCAATGGTCGGTGGAGAATCCGGAGTTGTTCAAACTGCTGTTTGAACGCCATGTCCCCGGTTTTGTCCCCTCCGACGAGAGCATGGCCGAGATGTACGCGGCGCTCACCGAAGGCCGCCAACAGGTAGGTGACAGCTTGCGCGCCGCAAATCTCGATCCCGAGCTTTCGCTCGATCAGGCGCTCGACCTGTTTATCGCCATCCAGCACGGAATTACGGCGCTGCATCTCGCCAACAGTCCCGATCTACCCGTCGGGCAAGGACGTTTTAGCAGCCTGATTCCGCACGTGATCCACATGCTGCAAATCGCCTGGAAACATCAATAGAGACGGGAGCCATCCAATGCAGGTCATGACACGCGTATCCCATTTCACAGACTACAGTGCGGTACGACCCGCCGCGGCCATTCCTAAGCTGGCTCCGCCTGAAGTGATCCCGCTGGCTCGCGTCGAACTGGAGCGGTTCCTGACGCTGGTTGACACGCTGACGCCCGCCGACCTCAAGCAACCGACCGACTGCACCCTGTGGTCGGTCAAAGACATCATCGCTCATCAGGCCAGCCATGTGTTTGGGCTGACGCGCTTCGGCGAATTTATGGATCAGTTCAACCCGCTGCGCGCCCGCGCTTACACTGCTAAAGGCATGAATGGCCTCGATGCGGCGAACCAGCGGCAGATCGATTTGCGCGCGCAGTGGTCGCTGGCCCAGTTGATCGCCGAAATGCGCGATCACCGGGAGGCTTCGTTCGCCGGACGGCAGCGGTTTCCCGCGCTTCTGCGGCGGGTGACCATCCCCGTTCCCGGTTCGAACCTGCGGGTGAGCTTAGGCGATCTGATCGACAATATTTACACGCGGGATATGTGGATGCATCGCGCGGATATCTGCCGGGCGACCGGGCGCGAGATGGTGCAGACGGCAGACCACGACGGGCGCATCGTGGCGCTGGTGGTGCGGGAGCTGGATCGCACCCTGAACGCCAGCCTGAATGGGCAGAGCGTACTGTATCGCCTGACCGGACCGGCGGGCGGTGCATGGCTGGTCGGCGGAAACAACCCGCCCGAAGCGACGATCACGATGGATGGGCTGGAGTTCAACCGACTGGCATCGGGGCGCGTCAGCGCGCAACAGGTGTTGGATCAGGGCTTGGCGCAGATCGAAGGTCGGCGTGAGCTAGCGGAGAGCGCTCTGCGCCAGACGATTGTGCTGTATTAGGCACCGCTAATCGCGGGCTTCCTGCGGTTCGGTGTGGATGGTGACGCGGGCGATGCGCGGAAGTTCGAGGCGCAGCAGCATCTCGGCGCGTTCCGCGAGGTCGTGCGCGTCTTCGAGCGTCATGGTGGCGGCGAGCGCGACGTGCAGCGTACACGCATAGTAGCCGCTGCCATTGAGCGCCGACACGCGCAGTTCGTGCCAGTCCGCCGTCGGGAAGTGGTCGCGCAGCAGTGTGAGCGCCTGTACCTTGAGATCTTTCGCCTCGCGGGAGAAATCGCCGCTCGACTCGGTGAGCTTGGGCTCGATGTGTGTGACGACTTCGACCACATCCGGCAGCGCTGAACGGATCGAGCTTTCCAGTTCGCTGGCCTGTTCGTGCGCCTCGCCGAGCGTCTGATTCGGCGGCACTTCGACATGCATCTCCATGACTTTGCCGTAGTTCGCATCGATCACGCGGACTTCGTGCGTGTTCAGGCCGAGCGCATCGGCGCGGGCGCGGGCGGTCTGCGCGTAATCACGCTCGTCGTAGCCGCTCGGCTGAAAATGCACTTCGACTTCGGAGACGCCCGTTAAATGCGCGCGCATTTTCTCGTCAATCGCTTCGGTGATGGCGGCGGTCTGCTCGGCAGTCGTGCCCGGTGCGACTTCCACATCAATGTCGATGAAGGCGGCGTCGATGGTGCCCCGGCTGCGCGCGCGGATCACCTTGCGCACGGCGGGGACTTCGCCCGCGAACTGTGCCAGTTCCCCAGACTTGTAGGGCGCGGTATCGACCAGCACGCCGCCCGTCTGCTTGATGATTTGCCACGCCGCCCGCCCGATCAACACGACGATGATGAGCGCGGCGACGGGGTCCGCCCACGTCCAGTTGAAGAACGCGACCAGCACCATGCTGACGAGCACAGAGAGCGTCACAAACACGTCCGCGCCTGTGTTCGCCGCGTCGGCGATGAGCAGTTCGGAGTTGAGACGCTTCCCGGCGGCGCCTTCGTAGCGGCTGATGAACAGGTTGACGCCGAGCGTGGCGATCAACACGATAAACGAGAGCGGCGAGAGTTCCGGCTTGGCACCGCTGGTCAGGCGTTCAATCGCGCTGGTGATGATCTCGTAGGCGGTGAAGATCAAGAGGATGCCGACGGCGAGCGCGGCGAGCGTTTCATAGCGCCGATGGCCGTACGGGTGATCCTCGTCGGCGGGTTTGCCCGCGATGGCGTTCGCGCCCAAGCCGATCAGGTTGGACGAGCCGTCCATCAGCGAGTGGAAGCCGTCCGCGGTGATCGAGACCGCGCCTGTCAGCGCGCCCACGATGATTTTGCCGACGGCGACGGCGAGGTTGAGCACCAGCGTGATGATCAACACCCGGCGCACTTGGTGGCGTGCATCCATTGAGAGTCATCCCTACTCACCTCACCCCTAAATCCGCTCTCCAGGGGAGAGCGGACTTGAACCGAGGTGCCAGATTCCCCCTCTCCCAAAGGCGAGGGGGTTAGGGGGTGAGGTTGCGAATAAACGGACGCCATGAATTGCGTCCCGACGAATAATTCCATCCTATGGGACGATTCCCGGTTTTGACAATCTTTTTTGCAAATGTTCGTCTGACGCTAACCGAGATTTAGGCACGGCGAAAAGCGCGGTACAGTGTTATATTTCGCAGGCAGTGTCAGGAGGCGTATCCGATGAAATAGACTTGGAACTCTCAGCCAATCACTGTCGAAAATGCGGATCAGATCACACTGCTCCATACAATCAATACGCGCCAAGTCGATATGCCAATCTCCTATAGTCCACTCGAGCCATTCATGAGTTCAGATGGACTACGGTTGATAGTGCCATATTCTGATATTGCGATGTACGACCCGGTAGACTCCAGCTTCCAAGTTTGGAATCTGGAAACAGACACGTTTATTGAAGTGAACTTCATCGGAGAAAGAAATCCGATCTTCCCCTATTTCAGTCCAACCGGACATCTATTCGCAGTACGCACAAGCGACCGCCTTAGCGTGTTTGATGGCGACACAGGCATTGAAATCAGCTATTGGGAAGGGCGCTTTGGCTCTATGGTATGGTTCAATTCGAGTGGTCACTTAATGGCGTTTGTGGATATAACGAATTTCACCGAGCGGTTTCTTGTCATTTGGGATGTTGAGCATCAGCAGGAAATCAAGCGAATACCAATCGGAGACAGCAATGTTTCCGACTTGAGTTTTAGCCCTGATGGCATGTATGTCGCTTATCTCGCATCACATGATCTCTTCAAATGTGGCATCGTCAACAACGAAATTGGTGATTGTGTAACTCACTTTCACTCAGATGACCCGATTTTTCTGTTTATGATGATCACAACTAACTCACGAAAGATTTTTCTGGATGCAGTCAGACAGATCGTGATATTAGATGCAGTGGATGCAGAGCCGTTAGAGATGGTTGATGTATTTCCTCAGTATGCTTATATGATATATCTTCAGCAAATTGGAGATGTCATCGCAGTTTTACTGAACGATCAGCCGGTGCTTTTGAATGTCCTGTCACGGGAAACAGTGCCTATTGTAAATGAATACTCCCTCTTTAACCCTGATCTATCCATGTACGTCTTGTCGTCCGGTGATGATCCATATGCTGTTGAGAGCAATATTGAACTGTACTCCACTGAATCCAATGTATTACTTGCAGAATTTACAGTCACAAACCTTGCTGGAATCTACTTCAGCCCAAATGACGATTACATTCTTGCGGAGAAAACTACAGGTGAAATCGAGTTTTGGGGTGTTCCTGCCAATTAACTGCTGCGCTCTCCCCAGCGTGACTCATTCTGCTATAATGCCCGCGTAACGTGTCGTGAGGCATTCATGGACTCCCTGTTGTTTGTGCCGATCCTCGTGGTCGGGTTTGCCGCATCGCTCGGCTTGACGCCCCTCTCGCGGGCGCTGGCGCTGCGGTTGGGCGTGGTCGATAAGCCAAATCAGCGCAAAATCCATAAGGATCACAAGCCGCTGATGGGCGGGCTGGCCATCTTCGGTGGGCTGGCGATTGCGATTCTGCTCTTCACGCCGCCGCACTATATGCTCGAATTCGGCGCGTTCTTGATCGGCGCGGCGCTGTTGGCGATCGTCGGCCTGATTGACGACCGCTACGAGCTGGGCATCAAGGCCAAGATGATCGCGCAGGTGGCCGCCGGGCTGATCGTCGTCGCGGCAGGCATTCACATTCAACTGTTCAACCTCCCCGTGCTCGACATCCTGCTGACGCTGTTCTGGATCGTCGCGCTGACGAACGCCCTCAACTTCCTCGACAACATGGACGGCCTCACCTCCGGCTTAAGCGCGATTGCGGCGGGCTGGTTCACGCTGATCGCCTTCAACGAAGGGCTGACGCTGGTCAGCGCTCTAGCCGCAGCGCTGGCAGGCAGTGCCATCGGCTTTCTGGTCTACAACTTCAGTCCGGCGGCGATCTTCATGGGCGATATGGGGTCGATGGTGCTGGGCTTCACGCTGGCGATCCTCGGCATCAAGCTGGAATTCGGGCAGCAGCCGCTCGGCGTCACGTGGATGGTGCCGATTCTCGTGCTGGCGCTGCCCGTGTTCGACATTCACCTTGTGGTGATTACGCGCCTGCTGGAAGGCCGATCACCGGGGCAAGCGGGCAAGGATCACACGTCGCACCGCCTGATGAGCCTCGGCCTGAGTCAGCGCTGGACGCTGCTCGTGCTCTACAGCGCGTGCTTGTTCTTCGTGGCGATGGGCGTGGCGGTCAGCGTGTTCCCGTTCAATCTGGCGCTGCTGACCGGGGCCATCGGGCTGGCGCTGCTGGGCGCGGCCTTCATTTTTATGATGTTCGTGCGGCGAAAATATCAGCTACAATCGGCGAAGAGTAGTTAAAAGTAGCAAGTAAAAAAGCAATCTGAGTTTAGCTTGGTTTAGCCTACGCTGCTGCTGATCCTCTCTACGGGCGAGGGGTGGAGTCGAGGATAGAACGCCAACTCCCTTCCAAACTGAAGCTAAAAGTGGCAGCCAGTACTCGCTTTTAACTTTTAACTTTCGACTTTTAACTTTCAACTTGGGAAGGTAGCATGAGCGAAACTTACGTTGTCACCGGCGGCGCGGGCTTCATCGGATCGCACATCGCCGAGCATTTACTGCGACAGGGTCACCGCGTCCGCATTGTCGATAACTTCGTCACGGGTAAACGGACGAATGTCGCCGAGTTATCCGGCGATCTGGAAGTCTTCGAAATCAACATCACCGACAAAGCGGCGCTGGACACGGCGTTCGCCGGGGCGGACTATGTGTTCCATCAGGCGGCGCTGGCCTCGGTGCCGCGCTCTGTCGCCGACCCGCTGACGTCTAATGAATACAACGTCACCGGGACGCTCAATGTGCTGCTGGCAGCGCGTGACGCGGGCGTGAAGCGTGTGGCCTATGCGGCGTCATCGTCGGCCTACGGCGACATCGAAGGCGAGTTCAAGACTGAAGACATGCCGCCCAAGCCGCTCTCGCCTTACGCGGTCGCGAAGCTGGCGGGCGAATACTACTGCAAGTCGTTCACCGAAGTGTACGGGCTGGAGACGGTCGCGCTGCGCTACTTCAACGTATTCGGGCCGCGGCAGGACGAAACCTCGCAGTATGCCGCCGTGATCCCGCGCTTCGTCGCCGCCATGTCGCGCGGGGAAGCGCCGACGATCTACGGCGACGGCGAGCAGAGCCGCGACTTCACCTACATCGACAATGTCGTACATGGCAATCTGCTGGCGATTCAGGCGCCCGACGTGGGCGGCGAGATGATGAACCTCGCGACGGGTGGGCGCATTTCGCTGCTCGACCTCGTGGACAAAATCAACGGCATTCTCGGCACCAACATCACGCCGATCTTCGAGGAAGGGCGCGCGGGCGACATCAAGCATTCGCGCGCGGCGACCGACAAAGCCCGCGATCTGCTCGATTACGCGCCGGTGGTCGATTTTGACACGGGGCTGGCGCGGACAGTGGAGTGGTTCCTCAAGAGATAGGACTGAGGACAAAACATAGGACTGAGGACTGAGGTGTGAGGTGGGTAAGCCTGCTTGGCTTCGTGTAGGAATAGGGGCACAGAGGCGGCTTGTTTTTACTCACTCCTCAGTCCTCAGCACTCAGTCCTGTACCGAAGGTAATCTATGAAAGTCGTTCACATCATTAAAGCGACGCGGGTTGCGGGGGCGGAACGCCACCTGATGACGCTGCTGCCCGCGCTCAAAGCCAGCGGCGTCGACGTGACGCTGCTGCTGATCCACGAGCCGGGCAAGCCTGTCGAGGAGTTCGCGCCGGAGGGCGTGCCCGTGGTGCGTGTGCCGATTGGGCGGCATCTTGACTTCGGCGTAATCGGGCGGCTGCGCACGGCGCTCCGCCAGCTCAAGCCGGACATCGCGCACACGCATTTGCTGCACGCCGACCTGTACGGCGGCATCGCGGCGAAGCTGGCGCGCGTGCGCCGCACGATGATCAGCCGCCACAACGATGACCAGTTCCGCACGCTGATCCCCATGCGCCTCGTCAACAATGTGCTGTGGCGGCTGGCCTCCGCCGGGATCGCGATCTCGGAGTCGGTGCGGCAGTTTTGCATCCGCGTGGAGGGCGTCAAGCCGGAGAAAATCCACACGATCCACTACGGGCTGCGCATGCCGCAGGTGGATCGGCGGGAAGCGCGGGCTAACCTGAGCGCTGAATTGAAGCTCAAGCCGGACGCGGTGATCCTCGGCTCGGTGTGCCGCTTGATCGCGCAGAAGGGGCTGGTCTACAGCCTGCGCGCCTTCGCCCGGCTGGACGCGCCGAACGCCGTCATGGTGATCGCCGGGGATGGCAATCTGCGCGGGTCGCTGCAAGCCGAAGCGCGGGCGCTCGGCGTGGCTGACCGCGTGCACTTCCTCGGCTGGCGCGAGGATACCGCGCAGTTGATGGCCGCCTTCGACATCTTCGTCGCGCCGAGCCTGTGGGAAGGCTTTGGGCTGGTGCTGCTGGAAGCGATG
The DNA here is from genome assembly GCF_016713355.1 of Candidatus Flexifilum breve. NCBI lineage: Bacteria > Bacillati > Chloroflexota > Anaerolineae > Aggregatilineales > Candidatus Flexifilaceae > Candidatus Flexifilum > Candidatus Flexifilum breve. The sequence goes on from NZ_JADJPI010000031.1 coordinate 10,833, forward strand.
GCGCAGCAAACGCCGATCATCGCGTCGAATGTGAGCGCGATCCCCGAAATTGTGCTGCACCGCGAGACGGGCAAGCTCGTGCCGCCGCGCGACCCCGCCGCGCTGACGCGGGCGCTCAACGAGCTGATCGCGGATTCAGCCTTGCGGCGGCATATGGGCTTGGTCGGGCAGGATCGGCTGGAAACGGCGTTCAGCGTGGAACGCATGACCCAGCAAACGGTCGCGTTGTATGAGCAGTTAGTGTGAAATGCACTCCTCCCACCTCTGGTGCAGCCCGGGTGACTCTTAATTGGTCCCTTGCGCATTCCCTTGAAAGCGGTGACAATACAGATTGTTATTGTCTGTAATTTCTTTGGTTATATCCCATGTGTGGAATTGCTGGTGTGCTGTACTTCGATGGAACGCCGGCCACCGAAGCTGAAATCGCGCCCATGCTGGACGTGCAAATTCATCGCGGCCCAGATCAGGGAGCGGTCATCGTCGATGGCGCGTGCGGGCTCGGCAATCGACGATTAGCCATTCAGGATATCTCGCCGAGCGGCGCGCTGCCAATGCGCGACGGCGACAACATCATTGCCTTCAACGGAGAAATCTACAATCATCCGCGCTTGCGCCGCCTGCTGGAAATGGAAGGCGCGCGCTATCGCTCCAACAGCGACACCGAGACGATCCTCAAGCTGTACCGCCGCGACGGTCAGCAATTGCTGCATTCGCTGCGCGGCATGTTCGCGTTCGCGCTGTGGGACGCGCCGAATCAACGCTTGACTGTGGCGCGGGATCGACTGGGTGAGAAGCCGCTCTACTACTATCACGATGAGCGGGTGTTCGTGTTCGCCAGCGAGATCAAGTCGCTGCTGATGCACCCCGCCGTGCCGCGTGAGTCGGCCTTTGACGCGCATCTGCTGGCGCTCTACCTCGGCTACGGTTACATCCCCGCGCCGCTGACGGCCTTCAAGGGGATCAAGGCGCTGCTGCCCGGCCACGTCATCACGATTACCGGGCGCGACTTTCAGCCGCAGCAGTACTGGACGCCGCCGCACCCGGCGCGCTACTCCCCACTGACCGCCGAATTCGAGGCGCGCAAGTGCGATGAACTGCGCGAAGCGTTGGGCGAATCGGTGCGGCAGGCGTTGATCAGTGATGTGCCGCTCGGCGCGTTTTTGAGCGGCGGGCTGGACAGCAGCCTGATCGTCGCGCTCATGCGCCGCCACCAGAACGGCACGATCCGCACCTTCAGCATCGGCTTTGCGGGCGATGACAGCTTCGACGAGACGCAGTACGCGCGGCAGGTGGCGAGTCGCTTGGGCACGGAACACACGGCCTTCACGGTCAACCCGCAGGCGTTCGACCTCGCGCCGACGCTGGTCTGGCATCACGATCAGCCGTTCGCGGACAGCAGCGCCATCCCAACGTATCTGGTCAGCCAACTAACGCGCCAGCAGGTCACCGTCGCGCTGACGGGCGACGGCGGCGACGAACTGTTCGCCGGGTATGAACGCTTCTACGCGCATGCGCTCGTGCAGCGCATGGCGGCGCTGCCCCGGTCGCTGTGGAGCGGGGTCGCCAACGCGATTCGCGTGTTGCCGGAAGGCACGGGCTACTACAACGTGATCAAGCGGGCGGGACGCTTTGCGCGTGGGGCATCGCTGCCGCCCGCGCTGGCCTACTATGACTGGATTCGCCTGTTCAACCGCGAGCAAATCGGCGTGCTGACCGGGGCGACCAGCGATGACGCGGGCTTGCATTTCGCGGCGCAGATGGGCACACGCGTCGAACTGGCCGATTTGCTGCGCATCAACATGCTGACCTACCTGCCGGACGATCTGCTCATCAAGACGGATCGGTCAAGCATGGCGGTGTCGCTGGAAACGCGCGCCCCTTCCTCGATCACTGGTTAGTCGAAATGGCCGCGACCATCCCCGACAACCTCAGGCTCAAAGGCAGCACGACCAAGTATCTACTCAAGCAAGTGGCGGAGGATTTACTGCCCGCCGAGATCATCCACCGCCCGAAGCATGGGTTTGGCGTGCCGCTCGGCGCATGGCTGCGGACGGACATCCGCCACGTGCGCGATCTGCTGCTGGACGCGCGGGCGCGCGAACGCGGTCTGCTTGATACCGCGGCGGTCACGCGCTTGCTGGACGAACACGCCGCGGGCAAGCGCGATCACGGTGGCAGACTCTGGAGCCTGCTTACGCTAGAATTGTGGCATCGCCTGTTCATTGACGCCGCTCAACCTGTGAAACCATGACCGAACCCATCCGCATTTTGCGCATCATCGCCCGGCTGAACATCGGTGGGCCAGCGATTCACGTCACGCTGCTCACCGAAAAGCTCGGCGCGCCCGTTTATCACAGCACGCTCGTTTGCGGCAACATCGAAGCGGGCGAAGGCGATATGCAGTACTTCGCGGAAAAGCATGGCGTCACGCCGCTGCTTTTGCCGGAGCTCGGGCGGTCGCTCAACCCCCTGCGCGACCTGAGCACGATCTGGCAACTGTATCAGCTCATGCGCGAGATGCAGCCGCAGGTGGTGCACACGCACACGGCGAAAGCCGGGTTTGTTGGGCGCGTCGCGGCTAAGCTGGCGGGCGTCCCGGTCATCGTGCATACGTTTCACGGGCATGTGTTTCAAGGCTATTTCAGCCCCGCTAAAACCAAGATGTTCATCCTGTTGGAGCGGATCACCGCGCGCCTGTCCGACACCGTGATCACGCTCACCGAAGGGTTGCGCCGCGAACTCTCGGAAGAGTACGGTATCGCCCGCCGCAGTCGTATCACGGTGCTGCCGCTCGGTCTGGATCTGGAAGCGTTCGCCCGCGTGCCGCGTCAATCCGGCGACTTTCGCAGCGCCCACAGCATCGCGCCGGATGTGCCGCTGATCGGCATCGTCGGGCGGCTCGTGCCCATCAAGAATCATGAGCTGTTCCTGCAAGCGGCGGTCAAAGTGCGCGAGCGCCTGCCCAATGCCTGCTTCGCCATCATCGGCGACGGCGAACTGCGCGCCGAACTGGAAGCGACCACCGCGCGGCTCGGCTTGACCGACTGCGTCAGGTTTGTGGGCTGGGTGCGCGAGGTCGCCCCCGTGTACAGCGATCTCGATGCGCTCGTGATCAGCAGCCGTAATGAGGGGACGCCGGTCTCGGTGATCGAGGCACTTTCAGCGCGCTGTCCGGTCGTGACGACGGCGGTCGGCGGCCTGCCCGATCTGCTCGATCAAGGGGCGCTCGGCACACTCGTGCCGACCGAAGATGTCAACGCGCTGGCGGATGCCATCGTCCGGACGGTCACCGCGCCACCGGATACGACGCGCGCCCAGCAGTTGATGCTCGACCGCTACGGCATTGATCGGCTGGTCATGGATCTGGATCAGTTGTATCGGGGCATTTTGGCGAAAAAGGGCAAGCTGTAGGTTTGCCCACACTCAACACTGGATTGAGTAATGAAGCTACCCTTATTCCCCTCTCCCGTGGGAGAGGGGTTAGGGGTGAGGCTGATCTTCTCCCCTCTCCTCTAGGTTGAGGACAGGACACTTTTAACAATCGAGCGAGTGTAGGGACGCCCAACGGGGCGTCCGTTTTGCGCACAAAACGGACGCGCCGTTGCGCGTCCCTACACAATCTGTTTTCCCTCAAACCGGTGTCTCAATGGTTCCCAATGTTAAAACTGTCCAGCCGTGAACCTCTAGGAGAGGGGCCGGGGGTGAGGTTTGTACGCTAAGCGTGAGGCTGCTCATTCCTCCCCTCTCGTTTAGGCGAGCGGCTGGGGAGTAAGGCTGAGCTTCTGCCGCACGAGCCCTTCCAGCTCCTCCCACTCGATGCTCGTCTGTCGTCCGCCGTCAAACTCGGCCTGCATCCACGCGTACACGCTCTGCAAACTGGGATCATCCTTCGGCAGATCTACGCCCACATGCTGCTTGATGACGAAGATCAACCCGGCAATGCCGCTGTCTTTGGTCAGCGAGACTTCCAGCGGGCGACCGAGCAGGTTCGGCACGTCGAACGGCGCGTACATCCACCAGAACTTGTTCAGCCCGTCGGCGTGGACTCCGGCGCGCGTGCGGTGCGCATCCCGCCCGTACAGCGGATACTTATTCGGCAGCGGATCGCCCATCTCGTCATACAGCCCCGCGAGCTCGTTCAGCGCCGTGAAGTCGGGCGCGTCGTCCTTGAAGTACCCCATGCCAATCAGGTGCAGCAGCACGCCTTCCAGCGGCGCGTTGCCCGTGCGCTCCCCCTTGCCGAGCGACGTTCCATTGATCGCCGCGCACCCTTCGCGGATCGCCGCGAGGCAGTTCGCCACCACCAGCCACGTATCGTTGTGCGGGTGAAATTCGAGGTCTTCCGGCTGCAAACCCATCGCCCGCAGCGTCTGGAAGATGCGCGGGATGCTGCGCGGAAGCGCGACATCGTCATAGGGAAGTCCTAAGCCCATCGTGTCGCACACGCGGAACTTGGGGCGCAAACCGGACGGCTCGCAGATCGCCTGCACCGCCTCGATGAAGGGCTGCATGAACTCCATCGGCGCGCGCGTCGCATCTTCGAGGTGCAACCGCGGGCGAATCCCCGCCTCAACGCTGGTGCGCACCGCCTCCAAGTAGATCTGCGCCGCTTGGTTGCGTCCCCCCGGCTTGAACTTGTGGAACGTGTGGTAGTCCGAGGCGGAGGCGAGCATGCCCGTCTCGCGCACGCCGAGCGCCTTGATCAGCGCGACATCGGCGCTGCTGGCGCGAATCCACGTGGTCGGCTCAATCGGCGCGCCGCCCCGCCAGCGTTCGAGCGCGCCTTCCAGCGCCGCCCGGTCGGACGGGCGGTAGATGAAGAACTCGGCCTGCCGGATCGCGCCGCTCGTCCCCGTGAAGCGGCACAGCAGGTCGTAGATGGCGAGGCTCTGCTCTAGGTTGAGCGGCAGCCCGCCCTGCTGCCCATCACGGTGCGTCGTTTCGGTTGTCCACGCTTGCGCGGGGAGGTGGGTGGGACGGTCGGTCGACACATATTGCGGGAATTGATCGCGCGGGAAACTGTCGAGAAAATACTCCGGCGCGGCGGGTTCTGTCAGCATGAAAACGTATCCTTTGGGTGTCAATTTGTGTCTTTCTCAAAAGGTAGATATATTGATGAAACTTGTCAATCTTGATTGTGATAATCAATCTATTCTGATTTTGGAGATGACACCATTTCACGCTATTTGAGCGCCAAGCAAGCCACGGAAATGCTCGGGATCAGTGTGGCGACGCTGTACTCGTATGTGAGCCGCGGGCTGATTCGCAGTGAGGCGGGCGAGAAGGACAGCCGCGAGCGCCGCTACCTCGCGGAGGACGTGGAGAAGCTGCTCAAGCGGAAGGCGCAGCGCGGCAGCCCGGAGAAAGGCGCGCGCGAGGCGCTTCAGTGGGGCTCCCCCGTGCTGGAGTCCGCGCTCACGCTGATCGACGAGGAGAAGCTGTACTATCGCGGGCACGACGCCACCGAACTGGCGCTCACCCGCACCTTTGAGGAGGTCGCGACGCTGCTGTGGACGGGGAGTTGGGAGACCGTCTACAAGCTGTTCCTGCAGACGGTGACGTTCGCGATTGATCCGGAGATCGAGGGCGTGCCCGTGCCGCCGCTCACGCGGATGCATCTCGTGCTGGCGCTGGCCGCCGACGACGATCTGCGGGCGTTCGACAAGGCGGCGCTGCCCATGACCGGAGCGCGCATTCTGCTGCTGCTGGAACGGACGATCAGCGGGGTGGGCGGCGGGAGCAGCGCCGAACGGCTGGCGGCGGGCTGGAAGCTGACCACCGAGGCGGATGTGCGGCTGATCGACGCGGCGCTGATCCTGAGCGCGGATCACGAGCTAAACGCGTCGTCGTTCGCGGCGCGGGTGGTCGCTTCGACGGATGCCACGCTGTACCAAGTGGTGAACGCGGGCTTGTCGGCGATTCAGGGGTTCAAGCACGGCGGCAATACGCGGTTGGTGGCGGCGTTCTGGCGCGAGGTCGAGGCGGCAGGCAACCCACAGCCCGTGATCCGCGCGTGGTTGCAGCGCGGCGAACGGATCCCCGGTTTCGGGCATGTGCTCTACCGCCAGCAGGGCGATCCACGAGCGGCGGCGCTGCTGAACCTGCTGCGGGCGAGCTATGGGGAGCATCCCGCGCTGGCACTGGCCGACCGCATCATCCAGCAGACAAACAAGGTGATCGACCGCGCGCCCAACATCGACTTTGCGCTGGTCACATTGGCGCGGGTGCTGGCGCTGCCGGAAGACGCGCCGCTGACGCTGTTCGCCTTGGGGCGGACGGCGGGCTGGATCGCGCACGCGATTGAGCAGTATGCAACCGGGGAATTGATTCGGCCAAGGGCGGTGTATACCGGATCGAAACCGGGCGGTGGGAACATATAGGAGAGGAACCTCACCCCCCGCCCCTCTCCATGGGGAGAGGGGAGAAAGACAGCCTCACCCCCCGCCCCTCTCCTAAAGGCGAGTGGAGAAAGACAGCCTCACCCCCGGCCCCTCTCCTAGAGGCGAGGGGGGAAGAGAGCCTCACCCCCAGCCCCTCTCCTAGAGGCGAGGGGAGAAAGACAGCCTCACCCCCAGCCACTTTCCTAAAGGCGAGGGGAGAAAGAGAGCGTCAGCAGTGATCCCTCGGCGGGGAGAGGGGAGAAAGAGAGCCTCACCCCTAGCCCCTCTCCGAGCGGAGAGGGGGAATTAGAAGGAGCGGGATGGATTTCCAGTTTGATTATCAGATGTTTGAGTCGCCGCTGGTGGGGTTTGCGTGGCAGACATGGAGCGATGCGCGCGGCGGATCGTTCATGTCGGCGGCGGCGGCGCAGTGCGAAATGGTGATCACGCGGTATCGCGGCGAACTCACTGTGCATCTGCGCGGGCCGGAGACGAAAGCGTCGCCCGCACCGATCCCAGAAGAGGCGGAATTCCTCGGCATCACGTTCAAACTCGGCACGTTCATGCCGCATCTGCCGACCGAAACGCTCGTGGATGGGGATGCGCTGCTGCCGCTCACCGCGGGCGAACGCGCTTTCTGGCTGAACGGGTCCGCGTGGGAAGTGCCGACTTTCGACAATGCGGATGTGTTTGTGCGACGCCTCGAACGGCAGGGGCTGATCGCGCGTGACCCGGTGGTGGATGCGGCGCTGGCAGGACGAGCGGCGGGCGTGTCGCCCCGGTCGCTGCAGCGGCGCTTTTTGCGGGCGACCGGGTTGACACACGGCGCCATCGCGCAGATTGAGCGGGCGCGGGAGGCGATGACGCTCTTGCAGCGCGGGCGCTCGATCCTCGATGTGGTGGCGCAGGCCGGTTATGCGGATCAGCCGCATCTGACGCGGTCGCTCAAATATTATGTCGGGCACACGCCCGCGCAGTTGGCCGGGGTGAAGTAAAAGAGATCAACCTCCCCCCAACCCCTCTCCCTAAAGATTGAGGACAGGACACTTTTAACATGGGGAACCATTAAGGCGATCATGTGAGGAAAACATGTTGTCTAGGGACGCGCTTCTGCGCATCCGAGGTCAGCGGACGGCCAGAAAGGCTTGTCCGCAAATCAAACAACCCACCCCACCCCCGGCCCCTCCCCGAATTCGGGGAGGGGCCAGCAAAAGCCGCTTTTCTCCCCTCTCCCCGCTTGCGTGGGAGAGGGGGCTGGGGGTGAGGAGTAAACTCGAATCACCCTTTCTGAGCCGTTGCGAATGGTGAATCATTTGCGGACAAGCCTAGAAGGCCGTCCCTACAAGGTGTCGTTTAAGGGAAGACAGTCTCGAAAAATTAAGACTGTCCTGCCGTGAACCTAAAGGCGAGGGGCGATATGCGCTCCACGAATTGAGGGCGTTCCCGTCAACGTAATGTGGATTATAATTACAATACGCATTATGAAGACACAAAGGGATGCCAAATGGACAACGGGTAAGCGCACGTGATAACGCACGAGATGCCGTTCTTTCCAGCCGCCGCCTGATACACAGCCTGAAAGCCAGAGCCGACGAACGCCGCACCACCCCCGAGAAGATCGCCGATGCGCTGACCAGCCGGTTTGGGAGCATGGGCTTTTTGATTTTCAATGTGGTGTGGTTCACGATCTGGTTGGCGTGGAATAACGGCCAGATCCCCGGCTTACAACCGTTTGACCCGTTTCCGTTTCAACTGCTGACGATGATTGTGTCGCTGGAGGCCATCTTCCTGTCGATCATCGTGCTGATCTCGCAGAATCGCGGGGAGCGGGTGGCGGATTTGCGGCAGGAGATGGATTTGCAGCTCGACATTCTCGCTGAGGACGAGCTGACGAAGATGATGCGGATGCTCGCGCTCCTCTTGGAAAAACAGGGTTTGGACGTGTCGAATGATACTGAATTGCAGGAAATGCTGCGCCCGACCAATATCGAGAAGATTCAGACCATTCTGGAAGAGCAGATCAATGTGAAGAAATGAAGTTGGGGAAGCTAGCCTCACCCCCGGCCCCTCTCCTAAAGGAGAGGGGAGAGATGGCCTCACCCCGCCCCTCTCCCGTGGGAGAGGGGCGAAAGCGGGCCGTTAGCGTTCGGGTTCGTAGTAGATCAGGCCGATGACATCGCCAAGCGGGCGGGATCCCACGAGCTTGAGCGTGGCGGTTGTGCCGTCTTCGAGCAGGCGCTGCCCTTGCCCCAAGACAACCGGGTAGACGAGCACGCGGACGGTATCGACCAGCCCGGCGCGGAGGAGCGACTGCACCAGCTTGCCGCTGCCGTGCACGGTGATGTTCGTGCCCGCTTGCGCCTTGAGCTTGTTGACTTCGGTCGCGAGATCCCCGCTGATGATCACCGAGTTGTTCCAGTCCGCGGTTTTGAGCGTGTTCGACACGACATACTTGCGCACACCGTTAAAGTACGCTGCGCCCTCATCCGGGCTGTTCGGCCACGCCTGCGCGAAGCCTTCAAAGGTGACACGACCGAGCAGCAGCGCATCACTGTTGGCGGTCTCCTCGCCTTTGAAATTGGCGATCGGGTCGCTCCAGTATTTGAACGTCCACATCGGATTTTCGATCACGCCGTCCAGCGACATGAACTCCGTCACGACGAGTTTTCTCATGGTGGCTCTCCTTAGTTCAGTTGGTTGAATTGATTTGATACTGCTTATGATACGGGATGTAGGGCGCAGAAGCTTGAACAAAAGCGACAGGTGTTAGGGATGCTAATAAATAGTCGAACAACTTCATCGCCCTACCCGAAAAGAGGAGCGAGGAAACAAGCATGGGGTTTAAGTCCCCTCTCCAAGTGAAGAGGGGACTTAGGGGCGCTGAACTACGCCCAGACCGCCGTCACCAGCACGGGCGCGCCGGCGCAATGATCGTATGTTCGTACTGGGCGGTGGTCGCCGTCCGGCGTCTTGATCGTCCAGTTGTCGTCAGCCGTAAACGCGCCCTGAGCCATTCGTGATGAACGGTTCGAGCGTGATCACCAGCCCATCGGTCAGGCGGTCGTCGGCGCGCTTGGTGAAGTAGCTGGGGATGCTCGGCTTCTCGTGGATCGATTTGCCGACGCCATGCCCGCTCAACTCGCGGATGATATTCAACCCCGCCGCCCGCGCTTCCAGTTCGACGGCCTTGCCAATGGCGTTGATGCGCTGCCCCGCCCGCGCCGCGTCAATCGAGCGCTTGAGGGCGATCTTGGCCGTATCGCAAATCTTCTGGTATTCCGGGCGCACCGGCGGCACCGGAAATGTACTGCCCGAATCCGCGAAGTAGCCGCCGAGTTCCGCCGACACGTCAATGCTGACGAGATCGCCGGCTTAATCACGCGATCCCCGGCGATGCCGTGCGCGACTTCTTCATTAATGCTGATGCAGGTCGCGCTGGGGAACTTGCGGCACCAACCGGTGGCGCAGACTGCGCCCCTGCGACTTCATAGGCCGCGCCAATGGCGTCGAGCTCGGCGGTGGTCATGCCGGGACGCAGCGCTTCCGCCATCGTCTTGATCGTCAGGCCGACGATCCGCCCGATGCGCATCAGCCCGCCAAAATCGTTCTGGTCGTTAACCGTCATGCTTCACCCGAGTAGTTTATAGTTCAAGTTTACAGTTCACAGTGAAAACGAAGTAGGGCAGTTGATCCACAATGCAAGGCAAAAACTGTGCACCCGTAAACGGACGCCTGTGAACTAGATCAGCTTGAAAATGTTCGCGACAATCTGCTTCTGATCCGGCGTCACGGCAATGTAGCCCTGCTTACCGCTCTGGTCTTCAATGGCGATCCAACCAGTTCCCCGCGGATATTCACCATCCACGCCATCCTGAATGATAGCAGCGCTGTGCAAAAGATCGAACAGCGACTCCACTTTCATCGCCCTCCGCGCCGAGCGCATGCCGCGCTTCGAGGTCGTGTGCGCGAGGACGCCCGCCTGCCGTAACTGCTGGTACTGTCGCAAAGCCCATGGTGCTGCTCCCAATACCCAAAATGTACTACTTCATTGTAACCGAAATTAACTTTGTAAGAATAGTGAGTTTCATGAAACCGCGCTGTTTGTCACTTCCCGTGTGCCATACCTCCGTGATTTGATCACCATAGAGAACTCCATGTCTGAACTGACTCGCCTAAGCCTTCTCCGACGCTGTGAGTCCCTGCGTAACCGTGACATCTCGTCCGTGGAACTGACGCGCGCCATCCCGACCAGATCGCGGCGCTCGAACCGACGATCCACGCCATCACCGTGACCGCCGACCGCGCCCTCGCGGATGCCGCCTGCGCCGATCGCAGCGCGCCAACGGCGACGACCGTCCGCTGCCGGCGTACCGCTGGCGATCGTGATGTGCTCGACGACGGGCGTGCAAACCACCTGCGGATCGAAATTCTCGCGGGTTACACGCCGGTCATCACCGCGACCGCCGTCAAACGGCTGGAAGACGCGGGCATGGTGCTGCTCGGCAAGACCAACATGGACGAACTTCGCGATGGGGCCCTCGACCGAGAACTCGGCCTATGGCGCTCACACGCAACCTGTGGATCTCGAACGCGTGCCCGGGGGAGCAGCGGCGGCACGCAGCAGCGGTCGCGGCGGGCATGGCGGCGGGCGCACTCGGCACGGATACGGGCGGCAGCCAGCCCGCTTCGCTGACCGGGCTGATCGGCTTGAAACTGAGCCAGCGGGCGCGAGTCGCGGTATGGCTTGGCGGCGTTCGGCTCGTCGCTGACCGCGACCCGGCCTGCACCCGCACGGTCGAAGACGCGGCGCGGTTGCTCGGCATCATGGCGGGCATGACCCGCCTGATTCGACCAGCATGCCCGCCGATGTGCCGGATTACGTGGCGGCGCTCGGCGGGGATGTGGCGCCGCGGGGTCGGCGTGCCCGAAGCAGACTTCATCAGGGGACGCAGCCTGAAGTCGACGCGAACCGTCCATGCGGCGATTGAGCAGCTTCGAGCGCTCGGCGGGAGATCGAGATCGACATGCCGCACACCGATTATTCGCTGCCCGTCTATTACATCATCGCGCCCGCCGAAGCCAGCGCCAACCCCGCGCGCTGCGACGGCATTCGCTTCGGGGCGCGTCGATAAAGGCGACATGTGGGATACCCATGCGTGACGCGCGGCGAAGGCTTCGGGCCGAAGTCAAGCGCCGCATCATGCTCGACGTATGCCCTCCGCGGGCTACCATGATGCCTACTATGGCAAAGCGCGGCAGGTGCGCAACGCTCATCAAGCAGGACTTTGACAAGGCGTTCGAGCGCGTGGATGTATCACGGGGCCGACGTCACCCAACACCGCTTTTGCGCCCGGCGAGAACGTCAAACGACCCGACTAGTATGTACCTCGAAGAAGCTCACGCTGTCCGCCAGTCTGGCGGGCGTACCGGAATCCAACCGTGCTGCAAAGGGTTTCTACAGTGAGGGCTTGCTTTCGATTGATGCAGTAGTTCGAGCCCGCCTTCCGCGAAGACGTGCTGCTGCGCG
>NZ_JADJPI010000032.1:0-62052 GCF_016713355.1 Candidatus Flexifilum breve
AAAGCGTCGAAATTGGGGCCCCTTGACGGGCTGTTTGATCGTAGTGGTGGCGGTGTTCGCGTGCAGCATCGGTTCGGTGTTGGGCCTCAGCGGTGTGTGCTCCGCCTATTTTCCGGAACGCCTGCCGTATTACCCGGGCGCGGAAGTGCGCTCGGAAGTGCACAACTTCATTAACGCGTGGGGGATGGGCATCACGGTGGCTACGCTGTGGACGCCGGATGACTCGAACACGGTGCGCTCGTGGTATGGTGCACATTGGCACTTACCTGCGCAATTCGGTGGATAGCCCTACGCCGATCTCTTACTTGGGGCGGCAAATCGCTCGCGTCGATTTCGACATTGCCCGCGCCGACGATGGCGTCGGCACGCAAATCATCCTGTACGGTACGTGTTTGAATTAGGCGGCCATGACTCCTATTCCTTTCTCCCAACGCATTACCCAACCGAATCGCCCGCTGTTGGCCGATGGCGCCATGGGCACGCAGATTCACGCGCACGGCGTCTCGATGGACACGTGTTTCGATGACCTGAACCGGAAACAGCCCGCCGTCATCCTCGACATTCACCGCACCTATTTACAGGCGGGCGCGGAACTGCTGGAAACGAACACCTTCGGCGCGAACCGCTACAAGCTGGCGGATCACGGCCTCGAAGATCGCGTGTCCGAGATCAATCGGGCGGGCGCGCGACTGGCGCGGCAGGTGATCCGCGAAAGCGGGCGCGACGATGTGTATGTTGCCGGATCGGTCGGGCCGCTCGGCGTGGCGTACAGCCGTATGGTCGCCTGAAAGAAGAGGATGCATGCGGCCTACGCCGAACAGATCAAGGGCTGGCGGACGGTGGCGTGGATGTGATCCTTTGTTCGAGACCTTCAATGACCTGCCGGAAATGCTGCTCGCGCTGCAAGCCGCACGGGACGCCGCGCCGGAACTTCCGGTGATGTGCCAGATGACCTTCTCGCAGGATGATCGCACGCTCTCCGGTCACATGCCGGGGGCAGTGGCGCGGGCGCTGGTAGCCGCTGGCGCGGACGTGATCGGCGTGAATTGCAGCGGCGGCCCGGTGCAAATCGCGCGCGTGCTCCAGCAGATGCGGCTGGTCGAACCGGAAGCGCAGTTCTCCGCCCAGCCGAACGCGGGTTTTCCGCAGATCATGGGCGGGCGCACCATGTACCCGGCGACGGTCGAATACTTTGCGGATTACGCGCTGCAATTCAAGGCGATTGGCGCCAATATCATCGGCGGGTGCTGCGGCACGACGCCGGAACACATCAGCGCGATGCGGGCGGCGCTCGACGATACGACCCGTCCGCTGCCGCACGTCGCTATTCTGGAGACGAATGGCGAAGTCGATGGCGGCGTCGCGGAACGTCCGAGCGACTCGCCTTCAAAGCTGAAGGGCGGCAAATTCGTGATCAGCGTGGAGGTTAACCCGCCTCGCTCGCATAACTTCGAGCGCCTGCTGCAATCCGCGCAGACCTTGCGCGATGCGGGCGCGGACGTGCTCAACATTGCGGACAGCCCGACGGCGCGCATGCGTGTCAGCCCGTGGGCGGTGTGCCATTCGCTGCAAACGCGCCTCGGCATCGAAACGGTGCTGCATTTCCCGACGCGCGGGCGGAATCTGCTGCGCATTCAGGGCGATTTGCTCGGCGCGCATGCGCTCGGCGTGCGCAATATCTTCGTGTGCATGGGCGACCCCACGCGTATTGGCGATTATCCGGATGCGATGGACAACTACGACATCGTGCCCTCCGCGCTGATCCGGCTCGTCGACGAACGCATGAATGTCGGCGTGGATCAGGCGGGGAATTCGCTTGGCCAGCCGACCAGCTTCACCATCGGCTGCGCGCTGAACATGGGCGCGGTGGACGCCGACAAAGAGATCGACGTGCTGCGCAAGAAGATCGAAGCGGGGGCGGATTTCGCGCTCGGTCAGCCCGTGTTCCAGCCCGAAGTGGCGGAACGCTTCTTGCGACGCTATGAGGAACTCGAAGGGCATCCGCTGGAACTGCCCGTGCTGATGGGCGTCATGCCGCTGTACAGCCTGCGCCACGCCATGTTCCTCAACAACGAAATCCCCGGCATCGAGATTCCGCAGAGTATCCTCAAGCGGCTGGAAGATGCGGGCGAAGAAGCGGCGGCCGAAGGCGTGCGCGTGGCGCAGGAACTGCTGCGCGACATGAAAGACCTCGTGCGCGGCGCGTATGTGATCCCCGCGTTTGGCCAATACGAACTCGCCGCCGAAGTCATCGACGCGGTGGCGGTGGGATAACTCTCTCAGCCTTTAGTCCCCTTTCCGTTCGAAGAGGGGACTAAAGGGCGCGCTGTGCCTGCACCTCTCGTTTCTGTGCTCTAGCCCAAGCTGCACATCCCCCTCATTGATCAATGTCAGACCCCATAAGTCGCCTCAGTTGTCGAAATTGGATTGAGTTTGCTCTCCGTCTAAATGGGGATCGCAATTTCCCGCGGACGCATGAAGTTGTAGGCATGAAACTGCGGTTTAATCATGGCATATCGTTAGAAATCGATTTGATTGAGGATCAAACTGCCATGGCTCAGCCTAAAAATCACAGCGCGATTGTCATCGGCGGCAGCATCGCCGGACTGCTCACCGCGCGGGTGCTCAGCGATCATTTTGAACAGGTGACGATCATTGAACGCGACAAGGTGTCCAGCTTGGACGCCGATCCGCGGGCGGGCGTCCCGCAGGGTTTTCACGGGCATGCGCTGCTCGGGCGTGGGCGTGAAATTATGGAAGAACTCTTCCCCGGTCTCGAAGCCGATTTGTTGGATCACGGCACGCTCAAGCTGGATGCAGGACAAGCGGCGCAGATCCGCTTCCGTACGGGCTGGGCAAAGCGTCTGGTTTCCGGCATCGAAGCGGTCAGCATGAGTCGTCCGCTGCTGGAGTCGCGCATTCGTGCGCATGTACTGGCGAACCCGCGCATCACTGTGCTCGAAGGCTATGATGTGCTCGGTTTGAGCGCCAATACGCTGGCGACGACCATCACGGGTGTGGAAGTGCGGCAGCGGGGCACGCAGGGTGTCGATACTTTGTATGCCGATCTGGTGGTGGATGCCAGCGGACGCAGCACAAAACCCCGGACTGGTTGGAGGCAATGGGATATGAACGGGCCTCAGGAAACGGTGATTGATGCGTTTGTCGGCTACAGTACGCGCTGGTTCGAAATGCCCGACACGGCGGAGTACGACTGGAATTTGCTGTGGATTCAGCCCGTCCATCCCGTCCTGCCGCGCGGCGGTCTGATCGTGCCGGTGGAGGGTGGGCGCTGGCAGGTGACGCTGTACGGGATTGGCAAGGATTACCCGCCGACCGACGAAGCGGGCTTTATGAACTTCGCGCGGTCGCTCGCGTCCCGCCAGCTTTACGACGCGATCTGCAAGGGTACGCCGATCACGCCTGTGCACGGTTATCGCAACCTGATCAACCGGATGCGCCATTATGACAAGCTGGAGCACTTCCTGAAGGTTTGATCATCATTGGCGATGCCTATACGCAGTTCAACCCAACCTATGCGCAGGGCATGACCGTGTCAGCCTCGAGTGCCGACGCCCTGGCGACCCTGCTGCGCGAACGCAACGGCGCGTTTGCCGGACTGGGACATGAATTTCAAAACGCGTGGCGAAAGTCCTCGCGCCGGCATGGATGATGGCGATCACAGAAGATTTGGGCTGGCCGGCGACTGAAGGCGGCAAGCGGAATGCCCTGACGCGCTTCATGAACTGGTATACCGTGAATCTGCTGGCGCTCATCCCGGAAGATGAGGAAGTTTACCGGGCGTTTATGCCCGTACAGCACATGCTTCAGCCGGGGACAACGCTGTTCGCGCCGCGCATCGCCCGCAAGGTGATCGCTTATGCGCTGCGCCAGCGCCGTCAGCCGCAGACACCCGCCATTCAGGTCACACAGGAATTGGCCGCGGTCAAGCAGTAAAGACGCCTCACCCAAACCCCTCTCCCACGCGAGAGGGGTTTTTATTTTCCATTCCACCCATCGATGGAGACGCTTTATTTCAGCGCCGACGCGAGAAAATCCAGCACGAGGCGGTTGAATTCTTCTGGGCGTTCCATGTTGGGCAGGTGCGCCGTGCCCGTCATGACGGCGCGCTGCGCGCCGGGGATGCCGTCGGCTAAGGCGGGCGAGGCGGCGAGGATGTAATTCGTATCCAGATCGCCCCAGAGGATGAGCGCGGGCACTTTGATCTCGTGCAGGCGCGCCACACCGGGCGGATCGAGCACAATCGGCTTGAGTTGTTCGCTGATATGCTGGTAATTGGCGCGGCCCATCTCGACCATTTTGGCGACGAACGACGCGGGCATCACGTCGACCGAGCGTTTTAGGCCCGACCCCCAGATTTGCACATCCAACTGAATAAGTTTTTCCGTGTCACCGGCTTGTTCGGCGGCCTCCACTTGCGGATACAGCGCATCTTCGTCGGAGGTATCGCCGTCGGTGAAACCGCCCGGTCCCGACCCGACCGTGATCAGCGCGGTGACGCGTTCCGGGAATTCGAGCGTGGTATCGGTGGCGATCTGCCCGCCGCGTGAGCAGCCAATCAGCACGGCTTTGTCGATGCCGAGATGATCGAGCAGCGCGCGGAGATCGGCCCGGTTGGAGAATTCCACGCTGTCGCTGGTCGTCTGGCCGAACCCACGCGTATCATAGCGGACGACGCGATACTTTTCGGCGAACACCGCGAATTGATCATCCCACATCCGATGATCAGCGATGCCGGCATGAACGAAAACCACCGCTTGTCCCGCCCCGGCGGCCTCGTAGTACAGCTTGCCGCCCGGCACATCCAGATACCCGCTGACCGTTTGTGTCATTCACCTGTATCCTTGTGTTATAAATGCAGACAATCTTGAAGATAGCACAAAAGTTCGCTTTATGCAAAAGGATTGATGATGCGCCTTGAAGTAATCTCGCGTGCCCCGACTACTGTTCCGCGTTCCACGCCGATTTTGTTCGTTCATGGCGCATGGCATGGCGCGTGGGCATGGGAGGACCATTATCTGCCGTACTTCGCTGACCACGGCTATCATGTGCATGCGCTGAGTCTGCGCGGGCATGGCAACAGCGAAGGCCGCGCGGGGCTGCGCTGGTATTCGATCAGCGATTACGTGGCGGACATCAAACAGGTAGCGGATACACTGCCAGCGCCGCCGATCATCATCGCGCATTCGATGGGCGGCTATACCTTGTTCAAATATCTGGAACAGTACAGCGCCGCCGCGGGGGTACTGGTCGCCGCGCTGCCGACCGTGGGCGCGCTGGGTATGGTACTGCGCTTACTGAGCAAAAACCCAGTGGTGTTCGTCAAAATGCTGGCTCAGTTGAAGCTGTACCCGCTCGTGGGGACGCCGGAACTGGCGCGCCGGCATCTATACACCCCGGCGACCGCCGATGCGATTGTGCAGCGCACCTACGAACGCCTGCAGGATGAATCATTTCGCGTGTTCATCGAGATCGCGCTCCAGAGCTTCACCGCGCCCAAACCGCTCCGAGCGCCGGTGATGGTGATCGGCGCGGAGAACGACGGCTTCTTCACGCCGGATGAACAGCGCGCCATCGCTCGTGCCGCCAACACGACGGCGATCATCGTGCCGGATACGGGGCACAACATGATGTGTGAGGCGTCGTGGCAGACGAGCGCCGATCACATCCTCGCGTGGCTGGCGGAACGGGGGTTGTAGAGAACAACCTCACCCCTAAATCCCCTCCCAAGGGCAAGGGGACTTCAAAACTCTGCCTGCCTCCCCTCTCCTCTAGGAGAGGGGTTGGGGGTGAGGTTCACCACCGCCGAATCTGCTCGATTTCTGTTTTGGTGAGCGCTTGGTATTGTCCCGGCTGCAAGCCTGCCAGCGTGATCGAGCCAATGGCCCAGCGGACGAGGCGCAGCGTCGGGTAGCCGACCGCCGCCGTCATGCGCCGCACCTGCCGATTCTTCCCCTCGCTGATGGTCAATTCGAGCCACGTCGTGGGGATGTGGGCGCGGTAACGAATGGGCACGGGGCGCTCGGGGATGTCCGGTGGGTCGATCAGGCGGGCTTGCGCGGGCTTGGTGCGCCACAGCTTCCCGCCCTCGCTGAGTTCTACACCGCGCCGCAGACTTTCGAGCGCCGTCTCGTCCGGGATGCGTTCGACCTGTGCCCAATACGTTTTGGGATGCTCAAAGCGCGGATCGCTGAGGCGGTGCTGGAGCGCGCCGGAATCGGTCAGCAGCAGCAAGCCTTCGCTGTCCATATCCAAGCGTCCCGCCGCGTAAACGTTCGCCACGTCGATGTAATCCGCGAGCGTGGGGCGGCCGTCCGCGTCGGTGAACTTGGTCAGCACGTTATAGGGTTTCCAGAAGCGGTAAATTTGCATGGTTGCTAATCATCTGTAGTTACTTGTTGTGGTTTTGTTTTGTTATAATTTCTAACTTTGATCACTAAGAAAGCAGCTTCGCTTGCCCAATACTGGACGCGCCGTTGCTGCGTCCCTACGACTCGTTGTCTTGGGAATTTGGTTGGGCGAGGTGAGGTTGGCTCCCCTACTTACCCAACCTAAACAACAAAAAGAATTCGGGAAGGGGTTGGTGGAGGGGTCGAGTATGCTTGCCCTGTTGAAACAAGGGAAGCCCCCCAACATACCCACTTGAACTGACCACTGACCACTGTCAACTTGGTCACAGGACCAAAAAAAAAATTCCTTTCCAATTTTAAACTCTACTACAGCCACCGTCCAATCTTCTCGATCAGCTTGGACTGCGGATCGTCGGGGATGAAGCCGTGGTCACGATACCAGTGATAGGTGTCCGCGACGCTCTGGCGCATGTCGATCTGCGGTTCGCCGAGTTCACTCCACGCCTTGCGAAAATCGAAGTAGATGCGTTCCTTGCCGAGCCGCGTCTGGTTGCCGTCAATCGGCACAGGGATGCCCGCCGCGCGTAGGCGATCCACCACCGAGGCCACAATCGGCAGCGCAAAGCCGGGGACGGGGAATCCGGGACGCGGCAAGCCCATGACATCGGCGATCAGGTTGAACCACTCCGAGTACGGATAGTTGACTGCGCCGAGGATGTAGCGTTCGCCGGTGCGTCCGCGTTCCGCCGCAGCGATGTGCATGTGCGCCACATCGCGCACGTCGATGGTCGCTACGCCGCCGGGTGGGACGGGCAGCGTCCACGACAGGCGCTTCATTTGCAGGATGAAGTCGCCGGAAATCATGTTGAGGTCGCCGGGGCCGATGATCACGACCGGGTTGACCGTGACCACATCCTGACCCGCCTCAACTGCCCTGCCGACCTCAATTTCGGCGAGAACTTTACTGTAGCCGTAGGGGAATTGATCCGGTGGCAGGCTGAAACGCACGGTTTCGTCGGCGGGCAGACCATCGGCGCGAATGCCGATCGCCGCCGCGCTGCTCGTGAAGACCACGCGCTGCACGCCCGCTTCCCGTGCCGCTTGCAGCACGTTCTGCGTGCCGCCCACGTTGACATCGAACATGCGCTGTTTGTCGCTGCGCCAGTAATCCGCGACCGCCGCCACATGGAAGACCCAATCGCAGTCCGCCGCGGCCTTGCGCAGCGAGTCGAGGTCGGTCACATCGCCGAGCGCGCTCGCATAGGTCAAGCCCGCTAGCGCGTCTAGCTTTGACGAAGAACGGTGCAGCGCCACCGCCTGATGTCCACTTTCACCCAGCGCCCGCACCACGTGCGACCCGACAAACCCGGTAGCGCCTGTGACCAATGCCCGCATCGTTTGTTTGCTCCTACGCCCAGCCCAATGCGTGAACTATAGCCGTGATGCGCGCGTTCCTCAAGGCGTGGTCAGGCGTTCTAGTTGATCGCGCAGGTCTTGGGCGACGAGTTTCGCGCCCGTTGCCTGCCAGTTGTAGAGGGTGCGTTCGGGGACGGCGTTCGCGAACCAGTCGAGCGCCTGCCGTGCCGCCGGATCGAGATCGTCGGCGTCCAAGCGGCGGCTGTAAGGCTTCAGGCCCGCGACATACGGGAAATAGAGCACGTTGTAATAGCGCCATTCGTCGGTGAAGCCGCTGCCCTCATGCGGTTTGAGCCGCTCAATGCTGGCGCGGAGCAGGGCGCGCAGTTCTTTGGCGCGTTCCAGCAGCGACGCATCCGCGCCGCGCGCCGCCAAGCGCTGATCGATGAGCGGCAGGTAGGTGAGCGGACTGGTGGCCAGCTTGTCGAGATTTTGCGCGTGGCTGAGCGCCTGCCGGGTGTAGCGCGTGAATTCGGCGCTGCTCAATGTGGTGAAATCGACCGTTGAGTTGACGCGCAGCACCGCGTCCCCGACGGAGCGCAGTTCGGCGCGCTGTTCGCTCAAATCGGATTGGCGCGGGAACGTCAGTCGATCCAGCCCGGCTTGCAGGCGGTCGAACAGGGTAACGAGGGTGATGGCCGTGGCGATCACGGGCAATCCGATGACCAGTGCTGCCGCACCCAAACCGAGCAGGTGCAGGCTGATCACCACCTGCCCGCCGAACACGAGCGCGACGATGCCATTCAAGGTGAATGAGCGCAGCAGGTCGCGCCAGAGGAGCGTGCCTTCCTCGTAAGCGTCGAGCCCGGCCAGCGCGTAGCCGAGCAGCAGCAGGTCGCCGCTCGCGCCGAGGAACACGAGCGTGTGCATGAGCACCGCCGTGGGCAGCAGCAGCAGACCGAGCGAGAGCACGAAAAACGTCGTCGCCACCAGCAGAATGATCAGCGGGCGGCGGGGGAGTTCGCGCAGATGGCGCAGCACGCTGATCAGCGCGAACAGGAGACCGCCGATGGGCACAAATACGACCAGCGTGAGCGCATCGAGGAGCAGCGCGGCGGCGAGCGTCACGGCGGTCAGGGCGGCGCTTGCACCGAACAGACGATGCACCTGATACGCGCTGACGTTGGGCGTGAACGAATAGATCGCCGCCAGCCAGAACAGACCGGGAAAGAGCAGGGCTAAGGGGCGAATCGCGCTGACGGGCAGCGCCGGTTCGAGCAGCAAATAGGCCAGCCCGCCCGCGTAGGCGATCAAGCCCCAACCGGCGTAGCGCAGCCCCGGTCGTTTGGAACTGCGCGCCGCCAGATAGCAGCCGAACCATAAGGTCAGGCCGAAGACCGTGACTTGGACAACCGCCAAGAGAACTCCCGATTCACATTAGGCTTGCGCCCGCACCCCTGCACTGATCCGCCGCGCGCCGATATATTGCAGGACGGCCAGCACCAAGACAATATCCGCGCCAATGAGAATCGCCCAGCGCCCGCTCGTTGTCAAGGCGAAGGCGTCGGTGACGAGGATGAGCGCGCACAGCAGGACGAAGATCAGGTTCAAGCCGAAGAAGACAACCCCGGTTGTGGGGGTGAGCGTCTGGCGGCTTTCGCGGCCGATGATCAGACCGTAGATCACCTGGGCGATGCCAAGGAGCGTCGCCACCAGCGGATCGGGGATGCCCATAAACGCGGCGACGGGCGCGGCGGCGAAGATGAAGATCAGCCCGCTGGTGGTCGAGATCAGGCTGTCGGCGAGCAGAGCGCGGCGGAGAAGCTGGGCGTTATTCATAGCGGTGCACCTTTCCATAAGTTGAGCGAATGCCCTCAGCTTAGGCGAACAACCACTGCCAAATCCACGAAAAAGACTGCCAACTCCTGCCAAAATCGCGTTTATCATAGACAGGGCAAACAACACAACGAGGAGCAAGGGTTTGCGGATAGTTTTATTCATGCTGCTGGCGCTGACCGGCTGGGCGCGCCCGCAGGGGCTGACGATTGCTGAATGCAGCGAAGCAGCGCTGGATCAGGCACTGGCGGCGGCGGTGGACGGCGACGCGCTGGAATTCACCTGCGCGGGAATCATCCCGATCACGACGACTAAAGTCATTGACGCGGATATCACGATCAACGCCGCGCCGCATACGGTGACCTTCGATGGGGAAGAGCGCGGGCGCATCCTGTTCATTGAAGACGGCGCGGAGGTCAACATCCGCGGGGTCGATTTTGTGCGCGGGAACGCGGAATCCGGCGGCAGCGCGATCAACACCAACGGCACGCTCACGCTGAGCGACAGCCGCCTCGCCGGGAACGTACACGCGCTGGCGAATTTCGGCACGCTCACGCTCGAACGGGTCACGTTTGCGGGCAACCGGGGCGCGGCGCTGTACAACTCCGGCTTAGCGTATGTGCGTGACAGTACGTTCACGGGCAATCGGCGCGGCGTGGACAACGCCAGCGGCGATCTGTTCGTGCAGAACAGCGTGTTTTACGGGAACGTCGCCACCGAACGCGGCGGCATGGGCGCGGGGATTGCCAACAGCGGCAGTGTGGTCGTCATCGGCAGCACCTTCTACGAGAATTACGCCCCCGCCGGGGGCAGCGCGGTCGGCACGCATCGCGGCGGAGAAGTGGTTCTGGCGCATTCGCTGCTGCTGGGCAGCGCCGATTCCGCGCCATGCTTTGGCGGGATGATTGACGGGGGCGGGAACGTACAAGCACCGGGGACGAGCTGCGGCGAACTCGTCCCGGTGCTGCCGGGGTCATGACGCGCTGCGGCGGAAGAGCAGCAGCCCCGCCGTCACCAGCCACACTGACCACACGATGTAACTCAGCGCGTTGACCAGCCCGGCGAACTCGACGCCCGCGGGTTCGAGCAGCCCGACCATGATACCAATCGCCGCGCTGATGCCGACGATGCCCAGCCCGCGGTTGAACCAGCGCGAACGGAACATCATGACGCTGAGTAAAATCGTCCATGTGCCCGTGAAGAAGTAGCCGAGATGTTCACCCACGGCAACGCCGAGATATTGATGCGCGGACTCGAACGCGATCATCGCTGCGTCACGCAGACCGGGCGTGGCGGCGGGATCGGCGACGGTCGCGGCCAGCGTCGGCACGAGGAACACCCAGCGGAACAGGCCGAGCGTCTGCACGAGCCCCGCCAGCACGCCGATCACCCCGGCGGCGCGGGCAAGCTGCGGATGTTCGTCTTCGAACACGCTTTGCAGCAGCAGCGCCAGCGGAACTGAGAGCAGCGCGGTCAGCGCGAAGGCATACCACAGCGCGACGAGGCTGCTCCCACCCGCGCTGAACTTTTGCAGAATGTCAGCGGTCGGCTGGCGCAGAATATCCGGGTATTCGAAGGCTCCACCGAGCGCGAAGAAGGCGACATTGAAGGCGAGCGGAACGACGATCAGAAACAGGGCAGTGCTGCGATATTTGTTCATGGTGCAGTTCTCCTCTATCTGCGGATAGGCGCAGTGAACTACACGGGCTCGAAAGTGAGCACGTGGGGAAACCGATCTAGATTGGTCGAGCTGGACTTACACGGCGAAGTACGGGCGCAGCACGTGCAGCATGAGCTCAACGCCGCGTTCAATGCCCGCTTCGTCGACGGGCTGGCCGCTGACCTCCAGTGAGGACAGCCAGAATTCGGTGATCAGCCAGCAGATATCGGCGAGGCGCGTGACCGCCGCCGGATCGCTTAAATTGGTGATCCCGGCCTGCGCCAGCACCGCGATCAACGCGCGGAAGCCGAAGTAACCGCGGGCGCGCGCCGCGAGATAGGCCTTGTGCAGTTCCGGGTCGGCTTGCATCAGCGCGGCGAATTCGCGATAGATGAAGGCATAATCACGCAGGATGGTGAAATTCGTCCGCACGAGCGCTTGCACATCGTCGATCGTGGCCAGCCGATTGGGCGGAAGCTGGAGTTCGACATCATTGCGCGCCGAAAGCTGCGCGTACAGCGCGCGGATGATCTCGTCTTTGTTGCGGAAGTGATAGTACAAGTTGCCGGGGCTGATGCCCGCCGCCTCGGCGATATGATTGGTCGTCACGGCGTTGGTGCCTTTTTGATTGAAGAGCCCCAGCGCCGTACTGAGAATGTGTTCTTTGGTCTTCATACAACCCTGTGTTCTGTAGATTAGAGTAAAAACTCTAAAAGACAATTTAGAGCAATTACTCTAAATTGTCAAGAGCTAACTTGGCCGCCCTTGCGAAAGGTGGACATGCCAGCCGACACAAGCGCCTGACCAGGCGCTTGACAGAGGATGATTAAAACTCTACACTTTGTAAACAGTGTTCACAGAAGCTGAAACCTATGCAGAGCAAGCCCGGCGAACGCCGTAAAACGAAAACCCGGCAGGACATCATCAACACAGCGTATGCCATGATTATTGCCGATGGATTGGACGCTGTATCGCTGCGCGCGGTGGCTGACCGCTTGGATTACAGCCCAGCAGCGCTCTACCGCTACTTCAGCAGCAAAGATGAGTTGGTGGACGCCGTGCGCGCCAAGTGTTTTGAGCACCTGAACGCGGCGATCTTTCAGCGCCTGCACGGCGTATCCAGTCCCGCGCGGATGCTGTTGGTTGGTGGCATGACCTACATTCACTTTGCGCGGGAACATCCGGTCGAATATCACCTGATGTTCCACCTCGGCCCATCCCCGTCGACGCAGGCCGAGAATCAGAAACTCGCCATGCGCTCGCTGCTGTACATTGTGCGGCATGGCATTGAACTCGGCATTTTTGCAGCGGATGCGAACTACACCGAGGATGCCATCGTGCTGCACTGCTGGAGTACGGTGCATGGTCTGGCGATGCTCCAGACCACCGTCATGGACGAAGAACAGGCACGCATGGCGGAAGTCACGGAAACGATTCTGGGGCGGGTGATCGCGAGTTTCACACGTATCCCCGCTTAAGCGATAGGCGGAGGCCAAGCGTCTCCGCACTTTTTTGTCAATGAGTTAACATCGTTCACATAGTATCCAGCATTTAGTTTTCGAGGAAAAGAGATAATGCTCGCAGCCAGCCTGACCACCGCCCGCTGGATCAACACCGACCTCTACCCCTATGAAGCGCGCGCGCATCGGGTTCCCGCGGGGCTGATGCGCTATGTCGACGTTGGGCAGGGTGAGCCGATTGTCATGGTGCACGGTAACCCGACGTGGTCATTCGTGTACCGCAAACTGATCAACGCCCTGCGTGATCGGTACCGCTGTATCGCCCCGGATCACATCGGCTTTGGGCAGTCGGATAAGCCGGACCGTTGGACGTACTTACCGCAGGATCACGCCGCCAACCTGACCAGCCTGTTGAACTCGCTCGACCTGAGCGGCATCACGCTGGTGGTGCAGGATTGGGGCGGTCCGATTGGGCTGTCGTACGCAGTCGAGAACCCGGAACGGGTGAAGCGGCTGGTCATCCTGAATACGTGGATGTGGTCGGTCAAAGCCGACTGGTATTATCAGGGTTTCAGCGGCTTCGTCGGTGGTCCGATTGGGCGCTGGTTGTGCCGTAATTACAACTTCTTTGTTGGGCAGGTGGTGAAGACTGCCTACGGGGAAAAAGCCCTGCTCACGCCGGAGATTCACCGCCACTATTTCGACGCGCTGCCCACCCCGGAAAGCCGCAAAGGGACGTGGGTTTTCCCGAGGCAGATCATCGGTTCAAGCGCATGGTTGGACAGCCTGTGGCAGCGGCGCGCCAACATCGCGGATAAGCCGGCCATGCTGGCGTGGGGCATGAAAGATATCGCCTTCCGAGAGCAGGAATTACGGCGCTGGCAAGAACTATTTCCTAAGGCGCAGGTGACGCGCTTTGCCACCTCCGGACACTACGTTCAGGATGAGCAGGGCGAAGCGATTGCCAAGCTGATCGGTGACTTTATGGTTGCCAACCGGTGATAGCGATTTCCGGATTAAGCGTCTGAAATTCGGCTAGTAGCGGACGCTCCGCAAAGCGGAACAGGTGGGCGGCGCAGCGACAGTCGGACGCGCCAAAACGGGAGATCGGGATCGTTGCGTCGGGCAGCGCGAGCAGCCGTTCCGCCCACACATGCTCGTAGGGTGTCCGGCTAGCGACCGTCCACACTGCGCGGACGGTCGCGGCGGTGCGCAGATAATCGATGTGCCAATGGGGGCGCGCGGGCGGTGTCAGGTGATGCGTGAGCCGCCCGCGCAGACCGCCGCTGCCAAACGCGCTGCCGACATAGGCATACCAGCCGCGATCTAGGTTAAATGTCCCCAGTTTTCCAATCGACACCGCTTGATCTTCTACCATTTCCAGCAGCAGAATATACGTTCCCGGCTGCGGGGGCAGGTCAGCAGAAATTGGCATTTTCGACCTCCGGTTCTATGATCGCCTGAGAATGGCATAGGCGAGGCGAGACCGCAATGGCATGGATGCTGTACGGCGTAACCGGATATACGGGCAAACTCCTGCTCGACGAGGCGATTCAGCGCGGCCACCGTCCGCTGATCGCGGGACGTTCGGAAGAGAAGCTCAAGCCGCTGGCGGAGGCGTATAACGTCGAGTATGTGGCCTTCGGCGTAGACGCGGCGGCGGAGCGTCTGCGCGGGTTGGGCGTCGATCTCGTGCTGAATGCCGCCGGGCCGTACCTCTACACCGGCGCGCCGATGATGGATGCCTGTTTGCATGCAGGCGCGCACTACCTCGACATCACCGGGGAATTCCCCGTGCTCGAAGCCGCGTTTGCGCGCGATGCTGCCGCCCGGGAGCGCGGCACGCTGATCCTGTCTGGCGTGGGTTTCGACGTCGTGCCGAGCGACTGCCTTGCGCGCTATGTCGCCGACAAGCTGCCGACCGCGACGCATCTGGAAATCGTCGTCGATGTGCTCGGCGCGGGCGGGCTGGACTCCGGCGCATCGGCGGGGACGCTCAAGAGCATGATCGAAATGTCGCCGCAGGGTGGGCGGACGCGGCGTAACGGCACGCTCGTGCCCGTCGATTTTGGCGCGGAGGCGCGCCGCTTCCGCATGACGGATGGGCAGGACGTGCTAACGATGGCGATCCCGTGGGGAGACATCGTGACCGCCTACCATTCCACTGGCATCCCCAACATCACGACCTACATGCGTTTACCGCCGTTCTTCATCGCCTATGCGCAGCGTTTTGGCTTCCTGCTCATTCAATCCGGACGCAGCGCCGTGATTCGCTCCACGATGAAGAAGCTGATTGATCGCTTTGTGCCCGGGCCGAGCGAACAGCGCCGCCGAACCGCCCGCTCGTATGTGTATGCGCGGGCAACCGATGCGAGCGGCAATGAGGCTGAAGCGTGGCTCGACACCCTCGAAGCCTACGCGCTCACCGCGAAAACGGGCATTCTGGCGGTCGAACGGGTGCTGGAGGGCGGGTATCGTGGCGCGCAGTCCCCGGCGCAGGCGTTCGGCGCGGATTTCATCCTGCAACTCGAATCGACGCGCCGTTACGACACGCTGTGAGCGACGGATCGCCACCACGCGGGTTTACTCTACTGTAGCTATGCCTAGTCCCGAGGAGACCGGATGACGAACTCTGCCCTGCGTCCCGCCGTATTCAGCGATGTCGAAGGCACGCTGATCAGCATCAGCTTTCCGCGCACGTATTTTGAGCAAGCTCGGTCGATGGGGCTGGTCCCCACATTCAATGTGCTGACGACGGCGACGCTCGGCGTGTTGGCCAAGCCGTTCTCGTCCAAGTCGAAAATCGGCGGCATTCTGCGCTATCTGGCGATCATGACGGCCATGCGCAACGTCCCCATGTCCCACAATGCCGCGGTGATGGAGCGCGAGATCCCGCTGCTGCAGGCCGCGCTCAAGCCCAAGACCATCGCCCAAATTCGCGCGTACGAAGCGCAAGGCTACCCGGTGATCCTCGTCAGCGCGGCGCTCCAGCAGGGGGTCGCCGTTTTCGCGCAGACGCTCGGTTGGCGCGGTGAAGGCACGATCCCGATTCTCAAGGATGGAGTCTTTACGGGCAAGGCGGAAAAGCCGCTCAGCGGGCAGGAGAAAGTCGTGCGCGTGCAGGCGGTCGCGGCGGAGATGGGTATTGATTTAGCGCGGTCGGTCGGGTTTGGCGATACCGTGTCGGATGTGCCGTTCCTGTCGATCCTCGGCTCGGCCTATGTCGTTGATCCCGACGCCGACCTGCGGGCGATTGCCGCCACCAAAGGCTGGATGATCATCGAAAGCTGAGCGGCGCATCGGCTGACACGCCGTTTTTAACCCCACCCCCAGCCCCTCTCCGTTCGGGGAGGGGAGACGGGCGGGATTTCAAGTCCCCTCGCCCTTGGGAGAGGGGATTTAGGGGGGAGGTTGATACGATCACGCTATCCTAGCGAGTGACCGGCAAGCCCCTCCCCTACGGCGATACAATCGGCAGGGCGCGGCAATCCCCGCTGACCGTCGCGGTGCTGCCAAACGCACTCGTCGAAATCCACGCCATCGCGTAGTTGGTCTGCCACCACGAATTGTCCGCCAGCCGCCCGACCGGGATCAACTCGAAGCCCGGCTGGACCTCGTCGAAGATATAGCTGGGATCGACAACTGGCTGCGAATAGACCAACTGCTCCCCGGTCATGCGAATCAGGCACGGGCCGCTGGGTGTCGGCGGTGGGAGGGGCGTCGGCGGGAGGCTGATGGGCGGCGGTTCGACGACGGTCAGCGCCCCACAGCTCCCGGTTGCGCCGACCGCGCTCGCGGCGACCCAGCCATTCACGCCATTAAACGTCACGCTGAAGAAGCTCCCGTCCGGGCTGATGCCGCGCGCGGCGACACTCGTCCCGCCGGGCAGTGCGCCGATCACCGGAGCGTTCACGCTGGCGGACTGGCGGATGTTCACGCCGCCCGCGTTGAGCGGGGTGAGCATGCACACGCTGTCGGTCACCGGGGTGGCGACCGGAGCGGGTGGCAGCGACTCGCCGGAGCACGTCGGCGCGCCGACTGCGCTCAGACAGAGTGTATAAGTGTGCGCCGCGTCCGCGTACAGCACTTCGACGCGATAACTGCTGCCATTGGCCGGAATCTGCAAGCGCGCCTCAGTGAATTCGCCACCGATCAGCGCGCTGATGGCGCTCGTCTCGGCATTGAGCACGCGCACCCCACCGCCGCCCGTCTGCGTCACGTAGAGGTCGGCGGGCGCAGTCAAACCGCTGATGCTGTAGATGGCGAGCGGCGACTCGGCGTTCACGGCACCACTGATCGGTGTGCCAAGTGCCAGCGGCTGCGCGGTGATCGGCGTCTCGCTGTTCACAATGAGGATGACCAGTCCGGCGGTCGCATTGGCGCTGCTCACCTGCACGGTGTATGTCCCGGCGTTCAGCACGGCGGTCAAGGCGATGGTCAGCGACCCGGCGGTGTTAGGTTCGGCGGCGACGACCGCGCCGTCGCGCAGAATGGTCACGGCAGGCGCGGGGGCTTCGCCAAACGCTTCGATGACGACGGCGCTGTCCTGCGCCAACGGATAGTCGAAGGTGATGACGGCAGCGGGATCGGCCAGGTTGCCGACGGTCGGTTGGCCGACGACCAGCGTGCCCTCCGATTGGGCGCTCACCGGCAGCACCACCACCAGCGCGAGCGCACAGAGCATCTGCAGCCCAAATCGGCGTATAGCTCGAGTCATTCAGGTTCCCTTTCTCGGTTGCGGCTTCAAAGAGCTTCCCCATTGTATGGCGATTCAGCGGATTACACCTGTCCAAGTGTACAGCGTAGGCCTTAGTCCCTTGTCCGATGTGCGCGGCTGTCAGGTCGGGTACAACAGAAACATGCACGAGGAGAAGAGACCCATGCCCTTATTCATCTGTGCGACCTGCGGCACACAGTATCCCGAGTCCGAGCAACCGCCTGCCGCCTGTCCGATCTGCGTGGACGACCGCCAGTATATCCACCCTGACGGCCAGCGCTGGACGACGCTGGAAGACCTGCGCCCCAACTTCAAGAATGTGATCGAGTCGCCGGAACCGTTACTCCACCGCATCAAGACCGAGCCGAAACTCGGCATCGGCCAGCAGGCCTTTCTGATCCAGACGCCGCACGGCAACGTCTTGTGGGACTGCATCACACTGATCGACGAGGCGACGGTCGCGGCGATCAACGAGTTGGGCGGTGTGCAGGCGATTGCTGTGTCGCACCCGCATTATCACAGCACGACGGTCGAATGGAGTCACGCCTTTGACCATGCGCCGATCTACTTCCACGCCGATCACCGCGACTGGGTGATGCGGCCCGATCCGGCGGTCGTGTTGTGGGAAGGCGAACAGCTCCCGCTGTGGGACGGCGTGACGGTCATTCGCTGTGGCGGGCATTTCCCCGGCGCGACCGTGCTGCACTGGCGTGATGGCGCGGACGGTCGTGGGGTATTGTTCACGGCGGATACCATCGACATTGTGGCGGACAGCCGCTATATGTCATTCATGTACAGCTACCCGAATATGATCCCGCTGCCCGCCTCCAAAGTCCGGCAGATCGTGCGCGCGGTCGAACCGTTCGCGTTTGATCGCATGTATGAGGCGTTCGGGCAAATCACGCGGCACGACGCGAAAGCTGGACTGCTGTTTTCCGCTGAGCGCTATATCCGCGCCATCACAGATTGACCAAATGTGCCTTAGAATAACGTCAGTTGTGGATAAGCCTCATTTGTGCCTCCCCTCACCCCCAACCCCTCTCCCACGCACGCTGGGGAGGGGAGACGAACCCTGTTTTTGCTGTCTCCCCTCCCCGAATTCGGGGAGGGGTCGGGGGTGGGGTCAGAGAAGCGTTATCCATAACTCACGTTAGAATAGCGGGAGTGCGTAAGCACGCCTGTTGTGGTTGACTGAGGTTTAATCTGTGAGAAAGTCGCTTCCCATCCTGATCTTCGCCCTGCTGCTGAGCGCCGCCTGTCAGGTCGCGCCGACCCCCATGCCGCCGGATCGGGCGACCGTCAGCACGCCCGTGGCGGAACTGCCCGTGAACGCCGCTTTTCAAAACGCGACGCCGACGCCTGTCCCGCAGGCGATCATTGACGCGGCGGACGCGGAATATCTGCTGCTGACGAACATTTACGAGCGCGTGGTGCCCTCGGTCGTCAACATCGATGTGACCTATACCAACACGACCACCAATACTATCGGCAGCGCCAGCGGTTCCGGCATGATCTACGACGATCAGGGGCACATTGTCACCAACGCGCATCTCGCCTCTGATGCTGAGAGTGTCCTCGTCACCTTCCATGATGGCACGGTGGCCAACGCCGAAGTGGTCGGCGTGGATGTGTACAGCGACCTCGCGGTCATTCAAGTTGAGGTGGCGCGTGAACGCCTCGCCCCGGTGGTCTTTGGCAATTCGGATGCGGTGCGGGTGGGCGAACGCGCGATTGCCATCGGCAACCCGTTTGGCCTCGCCAGTTCGATGTCGGTCGGCATTGTCAGCGGCCTAGGGCGGCAGCTCCCGTCCGCCGAGCTGATCGTCGGCACGACCGAACGCTTCAACAACCCGTCGATCATTCAGGTCGATACGGAGATCAACCCCGGCAACAGCGGCGGCCCGCTGCTCAATTCCAACGGACAGGTGATCGGCGTAAATACCGCCATCCGCACCGAGTCCGGCGTCTTTCAGGGCATTGGCTTTGCCGTGCCATCGGCGACCGTGCTGCGCGTCATCCCGGAACTCATTGAGACGGGCAGCGTCGAGTACGCGTGGCTCGGCATTTCGAGCGAATCCGTCGAGAACGGCTTCAGCGTGGCCGGGCTGGCCGAAATTCTTGATCTGCCCGTCACCGAAGGCGTGTTGATTTCGACCGTATCGCCCGACTCCCCGGCGGCGAACGGCGGGCTGCGCGGCGGTACACGTGAAGTGCTGGTGCGCGACCGCCGCATCTGCGTGGGCGGCGACATCATCGTGGCGATCAACGGCGAGTACGTACGCAATATGGACGAACTGGTCGCATATCTGGTGGCCAACGTGCGCCCCGGCGACACGATCACGCTGCTGATTGTGCGCGGTGGCGAAACCTTCGATGTGCCGCTGGAGATGATCGCGCGCCCGGAGACGACCGTCACGCCGCTCTGCGCCGAATAGAATTACATTCCCACCCCGGCCCCGCCCCGAATTCCGGGCGGGGCGACAGAATCTCCGTTTCGTAGGGACGCGATTTATCGCGTCCGCTGGTTTGAAAATTGGCGGGCGCACACACAGGTGCGCCCCTACTCTCCTGCTGGACACTTACACATTTCGCACAACTGGCGGAAATGCTCCAGCGCATTTTGCTGTATCATGATCGAAACCCAAATAAACGTTACTTTATAGAAGGCAAAAATCATGAGTATTTACGACGAAAAGCCGTGGCTGCGGCATTATGATCCCGGCGTGAAACGCACGCTCGAACCCTACCCCGATGTCCCGCTCCATAAGTTTCTGCAAGACGCCGCCATGCAGCACCCGGAACGCCCCGCGCTCATCACCGATGCCAAGCTGCCGCTGCTCGGTCATGTGCCCGCCACGCTGACCTATGGCGAACTCGACGCGCAGTCCGACGCGCTGGCCTGCGCGCTAATCGGCTTGGGGCTGCGCAAGGGCGATACGGTCGCGCTGGTCATGCCGAACGTGGCACAGTTCGCCATCAGCTACTACGGCGTGCTCAAGGCGGGCGGCGTCGTCGCGGCGACGAACCCGACCTACCCGCCCGAGAAGATGGCCTTCCAGATCAACGACTGTGACGCCAAAATCGTGATCACGCTAACGCTGTTTTACCCCATGATCAAGGAACTGCAGCCGAAGACGCAGTTGAAAACGGTGATCGCGACCAATGTCAAAGAGGCGCTCTCCGCGCCCGCGCGTTTGCTGTTCACGCTGGCGAAAGAGAAGAAAGATGGGCATCGGCTGGACGCGCTAGCGGTTGGCGATCACTGGTTAGGCGACTTGCTCGGGCGCTACCTCGGGCAAAAGCCGAATGTCACGGTACGCGGGAGTGACCTCGCGCTGTTCCAGTACACGGGCGGCACGACAGGCGTCTCCAAGGCGGCGATGGCCCAGCATAAAGCGCTGGTCGCCAACACCTTGCAGGCGGTCGCGTGGACGACGGTCAGCGAAGGTGAACTGGCGGGCAAAGACCGCAGTCAATTCGTGTATCTGGGTGCGCTGCCGTTGTTCCATGTGTTCGGCTTGCTGGTGATGCTCTCGCAGGCCATGTCGACCGGGGCGCGCATCGTACTTGTGCCGAACGCCCGCGACATCGACAATGTGGTGGAAATCATCCACCACTATCAGCCGAATGTCTTCCTCGGCGTTCCGGCGCTGTTCAATGCGGTGAACAATCACGCCCGGGTGAAGTCCGGCGAGGTGCGCTTCAACAGCGTGTGGATCGCGCAGAGCGGCGCGGCGCCGCTGCCGCCGACAACCAAGAAGGAATTCGAAGCGGCGGGCGCAAAACTGCTCTACGAAGGCTACGGTATGAGCGAAATGCCGACCGCCACGCACAATAACCCAATCATTGGCGTGAACAAGGTCGGCACGGTGGGCATGCCGCTCCCCGATGTCGAATGCAAGATCGTCAGCCTGGATGACGGCGTGACCGAAATGCCGGTCGGCGAAATCGGGGAGATCATCATGCGCGGCCCGAATATGATGACGGGTTACTACAAGATGCCGACCGAAACCGCCAACACGCTGCGCGAACACGGCGGCAAACATTGGGTGTACTCTGGCGACATCGGCTACATGGATGCGGATGGCTACTTTACGATTGTCGACCGTAAGAAGGACATGGCGCTGATCGGCGGGTTCAACGTGTACCCGAATACGGTCGAGAAGGCGCTGAAAGAGCATCCCGCGGTGCTGGAAGTCGGCGTGGCCGCGGTGCCGCATGAGAGCAAAGCGGGGCAGGAGACGCTCAAGGCGTGGATTGTGCTCAAGCCGGGCGCAACGGTCAGCACCGACGAACTGATCAAGCACTGCGAGACGCGCCTCGCGCCCTATGAAGTGCCGCGCCGCTTCAGTTTCATCAAGGAACTGCCGAAATCGACGGTGGGGAAGACGCTGCGGCGTGAGCTTGTCCTCATGGAGATGAGCGACCGCGAACGTCCCATGGCGGATTAGCTCTGCTGATACAACAGGGCGCGTCGATACTCGTTCTCCTTGAGGCGGGCGCTTGGTTGCAAACCAGACAGGCGCGTACCCTAGCCGAAATCCTGAATTTCGCCGCGTCGGGGGCATCGTGGGGGCGGGGGGGGCGGCCGCCTTGGGCTGCCGTTCGGCAGTTGATCTTTGCGAATGAAGCCCACATCCGGCGCGCGAACAGTGTCGCCTTTGCCGGGTAGGTCAAGTGTAGCCTTTGGTCGCATGGGGAGCAGCCTCTCTTGAACAGCCATTTGCTCGTCTCCATTCCGCTTACAGCCGATTATAACATCAGATGTTGAGCAAATTTGCTACAATAGGGCGCGTCGATGAGCTAGTCCTTGAGTCGCAACGCCCGCGGTCGGGGCATCGGCTCCTCCGGGTTCGCGGTGTCCTCCTCCCGGGGGGGCGGGGGGGGGGGGAGACGCGGGGGCGCGCCCCCCCGCCCTCTCCCCCCCCCCCTCCCGGCCTTTTCTTGGCGGCGGGGCGGCTCCTCCCGGGGGGGGGGGGGGGGGGGGGTTGGGGGGGGGGGGCTGGGGGGGGGGGGGGGGGGGGGGGGGGCGCAACCCCGTCGCTGGCGACGCATCGCCGGGACGTTTATGGGTTTCGCCTTCCCGGTGTGCGAATGCGGGGTTGTGCCGGTGGTGCGCCGGCTGTACACCAAAGGCCTGCCGATGTCGGTCGGCGTGACGTTTTTGCTCGCCGCCCCGGTGATCAACCCGGTAGTGCTGGTCAGCACCTATGTCGCGTTTGGCGCGGGCACGGTGCTGATCGGGCGCTTTGTCATCACGGCGCTGGTCGCCTTCGCGGTCGGGCTGGTGTTCGCCGTGGCCGCGCGCCCGCAGGATGTGCTCCAGCCGACCTCGCTCGCGCCCGTCATGGGCGGTGATGGCGAGGTGATTCCGCTCTACGCCAAAACGCGCCGTAAACCGCTGCTTGTTGGCCTGCGCGACGCGCTGCGCATGGCAGGTGATGAATTTTTCGACATGGGGCGCTACCTGATCATCGGGTCGCTGCTGGCCGCGCTGATGCAGACGCTGGTGAGCCAGGATGTGCTGCTGGCACTCGGTCGTGGCCCGGTCGTCTCGGTGATCACAATGCAGCTTTTGGCCTTCGTCTTGAGCGTGTGCTCGACGGTCGATTCATTCCTCGCGCTGGCCTTCGCCGGGACGTTCACCACGGGGTCGATCCTCGCCTTCCTCACCTTTGGTCCGATGGTCGACATCAAGAGCACGCTGATGTTCGCGGGCGTGTTCAAGCGCCGCGTGGTGCTGTATCTGATTCTGCTGCCGCTGCTGATGACCATGCTCGTCGGCATCTGGCTCAACCTGAATATCACATTCTAGGACTGAGGTGAAAGGACTGAGGACTGGGTAACTAAGCGATGCTGTTCGCTTGTAATGCAGCGAATGTCTGCGCTGAAAAGCCGGTAGACAGTTTTTCTCAGTCCTTGGCACTCAGTCCTGAATAAAGGGGTATTATGGAACACCTACATGATCACGACCACGATCATCGCCGTGAACAGATCGCGGAGATCGTCAAGACCGGGCTGCTGATTGGCTTGGGGTTGTACTTCGTCGTCAATATCATCAGCGGCAACCTGACCAATTACATCAACGTGCGCTTCAGTTGGCTGTCATATGTGGCGGCGGTGCTTTTCCTGCTGATCGGCGCGTTTAGCGCGCTCGGTCTGCTGAACGCCCGTCGGGCGGAGCACGATCACCACCACGACCATGATCACGACCACAGCGCGATCTCGTGGGGTACGTTGATCGTGGTCGCTGTGCCGCTGGTGCTCGGCACGCTGATCCCCTCGCGCCCGCTCGGCGCGGAGTCGGTGGATGGCAACGTGAGCATCACCGCGTCCAGCGTCGACAACATGGTGCTCTCGATTGAGCCGAGCAAGCGCAACGTGCTCGACTGGCTGCGCGTATTTAATGCGACCGATGATTACGCCACGCTCAGCGGCCAGCCCGCCGACGTGATCGGTTTCGTCTACCTTGAGCCGACGTTTGGCGAAAACCAGTTCATGGTGGCGCGCTTCACCGTGAGCTGCTGTGTTGCGGATGCCAGCGCCATCGGCATTCCGGTGCAGTGGCCGGAAGCGGTCGAGCAGGGGCAGTGGGTGCGCGTCACGGGCGTGATGGAGACGGGCGACTTCCGCGGGGACGCCGCGCCGATTCTGCACGCGCAGGCCGTCGAAGTCGTTGAGCAGCCCGAACACCCGTATTTGTACCCATGAGGACTGAGGTGCAAGGACGGAGGACTGAGACAATCAATATGGTGCAATATCGGCCTTGCTGGCATGAGCAGGTAGGTTCAAAAGCAGGTGAAGGGTCATGAGTCGAGAACAAACGCAGTCCTCAGTCCTCAGTCCTCGAGCTTTCTCGCGGTTTGATCGCGCCGTCGTTGTCGCCATCGTCGTGCTGATCGGCGCGATTCTGCTGACGATTGCGCTCGGTGACCGCGTTGGGGTGACGCTCAAGCGCGTCGCACCGCTGGGCACGGCGCACAGCACGACCGCAATCACGCTGCAATTCGATGAGCCGATGGATCGCTCAACGGCGGAGCAGCGCCTGCGCTTCGAGCCACCGCTCACCGGGACGATCACGTGGAGCGGCGAAACGCTCAGCTTTAAGCCGGACGCACCGTTGGACCCCGCTGCCGAATACACCGTCGTCCTCGAACAGGGCGCGCGGGCGGAGAGTGGGCGCGAAACCGTGAGTGAGTTCCGCTACAGCTTCACGGTGATGCAGCCGCGCATCGCCTACCTGTACCCGGCGGACAATTCGCCGCAGAACATCTGGATTGTCGATGCGGACGACCCGAACAGCGCGCAGCAGTTGACCACCAGCCCCGCGGGGATCTATGACTTTGCCGTCAGCCCGGATGGGACGAAGATCGCCTTTTCCGAGTACAACAGCAACGGTACGATGGACATCAAGCTGCTGGATCTGGATACGGGCGCGCTCCTCCAGTTGACCAACTGCGTCGACTCGACCTGTTCAACCCCTGTGTGGCGACCGGACGGCGGCATGATCGTGTATGAGCGCATCGACTACAATACGGGTGTCGAAGGCGTGAACACCAGCCCTGTCCGCCTGTGGACGCTCGACATGACGACGTACCCGCCGCCCACGCGCCCGCTCTTCAGCGACTTGCAGGTGCTGGGTTACAATGCGCAGTGGTCAGCCAATGGTCGGCGCATTTCGCTGGTGGATCGCGGCACGTCGTCGATCTTGATCTATGACTTTGACACCGGGGAGATCGTCGGCCTGCCGACGACGACCGGGACGTATGGCGCATTCGCTCCGGACGGGCAGAGCATCATCACGTCGAGCGTGCTGCTGCTGGAAGGCGCGCAGGCGCGCGTCAAAATGCAGTTGGTCGGCTTGAATGGCGGCACCTTGCTCGATCTCAGCAATGGCGAGGACTCGATTGACGAGAAGCGCGCCCAGTGGCGACCGGATGGGAGCGTCGTCGCGATCTCGCGCGATAACCCGGATGAGCTCGGCGGCACGCAGATCTACCTCGTCAATCCGACCGATGCCTCGGCGGAACTACTCACCGACGATCCGCTGTACGCCAGCACCTTTTTCTATTGGAATCCCGCCGGGACAGCGCTCGCCGTGCAGCGTTTGCCCCTGTTGGAAAGCGGCGTCACCGACCCGCTCTCGCGCCCGGAAATCTGGGTGATCGATGCAGTGACTGGCGACGGCGTGCGTTTAGCTCAAAACGGCTATTTGCCGAGATGGATACCATGACTCAACCTGAACACACTGGCGAACCAGCTCCGGTTCCCGAGGCTTCGCCCGTCATCCAACCGCCGAAGCGCGGCGTCTCCGTGCCGCTGCTGATCTTCCTCGTCTTCCCGCTGATCGGCCTGTCACTCGCTATGCTTTTCATGTTCCTCAGCGCGGGCGCCCGCGCCAATGCGGGGCTGCCGACACCCGGCCCGGTCACGCTGCCGCCTATGCCCACGCCGATTGACCTCGCCAACACCCCTGCGGTCGAGTTTCAGCTCACCTCGTTCGATGGCGAATTAGTAAACGCGGCGGATTATCGCGGACGCGTGATCTTCCTCAACTTCTGGGCGACCTGGTGCGAACCGTGCAAGCGCGAAATGCCCGCGCTGGCGGAATTCGGGGCCTCTCAGCCTCCTGATGGCGCGGCGGTGCTGGCCGTCAATGTGGAAGAGCGACGCATTGATGTCGAGGCGTTCCTCAACCAGTACAACATCCGCGGCTTGACCGTGCTGCTCGACCCGACCGGCGACACCGCCGACGACTACGGGATTTTCCAACTCCCGGTCACCTATGTGATCGACGGGACGGGCGTAATTCGCTATCCTAAATACGGTGAGATCACGCTGGAAGAATTGAACGCCTACACTGAGGCGCTGAACGCAGAAAGGGCATCATGATCGACATTCCCCGCGCCTTTACCTATGTGTTTGATGATCCGCAGTGGGTGTCCAAGCTGGTGATGGTCGCCATTGTGACGTTCGGCTCGGCGATTCTCACGCCGGTGCTGATCGGTTTGGTGGGTTTCGCCATCCTGTTCGGCTACCAACTGGAATTGATCCGCAATATCCGGCGTGGGGAACGCTATCCGCTGCCCGCGTGGGATGACTTTGGGCGCTTTCTGAATATGGGGATCAACCCGGTGATCGCGTGGGTGGCCTACAATGTGCCGAATCTCGTCATCAGCCTGGTGATCGGCCTCATCGGCTTCACGGCGGGCGATGGCTTGCTGAGCGGCGGGCTGATCTCACTGGCCTTCTGCTGCTTTGTGCCGCTGCTCATCCTCTACAACCTCGCCATTCAGCCCGTATATACGCTCGGCTTGGGGCGCTACGCCGAAGAACCGCGCTTGAACGTGTTCTTCGAATTCAGCAGCTTGATCAGGCTGGTGCGCTCGCGCACGGACGCGCTGATTCAGTGGCTGCTCGGCGCAGTGATCGCCGCGATTGTGCTCGGTCTGGTCAACGCTATCCCGTGCCTCGGCTGGATCGTGGGCACGGCGCTCACCATTCCGATCTTCGGCCACCTGAGCGGACAGTACATCACTGTGGTGCTCGGTCAGGGGCAAATGAAGCGGAAGAATATGTAGCACATCGACCCCACCCCCATCCCTGTCAGGGGTAGGTTTTTCATGGTTCCCAATGGAATTTGGGTTCCTACGCCAAAGAATTTGTAGGGACGAGGCATGCCTCGTCCTGTTTTTTCTCTGGAGAGGGCAACCCACCGGTCATCTGTTCCCATAACTGGAGGAAATCAAAACGTTACGCGGAACGGTTCTGGTTCGATTTTCGACCGAGGACGAGGCATGCCTCGTCCCTACGATGAAACCTTGATTGAACACCCTCTCGCATGGCGAAAGGGACGACGCATTGTTTACCCCTGTAACAGCGACTGCGCCCCGTCAATCCAGATTTCCGTGCCGC
This sequence comes from Candidatus Flexifilum breve, assembly GCF_016713355.1. Classification (NCBI taxonomy): domain Bacteria; kingdom Bacillati; phylum Chloroflexota; class Anaerolineae; order Aggregatilineales; family Candidatus Flexifilaceae; genus Candidatus Flexifilum; species Candidatus Flexifilum breve. The sequence continues at coordinate 27,316 of NZ_JADJPI010000032.1, forward strand.
TGATGTGCTTCGACTGATCCGATGCGAGGAATAGCACGAGATCGCCCACATCCTCGGCTTTGCCGGGCACGCCATCGGTGAGCGGAATTTCGCCTTCCGGGAATTCGACGGGCTCTTTCTCGCGCTCGACGTTGCGTTTCTCGGTGTTCTCGTCGATCTGGCTTTCAATCGCGCCGGGGCAGATCACGTTGACGCGCACCTTGTGCTTTGCGAGTTCCAGCGCCAGCATCTTCGCCATGGCGACCTGGGCCGCCTTAGTGCACGAGTAGGCCGTCGCGCCCGTATTGCTGAAGATGCGCGTGCCGTTGACCGACGACGTGATGATGATTGAGCCGCCCTGCTTCTTCAAATGTGGCGCGGCGTACTTGAGGGTGTAGAACGTGCCGTTCAGGTTGATGTTGATCGTCTTCTGCCAGTCTTCCGGCGTGAGGTCTTCGAGCGGTGCCCACACGCCGTTGATGCCCGCATTGGCGAACACGATATCCAGTCGCCCCCAGCGCCCCACCACCTGTTCGACCGCGCGCTGCATCGCTGCCGGGTCGGAAATATCGGCGTTGACGGGAATCGACTCGCCGCCCGCCGCATTGATCGCGTCCGCGACTTGTCGGTTCTCGTCGTCCGAGCGCCCCAGCACGGCGACTTTCGCGCCTTCCCGCGCCAATCGTTGGGCGGCCGCCTTGCCTAATCCGGATGCGCCGCCTGTCACCAGCGCCACTTTGCCACGTACCGTCATGTGCCTAACCCTCGTTCAATCTGCTGACATAATCCCCACTGTAATGGAGAATTCAGTGAAATTGTTTAGAAGGGGATTAAGGTGCATGTGACAAATGGTGCCGCGCGGGTAGTCCGATGATCAGTTGGCAGGCGAACGACGTGGGCGTATGGTAAAGACAAGGAGGTGAGCCGCCGACAAGGCGGCGCGGTGACTTACTTATTTCGCTCGCTTTGGACTGGAGAGACGTTTATGCAACCGAAATTTGTTCTCACGTTCCACAGCTTCATCCTGCTGCTGGTGGGCGCCGTGACCCTGCTGCTGCCGCAGGCGACGCTGTCCGTGGTGGGGGTGACGCTTGACCCGGCGGCGCTTCACATTATTCAGTTTACGGGGGTTGGCATGCTATGCATCGGTTTGCTGGCGTGGGTCGCGCGGCACTTGCCAGATGGCAATACGCTGCACGAAATCTACGGCGCGTTCCTGTTGCTGTCGCTCCTCGCGTTTGGCGTGGCGCTCGTCGACCAGGTCATGCACATGGTGAATTGGCTCGGCTGGTTGGCCGTAGTGATCAACCTGCTGCTGGCGCTGAACTACGCCTACTTTCTGGCGGGCAGAGCCGAGGCTTCGGAGGCACCCACGCTAACGCACCGGCATCAGCATTAGAAAGTGACTGCGATTCGGCCAACCTCACCCCAAGAAGCCGACCGTTCTTTGCCCCTCGCCCTAGGGAGAGGGGCAGTTGAGCGCAGCGAAACGGGGTGAGGTTTGCCCTACGGCAGCGCCAAGCTGACACGATACTGCCCGGTGGTCGTGCCTTCGCGCACGCCGAAGCGCGTCACGGCGATGATGTACGTGTCGTCGGCGGGCAGCGTGTAGACGAGGTGCGCGTCGCGGGTGTTCGCGTCGGCGTCGTCGTTGACCGCGTCGGGCAGCGGCGTGTCATCGGCGCGGCGTAGAATCACCATCGCGTCCAGATCGCCGGAGAGCTGCTCGACGCGAATGTCGACCGTTTGCCCCGCCGTCCCGCTGAACTGGTAGAAGCGCGCGTAGACCTCGCCATTGATCTCCCCGGTGAGCTGTTCGCCGGGACGGATCAGCGTGTCGCCGCCTTGACTGACCGCTTCCTGCGGCGACGGAAGGATCACACTGCCTTCGTCGAGCAAAAAGCCTTGCAGTCCATCGCCAACGCGCACCGCCGTCTCATAGCGGCTGGACGGGGGGACGCGACCGCTGGTGTTGAGGATGGGCGTCCCATTCACGCTGACGATCAGCGAGAATTCGACGGGCGCAATCGACCCGCAGCCATTTTGATTCCACACCCAGATCGTGTAATCGCCGACGGGCGGCGTCCCCCAGAAAACGTGTTCAACGGGCTGATCGCTCGGCGTTTCGCAGTTGGCGTTGCTGTCGATTTGCAGTGTGCCGCCGCTCGGCGTGCTGGGGCTGCTCCACGCGACGACGCGTCCATCCGGCTGCGTCACGAATAGGTTGAGATCTGCACCGGAGATCCAGCGCAGCGTCGCCGTGAGGCCGCCGCTCGTCAACGCGATCTCGCCCGCCGTGATCGCCAGTTCATAGCCGCCGGTCGTCGTCCCCGCCGATAAGCCGGAACGCGACGCGAGGATCAGATACTCGCCGTCTTTGGGCAGGCGGAACTGGGTGATACGCGCGCCGCGACTTGCGCCCGCGTCGTCATTCGACGTGAGCTCGTTGAGATCGCTGTCCATCAGGATGAGGAACGGGTTGAGGTCGCCGCTGGTCGCGTTGAGCTGGAGCGTGACCAATTCGCCCGTTTTGCCCGCGAAGCGATAGAACTGGAGCGGCGCGGCGTAACCGTCAATGCTGCCCTGATACTGCTCATTGTAGCGGGCATCAATCGCCTCAAGGCGTGTGCTCCCCGGCACACTGCCGAGGCGCAGGCTGAAGCCGCCGCTCGCTGCCGGGCTCAAATTGTTGGCCTGTACAATGTAGATGCCGCTGCGGGGAATCGTCGTGCGCAGTGTGGCGAAACGTTCGCCCGCTTCTTCCGCGACCGGATTGAGGCTCAAATCCAGCAGGCGAACTTCCGGCGCGACGCCGCTGTTCGATTCGGTCGTGAACATGGTCACGGTGAGCAGATCACCAAGCCGCGCGTTGACGATGTACGACACCGAGGGCGCAGTCGGGGTGAAGCGGCTCGTGACCGCCTGCCCGACTTCGAGCACGGCGGCGGCGATGCGTCCCGCGTACAGGTCGAAGTTGCCTTCGCCTTCGCGCCGCCCCGCCTCGATCAGATACCAGCCATTTTGCGGCAAGGTGATATAGGCGATCGATTCGCCCGCGCGTGGTTCGCTCTCCTGACTGAGTTCTTCGCGCGCCTCGTTGAATACGCGCACTCGCGGCAGGAGATCGCCGCTGGTGCGGGTCATGGTCACGCGGACGAGGTCGCCCTGCGTCCCGCCGATGACGAAAAAGCGGTCGGGTGTCGCATCGTTGATGCTCCCGGTGACGATCTCCTGATAACTCATCACGCGGTAAGCCTCGCCAAAATCCGGCGGGCGGTTGAGCGGATTTTCGGGCGTGGGGGTGGCTCCGCCGCCCGCGACCGTCAGCGTGAGGCGGAACGTGCCGCTGGTGGGCACGCCCTCAAAGCGCGCCGCCTCGACCGTATACGTGCCGGAGCGCGTCAGCGTGATGGCGATTTGCGCGTCGCGGTTGCCGGTTTGCAAATCGTCGTTGCGTTCCAGCAGTTCGCCCGTGGGATCGTACAGGAACAGCAGCGGATCGAGATCGCCGGACGTGTTCTCCATAAGCAGTGACACGCTGTCGCCCGCGTTCGCCTCGAAGCTGTAGCGTAAGCGGGGCTGCGCATCGTTGATGTTGCCTTCGATGCTCCCCGGTCGCAGCGGGAACACCGGGATCGGCGCCGCCGTCGCCGTGGGCGTCGGCGTGGGCGTCCCGGTCTGCGCGGCGACCGGCAGCGCGGCGAACAAGAGGACGATCAAGGCGAATAGGCTGAAAACACCATTCACCCGTCGGGGAGAGGGGGCGTTCCCCGCAGCACACGTCCCCTCGCCCCGCTTGCGTGGGAGAGGGGATTGAGGGGTGAGGGGTTGTTTCAACACACTCATGCGTCGTCCTCGCGTTCTATTATGGAAAAAAGGACGAGGCATGCCTCGTCCCTACAAACTGACGACTGAATAGCTTGGAGACTAGATCCGAATCACCGAGCCGCAGTACTGGCATTCGATCTGCATCTGGTTGGCGACCAACTGCGGCAGCGTCCCCGCGCACACCGGGCAGGCGGTCGGTGCGTTGCGCATGGCCTGCACCGTCTCCGCGTCCGGCTGAATGGCGCGTTCGTCGTTCGCACCGCCGCTGATCATGCGTTCGATCTGCGCCGCCCAGAACTTCGACGCGACGCCGCCCTTGACTTCGATTTGCGCTTGTCCAAAGGGCGCGCCGGACTTAAACGTGAACTGCAGTAAGTCTTTACCCCCCAAAAAGCCCTTGTTTTCCGCCTTGACGGCTTCGACCAGATGCAGCGGAATCTCCCACTCGACTTCCTGCACCTTCTTGCCGCCGAACAGCCCAAGCTTCTTACCTGTCGTCTCCTTTTGTTCGAAGACGAGACGCTGGTCGGTCAGGTAGAGGATGCCGTCGGGGTCATCGCCGCCGCGCCCGGTCGCCTGATGTTCGGCCTGCGCCGCCAGATACAGCGATTCGCCCGCCAGCAGCTTGAAACAGGCCTCACCCAGTTGATCAAGATACCAGTGAATTTTGCTCAACTCGCTGGCGGTCTGATCCGTGTCGCGCTTGAGATCCGCGTAGGCCTGGCGGATGCGATTCTGTGCCGCGTCGATTTGACCGCGCAGCAGCGTCATCTGGCGTTCGATTTCCGGGATGAACATCTCCAACCCGGTGGGCTTGGCACGGTAGATGTTGGCTTTCTCCATGCGTTCGCGCAGGTCATCCATGATCGGGCGGGCGCGGTAGCTCTCGCTTTGAATGGTGCGCTGGATATCGTCGCGCATCTCGTCCCAGCGCGTCTTGATCACCTCGGCTTTGCGTTCGAGGTAGGCAGCGAAGCTGTAGCCGCGTGACCGGGCACGGGCGATCTCGTCGGGGAGGCGGCTCACGGTCTGCGCGACGCTGGCCAGTTCGTTGCGCAGGTCGTCGAGGCTGATGTCGCGCTGAAGGGTGTCAAACTGCGTCTGCAACGTGTCGAGTTTCGCGATCAAAGGGTGCTGTTCAGTTGCCATCCGGGAGTCCTTTGTGTGTGACGACCTCACCGCCTGCTAGAGAAAGTCAGTGCACCGCTCTCCACAGCGAGAGCCAATGAGGTTCGAACAGAATACGAGTCTGGACTCTATTGTAACGTGAGTTTGGGTTCCTCAGCCTTGACCCGCCTCCCAATGGCTAGGGGATTGGGGGAAGATGGCTTCTTCCGCTGCGTCTAACCTCACCCCCCGCCCCTCTCCTAGGGGGGGGGGGACAGTTTAAGAATTGAGGGACGCCCAACAGGGCGTCCGCACCGCGCTTGCGCCCTACACCACGTTTTCCCTCAAGATCGCCTTAATGGTTCCCATGTTAAAGTATCCTGTCCTCAGCCTCTAGGAGAGGGGAGGTTTGCAGTGGTTGTAGTCCCCCGCCCTTGGGAGAGGGGTGGGGTGAGGGGTTACTTCTTGGCGCTCAAATTGATGTAGGGCACGTCCTCGATTTGGCGGGCTTTGGCGAGCGGCAGGGCGACCAAGCGCCCCTCGTCGCGGTAATCGAGCGCGAAGGTCGTGAACGTGAACACACGATCCGCGAACGGATTGATCGCCGGGGAGACTTCGAGCAGATTGGCCAGCAGCGTCGAGCGCGTCATGAGCAGCAGCACGCACGCCTCCATGAACGCCCAGTCGCCGTCATAGGCGAGGATGGTCTGCGGCTTGATCATGGTTCTGGGCTTGCTCAGTTCGCGGTATTTGCGGAACAGCAGTTCCCATTCCCGCGAATTCAAGGCTTTTTCGGCCTGCGTGATGATCGCTGGCGGCAGTTGGTTGAGGCGGTTGAGCAGATCGGCGCGGTACTCTTTGAGCGTCATGACGTAGACATCGGCGTGCCGGATGCCGCGCCGCCCGACCTCATCCACCTGATCGGTCACGGTGACGCTGCACACGACGGCCTCGCCCGTTTCCAGCCCAAAACATTTGAGCGTGCGCGCGGCGGGGTAGTCGTTCCACCCCTGACCGCGCGGCATGGCATTGCGCCAGATGGCCTTGAGCGCGTCCGGCGCGAGGCCGTCGGTCGGCGTGGTGAAGTTGTAGCCGCGGCGCTCGCCTTCCAGCACATAGCCGATTTCGAGGTGGCGCATTATTTGGGCTGCGGGCGGATGCTGTTGAAGAACGTCCGCATGGCCTCGCGCACGCCGACGCCCGTCGTCACGCTGCTGGAATAGATCGACGCCTTGTAGCCGAGCCGTTCCGACTGCTGCCCCAGGCGTTTGACCTCGTTGCCATACTGCGCCATCAGTTTGTCGAGCGGCGACTGGTTCAGCCACAAATCCGACTTGTTGACGAGCACGAGGAAGGCTTTCAGGTTCTTCTGCGCCTCTTTCTCATCCTCGATCATGTTCATGACGAAGTTGAGCGCATCCTTGTGCTTGAGAATCTCGGTGTGGTCGATCATGAAGATGATGCCGCGCGGCTTGGCTTCGCGGAACAGTTCGACCCAATCCGTCTCCCACATTTCGTATTCGCCGCCCACATCGCGTGTGGGCTTGAGCCGCATCATCTCATCGCCGATGCTCGATGAAAACGTGCCGACGGCATCCCCGCCGGGGGCGGTCGGGGCGGGGCTGAAGTCTTCCAGCGAGGAGACGTTTTCGCGCAGCCACTCGATCAACGTGGTTTTGCCCGTTTGCCGCGCGCCGAGCACAATGAACGGCAAGCCGAGCACCTTCACATACACGAAGTCGTAGACCTGATCCACACGCTGCGTGACTTTATCGAAAAATTTACTGCTCACATTGCCGAAGACGACTGTGAACAGACGATCCAGCAAATTCGTCATAATCCGCATACCTTCCCGTGTTCCTATCACCCATTCTATACGCAATCCCACGCGAAAAGTCGCATCCCAGTGTAAGATTAAAGAACAAGTTGAAAGTTAAAAGGCGAAAGTTAAAGGTAAAAGCCTTAGCGAGGCGAGCTGAATATTCACCTCTTTGTGCCAGTGTCGGGGCTTGGCATGCCAAACTCTGAAGCGAGACCGGATGACACCGAATGAAAGAAACACAGGCGATTATTGAGCGGGTGCGCCGCATCAACGAGACGCATCAGCATTTGTATCTGGCGATTGACCCGGCGCTGAGCGGAATCCGCGCGGGGCAGTCGGTGCTGGCGCGCACGGGCAGCGGTTGGACGCCCTATTTGCGCGAACAGTGGTATCCCGTCGACGTGCAGAAGAATACGCTCATCGTCGAGCGTCCCGCGGGGCTGCGCTACGAACCCGGCGATGTCGTCGGGTTGATCGGCGCGGTTGGCCAGCCCTTCAAGTTCCGCAAGACGCTGCGCAGTGTGCTGCTCGCCGCCTATGACAGCGAACCGACGCCGCTGCTGATGACGATCCCCGCGCTGCTGCCGCAAAAAGTCGCGGTGACGGTGCTGCTGCTGGGCGATGCCCGCAAATACACCACGCAGCATCTGCCGCCCGAAGTCGAAGTGCTGCAAGGGGACAACGATTTGCAGTGGGCGAACCGTGTCACGACCGTCGGGTGGGCGGACCAGGTGTTTGTGACGACGACCGATCAGGATCATTACACGCGGGTCTGGCATCTGTTTCGCGAACTGCGCGCGGAAATTCCCGCCAATTACCTGTGGGGCGTGTGCAGCCCGACGGTGGGCTGGGGCGTGGGCGGGTGCTCGGCGTGAAGGGTCAGGAGGAAAGGTGGTCTGCACATGGTGTGCACCGAAGGCGCGGCACTCGACTTCACCAAGCTGACGTGGGCGACGTGACATGAGCTACCGCATCACGCAAGCGGGCAAGCACAGCCTGATCCTTGAAACGCCCGTCATGAATGCGGCGGGGATGCTCGGCTTTGGCGACAACTACCGCGATCTGCTCAAGTATGAGAAGTTGGGCGCCTTCGTCACCAACCCGATCACCTATGCGCCGCGGTCGCCGGCTAACGGGACGCGTATTGTCCCGCTTGACGCTGGCGTGCTCGTGCATACCGGTCTGCCGAACCCGGGCATGAACAAAGTGATCTCTGGCTACCGCGCGGTCTGGGAGAAGCTCGGCGCGCCGATCATCACGCATATCGTCGTCACCACGCCCGATGAAATCCGCCGCTGCTTGAAAGCGGTTGATCAGGAGGAAATTGTCGACGCGGTCGAACTCGGCTTGCACGACGAAACCCCGCCCGCCGAGGTCGAACGGCTCATCCGGGTGGCGCGGGACAGCGTCGAGAAGCCGATCATCGTGGTGCTGCCGTTCAATGCGGCGCAGGAACTGGCGCAGGCGGTCATCAACGGCGGCGGGGATGCGCTGGTCGCGTGCTCCGCGCCGCGCGGCACGGCGCGTGACAATTCCGGTAAACTGGTTGCGGGGCGTGTGTATGGCCCGACGATCAAACCGCTCAATCTGCGCTATGTGGGGCAGTTGGCGCGCCGTTCCACGATTCCGATCATCGGGGCGGGCGGCATTCATTCGACGCAGGACGCCAAGGATTATCTGGAAGCGGGCGCAGTCGCCGTGCAGGTCGACGCAGCGGTCTGGTCGCTGCCCAAGCTGCTGGAGAACATCTCCCGCGAACTGGGCGGCATGACCGTCACCCAGCCGATTGACGCGCTGGATAACTGGGATGGCGAATAGCTGACTTACTGCCGCAAATCAGACCTTGGTACGATGAGGATCCGAACGAATTTGTTATACTCGTGCAGGTACATGCATGGACACGATTGAGGCAGACGTATGAGCGCAGCGGTTGAAGTCTCTACCGCCTTGGCGAAAGTAAGCTGGCAAGACCCGCAGACGGGCGAAACGCGTGAACTCATCCTTCCGGAAGGGGCACGGGCGTCGATTGGGCGGCTGGAAAGCAACGATATTTGCATCCGGGAACAACATGTCTCGCGGCAGCATGCCTTCATCGAGTATCAGGACGGCGTGTTTTTCGTCAGCGATAACGCCAGCGCGAATGGCGTGTTCGTCAACGACGAGCGCATCACCGAACCGTTCCCGCTGATTGCCGGAGATGTCATTCGTCTGTTCGTTCCGCTCATTCAGTTCAAAGCGGTAATTGGTGGCGAAACAGTGGCCTCCGGTGAACATCTCAGCACGGCGCACGGCGCGGTCGGGCGCGGTCGGCTGATTATGATGGGCGGCGCGCAGGAAGGCACGGCGATCCCGCTGCGCTGGCAGTCGCTGCGCGTCGGTCGCGCCACCGCCAACGCCGAATGGGAAGTGTGCATCCCTGACCCGTCGATCTCCCGCCCGCATGCGCGGATGGAATTCGTCGACGACAACTGGATTGTGTACGACCTTGGCAGTTCGAACGGCACGATGGTCAACAATACGCCTGTCAACGAGAAGGGGCGCATGCTGCGGGATGGCGATATGGTCACCTTTGGCATGTCGACGCTGCTGTTTAGAAATTCGTAGGTGTGTCATCTGAACTTGGTTTCGTAGGGACGCGATTTATCGCGTCCGCTTACTTCTATCAGACCAAACACCTCGCTAGCTTCGATGCTCGGTTCCGCGTTCGGGGGTTCCAACTATCGCGCTTGATCCCCCATAGGTCTCTTGGTAGAATCAATCTATTCTCCGGTTGTTAGTCAGAGGAAACACCAATGGGAAAGTCCCATCGTGGTAAAGGGTTGTACAAGATGACCGCACACGGACGTGGTACGTGCCCGGTCTGCGGTCGCACCCGCATCAAGCTGCTGTATCCCGTGAAGATCAGCGGCGCGCAGAAGAATGTATGCAAGAACTGCCGCAACACCGACGCGACGTAGGCTCCATGCCCCACTTCGCAACATGAGGACGCTGTAGACTCTACGGCGTCCTTTTTTATTGCAGAGCCGACTCCGCGATGCTGTCCGGCGCGAACGAGCCAACGAAATAGTGGATCGCCTGACGCTTGGCTTCTACGCTCAAATCCGGCAGCAAAAACACCTGCTCGGCAAAACCGCCAATATCCTGCACCACCCAGGCCGCGCGATAGTAGATCAGCGCTTCCCGGTCGATCTCCGTTTGACCATAACCCACGAAGAATGCGGTTTCCTGCTGCTCAGTCACCGCGGTGATCACGCGCCCGCCGCTGATGAACATGAGATCGCGCTCTTTGGGTGCGATGACAGGCTGATCCCAATCGACGACGAATAACTGCCCCTGTGCATCGATCAACAGGTTGCCCGTGTGTAAATCGGCATGGCACAGCACGTGCGGCAGATCACGTCCGCGTAAATGCTGACCGTAGGCATCAGCCCGGCGCAGCAGTTCGGTGATCTTGTCATAGTGGGCGCGCCATGCCTCGGCCAGCGCGATCTGTTCGGGATCGGTGTACGTTTCGCGGCGGATGCGGGCGTGTGTTTCGTGGGCGATCCTGCGCCAGTCGGCGGAGGGCGCGAATTCCTCGCGGTGAAGCGTGACGTTGGACGGAAGCGGGGCGTCGTGGATTTGCCGCACAATCGTGCCGAATTCACGCCATTGAGCATCGGTCAAGCCGATTTCAGATGCGGTGTGATGCTCGATGTACGGGTAGAGGATCAGATTGAACTGCTCGATCGTGGTGATCAGTGAGCCATCACGGGCGGGGAGCGGCGTAACGATCTGCCGCAGTCCGCGGTCAAACAAATAGCGTGGCACGACGACGCTCGGCAGGTAGACTGCGCCCGTCTTCACCTTGAGGAAGTAATCGGCCCCGGTCGTCGTGACGCGGTAGACCCCCGCGTTGATGTCATAGCCGAGCGCGAGAAACTCAATGCGATTGGCAGACAGTCCGTAGTGATCACGGACGGCGGCGAGCAGCGTTTCATCCGCGATGGCGGGTTTCTTGAGCATGGTTCAGCTCCGGTGGTGGCACACCCGGGCGATGAACGCATCCATCTGTTCGTAGTGTGAGCCGCGCCAGTACACCTTACCACAGGTCCCGCACAGCCGGAACTCGTCGTAGTATTGCAGCGTGGACGGCAGCACACGGTCGACGACCTCATCTTTGGGGACGACGCGCAGTTCGCCGTTGCAGCCCGTGCAGCGCTGCGCTTTGGCCAGCAGATCGTACAGGTCGAAGCGTTTGATCAGTTCTTCGAGCTGCTGCCAAGGATCGGTGGCGCGCACATAGTAACCCCGCCGCACAATGCTGCGCTTGAGCAAGCCCCGATCCCGCGTGAGCAGAATGCGCCCCTCTTCGCTGGAAATGCGCGCGAGTTCTTCGTCGCGGTAGTCTTCGGGGAAGAGCGTGTCGAAGCCGAGCATGCGCAGATAGGCCGCCAAGCGCCCGAGATGCACATCCGCGACAAAGCGAAAGTCGCCCTCAGCGTCCGGCTGCAAGTCGGAGGTCAGTTCCGGGTGCGCGAACGGCGGGTAGACGCTGATGCGGTCGCCCGTGTGCACGTTATAGGTGAAATCGACCGGATGATTGTTGACGAGAATCAGCGCCACCTCGGTGTGTGGCACGCCGAGCGCTTCGATCATGTCTTTGATGGCGGGCATGCCATCAAAGCGGTGCAGGAATTCAAGCTGACGGCGGGACGGGGCGAGAAAATCGTTCAGATGTGCGTAAAACCGCAGGTTAGCCTCAGGCATGGTCGTGCCAATATGTACAGTATGACGATGTAATACGGACACAGTAATCTAAAATCGCCGCGCTGTAAACTATTTGCTCAGAAATATGGGTTTTGGGCGTTGCTGTAGGCCGGGGGGCTATTTGAGAATTGGTAAACACCTCACCCCTAAATCCCCTCGCCCTTGGGAGAGGGGACTTAAGAGCACAGTCTGGCTCTCCCTCTCCTTTAGGAGTTGACGGAGGGACAGTTTTAACATTGGGAGCCATTAAGGCACCGGTTTGAGGGGAAACAGATTTCGTAGGGACGCGCAACGGCGCGTCCGTTTTGCCCACGATCTGGCGGACGCCCCGTTGGGCGTCCCTACAATCCTCTCGATTGTTAAAAGTGTCCTGTCCTCAACCTTTAGGAGAGGGGGCGGGGTGAGGTTTAGTGGTTTCGCTAATTGTGAAATACGCTCGTGCTTGGTCCTGGCGAATCGCGGTTGCTGGTGGGCTTACGATTCTTCCAGCGTGCCGCTGACCACAGCGGGTGAGGTCGGGCCGGGGCTGCCGCCTTCCGGCTCTTCGGTGACGCCCGCGCGATCATAGTCGCCAATGGAGCGCGGCGCGGTGAAGATCAGCGCGCCTTCGCCCTCTGCCGTGACGGTGAAGGTGCCGCCGCTGATGCGGCCATCTTCGTTGGCCAGCCACAACTGGTACACCTTGCCCGACTGCAATTCGGGGAAGTCGCGCGTGTAAATCAGCCCGGTGGTGGACTCTTTGTCCCACATGAGCATGGCGAAGCTGTTGGTGTTCTCGTTGGCGAGCTGCACCAGTTCCAGCGATTCGGCATTGCGCACGGAGAACGTTCCATCGCGGAGCTGCGCGAGCAGGGCGGTCGCATCCTGCATTTGCGTCGAGAGACTGTTAACGCGGCTGAGCCAGTACACATTCGTGATAACCAGCGCGATCAACGCGGCGGCGGCGATCAATGGGAACAGCAGTGAGCGCCGGATGACGCGCGTCTGTGGCGCGGTCGGCGCTGGGGTGGCGATTGAGCGCGGCGCAGGCCGGATCACAGTTGACGGCGCGGGAACAGGTTCGGCGCTGATGGCCTCACGCAGGCGCAGGCCGAGCGTGGACGGCGGCGCGATCTCCGGCACGTCCTCGCGCATGGCGGCTTGCATCTGGCGATATTCGGCCAACTGCTGCGCGGCTTCCGGGCAAGTGGGCAGCGCCGCTTCGACACGCCGCGCCGTCACTTCGTCGGTCAAGCCGAAAGCGTATTCGGGAATCAGTTCGAGGATGTCAGTGCAATTCGGTTGCTGCGCCATTTGTGCTGTGACCGTGCCAGTTCATTACTAGTATAAAACGCTTGCGCTGTCGTGTTCGGATGTCTATTTGAATATTTATACACAATTTAGATTCGGACTAGAGTCAAGATTTCAGACTTCACTGCTCAGCCACAATTCGCGCAAGCGCCTCAGCCCCGTGCGTAGGCGCGTTTTGACCGTGCCGAGCGGCATTTTGAGCGATTCGGCGATATCAGTGTGGCTCATGCCGTGAAAGAAGGCCAGGTCGATGAGATAGGCTTGCTCGGCGGGGAGCTGCGCGATCAGAATTTGCATGGTCGCGCCATCCTGCCACTGCGCGCCATCGGCCAGCATGAAGGTTTCGGCGTTGTCGTCGAGCGCGTCGGCGAGCACCGCGGGCTGCCGCCGCTCCTGCCGCAGGCGATCAATCGCCGTGAACTGGGCAATGGTCAGCAGCCAGCTCTTGAGGCGGCCTTTTTCGGAATCCCAGCGCGCTGTCTGATTCCAGACTTTGAGGAAGGTGTCTTGCGCGACCTCTTCTGCCAATACGGAATTGTTGACCACGCGATACGCTAGGCTGTAAACCGCTTTGCCGTAGGTTTCGTAGAGTTCCATGAGGGCTTGTTGATCGCGTGCGGCGATTCGCTGCATAAGCGCGATGTCGTCCGACTGCATAGGAATTACCTGCTCGTGAGCCGATGCACGCGATCAACTGTAACAGAGAACAAAGATTACTTCAACGTGAGGAACATGGCGCAGGTCAGCACGCCGCCGACCAAGCCGCCCGCGATCACCTGACTGAGTGTGTGCCGCTGCAGTTTGATGCGGGCCGCCCCGACCACGGGGATGAGCGGGCTGAGCACCAGCGCCGGGACGACGCCATACAGCGCGCCGGTCGTAATGACCGCGCCCGTGATGCTCATACTGTGCATGCTGATTTGCCACTTCAGCGTCACGGCCAGCATGACCGCGATCTGGATGAGGCTGAACAGGGCGAACAGGGGGAGCAGTGAGGGCGCGCCCAGCAGCTGCAAAGCTTGCCACGCGAGCGCCGTACCGACAATCGAAACGATGAACGGGCGGATCCGCTGTTCGCGCACCTGCATATGCACATCGGTGATTTTGCCGCGCCACACCATCCACGCGATGTAGACAGCGGGCAGGAGGCACACAAACACACCGTAGGTGACCGCCCAGAGAATCGCCTGCTGAGTGGTTTCGGCGGCGCGGAAGGCAATCGGGAAGGCCAGAAAGCCCCAGACGACCGGCGGACTCAAGATGTTTGAGATCAACCGCGCCCACGATTGATGTATCTGTCGCTTCAACTTGCTTTTCCTTCTCCATTGCTGTGTCGCGTTACCAGTGTAACATAAACTCGCGGGATCGCTGGTTAAGTTACGTTGAAAATTTGGCGAGTGTTCATAATTCACCTGCTTCCGGGCGCTATCGGTTGGTGGGTGCGGCTAATGAGAGGACAGTTCACGATGAATGATGCTTTATCCGGGCAGTTATGCGCCCGTTGGACGATTCCGGCGTATGCGCAGGACATGCTGTGGCTGACGGGGAATGACGGCACGGCGGCGCGCGTCGAAGGGGGCAAGGGGCTCTTCACGCTGGCCGCGCCCGCCGACGTGCTGACGCTGCGCTGGGGCGGTGAAGACGGTGCGCCGCTGACGCAGATCCGCTGGCAGGTCGATTCGCTGGAATGGGATGGCGCGGTGCGCTTGGGCGGCTTCATCGACGCGATGCACATCACGACAATTGCCCAACTGCCCGCGCCCATCGTTGTGCTGACCGTCGGCGGGCAGCCGCTCAAACCGGGTGTGCGGCCGTTCTCCGGCGCGGGCGAGCGGAAGCGGACGCCGTACCCTGTGCCCGCGTTTGGCGATGGCATCGACGACGAGGTCAGCGAAGGTGTGACGACGTGGATCGCGTTTGAAGACGACGCGGCGCTCACGCTGGCGCAGGATGCGCTGGTGAGCAAGCTGCGCGTGCATGTCTATGGGCGGCTGGCAGAGCAAAAAACGGGCCTGCACGAGCTCTTCGCACTGCCGATCACGCTGGAGGGCATGAGTTTGTTCGCACCTTAATAAGTCAGGGGATATAATAAGGGGAGGCTGATGCTGATGCATGGGCTGATCGCGTACCTTTCGCCTCCCCGTCTTGCTGGTACGAAGGATGATCCTCGATGAAGACGCTTCGTTCCCTGCTGTACTGTTCCCTCATCGTCGCGCTGCTGCTCGGCGCACCGCTCACCGCTCAAGACATTGTTTTGACCGAGTTTTATGCCCCCTTCAACGGCAACCTGAGCGCCTACTATCCGGCTGGCTTTGACCGCATTTTCTCGCACGGCGACATTCTGATCTCTAATGACCCGAGCGCGATGACGTGGTATGCCACTATCCCACTCAATGCGGGTGAAGTCGTCATCGTCCTGCGCGATCCAGTGCGGATTACCCGAGAACTGGGCACGGACATCGACGCAGTGGCGGACGCGCTCAGCGCGGCGACGCCCATGCAAGAACGCAGCGCGCTGACCGTGCACGGTCAACCGGCGGTGCGCTTGGTCGAATCGGATGAACAGGTGCATGTGGTGTTCGATCTCGGCGCGGGGCAGGTGACGTATGCGACGCTCGTCACGTTCGCGGGTGAACGGACGGACTTCGAGCCGCTGTTCTTCGCCATTCTCGAACAGGCGGCGTTTGTCGAACCCGAAGTTGAACCAGCGCCGGAACCGGAACCGACGAACGTCCGCATTGACCATCAACTGCGGTCGCCGTTTAACGCGCATTACGACGGCAGCGTGTCGATCCCGGTCAGCTTTGATTACCCCGCCGACTGGAATATTGACGAATTCTTATACGAAAAGAGCGTTTATCTCAGCAATGCGCCGTTTTCCGATGAGCAGATTGGCGCAGAGAATATGCTGGTGATGGTACAGGTTTTCCCACAGCCCATTGCCGATGTGCCGCATTTCCGCGACTTGATTCTGGCGCGCTACTGGGAGCACAACGGTTACTTTCAGGAAACCACGCTGTTCAGTCAGGCAGGCGTAACCGGGGTGTACGGCGTTCTCACTGGACCTGACGCGCGAGACTTCGAATTGAACTATTACCTGAACGCAGATCTCGTGTTTGAGAATGGCTTGGTGTATGTGGAAGCGTACGGCGGCTGGGCGCGCGACTACGACGAGGATGAAACGATCATCTTCGATCTCATCAAGTCGGTGCGTATTCTGGATTAAGATTCGTTGAATACTGCCGTCATGCTTGCAACTGAATCCTGCGCTATGATAAAATCGCAAGTGTTCGTCAATGTGTGAGGTAACACTTGGAAGACGGCAGTATTTCTTCAGTGCTGCTTTTAATCGCCTTGATCCTGTTTCACGGCGGTATGGAACTAACCTACGCGGTGTTAACTAATGTGCGCCGCAATGCCCTGCGTGAACGTGTCGAGTCCGGCGACCAGACTGCCAAGCGCATTCTGCGCCTGACCGAAAATGTCCCCCAGCTGTACATCACCGCTCAAGTTTTTTTGATGCTGGTCAAGTTTGCCATCGTCGCCATTGCGACGGTTGATGTGGCCGAGCCATTGCTCCGTGCGCAGGAAGCGGCGGGCAATCGGATCATCCCGGAATTGGGTTATCTGGCGGTCCTGTTCCCCATTGCGTTGCTGACCTACATCCTCGGCGACCTCGTCCCGTCGGCGCTCGGCAATGCCTACGCCGATCAGCTTGCGCCGCTGGTGGCGACGCCGCTGCGCCTGTTCACGCTGCTGTTGTCCCCACTGGTCAAGCTGTTCATGAGCCTGAGCGATACGATCTCGCGCATCACGGGCGGCGAAGAGATGGACAAGGCTGTCACCGAAGAAGAGATCATGACGCTCGTCGAAGATGGTCAGAAGGGCGGCGCCATTGAGGACGAAGAGCGCGAGATGATCTATTCCGTGCTCCAGTTTGGCGAGACGCTGGCGCGCGAAGTCATGGTGCCCCGCCTCGATCTGACCGCCGTCGAATGTAACACGCCGTTGAGCGAGGTCGTCAAAGTGCTGATGGAAACCGGACATTCCCGCATTCCGGTGTACGAAGAAGACATCGATAACATCAAAGGTCTGCTGTACGCCAAAGACCTGCTCAAGCTGTGGAATGATGGCACATCGGGGACCAAGAAGGCGCGCGAACTCATGCGCCACGCCTATTTCGTGCCAGAAACCAAGCGTGCTGATGTGCTCTTCAAAGAACTGCAGGACAAGAAAGTGCATCTTGCCGTGATCGTCGATGAGTACGGCGGCACGGCGGGCATCGTCACCATCGAAGACCTGATCGAAGAGATCGTCGGCGATATTCAGGATGAGTACGACCTCAACGAGGAAGCCGAATATACGGAAGTGGGCGAAAATGCCTACATCGTAGACGGCGGCATGAACCTCGGCGATCTGAACGAACTGCTCGACATCGACTTGCCGACCGACGAAAATGACTCGATTGGCGGGTATGTGTACAGCCAACTCGGGCATGTGCCGGATGTGGGGGAGACGATCACCACGCCAACGCTGCACATGCGCGTCGACGAAGTCGAAAATCGACGCATTCGCAAGGTATATATCGCCCGCGTAATTCCGCCTGCACCAGAAACCGATGATGCGCCGGAGGAAGCGCCGCGCACCCCGAAGAGTACTCCGGTCGTCACGCCGCAGGCCAAAACCGCCTCGTAGTCTGACCGGGTATGTTCAAAGTCTGTGGACTGACGGAGGCCGAAGACGCCTCCGTTTTGATTCCCATTCCGGCTAAAGCCCCATATGCCCCGCTCCACCTTAGTTCCACACAAAGGCGGAGGACTGAAAGATCAGCTTGACCCATACTGATCAACATGGAGCAGAGAAGTCTGTCTTAGTTGAGAGGTGGTAACACCATGTTCCGCAAGCGTAGTTTCATTTTGCTGATCGTGTTGGCTGGAATTATTTTGATCGGAGCGGTGAGCGTCTCCGCTGCTGACTACAGTTTCAGTGGCAACATTTTATCGGGCGCTCAGTACGATCTTTACACTGTGAATCTGATTGCCGGCGAACGCGTGGTTGCGACTCTGGTATGTGACGAACTCGCTCCCGGCGATCGCCCGCTTGACCCGGTGCTGTCCGCGTATTTCCCCGGCATTGACCCAAGCAATACTATCAATGCGAGTGCCTACAATGACGATGGCTTTGGGTTGGACGATGATCCGAATGGCGTCGATTGTAATGCATTCGACAGCTCGCGTCTTCAATTCACTGCGCCGGTGACGGGGGCCTACACTTTCCGCGCCGAAGGCTTTGGTTCTGCCACTGGTCCCTACAGCCTGGTCATTCGTACCGGGGTTGGCTTCTCGGATGGGCGAATCAATCCGCAGGACGATGCGCCGATTGTGCTTTACTGTGATGGCAGCGCGACCGTTTTCTACTCGGTGACGGGTGTCCCGCTGGGGACGGTTGAAAATGGCGGCAGCGCGACCTTTGGGTCGGCGACGGTTGGCCCGACGGCCGATGGTCGGATGTACGTGAACGCCGCGTTCTCCGATGGTAAGAGTTACTTGTTCGTGTGGAGCGGCTGCGCGCATGGTTCGTTTGAGGCCTACAACGTCAACGGCGGCGTGCCGACGCTGTATTCGTCTGGTTCATACTAACGAACCTGCATTGAGTGTGACGAGAGCAGTCTCACTACTGCTCTCGTTTTGATTCCGCTAGGGAGTGAGGGATGCAGACTTGGGCCAGCGCTGGAAATAAAAACCGGTGGTGACTGATGTCACCACCGGTTTTAGAAGCGGATTTAGGTCAAACCGAGGTACGTGCAGAATTCCGGCGGGGCGTCGACACCGCAGAGCGGGATGACCGGCTGGAGCGGACGCACCGAGCTGAAACGGAGCGTCTCCTGCACATCACCCACACCGGACGCCTGTCGGATCGTCGGGATGAGGATGGGGCAGTAGCCGAAGTTCTGCGGAATGCTGCGCAGGAAGGTGAGGTTGGCGAGATCTTCAGCCGTCAGCGGTGTGATCTCCGACCAGTCGCCGACGCGGTCTTCCGATGTGATCGGTTCGCCGAAGTTGAGCGGCGCGGTGACCGAGTAGCCGACGGGGACGGTGATGCGTTCCGTCACGTCGCCCGGCTCGGCAACGCCGTCGCTGTAGACATCCGGTTCAATGTACACGAGGCCGTAGATCACCTGGACGTTGATGAAGCCGGTCTCGCCACCGCCGGTGATGACCGCCGCGCCATCAATCGTGAAGTTCACGCCTTCCGCGCGGAACTGGCGGGCGTCGAAGTCGCAGTCCGACTGCACGAACAGCGTGGACGGTGTATCGACGCAGGCGTTTTCCTCAGCAGTCGCAAACACAAACGACTGCAGCGGGGAGAACGTGGCATCGGGCTCATCGGTGTCGGCGATTTCCACGCCACCGAAGAGGATATAGCGCAGGTTCGGTTCGGAAGCGTTCACATCAGGCAAGCGCAGTAAGCTCAAGCCCCACTGGTCATCTTCGCGGCTGTACGGCTGGGAAGTGATCGATTCAATCTCGTCAATTGCGAGTCGGTCGCCGAGCGTGAAGTCCTCAATCGGGGCGTTTTCGGCCTGGGTGGCGACGACGCTGTTATAGCCATAGCAGTATTCGCCCGCTTCGGTTCCGGCACAGGCGGTCGAAAAGCCGTTGAAGGCCTGCCGCTGGAAGGTCGGGCAGACGACGGAATCATCAGTTTGCCCTTGCAGTCCGGCCACTGAGAGCAGACTGAGTAAGCCCACGAACAACACCAGGTGTAGCATCCGCTTCATCATTGACTCCTACGTGTCATTAATATCTGGTTGTGCTCGGAGTCCAGATATACTTTCAAGGATAACATGGGGCAAGAAAACCCCGCAAACCAATTCCTTAAGAAATTTCAACGCGACTTTAGTCCTCAACGCCGCCGCGAACGCTGCTGGTGAGCCAGATGCATTGACATCCTTAGTCTGCATTCTATACTGATTCGTCGGAACGTGTCGATTTTCCCCGCGAGTTTTCCACAGGCCGCGACATAGTACATAAGTTCCAACGTATGCCGGTCGTTTGATGGGATGATCCGCGGGGACAAAAGTGCCAAAGGCCGCTTTATAACCGGGCTGAAAGGGGGAACAGTGCTGGGGTTTGGGTAACGTTAGAAACTGGTTTAACTTGGATCAATGAACAATAGAGGTCTCAATTATTATTTTGTTTATCTAAATAAGAAATTTATGTTGTTAGGGATTTTTGACGTTACCGTCTCTCGGATTTCTCCTATAATGAACGAAGTGGACAGCGCTAAGACCTCATCAAGCGCGAACTTACCATCTACTGACTTATGTCTTCTGCCACAGCCGAATGCAGCGTAGTGACAAGGTGAACTTCATGTGGCTCCGATTCCGTAATTATGCGATCGGAATTCTCCTGTTCCAATTTCTTATTGTCTTGTTAGGGTCGGTTCTGGCCATTAACATGACGTGGGCTGGCGAACGCGTGGCGAATGCGCTGAAAGCGCCCCCGCCCGCGAGCGCGGCTGAACTGCTCGTCTTCTGGTTAGAGGCGAATGAACCTCTGCCGCCCATCGAGACGGTCTCGCGGTACTATGATGCGGCGATCACCCAGCAGGTGGTGCTGGTGCAGGATGTGAGCGATAGCCAGTTTGAAGACACGCGAGCGGCGCTCGAAACGTATGGCATTCCGGTGCATCACATTGTGGATGTGCGTAACGTTTCGACGATCGCCCATGACCTGAACGCAATTTTCGCGGCGGCTCCGGTCGCTAATGCGGTTGTCGTCTCGGAATGGTTCCACGGGCGACGCAGTGTGTGTGCCGTGCAGGCGGCGGCTGCGGGCGGCGTCCCGGTCAGCTTCGTCGGCGCGCAGGCTGATTTCAGCGCGTCGAACTGGTGGGCGTCGGAAGCGGGCGCGGTCGGCATTGCGACTGAAATCGCGAAAACGGCTTACTCCACACTGATTTACGGCATGCCGTTTTCGGGCTGCTGGTCGGGCGATTTTCCGTTCACGTTGGTGACGGGCTATACGCTGGCCGCGTTCCTGCTGAGCGGCTTGCTCGTCGGCACACTGCGCTGGTTTACGATCCGGCGCAAACTGCTCGATGTGGCCAACGAGCGCAGCATGCACAAAATTCCGACGCCGCGCGGTGGTGGCATCGTGATCTCCCTACTCACGCTGATCATGCTGATCGTCGTGGCAATCTTCTTCTCCGATTTGAAGCCGCAGCTCCTGATCGTCTATATCGTCGCGGCGCTGGCGCTGACCTTCCTGAGCCTGTACGACGATTGGGTGAAGGCTGTGCCGATCAAGATCCGTCTGCTGCTGCATCTGGCGACCGCCGTGGCTGTGGTGATCAGCACCTTCCTCATCCAGCCAGCGGAAATCCGGCTGGAAGTTCCCGGTGTGATCACGCTGATGGTGACAGGAATCTTTGCGGCGGGTGCGCTGATATTGTGGATCACCGGTTTCACGAACATGTTCAACTTCATGGATGGCATCGACGGGATCGCCGGGCTGCATGTGGTGCTCGTCGGGGCGGGTTGGGCGCTCTTGTTCTTCCTCGAAGGCGAAAGCACCCTCACGCTGATCGGCGTGCTGATTGTCGCGACGAGTGCTGGTTTCCTCGTGCATAACACCGCGCCCGCGCGCATGTTCATGGGCGATTCGGGCAGCGTGTTCCTCGGTTTCACGCTGGCGGCGCTGCCCGTGCTCGGCTATGTCGGCACGAGCAATGCGGATATGTTCATCGTCGGCGTGATGTTTGTGCTGCCGTTCCTGTTCGACGCGACCTATACGATCATCAAGCGCTGGCGCAACGGCGAAAACGTGCTGCAAGCCCACCGCAAGCACCTGTATCAGCGTTTGGTGCTGCGCGGGCAATCGCATGGCGGGGTGACCGGGTTATACGGTTTCATGAGCGTGTTCTGTGTGGCGAGCGGCGTGCTGTACTATACGGGCAGTCCCATCACCCGCGGCATTGCGCTGATCGTGGTTATTCTGCTCATGGCGACGTACGCGCTCGGCGCGGAAACGATGCTGGCGGCCAAGCCTGTGGGTTACGCGAAGACTGTCGGCGCCGATATGCAGGTGGATTAGCGCGGTTCGATAAGATCAAGCAGTAAGGTGAAAGACGAGGCTGACCGCCTCGTCTTTTTATTGCCCGAGTTCCGCGACGGTGCGCCGCCAACCTTCTTCCAGCGTGATTTGGGGTGCGAAACCCAGTGCGCGCAGCCGAGCACCGCTGTAGGTCTCGCTCTGCGTGAGCTGTGCGATGCTCTCACGCGTCAACGGCGACCGCTTGCCGACGAGCCGGAAGACGACCTCCGCAGATCCCGCGCCCGTTTCGACCAGCGCGGCGGGCAGATGCACAGCAGGTCGACTCTTACCGCAGGCGGCGTAGATTGCATCAAGCACACTGTGCATGGGTACGGCATCATGCGCGACGAGGTTGACGGTCGCGCTGGCGGGCTGTGCCGCGACGAGCACGGCAGCGCGCGCCGCATATCATCCACATGGGTCAGGCTGCGTACGTTCTGCAGGCCGCCAACGGGCACAAACACCCCATGCTGAATCCCACGGACCAGAAAGCGCCACGACCCACGCAGGCGCGCGCTGTAGATGGGCGAGAGGCGCAGCACGCTCGTGTCGATGACCTTGTGCGCGGCGCGTTCGCCGTCGAGTTTGCTCTGCGCGTAATCGGTCTGCGGGTTGAGCGGGTGGTCCTCGGTGACGGGCTGCGCGCTGTGCGTTCCGTAAACTTTCACCGTGCTGAAGTAGATTAAGCGCTGGGCGCCTGCGCGGGCGGCTTCCTCCGCGACGATGCGGGTCGCGGCGACATTGACGCGCTGGTAGTCGGCGCGCAGTTCGGGCGGCGGGTTGGTCACATGCAGCAGCGCGGCGAGGTGATACACCTGCTGGACGCCCGTCAGCGCCGTGCGTACGGCGTCGCGATCACTGATGTCGCCGCTGTGAAATTCCACGTCGGGCGGGAACAATGGATCGAGCGGACGCTGGCGGCTGAGCACGCGCACACGCTGCCCCTGCCGCCGCAGTTCGGCGACGAGCGCCGGGCCGACCGCCCCGGTCGCCCCCGTGACGAGGACGAGCGCCGACTCGGTCATCGGTGCTAGCTCTCCGTGAGCTGGCGCATGAGTGCGTGATACCGGGCGCTGACCGCTGATCGCGAATAGTGCTCCTCGATGTAACGCCGACCATTCATGCCGTAGGCTTGGAACTGCTCCTGATTCGCGTAGGCCTGAAGCACGGCCATTTCCAACGCATCGGCGGCATCGGGCGGTGTCCAGAGACCACAGCTCGCCGTCTCGACCAGCGCGACCAGCTCCGAGTCATGATCAACCGACACGAGGGCTGGCCGTCCGCTCGCCATAATCGTGTAGATCTTGGAGGGAATCGTGGTTCTGGCCGTCCCGGCCATGAGCGGCACGAGATGTAGATCCCCGGTCGCATAGATATTGGGGACGACCTGCCGCCGCTGGTAAGGCAGCATTGTGACATTGGTAGCGCCGAGCTCGCGGATGACCTCTTCCACGTAAGCCCGGCGCGCGCCGTCACCGACGATCAGAAAGTGGATGTGCGGGTGAGAAGCTAATCGGCGCATGACCTCGACGATCATGTCGAAACTCTGGGTCATGCCAATATTGCCCGCATACAGGACGACAAATTTGTCCACCAGCTTCAGCTCGCGCGCGAGAGGATTATCTTTGGCTTCCGGGCGGATGAAGTCTGTGTCGACGAAGTTAGGGATGGTCACGACTTTTTCGGGGGCGATCTCCTCGGCGACGATATGCGCCTTAAACATATCAGAGATAGGGACAATGATATTGGCGCGGCGGTAGACAAATCGTTCCAGCCATTTGAGAACTTGGTACAAGCGGGTGTCTTCCGTAATCATCCCCATTTGTACCATGAGCGCCGGATAAATCTCCTGGACGTTGTAGACGAACTGGGCACCTTTTAGTCGGGCAAGCATCCATCCCAGCACGCCGATGGTCAGGGGCGGTGAAGGCGCGAGCACGATATCCTGACGACCGATGAGCAGCAGACCGAGAAGCAGACTCAGCGTGTGGAACCACAGGTAGTCGCTGAACCGTCCGCTAACGCGCTCGCCTTTCCGGCGCATACGCGTATGGATGACGCGCATCCCATGATATTGGCTCGTGTAATAGAGTCCAAACCAATGTCGTTCCAGCGGCTGGCGCCCTTCCGCATCGAGATCGCGGTTGTAGTGGGGCTGAGTCGTCAGAACGACGATCTCATGCCCCGCTGTGCGTAAATCCTGCGCCAACTCGGAGAGCAGTTGGGAAGTCGAGACGCCATCCGGCGCGAAGACGAGCGTGTGAAGGAGGATGCGCGCCATGAGGCTTACGTACCCGCCTCTTCCGGTTTGGTGCAGAAGTAATTGCCGAGCACGAGAACATCCATCTTGGTGCGCAGGTAGCAGTCGACCGCTTCATCCGGGTTGCAGATGATCGGCTCGTTTTCGTTGAAGCTGGTGTTGATGAGCACGGGCGTCCCCGTACGTTCGCCAAACGTCTTGACCAGATCGTAGTACAGCGGATTCTCGTCGCGCGACACCGACTGCAGACGCCCGGTATCGTCGACATGGCGCACGGCGGTCAGGCGTTCGCGCCATTCCGGGCGAATCTTGTAGACATGCAGCATGAACGGGGACGGGTGGTGATACTCGAAGAGTTCGCTCTGCCGTTCCGCCAGCACGACGGGCGCGAACGGGCGGAACCATTCGCGGCGCTTGATGCGCGCGTTGAGGATGTCCTTCATATCGCTGCGACCGGGATGCGCGAGGATCGAGCGGTTGCCGAGCGCGCGCGGCCCCCATTCCATACGCCCCTGAAACCAGCCAATGATGTTGCCCTGTTCGATCTGGTCGCTGGTCGCGGTCAGCAGATCGGCGCGCGAAAGTTCGCGGTACTGCACACCGCCTTTGTCGAGCGCGGTGCGCATCTCGGTGGGGCTGTATTCCGGGCCGAGGTAAGCATCCTGCATCACGAAGCGTTCTTTTTCGTGCAGCACGGACTGGCTGACGTAGAGCGCTGCGCCGAGCGACAAGCCCTCATCACCCGCGGCGGGTTGAATGCAGGTTTCGCGGAAGGGCGTCTGATCAAACATTTTGCCGTTGGCCACGCTGTTGAGCACGACGCCGCCCGCCATGACGATCTTATCGGTCGGCACCTGTTTGTAGAGCACGTTGAGCAGGTGCATGTACACGTCTTCAAAGCGTGCTTGCAGGCTGAAGGCCAAATCCATGTCGCGCTTGGTGATCTCTGTGTACGGTTCGCGCGGTTTGCCGAACAGCTCGACCATGTGATCGGCGTAGTGCTGGAGGATGATCATCTCGCCCTTGTCGTTCATCTCCACGCCCTGATTCGAGCCGAACGGCATGAAGTACTTCGGATTGAGCTCGAAGGCATCCTCTGTCAGCGTGATCATGTCCTTGAAGATGTCGGTATAGGTCGGCTCGCCGTAGGGCGCGAGGCCCATCACCTTACCTTCGTCGCCGTACTTGCCATAGCCGATGAACTGGCAGATCATGGTATAGAGGGAGCCGAGCGACTGCGGCACATACACGCGCTGCTTGATCTTGATCTCCTGCCCGGTGCATTCGGTCAGCATGCACGTGACGAAATCGCCGGAGCCGTCGATGCTGAACCCGGCGGCGTGTTCCCACGGGGAGATGTAGTAGGCGCTGGCAATGTGCGCGAGGTGATGTTCGACGTTGACCTGTTCGAAGCGCAGATCGGCGGGGTTCGCGCCGCATTCGGTGACGAGGAGCGTTTTCAGGTCGTCAAGCGCTTCGCGGGCGGCACGGATCTTCAGCAGGTTGAGCAGCTTGGTCGGGTTGCGCAGGACAAACTCAACTTTTTGGCGGTGTTGGTGCTGGGGTCGCGCCCGATCGCGACATAATCGATGTCCTTGAAGGTCACGCCGCCAATCTCCATGACCTTGAGGATGCTCAAGGTGGGGAAGCCCGCGTAGTACTTGATGCGATTGAGCCGTTCTTCGGCGATAGCGGCGACCGGTTTCCCGTTGATGACGAGCGCGGCGGAGGAACCCGCGTGGTGGGTGTTAACGCCCAGAATTACTGCCATTGATTTTCACCGTCTTATGAGCAGAATGGATGAGCGGAAGGTCGCATGACTGACCATCCGATTTGCAGGTATTATAACGTTCTTCCGGGCTGCGACTTGATCAAGGTACTTTGAGCCTATGCTAATTCAGAAAGTGTACGCCAGTTTTAAGCGGCTGCTTCCCACCGCACTATCGAAACCACTCCGAGCCTTGATGACGGCGCTGCTGACCCCGGCGTATTTTAGCTGGCTCACCGGGCACTGGCAAAGCGCCTTGCGCGGCAAGCCGCTTAACCGGGCGGGCGCGCCGATACCGTGGTATACCTACCCGGCGATTCAGTTGGTCGAAAACAAAGATTACCGCGGACGAACGGTGGCCGAATTCGGCGCGGGTAATTCGACGCTGTGGTGGGCGCAGCAGGCGGCGCAGGTGGTCGCGTTTGAGGAAGACGAGCAGTGGTTTAACTACCTGAAGTCACGGGTGCCGGCTAACGTCGAACTACACCATCTGCCTGTGGATCTCACGGGCATCGACACCAAACTCGGCGACCGTCGCTTTGATGTGGTGATCGTTGATGGGCTGGATCGCTTTAAAGCGGTTGTGGTGGCGCGGCGCATCCTCAAGCCGGGCGGTCTCATCATTGTGGATAACGCCGAAGGCTACTGGGGCGCGGAAGGGACTTATCCGATCATGGATTTCATGCGCGCGGAAGGCTTCCAGCGGCTCGACCTCTACGGTTTCGCGCCGGGGTGCTGCTGCCGCACTGTACCTCAATCTTCTGGAAAGATGCGACGTTCGTATTTGCCGGGCAGGAAAATCCAAAAAACTACGTGCGCGCCGCCAGCTAAGGATCCGTCGTGACGACAGCGGTTTTGCCGATCTCCGTGGTCTTTCTGACCTATAACGACGAACAGCTCATCGAAGACGGCTTGAAAAGCGTCGCCGACTGGGCGAGCGAAATCATCGTCGTCGCTTCGGGCAGCACCGACGGCACGCTCGACATTGTGCGCCGCTACACCGCGCACATCGCGGTGCATCCCTTCGAGAATTACGCCGCGCAGCGCAACTGGGCGCAGGCAAATATTCCGCTTGCCAATGAGTGGGTCTTTCACATCGACTCCGACGAACGTGTGACGCCCGAGCTGTATGCGTCGCTGCGGCAGTTGTTCACCGCGACGCAGCTCGACGATATCGACGGCATTCTGTTCCCGCGGCGCACCGTTTTTATGGGGCGCTGGATGCGGCATGGCGGACATTATCCGGTCTATCACCTGAGGTTGTACCGCAAAAGCCGCGGTCAGTGTGAGGAACGCCTGTACGACCAGCACTACACGGTTCCCGGCGCGGTGATCAAGGCGCATGGTGATCTGATCGACGTGATCAGCACCAGCCTCGACGCGTGGATGCAGCGCCATGTGCGTTGGGCCGGGCTGGAGGTGCAGCAGCAGTTGCGCGCGGAGGTCGTCGCCACGCAGGTCGAGGGTAAGCTCACCGGGACGCCCATTGAGCGGCGGCGCTGGCTCAAGCGCTTTGTGTTCGGGCGCGTGCCGTTGTTCACGCGGGTGTTCGCTTATTTCTTCTATCGCTACATTCTGCGTCTCGGTTTCCTTGATGGCACGGAAGGGCTCATCTTCCACTTTTTGCAGGGCTGCTGGTTCCGCTTTTACATCGACGCCAAGTTGTGGGAAGCGCGACAGGCGCAGAAGCAGGCGCCGTGATGTCCAAACGCGCGCTGCTCGTCATCACCGGGGCATTCGCTTACAGCGGCGGGATCGCGGCGTCGACGCGCCTCGCCATCCGCGCGCTGCTCGACTCCGGTTACGAATTGGACATCTTCGCCTTCAATGAGACACCCGACGCCGCCAACAAGTATGCGGCGCTGCCGGGGGTGCGCTATCACGCGGGGAACAACGCCAAGCTCGGCTTTGCGCTGATGGTGTGGTGGGCAGGTCTGACGCGGCGCTACGCCTTCGCTTTCAGTGATCACATTAACGTGGCGTCGATCCTCGCGCCGTTGGCGTGGCTGCGGCTGGTTCGGTATATCGTGCGCGTGCATTTGATCGAGGCGGTCGCGCCCAACCCCGATGCGCAGGGGCGCCTTGGTTTGCGGGCCGCGTGGCGTATTCATGCGTCCGAATTTGCTCGCGCCGAAGTGCGCAAAGCTTTTCCCGATCTTCAGATCGAGGTGGTGCCGCTCGCGCTGGACCCGGATACGCACTTCGACCTGCCTGCGTTGCCCCCCACTCAGATGAAGCTGCAGGCCGTTGCTGGTCAGGAACGCGCACTGGGGGAGCGCGTGGTGCTGCTGGTGGGACGCATGGCAGCGGGCGAGCAATACAAGGGGCAGGATGTGCTCATCCGCCCCTACCGCTGATCCTCGAACGCTGCCCCGATGTGCAGCTTGTGCTGGCGGGGCACGGCGACGACTATCCGCGCTTGTTGGCGCTGGCACACTCGCTGCCCGCTGCTGTACAGGAGCGCGTCTTTATGCCGGGTTATGTCAGCGCGGACCAGCTCGAAACGCTCTACCGGACATGCGCGGTGTTCGCCATGCCGAGCCGTGGCGAAGGCTTCGGCGTGGTCTATCTGGAGGCGATGCGCTGGGCGAAATCGTGCGTCGCCAGCCGTGCCGACGCCGCGCAGTTCATTGTTGAGCACGAGCAGACGGGACTGCTGGTGGATGATCCGCAAGACGAACGGGAAGTTGCCGCGGCGTTGCTGCGTCTGCTGACCGATCCGGCGCTGGCACAGGCGTACGGTCAAGCGGGCTATGAACGGGCGCGCCGCCTATACAGCTTCGACCAGTTCCGCGCACGCTTCATCGAGGCTTTGACCTGAGCATGGCCAAACCCACGATCCTCATCCTGATCGGGCACTATCTGCCGGGGACGCTGACCGGTGGCCCGGTGCGCTCGGTTGCCAATCTGGTTGACTGGTTAGGCGATGAATTCGACTTTCGCATCCTGACCGCCGATCGCGATCAAGGCGACAGCGCGCCGTACCCGCAGGTGCGCGCGGGCGAATGGTATTCGGTTGGCAAGGCGCACGTGCGCTACTTGACACCCTGCCGAACGTCAGTTGTTCGCACTGGGTGCGGTGCTGCGCGCGACGCCGCATGACGTGCTGATCGTTGAGTCGGTGCTGGCGCGCACGTCAATCTTTGCGCTGCTGCTGCGCCGCCTAGGGCGGCTCCGCCGCGCGCCGATCCTCATCACGCCGCGCGGGCATCTCGGTCAAGGTGCGTTACAGCAAAAATCCGCGAAGAAAACGCTGTTTTTGCGCGCGGTGCGGCTGCTCGGCTTGTATCGCGGTTTGGAGTGGTGTGCGACCAGCGATGGCGAACGCGCCGAGATCGTGGAGCAGTTTGGTCAAGGCGAAGCGCCGCGCATCCACGTGATTCCTAACTTGCCCGCGCGCGCGGTATCCACCGGAAGCGTCACACGCCCCCCAAAACGCGCCGGGGCGCTGCGACTGGTCTTTCTGTCGCGTATCTCGCGTAAAAAGAACCTGCACTTCGCGCTGGAAGCGCTGCGCGGCCTCACAGGCGAAGTCGAGTTTGACGTGTACGGCTCACTCGAAGATGTGGCGTACTGGGCGGAGTGTCAGGCTATCAGCGGCAGCCTCCCGGCGCATATCCGTGTGTGCTATCAAGGGGTCGCGCCGTTTGACGGTGCTGTCGAGGTGTTGGCGGGGTATCACCTGTTCTATTTACCCACGCTGAGCGAAAACTTCGGGCATGCGATCTGGGAGGCGTTGGTGGCAGATTGCCCCGTGCTCATCAGTGACCAGACGCCGTGGACCGACATCAACGCGTACGGGGCGGGTTGGGCGCTGCCGCTCGACTCGCTCGCGGGTTTTACGCAGGCGCTCCAGCAGGTGATCGACCTGGACGCCGCCGCCTATGCCGCGCTGGGCGCCCAGGTCAGCCGCTACCGGGCGCACTATCAAGCGCGGGGGAACCCGGCGGACGCGCTCCGTGGGCTGCTCCACGAACTCAGCCGATCAACGCCTTAAACCGCTCGATAACGGGCGTGAGCTGACGAGCGTAGTTGAATTCTTCTTGAAACGCGCGCCGACTACCTGCGGCCAGCGCTGCCGCGCGCTGTTCATCGCCCAAAATCTGATTAACCCCCGCGGCAATGGCCGCTGGATCGTCGTAGGACACGATCAGCCCATTGTCGTATGCGTCGACCAACGCGCGGTTGCCCTCGCTCTCGCTGAGCAGCAGCGGCAGTCCAACCGCGATGTATTCCATGATCTTATTTGAGGCCGTGGTGATGAAACGGTTGTTGACATGGATCGGTTCGGACAGTCCATGCCCGAGATCCGCGCCGCTTGCATATTCGAGCACCTGCGTATAACTGACCGCCGGAAGAATCACAAAGCGATCCGCCACGCCCACTTCGACCGCCAATTGCTCTAACCAGTGGCGATCCTCATCGGGGCATGGACCCATGACAACGAAGCCCCAGCGCGGGTTAGCCCACAGCGGAAGCGAGCGGATTGTGCTGTCAAGCGCGTGACCGCGTCCCACCCGACCGGGGCGAAAGACAACTTTGTCGAAGTGATAACCGCGTTCAGCCAACGCCGCCGCCAATCGATCGCTGGGTTGAAGCGGAGCGTGCAGTGCCGCGTTGGCGACAATCACGGGTGGGGTGGGTAGGTTCAACTCGCGTGCCATCAGGTCGGCGCGGGCTTGATCCGGCACGATGACGAGAGCGGCTGTGCGCGCAAACAGTCGTTCAAACGCCTTGATGAGGCGCGTGCTCAACGTGTGGGCATCACTGTTTTCCAGATAGTCATGGCTGTGATAGGCTAGCCGTGGGCGGGACAACCACGTCGCGATGCGCGCGGGCACCAACGCATGCATGTTGTAGGCGATGAGCCAGTCGGCGGTGCGATCAGTGTGCCGCAGCGTTTGTCCGCAAAAGGCGAGATACTTCAGAAACGAATTGCTCACCCGCGGCCCGAGGCGCACAACCTGCGTACTCGACGGATAGTTGATCGGCGGCTGCGGCCAGATCGCCGACGTGAAGTCGAGACAAAGCAGCAACTGCCTGACATGCTGCTGGTGGAACACCTCCGCCGCGTTGATCATGGGCGGGTAGTAATCCGGGTTGCCGTAAATCATCGATTGCAAGTACACTGCGCACTCCGCCCTAGGGATTCCGCCAGACGCGCGGCGACAGCGGCGGCGTTTTTTTGCGTTCGCGAATGGTGATGGTGGTGCGAATGACCATGTTGACGATCACCGCGCTGAGGATGCCAGCCACCGCCGCCCCGACCACCGTGAAAATGTCATCTTGGACGAGGATCAGCCCGAAGATCGGCAGCATCCAGACTGCGAATTTCAGGTTGTCTCCCCGTTTCAGTGCTCCCGCGGCGGCGTAATCCAGCGTCGCCATGACGATGCCCAGCGCGAGAAAGCCGATCACCACACCGATCGTTTTGTAATTCGCGTACAGCTCGACGACCGGGCTTAAGCCCACCGAAGTCGAACCCAAGATGGGGATGCCCGTATAGTACTGGAACAGCACCGAACCGCCGACGATGATCGGCTTTTCTGGCCACAAGAGCCGCGGAATGAGCATCAGCATAGCATTTTCAATCGTTCGCCCGTTACCCATGGGAACAATACCATCGTCGATGCGTTGAATCACTTTTCCGAGTGGGTAATTGAAACCGAGGCGACCGTCAATCCACGTAAGCTGGCTCGGATCATTCGGGTCGAACCACCGAAAATTGAAGTTCAGCGTGTTATACACGTCTTCCAGGGGGCTTTGCGTGTATTCGCCGGCCCACACAATCGCCCGGACGGTGCCGCGTGACTGGAAATAGACGGCGATGATGCTCAGGACCAGATAACCGATGACGATGGAGGGTATGATCAGCATCCACACACGGCGCACCCGCAGCGCGATGAAGAGCAAAACGACGATGGTCGGCACAAGACCGAAGCCGAGAAACCCGTCGCGCACGACGGTGAGGACTGGCCACAGCAAGAGGATGCCGGCGAGGATCGGCAAAGCGCGGACGGGCTTCTGGCCGTGCAGGATTTCCCACAGCCAGATCATCGAACCGACATGCCACAAACGCGTCACCGAGCTGGTGAAAGCCTGTGCCGTCGGAATGCCGCGCAGCAGGATGCCCAGGAAAAAATAACTGCCGATGCCGATGGCCGTGTAAAGATAGGCGAGCTTATCCTGCGCGTTGAAGGGAATACGTTGAGCGGGCACGGTCTGTGTTTGAAATTTGCGGTTGAAGCGGCGTAAAGCCGGGTACACGATCACTGCGCCCGCTGCAAAACACACCAGCGCAATAGTAGCTTCGGTGAAACCGAGCAAGATAATCTCGGGCTCAAAGCGCGGCGTATAGTTGGGATAGATGTAGGTGATTGCTTGGAGCAGGTGAATCATCGCCAGAAAGATGACGAACGCGAGAATGCCGCCTACGTTTTGTTCCCGGCGCTTCCAGCTCAATACGGCCATCGCGCCGATGACCAGCAGCCAAATCGCAATCAAAATGGGGAAACTTAACTGCATAAGGTCGCTCTAGCCTTCACTCACTTTGTCCAAACGGGATACAACCGTGCGCTGTACTGCATATTGTGCGGCAAATAGCGCATCTTGTCTGTATGAGAAATCACGACGCCGTTCATGCCAGATCCGACAGGATGGCGCGCAGACGATCCGTGTACGTGTGACCTCCGCCGGTGATGCGCTCCATTGCGCGCCGCCTATGATCTGCGCGGGCGGCGGGCTGGTCGATCAGCTTGCGAGTTTGCACGATCAGGCTGTCGGTTGAGTCGAAATAGGGCACGGTGTCGCCCAGTAGATCGCGATGCTCGGCGGTGTCTTCGGCGAGCAGGCATGCGCCCAGCGCCGGGGCTTCAAACGTGCGCATCACGTGACCGTCACGGTTGGCGCGGCGTACCAGACACAGCGTGACGCGCGCCCCGGCTACGGCCCACCGCAGGGTTTGCGCGTCCGCTATGCCGCGATACGCGGCGCGCGTATTGACCGAACGATCCCAGTAGCCACCGTACAAATGTACCTGAAAACCCGCGCGGATTAACGCCTCAATTGCCGGAAGGCGATCCGCATCGGCGCCGCCATAGAACAGCACATCACACTGGTACTGGGCGGCGACCGCCGGGGGCGGTGCTTCGACGTAATGCACAGCCGGATTGTAGGCAAAGGGTAGATAGGAGGCCGAACAGCCCGCCTGCGCTAAATCGGCAAGGTTGCTGGTGCGCGGCGAATAAATGTGCGCGTAGTGCGGGAGCGCCGCGAAGAACCACGGCGTATGATGCTGGCGATTCCACGGGTCATCGGTCAGGTAGTTGACGCAGCGTATGCCCTGCGCTCGCAGCGCGTCGAGAGCCGCCGCGCTGGGCGGAATGAGTCCCCGTCACGATCACCACCTGCGGCTGGTATTTGGCACGCGCCGCAGCACCTGATCCGCTGAACGTGTCGAGGTGAGTCGGGCGAGGACCGCGCAACCGCCAGTTGATCTGCGCGAGCCAGCGGGGCGCCGCATAGGCGCTGGTCACGTCCAGCAGATCGGCTTCCGCGCCCAGTGACTGTGCCGCGCTCAATAAGTGTGCGCCGACGTGCACCGCCGCGCCGAGGCCGATGATCAGCACCCGCGTCATGGGGCGGTGACCTCCGCGTAGGCTTGGGCGAGGCCGCGCGCGGCTGCTTCGACGGAATACTGTGCCACGAGGGCGCGGCAGCGGTCGGCGGTGCCGGGTTGATCGAGCAGACGGAACGCGCGGCGCAGCGCGTCGGCGAGACTGTCTACGGCATCAGCGGCGAAGACTTCGCCTGTGACACCCGGCTGAATCAAGTCGGGCGCACAGCCGACGCGATCCGAAACGACACACGGCACGCCGTGATACAGCGCCTCGTTGACCACCAAGCCCCACGTTTCGCCGCTGCTGCTCGCGGAAGTACGAGCAAATCGGCGGCGTGGTAGTACGGGCTGAGTCCACTTTGATTTTTGAAGCCGACGAAGCGGGCATCGATGCGCGGTTCAGCGTGGACGGCGGCTTCGAGCGTCGGGCGCAGTTCACCGTCGCCCAAAAAAGCAGCGTAACCCGCGCGCTCGGCAGTTGGTAACTGGCGGGGCGGCGATCAGTTTAATCGGCGCTTTTGCGCGGCGCAGTTGCCCGAAAAACAGCAGCACAATCTGATCGTCCGGCAGATTGAATTCAGATCGGATGGCGGGCGCGCCGCTGGCGGGCGCAAACACGCTCGTATCCACGCAGTACGGCGCGAAGATCAGGCGCTGTTCGGGATAGCCGAGGCGGCGGTAGTGCGCCCGCGACTCCGCGCCGATGGTCAAGATGCGCGCAAACTGGCGGTAGAAACCGCGCAAAAACGTGTCACGAACCACTTGTTTCCCAGAGGATCGCGCGGAATTGCGGTCGGCGGCTTCGGCGCGCAGCAGCAGCGGCACGCCCGTGCGCCGCGCCGCCCAAAACCCGTCGAGATGAAGCGCGGCTGGTAGCCGAGGAGAAGGCGGCGCGAAAGTCGAGCTGTTTGAGCAGCGGCGCGAGCCCCGCCGCTGTGACTGTCGCGTAGGACTGTGGCCCGCTCGTAGCAACCCGGGAGAGGAAATGGGAGGTATAGCCGCTCAGTAGATCGGTATCCCACGCGAAGCTGGCGCCGAATTCGCCGTCACGGTAGCCGCTGATGCTGAAGTCGGATGCGTAGATCACCGTCGTCGGCACGCCGAACTGCTGCTGCACCGTGCGGTACACGGGCGCTTGATACTGAATCGGATGGGTGGAAATCACCAGCAGCGTCATCGGTTACCGTCCGGCCAGCGGGGCATACAGGGTAGTCATCT
>NZ_JADJPI010000033.1:0-16391 GCF_016713355.1 Candidatus Flexifilum breve
CATCTATGGCGTAGTGCTCGTGTTGGGCGTGATGATGCTGTTTGGGTTCAATCCTTTTGCGCGACTCAGTACAACGAGCATTCCGCTGCTGCGTAATCGCTCCCTAACTGCCTATCTTTACGGGCTGCTTTTGGGCCCGATGACCCTGCCTTGCACGGGACCGCTCATCACCAGCGCATTCTTGCTTGGCGCTGATAATTTCGCTGTTCTTGCGGATGGACTACTTTATTTTCTGTTCTTCGGGCTAGGGTTCGGGTGGGTGCTGGTCGTACTCCCGTTTCTAGCAGGCACTTTGCAGCGGCAGTTCACGCGGTGGATCACGGGTAACTACAAGCTGTTGACCCGTTTCTCAGGTGCGATTCTCGTGTTCATTGCCGTGTTTGGGATTGTGACAGAAGTTCTGCCCGAATCTCATCTGAGTGCGAGAACGATGATTATCGCCACAGCACGAAACCGAGCAGCGGCATGTGAGTGAGCTGCTCCGCTTCGCTCAATTTGAAAAAAGTCGTCTACGTCCTTGCATCCTGCGATCACTATTTGAACCGACATGATTGCAGTCCCTGATTGATCACGGTTTGAAGCCATTCGTTCACTCTGTTTTCGCCTGTCTGCTGGTAGAACTCGCTCAGGTCTTTGCCGCGCGGCACCTGCACGGCGCTTTCTCTCGTGCGGCCCGCCGATCCTTCGGATTCAGACCGGCGACACCGTACACATTATTGCGAAAATAAAATTCGCACAGA
This sequence comes from Candidatus Flexifilum breve, assembly GCF_016713355.1. Taxonomy (NCBI): domain Bacteria; kingdom Bacillati; phylum Chloroflexota; class Anaerolineae; order Aggregatilineales; family Candidatus Flexifilaceae; genus Candidatus Flexifilum; species Candidatus Flexifilum breve. The sequence goes on from NZ_JADJPI010000033.1 coordinate 741, forward strand.
CGTTCTGTAGTATCTACTTTACCCTTCAAACCAAGTTCGGACCCTCTACATACCGCGTGGCGCTACCTAAATCCATGAACGGTATGTAGGGTTTGAACGGTTTGAACGGTTTTTCAGCGAGTCTCATGGATCGTTGGCACGTCGTAGCGGCGCATCATGTCGATCACATCGAATGACCGCACAGCGTAAGCGATCCCATCGATGCCGCGCTTGCGCCCCGATTCGTCGATCAGGTGCAGGCGTTTGAGGATATGCCCAATCCACTGAGCGTCGCCCATCTTCTCGACTGGCTGACCGATCAGCCGCGCGACTTCTCGCGCAGCGCGACCGCCTTGATCCAGATCGTGCCTTCGTCTCCGCGTGTCATCAGTTCGAGTGCTTGCAGTACGGCTTCTTCGCGTTCGCTGAGTGCCTTACCTTCGCTGATCTGCTCGTCGGTTTCAGCCGCCGTTGCAATCGCATCAAGTAACCCTTTTACTCCGCCCTGCTCCTCGAAGAAGGCGGCCAAGGCAACGAGCGGCGACCACAGTTCTCCAGACCGATTGTGGAGTGTGTGTAACGTGGGACGCTCCGAGTAGTTGGTGTAGACCGTTCGGAAGTGGGTCAGTGCCAGCGTGTAGAGTTGATGGCGGAGTGCCGCACCGTCGAAATCCGGCGGAAAGGATGGCAGCTTTTTGTCCGTCCGGCGCATCGGAATGGCGATGCAGCGTGAAGCGAGAATATCTTCCAACCCGGCAATGGCAGCGAGGATTTTGGGCGAATAGACATCGAACGCCTGTGGTTTCATGTCCTCGCCAATGAGCCGGATTGCTGGCATCCCCTGTTTGTAGCCGCTGTTCAGCAGCTGGCGGATTTGCTGCATGCCCGGGTCCTTCGGGTTATGGTAGCGCTCCGCCTCATCGATCCCGACCGTGCAGCTGGTGTAGTGGATGAGGCGAAACATCGACGGTCCCGTGGGATCGGAGGTCGTGACCATGTTGAAGGCGAGTGGCTGGAGTACGCGCATCACGGTCGACTTCCCGCTGTTCTTCGGCCCGTTGAGCGCTAAATACGGATACGCCGGAAACATCGTGTAGAAGTACGTCCCAATCGTCCAGAGCGTTAGGATCGCGCTCTCGACCGGCGAGCGAAAATCGACATAGTGGGTGAAAAGGTCGTGGACGTCGCGAAAGACCTGTCCAGCATCGACCGTTTCGCCGTTGAGAAACTTCTGGATATCGCTGAACCGCCAGCGCATCAGAAACTCGGAGCCTTCCGGCATGACCCGCAGCGCAACTTCATGACCGTCGAGCTTGATGATCTGCTCATTACTCAGCCGCACCAGCTCGCGAGAAGACGTGACCAGATACGGCTGTGTGTTGAGTTTCTTGTCTTTGGTGCGCTCGACGACCGACACGGTGACGATGGCGACGTCGCGCTGAAAACCCAGTGCCGGTGAGAGTAGCGGGACCTCATCACCAAGAATCTGCGGCATCTCATCATCTTCTTCATCGTCCTGCTGCTTGCGTGCCGCCCGCAGTAGATCGTTGAAAGCGCGTCCCTTGACACCTTGTTTCGCCAGCGCCGACCGGAACTCGCTCAATTCCATTTCATCCAGATCAACGGCATGAATGAACAAGGTCCGAATCGCATCTTTCTTTTCGAGACCATCGAGAAACGCTACCCGCTCGATCTCCGTCTGGAGCCACGTTTTCGCTTTGTTGAGCACTGCCTGCACCTCCTCAGTACTACCACCTTGGGTCAACCAGTCGTTGGCGTCTTTCACCCCGTTGGGCAACCGCGGAATCAGCGCGGACTTCCCTAACTGCCGCGCCAGCTCCTGATTCTTCTGGAGCGCATCCGCCGTGTTATCGAGCGCGACAAAGACCCGCCGATGCTTCCGCAGTGCCATCAGTAGTTCATCCGAAACATACATCCCGGTTACCGCCAGCGCCGGAAAACCCCACTCCCCAAACGTGATGGCATCCGCTTGCCCTTCGACTAACACAAGCTGATCGGCTTCTGACGTGTACAAGTGATTGCCATATGGACGGCGCTCCCCGATAAGCTCACGCGGCGGGTTATAGTGCTGTTTCCCGCTGATCGACCGTCCGCTCAGATACCCCAAACGCCCCCGTTCCAGATGGACGTAGACGAGCATCCCAGCGGGAAACTTGGCGATCACATTGCGCCATTTGTCGGGCAGGTTCAGGTCGGCGAGCAGCTTCCGTTTGTCCGCGGGCATGAAACCGAGCCGCGCACTCCGCACCGTCGCGAGCTGCCAACCGCGCGTCTTCGTCACATAGTCGAGGGCAGTCGGTGTGTTCAGCAGCGTCTCGTGCAGTCGCTGGATCAGTTGGCGCTCCGCCCAACTGTGCGATTGGCGAAAATCGCCCTCGTCGATCCGGATGCCCGCCCGTTGGGCCAGATGGCGCACTGTTTCCATAAACATGGTCGCGTCACGGTTGTTCCAGCGGCTTTCGTAACCCAAGTGATGGCGTCCCACGAAATCGAACACATCCCCGTGTTCGCTGCGGGAGTTCCAAAAGTACAAGCCGGTTTGCGGGGTGACCACGAGGCTGTCGTGTTCCACGCCGACCAACCGGGTACCCTGACGCTTGAGCGCGAATTTCTCACCAATCAGGTGTTCAATCGGGTTAGCGGAGCGAATCTGCTCCAAATCAATACTCATGTTTCTCTGTCTCCAAGCAATGTTGAAGTGAACTCGTGTCCAAAAACACAGTTGAAAGTGGGTCTTCAGTTGCACGAGGGGACAGGCTGTGATACAGTGTGAGTGTCCAAGTCACACAGTATCCCATCCCGCCGCCCACGTGCCGTCTCGCAGTGGGCCTTTTCTTTTCTAGGGTGGACCACGCATATGAATTACCGTTCGAATCTCGAAAATGTCTACACGTGTAGACATTTTTCTATTCCTCGCCCAAGTAGCGTTCTGTTTCACCGATTAGTCTCCGCAATGCCTGCAAGCGGGCACGAGCAATTGCCACATCTCCCTCCTGCCGAATGAGTGCACGCGCTAGTTCCTGAGGGGTGGTGCTGTTGATTGCTTGTGCAACTTTTGCGACCTTTACTGCTGACGGGGAAATGTCGTCCGTCTTCTCTTCGGACTCATGGATACCATCACCTTCACACAATTCCTTGACTTGTTTGACCGAAAGGTTGAAGTCAATGATCTGACGGACAACCTCAGCGTGATACTCTGGCGCAAGGTTGAGAACGTAGCGCAACTTTCCCTCTTCAATGTGGTGCCGATCAGCAAGCTCCAAAGCTTCATCCGATAGCCGAAGAAGAATCTTCAAATGGCTGAACTGTCCACGCTTGATGCCTCCCATCGCACTGAGAATCGTGTCGGTGTATTCACGTTTGCTTTTCAGATCGAGGTCGAGTGCCTGCCGATAGAAGTCATTCCCCACTGCGTAGGCAGGGATCTCGTAGCCGTGCACCGTTAGTAGCAAGAGGGCAGCTTGCCGGGCTAGAGCAACCGCGGTCAGTCCGGAACGTGCTGTGTTCTCTTTCGCCTGCCGGAAAACCGACGACTGCCGTTCGGGGATGATGATGCAGGGGATCATGCCATCGCCGGTGTAGTTGGGGATGAAATCGCGGAGTAACCATGTTGCCCAGTAGCGGCGCTCGCCGGTTTCGATGCGGAACAAGCGCGTAACTCCCTGCGAGACATCAACGACTGTAAGCGGATTCACCTGACCATCATCGCGGATGGTCACGGCGAGATTAACCAGATCGTGCAGCAGTTGTTCTTCGGGCGACAGGTTGACAGGGGTTTCCTCTTCGTGCTCGTCGTCCGCCTTCGGCAGCAGTTCGAGCACGCTGTTGAACGGTCGGCCCCGCTGGCGCGCTGCAATCTGCACAATCTGCACCAGCTCGCGCAGTGCTTGAGTCGGCGTGACGTGATTGTTGTGAAAGCGCAGGTGGATGCTCTCCGGCAGCACCCGGCGTGGTTGTACCGGATCAGGACGCACCATGTCTAACAACAGACGCTCCACACGAATGCTGTTGTCTTGTAGTGCGCCGTGACCGTCTCCCATCAGATCGGTGGTCACGGACGCCAGGAGCTCGTCAATCCGGTTCGTGTTGCCCTTGGCCATCACGCACCCACCTTCGTCATGTAGCGCACCAGCGAGCCAACCACTTGAATGTAAGCGCGGCTGGCCGAAGAGCGCGGATTGTAGATGAAGAGACTCTGGTGGTTATGATGGGCATACGATACCGCTTCGTTGACCGGGATCACGCCGAGCACGAGTTTGCCCAGTACTGGATGGGCGTTGATCTCCGATAGCAGATGATTGTGGCCGCGCACACGGGTATCCATTTTCGTGACCAGCAGGCCGCTGACGCGCAAGCTGGGATGCCGCCACCCATCGCGGATATCGTTGATCTTCTGAATGACGCTCGTCAGACCAACCGTTTCCAGATAACGCGGTTCGACCGGCACAATCGCATCCGTCGCCGCCAGCAACCCCATCTCCGTCAGCAAGGAGAACGATGGACGGGTATCAATCACAACCGCCGCGTACTGCCCGGCAATCTTGCTCAGAGGATCGGCGAGGCGATACGGCGCACCCGCCACACCCATCAGTTCCCGCTCCGCACCTTCCAACATGGGCGAAGCCGGCAACACATGTAGATCTTCATCCCACTGACTTTGGACGATGCAGTTCATGAGTATCTGCGGCGCATTCTGGCGGTCGGCCATCAGGACGGTGTACAAACTGTCATCCACGCCGTAGTCCTTGCGTCCCGTGGTGACCAACGACGCGTGGCCCTGCGAGTCGGTATCAATCAGCAGCACGCGGCAGTTGGACGCGTTGGCGCGCTTCAGCACCTGCGTGATACCCAGCGCGATGTTGGTGGCCGACGTGCTTTTGCCGACGCCACCCTTATGATTGGTGAACACGAAACTGCGAGTCATTGCCATTTCCCTTCTTCAGTAACCCAACACGTTAGCGATTTCGCTGGGGCTGGCAAGGACTGCGCGGAGGTGTGGTACAGTGACCTCCGGGAGTCTTGCTGGCACGGGCAGCGAGCTTCAAGGGGCGGGGAGAGGGTTCAGCTCTCCCCAGCACCCGCTAAGCCTTTCCAAGGTGGGTTCGTTATGAATGACGCGAGCGCTTCGCGTTGCGGAAATGGCAAACGTTCGAGGAATTGAGTGGTCTCACGGGGAGATTGATGTTCGAGTCTGATCCAACCTTCCGAGATCTACACGATTATGGCGAGCGGACGGCCAGCACTCGGGTCGGTTGATCGCGACTCGGAGCCGGTCGCGCTGGTCGAGACGGCGAGCCAGTAGTCTCTGGACACCGCCCGATACCGCCGATGCGTTTGAAACGGCCGTGCTTCAGGCCTACGCCAGATCAGGAGCAGTTCCAAGCCTACGGCATGAATGGTCGGCGTTACATCGAGGAGCACTATTCGCGGTCAGCGGGTCAGCGCCCGGTATCGCACTCATGCGCCGGCTCACGGAGAGCTAGCACCGATGACAGAGTCGCCGCTCGTCCTCGTTACGGGCGCGACCGGCGCTGTCGGCCCGGCGCTCGTCGCCGAACTGCGGCGGCACGGGCAGCGCGTGCGTGTGCTCAGCCGCCAGCGTCCGCTCGAACCATTGTTCCCGCCCGACGTAGAATTTCACAGCGGCGACATCAGTGATCGCGACGCCGTGCGTGCAGCGGTCACTGGCGTCCAGCAGGTGTATCACCTCGCCGCGCTGCTGCATGTGACCAACCCGCCGCCCGAACTGCGCGCGGACTACCAGCGCGTCAATGTCGCCGCGACCCGCATCGTCGCGGAGGAAGCCGCCCGCGCGGGCACGCAGCGCTTAATCTACTTCAGCACCGTGAGAGTTTACGGAACGCACAGCGCGCAGCCCGTCACCGAGGACCACCCGCTCAACCCGCAGACCGATTACGCGCAGAGCAAACTCGACGGCGAACGCGCCGCGCAGAATGTCATCGACACGAGCGTGCTGCGCCTTTCGCCCATCTACAGCGCGCGCCTGCGTGGGTCGTGGCGCTTTCTGGTCCGTGGGATTCAGCGTGGGGTGTTTGTGCCCGTTGGCGGCCTGCAGAACGTGCGCAGCCTGACCCATGTGGATGATGCGGCGCGCGCCGCCATACTCTTCGCGGCACAGCCCGCCAGCGCGACCGTCAACCTCGTCGCGCATGATGCCGCTACCCATGCACATCATTCTGGATGCAATCTACGCCGCCTGCGGTAAGAGTCGACCTGCTGTGCATCTCCCCGCCGCTCTGGTCGAAACGGGCGCGGGATTCGCGGAGGTCGTCTTCCGGCTCGTCGGCAAGCGGTCGCCGCTGACGCGTGAGAGCATCGCGCAACTCACACAAAGCGAAACCTACAGCGGCGCTCGGCTGCGCGTACTAGGTTTCGCACCGCAAATCACGCTGGAAGAAGGTTGGCGGCGCACCATCGCGGAACTCGGGCAATAAAAGACGAGGCTGAACGCCTCGTCTTTCAGCTTACTGCTTGGTCTTATCGAACCGCGCTAATCCACCTGCATATCGGCGCCGACGGCCTTCGCGTAACCTACAGATTTCGCCGCCAGCATCGTTTCCGCGCCGAGCGCGTACGTCGCCATGAGCAGAATGACCACGATCAGCGCAATGCCGCGAGTGATGGGACTGCCCGTATAGTACAGCACGCCGCTCGCCACACAGAAGACGCTCATGAAACCGTATAACCCGGTCACAGCGCCATGCGATTGCCCGCGCAGCACCAAACGCTGATACAGGTGCTTGCGGTGGGCTTGCAGCACATTTTCGCCGTTGCGCCAGCGCTTGATGATCGTATAGGTCGCGTCGAACAGGAACGGCAGCACAAACATCACGCCGACGATGAACATATCCGCATTGCTCGTGCCGACATAGCCAAGCACGGGCAGCGCCGCCAGCGTGAAACCGAGGAACACGCTGCCCAGATCGCCCATGAAGATGCGCGCGGGCGCGGTGTTATGCACGAGGAAACCAGCGCTCGTCGCCACAATCAGCACGCCGATCAGCGTGAGGGTGCTTTCGCCTTCGAGGAAGAACAAGAGCGCCCAACCCGCCCCGACGAGCAGCACATGCAGCCCGGCGAGCCCGTCGATGCCATCCATGAAGTTGAACATGTTGGTGAAACCGGTGATCCACAATATCAGCGCACTCGCGGCAAAGATTCCTGTCACCATCAGCGTGATCACGCCGGGGATTTCCAGCCGGATTTCCGCTGGGTGGATGAGGAAGGTGCTAATCACCACAGCCACAGCGGTCGCCAGATGCAGCAGCAGACGGATCTTGATCGGCACAGCTTTCACCCAATCGTCGTACAAGCTCAGGAAGGTCAGCGCCAGCGCCGCGACGATATAGACGATCAGGAGCTGCGGCTTCAAATCGGAGAAGAAGATCGCCACGACGATCAGCATCGTCAGCGTGAGTAGGGAGATCACGATGCCACCACCGCGCGGCGTCGGAATTTTGTGCATGCTGCGCTCGTTGGCCACATCGAGCAGTCTGCGCCGGATCGTAAACCAGCGCAGAGCGCCGACGAGCAAGCCGCTCAGCAGGAACGCGGCCAGCGTATAGCCCGTCACCAGCGTGAACGGAAAATCGCCCGACCAGCAGCCCGAAAATGGCATGCCGTAAATCAGCGAGGAGTAAGCCGTTTTCGCGATTTCAGTCGCAATGCCGACCGCGCCCGCTTCGGACGCCCACCAGTTCGCCGCGCTGAAATCAGCCTGCGCGCCGACGAAGCTGACCGGGACGCCGCCCGCAGCCGCCGCCTGCACAGCACACACACTGCGCCGCCCGTGGAACCATTCCGAGACGACGACCGCATTACCCACCGGAGCCGCCGCGAAAATCGCGTTCAGGTCATGGGTGATCGTCGAAACGTTGCGCACATCCACAATGTGATGCACCGGAATGCCATACGTTTCGAGCGCCGACCGCGCTTCTTCAAACTGGCTGTCGCTCACATCCTGCACCAGCACCACCTGCTGGGTGATCGCCGCATCATAGTACCGCGAAACCGTCTCGATGGGCGGCAGAGCCTCATTGGCCTCCAGCCAGAAGATGAGCAATTCAGCCGCGCTCGCGGGCGGGGGCGCTTTCAGCGCATTCGCCACGCGTTCGCCAGCCCACGTCATGTTAATGGCCAGAACCGACCCTAACAAGACAATAAGAAATTGGAACAGGAGAATTCCGATCGCATAATTACGGAATCAGGCCACATGAAGTTCACCTTGTCACTACGCTGCATTCGGCTGTGGCAGAAGACATAAGTCAGTAGATGGTAAGTTCGCGCTTGATGAGGTCTTAGCGCTGTCCACTTCGTTCATTATAGGAGAAATCCGAGAGACGGTAACGTCAAAAATCCTAACAACATAAATTTCTTATTTAGATAAACGGAATAATAATTAAGGCCTCTATTGTTCATTGATCCAAGTTAAACCATTTTCCAACGTTTCCCAAACCCCGGCGCTGTTACCCCTTTCAGCCCGGTTATAAACCGGCCTCTGGCGCTTTTGTTCACGCGCATCATCCCATCAAATGACAGGCATACGTTGGAACTTATGTACTATGTCGCGGCCTGTGGAAAACCCGCGGGGAAAATCGACACGTTCCGACGAATCAGTATAGAATGCAGACTAAGATGTCAATGCATCTGGCTCACCAGCAGCGTTCGCGGCGGCGTTGAGGACTAAAGTCGCGTTGAAATTTCTTAAGGAATTGGTTTGCGGGGTTTCTCGCCCCATGTTATCCTTGACAGTATATCTGGACTCGAGCACAACCAGATATTAATGACACGTAGGAGTCAATGATGAAGCGGATGCTACAACTGGTGTTGTTCGTGGGCTTACTCAGTCTGCTCTCAGTGGCCGGATTGCAAGGGCAAACTGATGATTCCGTCGTCTGCCCGACCTTCCAGCGGCAGGCGTTCAACGGCTTTTCGACCGCCTGTGCCGGAACCGAAGCGGGCGAATACTGCTATGGCTATAACAGCGTCGTCGCCACCCGGGCCGAAAACGCCCTGATTGAGGACTTCGCTCAGCGACCGACTCGCAATTGACGAGATTGGATCGATCACTTCCCAGCCGTACAGCCGCGAAGATGACCAGTGGGGCTTGAGCTTACTGCGCTTGCCTGATGTGAACGCTTCCGAACCGAACCTGCGCTACATCCTCTTCGGTGGCGTGGAAATTGCCGACACCGATGAGCCTGACGCCACGTTCTCCCCGCTGCAGTCGTTTGTGTTTGCGACTGCTCAGGAAAACGCCTGCGTCGATACGCCGTCCACGCTGTTCGTGCAGTCGGACTGCGACTTCGATGCCCGCCAGTTCCGCGCGGAAGGCGTGAACTTCACGATTGATGGCGCGGCGGTCATCACCGGCGGTGGCGACGGGCTTCATTAACGTCCAGGTGATCTACGGCCTCGTGCAGCGTTGAACCCGGATGTCTACAGCGACGGCGTTGCCGAGCCAAGGGCGACGTGACGGAACGCATCACCGTCCCCGTCGGCTACTCGATCACCGCGCCGCTCAACTTCGGCGAACCGATCACATCGGAAGATCGCGTCGGCGACTGGTCGGAGATCACGCCGTTGACTGCCGATGATCTCTCCAACCTCACCTTCCTGCGCAGCATTCCGCAGAACTTCGGCTACTGCCCCATCCTCATTCCGACGATCCGACAGGCGTCCGGTGTGGGTGATGTGCAGGAGACGCTCCGTTTCAGCTCGGTGCGTCCGCTCCAGCCGGTCATCCCGCTCTGCGGTGTCGACGCCCCGCCGGAATTCTGCACGTACCTCGGTTTGACCTAAAGCCGCTTCTAAAACCGGTGGTGACTGATGTCACCACCTGTTTTATTCCACCCGCCTCCCAAGCCATTCAGCGCGGCACTGGATGACCCGATCTATGCCCGTTCAATCGGATATTGCAGCTCCATCACGCCGCTGTTAGCGAAACCACCGCGCGGCGGCTGTAAGTAGATCTCGCGCGTCGCCCCGCTGATGCGATAGCCATTCGCCTGAATCCACTCGTGCAGTGCGCCGTGCAGCCGTCCGACTGCGCCAAAATCATCATAACTGCCGCGGTACACCGCATAGGCGACCGTCGCCGCAGGCAGCGTGTGCACAACGGCCGTGCCCTGCGTCTGTCCCTCCATTCCATCGACCTGGTAGGCCATCTCGACATCAATGCCGTCCACGGGTTCGGGATAGTACAGCGCGAACGAGACGCCATCCGTTTTAAGCTGCTGCGCTTCGATGAGCTCCCATGAGGCATTATTCAACGCGATGCAGCGATCCCGCATCTGCGCGGGTGTTGGCACGACTTCGCGCGCCCCAGCAATGGTGATTGGTTCAACCTGCTTGATGAGAATTTCTGTTTCCGGCATTGTCCCCTCCTGTTCGATTTGATGTAAACGCTGCGCTACTTGCGCCAGCATGTCTCGCGCCGTCGCGATCTCCTGTTCGATTTGCGCCTGCCGGAGCAGCAGCATCCCGCGCAGCTCATCCGCAGTCAGCCCACCATCTATGAGTTGACCAATCTGCTCCAACGAGAAACCCAACCCCTTGAGCGCCAGAATCCGATTCAGACGCGGCAGTTGGTCAAACGTGTAATACCGATAGCCCGTGAATGCGTCAATCTGCGCGGGCTTGAACAGCCCAATTTCATCATAATGGCGCAGGGTCACGGGGGAGACGTGGGTCAAACGGGCGAATTCGCCTATACGAAACATGCAGCACTCCTAACGCACAGTCAGGAGAATAAGCCTTCAGGTGAGGTGAAAGTCAAGAGGTGAATCTAACTCAATCAGCAGCGCAGCGAAATCAGAACGGGAACAGTCCTCTGACCGAGCTTGTCACATTCGCGACGCTTATAGGGGGTAGAGCGTTATGTATCCGTCTTCGGCGGGAACATGAAGCAAAACGGAGACCTTTTCGGCCTCCGTCAGTGTCCAGAATACAAGTTTTCGCGCCTGTCTACGAGGCGGTTTTGGCCTGCGGCGTGACGATCGGATTACTCTTCGGGGTGCGCGGAGCTTCCTCCGGCGCATCATCGGTTTCTGGTGCAGGCGGAATTACGCGGGCTATCTACACCTTGCGAATGCGCCGATTTTCGACTTCGTCGACAGCGCATGTGCAGCGTTGGCGTGGTGATCGTCTCCCCCCACATCCGGCACATGCCCGAGTTGGCTGTACACATACCCGCCAATCGAGTCATTTTCGTCAGTCGGCAAATCGATGTCGAGCAGTTCGTTCAGATCGCCGAGGTTCATGCCGCCATCTACGATGTAGGCATTTTCGCCCACTTCCGTGTATTCGGCTTCCTCGTTGAGGTCGTACTCATCCTGAATATCGCCGACGATCTCTTCGATCAGGTCTTCGATGGTGACGATGCCCGCCGTGCCGCCATACTCATCGACAATCACCGCAGATGCACTTTCTTGTCCTGCAGTTCTTTGAAGAGCACATCAGCACGCTTGGTTTCTGGCACGAAATAGGCGTGGCGCATGAGTTCGCGCGCCTTCTTGGTCCCCGACGTGCCATCATTCCACAGCTTGAGCAGGTCTTTGGCGTACAGCAGACCCTTGATGTTATCGATGTCTTCTTCGTACACCGGAATGCGGGAATGTCCGGTTTCCATCAGCACTTTGACGACCTCGCTCAACGGGGTGTCGCATTCCACCGCGGTCAGGTCGAGGCGGGAGCACCATGACTTCGCGCGCCAGCGTCTCGCCGAACTGGAGCACGGAATAGATCATCTCGCGCTCTTCGTCCTCAATGGCGCCGCCCTTCTGACCATCTTCGACGAGCGTCATGATCTCTTCTTCGGTGACAGCCTTGTCCATCTCTTCGCCGCCCGTAATGCGCGAGATCGTATCGCTCAGGCTCATGAACAGCTTGACCAGTGGGGATAACAGCAGCGTGAACAGGCGCAGCGGCGTCGCCACCAGCGGCGCAAGCTGATCGGCGTAGGCATTGCCGAGCGCCGACGGGACGAGGTCGCCGAGGATGTGTGGTCAGCAACGCAATGGGGAACAGGACCGCCAGATAACCCAATTCCGGGATGATCCGATTGCCCGCCGCTTCCTGCGCACGGAGCAATGGCTCGGCCACATCAACCGTCGCAATGGCGACGATGGCAAACTTGACCAGCATCAAAAAACTTGAGCGGTGATGTACAGCTGGGGACATTTTCGGTCAGGCGCAGAATGCGCTTGGCAGTCTGGTCGCCGGACTCGACACGTTCACGCAGGGCATTGCGGCGCACATTAGTTAACACCGCGTAGGTTAGTTCCATACCGCCGTGAAACAGGATCAAGGCGATTAAAAGCAGCACTGAAGAAATACTGCCGTCTTCCAAGTGTTACCTCACATTGACGAACACTTGCGATTTTATCATAGCGCAGGATTCAGTTGCAAGCATGACGGCAGTATTCAACAGATCTTAATCCAGAATGCGCACCGACTTGATGAGATCGAAGATGATCGTTTCATCCTCGTCGTAGTCGCGCGCCCAGCCGCCATACGCTTCCACATACACAAGCCATTCTCAAACACGAGATCTGCGTTCAGGTAATAGTTCAATTCGAAGTCCCGCGCGTCAGGTCCCGTGAGAACGCCGTATACCCCGGTTACGCCTGCCTGACCGAACAGCGTGGTTTCCTGAAAGTAACCGTTGTGCTCCCAGTAGCGCGCCAGAATCAAGTCGCCGGGAAATGCGGCACATCGGCAACGGGCTGCGGGAAAACCTCACCATCACACAGCATATTCTCTGCGCCAATCTGCTCATCGGAAAACGGCGCATTGCTGAGATAAACGCTCTTTCGTAGAAAATTCGTCAATATTCCAGTCGGCGGGGTAATCAAAGCTGACCGGGATCGACACGCTGCCGTCGTAATGCGCGTTAAACGGCGACCGCAGTTGATGGTCAATGCGGACGTTCGTCGGTTCCGGTTCCGGCGCTGGTTCAACTTGGGGTTCGACAAACGCCGCCTGTTCGACAATGGCGAAGAACAGCGGCTCGAAGTCCGTCCGTTCACCCGCGAACGTGACGAGCGTCGCATACGTCACCTGCCCCACGCCGAGATCGAACACCACATGCACCTGTTCATCCGATTCGACCAAGCGCACCGCCGGTTGACCGTGCACAGTCAGCACGCTGCGTTCTTGCATGGTGTCGCCGCGCTGAGCGCGTCCGCCACTGCGTCGATGTCTGTGCCCAGCTCCCGGGTGATGCGCACCGGATCGCGCAGGACGATGACGACTTCACCCGAATTGAGGGGATAGTGGCATACCACGTCATCGCGCTCGGGTCGCTTAGATCAGAATGTCGCCGTGCGAGAAAATGCGGTCAAAGCCAGCCGGATAGTAGGCGCTCAGGTTGCCGTTGAAGGGGGCATAAAACTCGGTCAAAACAATGTCTTGAGCGGTGAGCGGTGCGCCGAGCAGCAGCGCGACGATGAGGAACAGTACAGCAGGGAACGAAGCGTCTTCATCGAGGATCATCCTTCGTACCAGCAAGACGGGAGGCGAAAGGTACGCGATCCAGCCCATGCATCAGCATCAGCCTCCCCTTATTATATCCCCTGACTTATTAAGGTGCGAACAAACTCATGCCCTCCAGCGTGATCGGCAGTGCGAACAAGTCGTGCAGGCCCGCTTTTTGCTCCGCCAGCCGCCCATACATATACACGCGCAGTTTACTTACCAGCGCGTCCTGCGCCAGCGTGAGCGCCGCGTCGTCTTCAAACGCGATCCACGTCGTCACGCCTTCCCTGACCTCGTCATCGATGCCATCGCCAAACGCGGGCACAGGGTACGGTGTCCGCTTCCGCTCGCCGCGCCGGGGAACGCCCGCACGCCGGTTTGAGCGGCTGCCCGCCGACGGTCAGCACGACGATGGGCGCGGGCAGTTGGGCAATGGTCGTGATGTGCATCGCGTCGATGAAACCGCCCAAGCGCACCGCGCCATCCCATTCCAGCAGATCGACCTGCCAGCGGGCTGCGTCAGCGGCGCGCCGTCTTCACCGCCCCAGCGCAGCGTCAGCACCTCGGCAGGCGCGGCCAGCGTGAAGGCCCTTGCCCCCCTTCGACGCGCCGCGGGTGCCGTCATTCCCCGTCAGCCACAGCATGTCCTGCGCATACGCCGGGATCGTCCAAGCGCATAACTGCCCGGATAAAGCATCATTCATCGTGAACTGTCCTCTCATTAGCCGCACCCACCAACCGATAGCGCCGGGAGGCAGGTGAATTATGAACACTCGCCAAATTTTCAACGCAACCAACCAGCGATCCCGCGAGTTATGTTACACTGGTAACGCGACACAGCAATGGAGAAGGAAAAGCAAGTTGAAGCGACAGATACATCAATCGGGCGCGGTTGATCTCAAACATCTTGAGTCCGCCGGTCGTGGGGCTTTCTGGCCTTCCCGATTGCCTTCCGCGCCGCCGAAACCACTCAGCAGGCGATTCTCTGGCGGTCACCTACGGTGTGTTTTGTGCCCTCCTGCCCGCTGTCTACATCGCGTGGATGGTGTGGCGCGGCAAAATCACCGATGTGCATATGCGGGTGCGCGAACAGCGCATCCGCCCGTTCATCGTTTCGATTGTCTGTACGGCGCTCGCGTGGCAAGCTTTGCAGCTGCTGGGGCGCGCCCTCACTGCTCCCCTGTTCGCCCTGTTCGGCCTCATCCAGATCGCGGTCATGCTGGCCGTGACGCTGAAGTGGCAAATCAGCATGCACAGTATGAGCATCACGGGCGCGGTCATCACGACCGGCGCGCTGTATGGCGTCGTCCCGGCGCTGGTGCTCAGCCCGCTCATTCCCGTGGTCGGGGCGGCCCGCATCAAACTGCAGCGGCACACGCTCAGTCAGGTGATCGCGGGCGGCGGGTCGGCGGCGTGCTGACCTGCGCCATGTTCCTCACGTTGAAGTAATCTTTGTTCTCTGTTACAGTTGATCGCGTGCATCGGCTCACGAGCAGGTAATCCCCTATGCAGTCGGACGACATCGCGCTTATGCAGCGGATCGCCGCACGCGATCAACAAGCCCTCATGGAACTCTACGAAACCTACGGCAAAGCGGTTTACAGCCTAGCGTATCGCGTGGTCAACAATTCCGTATTGGCAGAAGAGGTCGCGCAAGACACCTTCCTCAAAGTCTGGAATCGGACAGCGCGCTGGGACTCAAAAAGGCCGCCTCTGGCACGGCTGCTGACCATTGCCCAGTTCACGGCGATTGATCGCCTGCGGCAGGAGCGGCGGCAGCCCGCGGTGCTCGAGACGCGCTCGACGACAACGCCGAAACCTTCATGCTGGCCGATGGCGCGCACTGGCAGGATGGCACGACCAGCCTGCAAATTCTGATCGCACCGGCCTCCCGCCGAGCAAGCCTATCTCATCGACTTGGCCTTCTTTCACGGCATGAGCCACACTGATATCGCCTTCCGAATCGCTCAAAATGCCGCTCGGTACGGGTCAAAACGCGCTTACGCACGGGGCTGCAGCTCGCGCGAGTTGGGGCTGAGCAGTGAAGCCTGGAAAATCTTGACTCAAGGTCAGATCTAAATTGCGTAAAAATATTGAAATAGACATCCGAACACAACAGCGCAAGCGTTTTATACTAGTAATGAACTGGCACGG
>NZ_JADJPI010000034.1:0-5901 GCF_016713355.1 Candidatus Flexifilum breve
ATCGGATCCTTCGTGAGGGTCAGCTCGACACAATAAGCCAACCTCGTATCTCCTTTTCTCACAACCGCTTTTTTGACCAGAATCGCCAGTGCACGCCTGAACGCGCCGAGCACTGCCGGTTCCTGCCAGCGTGTCGGATCTAGGTTCGGCTCGGTGAGCACCGCGAACACGCTTCGGGCCTTCGCGGTCAGCGCCTCCAGCGCCGCGCGGGTCTGCCGCTGCTTCAGCTCGTTCTCCTGATACTCGGCGACCAGCCGCTCGGCCCGATCGACGATCGCCTGCTTGAGTGCTGCCGGCAGCGACTGGTTGATTACCGCCGTGAGCGCCTCCTCGCGCTGCTGAGGTTCCTGGCGCGCGGAGTTCCGAATTCGTAGATGCGTGGTCGAGCCACAGGATATCGTACTGACTCGTGCGCGCCGGAGGTGATGGGGCCGACTATACGAATAGCACCGCTCTCGCGAAGCGGTCGGACTGCATGCGCGTGTTGGGCGCATGTCGACCTTGTTCTCGAACCAGTTTCCGGTGTCCGAAACTTACAGATAGACGTCACGCAACGAGCGATTGTGATGACGTTCATGCCCGGCAATGATCCAGGCCAATGCGCGTACACTCATCACCATCTCGCTCGCGATGCCCTGACGTTGCCAGGCTGCTGCGTCCAAGTTCGCAAACAACGCAAGACTTGCTGCGCGCACCTGATCAGTTCGGCAAGCAGATCGTGTACCGTCCGTCGATTGGCATTGCTGAGCGCAACCCACGGATTTGGTTCCATCCAGGCAATGCGGACTGCTCACCACGTGCGAACCATAGCGCGCGAAATGCGAACAAGCGCTCAGTATCGCTCAGATGAGCAATCACCTGTTTGATGCTCCATTCGCCTGGGGCTGGAGACGCAGTTGCACTGGTATCGGAGCTATCCTTCAGCAGCGAATGGATGTCAGCATGCTGTGTGTGCAGCGTACGAAGAATATCGCCATCAGGAACAAGTTGAACATAGGTGAAATAGTAGCGAGAACATTCATCAGCGGTGGGACGCTGGGAAAGTGGGATCATCCGCGCTCCTGGATTAGCTGGTATGGAGAAAAGTATAGCGTGAGATGTTCGCGATCATCAAGCGAGAAGCAGGCGATTTCGGCGATGTAAATGCCGAACAACACGAGTATAGGGATGTCGAGGCTTATACATTGTGGTCGCACGATGGGTTGTGATGGTGCGCCCAACGGGTTGGTATTCAGCTGCCGTGAGTCCGCTGAGAGATGTCTTCAAAATACAGCCGCGTACCAGTAGGCAACCCCTGCACATCAATACCACGTGTGGTGATGTTTTCGCCTCTCTCCACGAGTGGCGTATCAGCCGCCACGGCGATGCTGCTTGCCTAGTTCAAGTGACGCTGGAAGAACGCATCCCACGATTCAACTTCGGCCGCTGGGATGTCTGGGTGGCCGCCAGCGTTGATATGCATCGATTTGTCGGAGCTGCCAAACGCGTTGAATAGCGCGATGCCATAGTCCCGGCTGCGAATCGGGTCGTCCCATTGAAAGGCGAAGCGCAGAGGTATTGTTATTCGCTCAGCAGCGCGCCCAAATACATTATGCTCGGGATGCAAGTGCGCAAGGCCAAGCACCGCACATTTGAAGCGCTTCTCCTCAGCCAGCAGCGGCACGCCGATCCACGTCCCTTGCGACACGCCCCAATACCCAATCGACTCAACGGCTGGCGCAAACCACGCAAGGGTCGTATCAAGGGCAGCTCGCCACTCAGGTACTGCTTGGGCCGCCAGTGTGTCCAGAAATGCGATTTTCTCAGCAGTACTCAAAGATGGCGCGTTCACATCACCCCGTAACCGGCGTTCCGTTTTTAGACGGTCTGCTTCCGCCGCTGCGCGCGTGATCCGATCGCCATGCTTCGGGGCATCAATGGCAAGGCTGGCCCAGCCGAAGCTGGTTGCGTAGCGGATCGCTCGGTCACGAACGCTCGGCGCCTGCTTGTGTTGCGACCCACCATGTCCCAGTACTAGCAACGTCCGCGATTCGCGCGCTGCGCTGGGTTTCCATAGCACACAGGGAACGGCTTCGCCGGCGACTTCGACGCTAAATTCGAGCTGGCGCACGCCATTCTCCAGCTCTATGGTTTTGCTGATGTGCGGACTGTGGTTCATAGCGCGATTCTGCACCGCCACGCGCCAGCTCCTTGAGTGCCTTGCACGGCGTGATACTGGCGATAGTGCTGCTCGTCAAGCCACCCGAACCGCTCGACCTGACGCTGTGGACGTGTCGCCGAAAGCGCTTTCGGCGACACGTCCATAGCATGCGCGGTTGGGCAGCAGACGCGGTACTCCATCAACCCCGGCGTGCCGCTTCGATCGCAGCGATGTCGATCTTGTTCATCTCCATCATCGCATCGAACGCGCGCTTGGCGGCTGCGGGATTGGGATCGGTGATCGCTTCCGTCAGTGCGATCGGCGTGATCTGCCATGACACGCCCCACCTGTCTTTGCACCAGCCGCACGCACTCTCTTCGCCGCCGTTCCCGACGATCGCATTCCAGTACCGATCAGTTTCGGCCTGGTTATCGGTTGCGACTTGGAACGAGAATGCTTCGGTGTGCTTGAACTCGGGGCCGCCATTGAGCCCGATGCACGGGATACCCATCACGGTAAACTCGACCGTCAACACATCGCCTTGCTTTCCCGATGGAAAGTCGCCCGGGGCGCGGTGCACCGCCGTTACAGAACAATCGGGAAACGTCTCGGCGTAGAAGCGCGCGGCGTCTTCCGCGTCCCTGTCGTACCAAAGGCAAACCGTGTTCTTCGCTGGGTTTTTCACGTCCATTCTCCTTTTCGCCCTCATGAGCGTTCGCCTAAGGGCATGGTCACTGCGAGTACTCAGCTTCGCTCGCTAACACATAGTCGACCGAGACTCTGCAATTTCGACAGTGCGCCTGGAGTCATCCTGGCGAGGGCGGGCAAAAGGAAATGGCGTGGAGCCGATTCTCCCACGCGGTTGGGCGTGCTTCATTTGCCGCGATCTCGCGCACGCAGCGGCCGGCAGCGGCGAGGGTTGGGCGGCGGGGCACGTTACGGTGTTTCGTGGTAATGATCAGCCGTGCAGCCACGCTGAGCATCTAAGACGACTCATGACATGTAAAGACTTAGAGAAACAGCTTGAACGCATTAGTGTGCAAACAGTTTCCAATGACCCTCAGAGACAACGTCGACAACGCCATCGACCACTTTGAGGGCGGTCTGTTCGTCGATGGCGTAGGCCGGGATGCCGATTTCGGCGGCCCACCGCTCTGCGTCAGCCAGGGTGTTCGTCGGGAAAGCGTCGAGATGCGGGAAAATCGAGAAGTCGACGACCCCCAGGGTTTGGTCGCCCGGCGCGGACTGCCACTCCACGAAGTAGGCACCGATCCGGGGAGTCATCACCATGCTGCCGGCGCTCACGCCCACCCAAACGGTCTCGGACAGCGACGGCAGGAGGTCGGCCAACCCGGACTCCCGCATCCAGTGGCACAGGTACGTCGCGTCGCCGCCGTCCACGAGCAGAACGTCGGCCTCCTGGACCCAGGGGACCCAGCGCTCCTCGCCGATGGTGGGCAGTGCGGTGAGTTCGAGGAGGCCCACCGACTTCCAGCCCAGGCCCAGGCCGCTCATGGTGCGGGGGCTCGCCGACGACGAAGCCCCGAACCGAGGTTGGCCCGCACACCGGGTGGCCCCATTGCGCCGTCGGGATGCAGAGCGCGCTGGAATCGGCGATCGGCTTGCCCAGCAGGTCTATCAGCGCGTCGCGGATGCTCGGGTTCGTGATGCCCCCGGACGTGAGCAGCAATTTCATCATTCCCCTCCTTATTCCTCTCCTTGATGATGTAAAGGGAGCCGAACGGCTCCTCCAGCCGTCTTCAGTTAAGCAATACGAGGCACGTTGGGTTGGCGTGATCGAGTATAGAACAAATGATCTGTTCGGTCAAATCGAGATGACGTTCGAATGAGTTGGATCAGTCGCACGAGCGAGCAACGGGCGACAATTGTGGAGGGGGGATCTTGCGCAGCCAACGCAAGTTCAGCTGCGGGCATAGGGCTGAGCTTTCTCGGTCGCGAAGCGTTGCGCGTCCACGTCAGCTGCAACGAGCCGTTGGGCTGCTGCACGCGATCGAGAACGAGCGCAATCAGCGCAACGACCGAGACAGGCAGACTGCCAGTGACACGCTGACCGCCAGTAGTGACGTCGTCGGCTATGTTCGCTGCTCCGCTCGCGGCGGCACGGGCGACAAAGGCCATGCCGAGGCTGACCGCTCCTGCAAGCCGCCCGGCCCAGGAGCGGCGGCCGCGAACCAGCGCTCAAGCGCGTCCACGAACCCCTCGACTTCTCCCGCGTCGCCGGCCCAAGCAACGCACCCGTCGGAGCGGATCAGCATCGACGGGCCTGCCTCGGCTGGCACGCAGCGCACGTGCGTGAAGCCGGCGCGAGACCGGCCGCGCGCCCGTCAGGAGACGTGTCGAGCAGGATGCCGTCGCCGTCCGCCATCTCCTCGAACGAGGAGTGGACTTCTTTATTTCAGCCTTGACCTCAGTCCTGTGGCATACTGCACAATATATCATAACTTGTGCAGTATGTGAAATAGGCCCGAGTGAGAGACCGTAAATGTCCGATACTAATGAACGCCAGCAGCAGATTCTCGATGCAGCCGCAGCCGTCATTATCCGATTGGGATATGACAAGACAACCATGCGTGATATTGCCGAGGAAGCAGGCGCGAGTCGGAGAACCGTCTACCTGTATTTCAAGGGCAAAGAGGAACTCTTCGAAGCGCTGCTCTACCGTGAATATATGCACTACGCCCAGACCTGGTTGGAGCAGATCGAGGCGGGCGCGCGCGGTGGAACGATTGGTGGGTTCTACCGGGCAACCTTTCACGCCGTGAACCGCCATCCCTTGATCGCCGCGATGATGCGACGCGACACCCGTGTGGTCGGCAACTACCTTCGCAAGCGAAACAACCTCTTCGCCCACATGTATTCCGAGGTGAACACGTGGGGTTTCTTTCAGGCACTGCAAGCGGCGGGAGCGATTCGCCAGGATATCGATGCGGCCGTGATCGTACACATTGTCGAAATGCTGTCGTACGGCCAGTTGACGATCGCGGATTTCAAACCGCTTGACCAATTTCCGCCTTATGATGCGGTGATGGAAGCGCTGGCCGACATCATGGATCGCGCGCTGCGGCCAGAAGATGCACCAACCGGCGCGAACAGCGAGGCAGAAAAAGCCATCGTCCGGCAGATCACCGCGTCGGCACGAGCACAGATGGAGCAGATCAAACAAGCACGGGAAATTCGTTCGTAAGGAGCAATTTTATGACAACCGATAAGATCCACTTTACCAAAGAAAAAGAGACGATGCTCATGACCTTGAGCGGCCGAGCGATTCAAAGCCAGTGGACGCATCCCATCTTACGTGATCCGTGGGCTGAAGAAGCGATGCGGCATATCGATTATGACCTGAGCAAGCAATTAACGGGGAGTGGCTTCATGGAGCATAAGGATGGAAAGATGTCGGACCGACCATCATTGCCACTGATATTATGCGCTCTCGAACGTTAGTGGAATCTCCAAAGTGTGGGAAACCGCTTGATTTTTTACACTGCTTTGCAGAACCAAGATTGATCGTGCTTCAGGCGCAATCGGCCCGCCCAATCACGTCCGTAATCGTATCGACAACATTCTGCAGATCGAACGGCTTTTTGAGGAATGCGATTGCGCGACAGCCACGAAGCGCATGTGAAGCGACCGCGCTCATGAGGATCACTGGAATTGCCTGATAGACCGGATCGGCCTGGATCGCTCGGCACAGTGTTATTCCATCGACAAGCGGCATCATGACATCCGTCATCACCAGTGCT